>NZ_JBPJZF010000020.1:0-2017 GCF_051216515.1 Variovorax frigidus
CACGGACCTCTGCCCGATGGCCACGCTGTCCGTGCCCGTTGCACTGGCGTCCGGCTGCGTCGAGTTCGCCTTGAAGTACTTGATGCCACCACCATTGCTGATGTTGTTCACCACCGAACCCACGTTGCTCAGCTCCGTGTTGGTCGCGTACAGCTGGCTGCCGTTGACTGCATCGGTGCTCGTTCCACTCAGGCGGCCTGCGGCCACGTTGGTGATGGTGCGTTCTGCGCCCACCGACCCCACGCTGACCGTGCTGGTCGGCGCGTTGCCGGCGAAGGTCACGGCCTTGTTATTGATCGTCGCACCCGCGGTCGCCACTGCGGTGTCCGTGACCGAGGCGTCGCCCAATGCCACGTCGCTCGCGTTCTTGGCCACGGCGTTCGGCCCGATCGCCACGCTGTCCAGGCCTTGCGCCTGGCTATCTGCCAGCGTCGAGTTCGCCTTGAAGTACTTGATGCCACCACCATTGCTGATGTTGTTCACCACCGAGCCCACGTTGCTCAGTTCGGTGTTGGTCGCATACAGCTGGCTGCCATTGACTGCATCGGTGCTGGTTCCACTCAAGCGGCCTGCGGCCACGTTGGTGATGGTCCGCTCTGCACCTGCTGCACCGACACTGACCGTGCTGGTTGGCGCGCTGCCAGCGAAGGTCACGGCCTTGCTGTTGATGGTCGCACCCGCAGTCGCCACTGCGGTGTCCGTGACCGAGCCGTTGCCCAGCGCCACGTCGCTCGCGTTCTTGGCCACCGCATTCGGGCCGATGGCCACGCTGTCCAGGCCTTGCGCCTGGCTGTCCGCCAGCGTCGAGTTCGCCTTGAAGTACTTGATGCCACCACCGTTGCTGATGTTGTTCACCACGGAGCCCACGTTGCTCAGCTCCGTGTTGGTCGCATACAGCTGGCTGCCGTTGACGGCGTCCGTGCTGGTACCACTCAGGCGGCCTGCGGCCACGTTGGTGATGGTGCGTTCCGCTCCCACCGACCCCACGCTGACCGTGCTGGTCGGTGCGTTGCCCGCGAAGGTCACTGCCTTGTTGTTGATGGTCGCACCGGTCGTAGCCACCGCGGTGTCCGTGACCGAGCCACTGCCCAGGGCCACATCACCCACATTCTTCGCCACTGCGTTAGGGCCGATGGCCACACTCTCCAGCGCCTGCGCCAGGCTGTCCGCACCGGTGGAATTGGCGCGGAAATACTTGATGCCGCCACCGTTGCTGATGTTGTTCACCACCGAACCCACGTTGCTCAGCTCCGTATTGGTCGCGTACAGCTGGCTGCCGTTGACGGCGTCCGTGCTGCTGGCGCTCAACTGGCCTGCAGCCACATTGGTGATAGTGCGCTCTGCGCCCACCGAGCCCACGCTGACCGTGCTGGTCGGTGCGTTGCCGGCGAAGGTCACCGCCTTGTTGTTGATGGTCGCGCCGGTCGTGGCCACTGCGGTGTCCGTGACCGAGCCGTTGCCCAGCGCCACGTCGCTCGCGTTCTTGGCCACCGCGTTCGGGCCGATGGCCACACTGTCCAGCCCCTGGGCCTGGCTGTCTGCCAGCGTCGAGTTCGCCTTGAAGTACTTGATGCCGCCACCATTGCTGATGTTGTTCACCACCGAGCCCACGTTACTCAGCTCCGTGTTGGTCGCGTACAGCTGGCTGCCGTTGACGGCGTCCGTGCTGGTACCACTCAGGCGGCCTGCGGCCACGTTGGTGATGGTGCGTTCCGCACCCACCAAACCCACGCTGACCGTGCTGGTCGGTGCGTTGCCGGCAAAGGTCACGGCCTTGTTGTTGATCGTGGCACCGGTCGTCGCCACTGCGGCGTCCGTGACCGAGCCATTGCCCAATGCCACATCGCTCGCGTTCTTGGCCACCGCGTTCGGCCCGATGGCCACGCTGTCCAGCCCTTGCGCCTGGCTGTCTGCCAGCGTCGAGTTCGCCTTGAAGTACTTGATGCCACCACCGTTGCTGATGTTGTTCACCACCGAGCCCACGTTGCTCAGTTCGGTGTTGGTCGCATACAGCTGG
>NZ_JBPJZF010000021.1:0-2011 GCF_051216515.1 Variovorax frigidus
CTCCAGTCCTAGACCTTTAAGTCACGAGCTAGCTGCTTGAGAAACTGATCGTAGGCCTTTCGCTGTTCAAACTTATTGCATTCTTGTGTGAAGCAATCGTCCCAGACAGGAAGCCAAGATTTCGCGTACAGCCTTCTGTTGCCATCCTCCGTCGAGATGTCGCTTCGGATTCGAGCATCTTCCCCTGCGCCACCGAATGGTGCAAACGCTTCATGCATGAAACGATCGTAGGTCGAAAACAATTCTTGCGAGAAGAAGGGTTTGTACGTGTACATCGCCTTATCGACAGCTCGCTTCCGCTTGATCACCTGCGCTGGCGTGAGGTGCTTCCATCCTCCGACGAATGCCAGATAGGAATAGATGTCGTTCAAATCACCGCCGACCGCTTTGTAAATGTCACTTCGAAGGCTGCTTGACCGCTCTGACGCCTTCACGGAGTTGTTGATCCGTATGCCGAGGACCAAGACGAGTAGGGGGGTGAGGGTTGAGATCGCTAGTTTTGCGATCTCGAGGCTTGTCCACGGGGAAGTTTCCACTTGCTGCTCCGAATGAAGACCTGACGCTATCCGCTCTACAGACCTGCTTCGACTAGCAGCTCGCTCATCGTGACGCCCAGCGCCGCTGCGATCCGAGACAAAGTGAGCATCGCCACGTTGTTGTCTCCTCGCTCCACACGTCCGACATAGCTTCGGTCGAGTTCAGCCGTCAGGGCGAGTTTTTCCTGCGAGATCTCGTTCGCCTGACGCAAGCGCCGGATAGCCATGCCAAGGGCCACGAGCTGTGGATCTTGACGGTGACTGGAGAGGTTGGGCACCCCTTGATCGTTACGGATATGATGCATATGAGGCCACGGTCCATGTACCGCGATTGTCGTTGAATGTATCGAAGAACGCCGGGAAAGTGAGGGAGCCGGCTGCTTGAACGGCATCGCAACCAGTAGGTCGCGGCTTTGACGCGAGGGTCACCCTCGGGTCGAACTCATCTTCAAGTCAACGAATCGAGGAGAACATCATTTCCAAGAGAACTATCTGTGCTGTGGCATCCGCCGTCAGCGTCCTCATGCTTGCAGGGTGCTTCCAAGCGTCCAAGCCGAACTACGAGATCGCGATGTGTCCGGAACCACTTCGCATGTCCGACTGCAAGGTCGAGTCAGTCAACCCGTACTGCACCTTCGAGAACACGACACAACGAGTCCTGTCTGGTTACCCGCGTGCGTGGGGCTACAACAAAGACGGTGCGGAACTGACCAACTACGCGATCACTGACCTTGCAGGGCTGCAGCCCGGGCAGAAGAAGAGGCAACCGCTCGTACTCGGTGGCGAGTTCAAGTCGGTATCTCGCGTGGTGGTGTGTTCGATGGACCCGATGAATCCGATCGTGAAAAACCGAATCACTGATGTGGGAACCGCGAAATGAACATGATTAACGGCGTGCCGTTCCAGCAGGCGGTCATGATGTGCCAAACGTACCCGGAACTCGTCGAGTTGGTGAAGGGCTACAAGATGTCGAACAAGGAGTTCGATCTCTATGAGGAGCGGCTCAACTACCTGATGGATTACGAGGAGATGGAGGAGGGCTATACAGAGGAGGCCAAGAAGAAAGCCGAGGAGCATGTCCAGCGGAACCATGGCCGGGACCATCCTGAGTTCGATCGCCTCGTCTCAGACCAGACCAAGGTCGAGATGGAAGCCGAGTGGTCGATCAGGCAAGGGATCGACGCCGTCGTCAAGGCCGACAGCCGGCGGATGGAGCGCGAGGACGACCGTCAACGGGCGCTTCTCGACGGTCTGCAAGAGCTTGGCGACAGGGTCGAGGAGTCCAGCGCGTATGCACAAGGTAAGAAGATCGTCGAGCGCCATCCGTTTCTGACGGGACTGCTCGGACCGTCGATCGTTCGGAAGATCTTCGGTCCCTGAACTGGATAGCGGCCCGGTGCAATGCCGGGCTGGAGTCGATTCGGTGAGGTGGTTCGATGAGCACGATGCGACACCAACCACCCCCTGTAGTCGTC
>NZ_JBPJZF010000022.1:0-1324 GCF_051216515.1 Variovorax frigidus
CCATCACCGACGTGGCGGACAACAACCCGTCGTTCCGTGCGATCTATCCGGGCAACGACGCGATGACCGATTTCGTCGTGCGCGGCAACAAGGTCAAGGCGCTCGACGCGGCCTATGGCGGTCTTTACGGGCTCATGTCGCCGGGCATCGAGTCGCTGGAGCGTGTGGAATTGCTCTCGGGCGCCAACGCCTTGCTGAATGGACTGGGGCCCATCGGCGGCGTGGGCGGCAGCATCAACCAGGTGCCCAAGCGGGCGGGGGATGCCCCGCTGACACGGCTGACCACGGGCTTCGTGTCGGATTCGCAGTTCGGCGTGCAGGCGGACATCGGCCGCCGCTTCGGGGAAGACAACCGCCTGGGCGTCCGTTTCAACGGCGTCCACAGCGATGGCGACACCGCCACCGATCGACAGAAGAAGAAGGTGGCCATGGGCGCGTTGGCGCTCGACTACCGCGGCGACAGGGTGCGCCTGTCGGCCGACCTGGGCGCGCGGCGCAACGAGAGCAATACGCCCGATCGCACCACCTACGTGGCGGCCGGCATCGCCATCCCGGCCCCACCGAAATCCGGCCGCAGCTGGCAGCAGCCCTGGTCCTACGACAACACCACGTCGCAGACAGCGGTGGTGCGCGGTGAGATCGACCTCGCGCCGGACCTCACCGCCTTCGCTGCGATCGGTGCGTCGCATATGGTGGAGGACGAGCTTTTCGCGAATTCGTTCTTGCAATCGTCTGCCGGACGGCTGACCCAGAACCAGGTGTACTGGCCGCTCTTCAGAAACAGCTCGACGGCCGAGGTCGGTCTGCGCGGGCGTTTCGACACCGGGCCGGTGCAGCACCGCTGGACCGTCTCGGCCTCGAGCCTTCGGGTGCGCAACGGCATCCTGCTGAGCACGCTGGCCCAGACCGTGACCAACATCTACACGCCGGTGTTCGTCGCCGAGCCGAGCACCACCGGCCTGCGCGGCCCGGACGACGTGCCGAAGACCGGCTCGACCGACAACGGCGGCGTGGCGGTTGCGGACACCTTGTCGATGTTCGACGAGCAGGTGCAGCTCACGCTGGGCGTGCGGCAGCAGAACGTCAAGTCGGCCAACTACAGCGCGACGACGGGCGCCACCACCTCCAGCTACGACAAGTCGGCCACCACGCCAGGCGTGGGCCTGATCGTCCGGGCCAGCGAGCATGTCTCGGTCTATGGCAACTACATCGAAGGCCTGCAGCAGGGGCCGACGGCGACGATGGGTTCGGTGAACTCGGGCCAGACCTTCGCGCCCTATGTGTCGAAACAGTACGAAGCGGGCGTGAAGCTCGACTTCGGCGG
>NZ_JBPJZF010000023.1:0-1056 GCF_051216515.1 Variovorax frigidus
GCGTTTCTCTCAAAGCTCCTGATCTAGGCTTGGGAGGCGACGGAATCTGCGGGAGGTGAGGGAGCGGGGTGTGACTGGGACGACTCTCGGGGAAGGTCGGAGGTCAGAACACGGTGGTCATGTCGATAAATACAGCCAGGAGGCGATACGACATGAACGAGAACACCACACCCTGGAACCGACTGCGAGCGTTGCTCGACACGATGTTCGGTTTCACCAACCGCACAAGATCGACCGTCAGGGTCATCAAGCAAGGCTTCGACAACGCCAAACAGGAACAGGTCGTCCTGATCGAGTACCGAGTGCAGGTGAAGCCACCCGGTGTGATCGAGAGTGATCAGAAGCGATCGAAACCGACCGAGCGTGCTCCAATGGCATCGATCCGTGAGCTGTTCGCACGTCGGCGATCCCAGGCATAAGCCGCCTGCCACCGTGCCTACGATCTGCCAAACAGGCACCGCAGGCAACGGCTCCGAGCGACCTGTGGCAGCGTGATCACATCCCGAGGCCCCAGCAGAACGTTCCCCTAATGCATTTCCTTCGATTTGAGGTCAAGGAAGGCACATGGATCCGCTGACGCGACTTGAGGCGATAACCTTGCAGGTTTTCACCTCAATTATTTTTTGACGAATTGGGGTAAGAGAATCACAGGGGTAGCTCAGTAAAAGTTACGCTCCTCCTCCCATATACAACATTTACTGAAGCTGAATTGGGATTGAATTTTCTCCCGGCATAGCCCCCTATGACTGGAGGTTTGGGAGTGGCAAACGTCGATTTAACCGGTGGACCCACGGTAAAAAATCACTGACCCACGTGGTCTACCGACCCACCGTGAAAACTGGTGATGACGAGGTTCGGGATCGACGTGTATCGATGACGATGAGGACCTTCAGATGAGGTCTTGACAGGACACGGTACTGGTCCCCGAAATGGACGAGGTGAGGGAGGTTTCGACGGTGAGATGAGTTCACATGCGGAGCATGTGATGACGAGTCGAATCGTCGGCCCGAAGGCATGCGTTGGGAAGCAACAGCTCTGCCATTGAGCTACACCCGC
>NZ_JBPJZF010000002.1:0-888694 GCF_051216515.1 Variovorax frigidus
GAGCTTCTCGGCCGATTCGCTTTTTGCTTTCGACGCGGCAACCCTCCGCCCCGAAGGTCGAAGCGCGCTCGACGGCTTCGTGGCACAACTGGGTGGCCTGCAGTTCGATGCGATCGCCATCGAAGGCCACACCGATCGACTCGGATCCGCCGCCTACAACCAGACGCTTTCGCTGCGTCGCGCCGAGGCGGTCAAGCACTATTTCGTGGCCCAGGGTCGCCTCGCGCCGGAGAAGTTGAGAGTCACAGGAAAGGGCGAGTCGGCACCCGTCACCCGCCCCGAGGATTGCCGAGGCAACACGCCGACCCCGGCACTGATCGCCTGCCTTCAGCCCGATCGTCGCGTCGTGGTCGAGGTCAACGGCCTGCGCTGAGGACTCACACGTCGGCGAGGACCTGAGCGAGCAGCTCGGCTACACGCCGGGCGTGCTCAACGTGGAGCGCCACATCTACGGCAGGTGTGGTTGCGCCAAGTGCAAGACCCTGGTGCAGGCATCCGTGCCGGCATAAGCGATCGGCAAGGGCATCCCGACCGCAGGCCTTCTGGCGCAAGCGGTGGTGCCCAAGTATGCCGACCACTGCCCCCCGTATCGGCATGGCGCTCTCGCGCTCCACGCTGGCCGAGTGGGTCGACGCATGCGGTGTGCAGCTGCAATGCAAGCGCGAGCTCAGCCCCTCTTGACCAGATCGCAACGATCAGATGTCGGAGACCTGCCGCAGCATTTGGAATGGCACTCCTCAGGAGTACCCGTTGCCGGCCTCGGCGGGGCGTTAGGTGATGCGCAAGATGAGGCCCACCTGAGTTTGGAGGCGAGCCAAGCCACAACGCAAAAAGAAGCCCCCACTCCGGAGCGCCAGGGGTTGGTGAGAAGCAGTGCGCGATCAGGGCTTCCACTTTGGCAATCGCTCAGCGCCGATCGAGGCGCGCCGACTCGCTCGGTGATCAGGGCGGCGATAGAACGGAAGTGGCGCTGGCGAAGCTAGTAGTTCGCAAGCATTAGGACTGCGAAAGCGAATAACGCAAAGATCTGCGGATAGGTCATCCGACCTCCTTGACCTCATGATATTCAATTGCGAAGCATTCGCACTTCTGAAGTCAATCTGTTGGCGTCCCTTTGTGACTTCCTTGGGAATTCGGGTATCTGCTTACGCCACATCGAACGAACAGCCGAAATGATGGCGTACGCAAGCGCTGAAAAATGCCGTGACAAAGGTCACGAATTTGGTTTTTTGCGAGCTAAGCGGCATCGAACACTGATCCACCCTAAGATGCCTTTTCCTACATGCGTGTACACCTAAGGATCTTGCTTAACTATGAACAAATTCAACGGAGGCCCAATGAACTTCGGAACACATAGCGAAGCGGAGTGGCACGCAGCCACCGACCGATACGCCGACGCTCTGCAACGGTGTGCCAATGGTGACTCCGGCGCGAGGGAGGCGCTCGCAGATGCTTATCAATCTCTCCGTGAACTGGGCAACCATGTTCCGGCTCCTCCGGCGAGCGAGTTTTCTCAGGCCCACGCAGAGGCAGTCGCAAGAGTTTTGCCAACGCCACCTTCGCGTCCGTGGACGCCGATCGTCTTGGCTTTAGGAGGATTCGCAACCCTCGTTTCGCTGATTACGATGCGCGTATGCCGCAGAAGAACCCTTACCTGACGTCGACCAGAAGGCTGCAGCTCTCGCTTGGCAGGCGGCGTGCGGGAAGCTAGACGGCTTTCTTCGTGCGCCGCCCGGATCTCCCAAGCTGAGCCCGGAAGAAATGGCATACCTATTGGACACAACGGAAAGCGCGCTGCTTGCACTCTCGAGGACCGCCTCCAGCGACGCCAACCTGGGCGCCCAAATAAGCCGCACAAGCGACGACAGCGTGCGTGCGGATAGAGCTCATCAGAAGTCGCCCGACTTTGACGCCATCTGTGCGGCGCTAACAGTGCGCGGCCGTTGCGCACAATGCCCAGCAGTAAGATTACCTCGCCGTCTCGCTGCTCGACCAGGTGTCGACCTTCCGAAAGTAGCTCTCGTCCTTCAGCAGCCACGTCCGCAAGTACTGCGGGTCGATCTGAGATCGCTGGCAGCCGTCGCCAGCCACAAGCGAAGAAGCGCGCCCCCGCCAAACGCCGCCTCAGCACTGATGCTCCTCGCCAAGGTGTCTAAGACAGAGCATTCAGGTCTGAGACAACCAGGTCCGCCGGGTAAGCTATGTCGCTGCTGCAAGCCTAGTTCGGTGGCTGCATTCGGCCACAAGCGGACACTGAGATTTAAATTATCCATGGAAACTTCATTAGTTCAGGCCAGTAAGCTTGTCATCGTCTCAGCCACCGGGCTATCAAAAGATGCGTTACACCTTTATGCTGGTCTTTCAGTATTTTTGATCGTGGCGGCAATCACGCGCAAGCAAATAGCGTCATGGCTTCCCTGGTCCATGGTTTTCGCTGTGGCTGTTACAGCAGAATTCCTCGACATGAGGGATGATGTTTTGAGTTTGGGTTATTGGCGTTGGGCAGCGAGCTTGCACGATCTCGTTAACACCATTTTTTGGCCCACAGTTTTTTTCCTTTTGGCGCGGAGCACAGGAATTCTGAGCAAAAGAAGCTGACATTCGCACGAGGTCGACGGGCTTTGGGCCCAGACATGCAGGCGATCCTGTGGCAGGATTCGGCCAGAAGTGGTCGTTGCACTCGTCAATATTGGGACAACAAGGGGTATCTCAATTGAAATACGTCGACTGTTTTCTTGTACCTGTGCTCCGGGCAAACAAAGCGGCTTACAAGAAGATGGCCGAGCTGTCCGCCGAGGTGGTGAAAGAACACGGCGCACTCCGCAGCGTGGAGTGTTGGTTGGATGAGGGGGGCCCTGAGGCATCCACTTATCATGGCGAGACGGCTCGTCGTGACGAATCGGCATACAGCAGCTTCTTCGTAGCAGCCGGTGCAACGGAGAACGAAACCGTAGTGATGTCGTGGGTCGAGTGGCCGGACAAGGCCGCAAGGGACGCGGGAATGGCGAAGGTGACGAGCGATCCGCGAATGCAGTTTGAAGGTCAGACGCCGGTATTTGATGGGGCACGCCTTATCGCCGGCGGCTTTCTACCTATTTTGTAGGACTGCACTCGGCCAACAGTGGACATCCGATGAAATCCTACAACCTCGAAATCTTCGCGGACTATTTCCAGTTCTATCTTCAGGATGAGGCGGCAGACGGAAACCTGGGCGATGCTTGGGACCAGATCGCGACGGAGCGCATGTTCGCGGTCGCTGATGGGACGGTCGGCATCGGCACCGTTCGCAACATGGACGTGCCTGTCACGCTTGAACTTCTTGAAGTAGCGCCTTCGCGAGACTTCACGACGTTCGACCATGTTGTTGAAGGCTCGGTGCTTGTTTCGACGGGGACTCTCGTCGTAGCAGGCTGTACCGCCTATTTCCCTGACGCCAGACGCTTTCCACTGGAGCCGGGCACCTACCGCGTCAGGCTGTCATCGTCTGGTCTGGGTACGCTTTCGACCGACGGCCTGGAAGGCAAAGATCACTACCTAGTCCAGCTATGGTTGGATTCTTTTGTTGAACCAACCGTGCTGAAGCAGCATTCGCCCTGAGCGAGTGCCGCGAACGGCCAGAACCGGACAGTCGCCCGTGCGGCAGAATTCGGCCAGAAGCAGACATTAAAGAATGAGCATTGCATGACCTACAGAGTTGAGCAGGATTCGTCGCTTCGTAAGTCTTTCGGCCGTTACGAATACTCCATATTCAAGGGCGATAGGTTGGTCGCTCGCTACTGGCATGACTACCGTGGTGATGAACACGAGGTTGAGCTTGTGGGTGGTAGTTCTCATTCTTGGCCAGTGGGACGTATGACCGACTTCCTTGAGGGCGGCGGTCCAGAGCCGCTGTCACTATCGGCGCGCGCAGTCACCTATCTCGACAACAATGTCGCCTAGATGCCGACCGGCTAACAGGCCGCAGCCGGCCAGAACCAGACGTTCCAGCAGCGCCCTCAATTTATGACCATCACCGTTGAGAGCTTGAACTGGCGGCTGCCCTGGAGGCAGTTGACCCCTTCGCTCGACCTTCCTGCACTTCAGCGTCAGTTAGAACGGGAGCTGGCCGACGGACACCCTTTGTGGGGCAGGCATGCCGAGGTCATGGCTCGTCGGGTGGACACGGATGATGTCCTCGTTAGCTGCCCTGATGGCACGCTGGCGACCGTTCACCTTGACTGGGCAAAGGTGCCGCATAGCCGACCGAACGAGTATCCGTCGATGCAAGAGCACCCGTCCGTTGTCGCGCTTCAGCAGGTCATCGACGCTGATGCTGCAGAGTACGGCGATGATTGAAGACTGCCGAAATCGGCGAAGAGCCGACTTCCCGCTTCCTAACTAAAACGCTTCGTCTGATGAAAGATTTACGGTTCACAAGCGCGATTACCGTTGAAGGTCGATTCGTTCGGCAACGAGGCGGTCGTCACCACTTCGGTGAAGTCGTCCTCACTATTGAAGCTTCCGATACGCCCAGCGCGACCTATTCGTGGGAAGTGCCTGAATCGCAGATTCCATCGATGTTTCAACAAGCGACGTTTAACGGAATTCAAGCTTGGTTTCGAGAAGGCTCGGCTCTCGACGGGTATGAGCTTCGTCACACGCATATTCGAGTGGTGGGTGGTTCGCACCATGAGATCGACTCCAACGAGTCGAGCTACACCTATGCGGCGACGAATGCGTTCGCACTGGCAATTAACACTGCCGGGCTACTGGCGAAGCCGCTGGTTAGTCCCTTTGAATCGTAGTTCTACCAACGTCTGCTTCCGGACTCGCCTAATGTCAACTTTGGGCCCGAAGCGGTCTTCCGACTTTGTCCAAAGCTGCCGGTCTTAGCGCCAAAGCTGAGAGACATCTCCTTCCACGCATTGTCTAGCCAGGCACGCTGAATAAAATTCAGCCATGTCCGCCGCTTTCGTCGCACGCCCCCAGTGCACCGCGTGCCTGCGCCCGCTCAGCGCCTGCATTTGCCGCTGGGTCGCGCTCACCGCCCACGCGGTGGAGGTAGTGGTGCTGCAGCACCCGCTGGAGGTACACCAGGCCAAAGGCAGTGCCCGCCTGCTGCATCTCAGCTTGGCGCACTGCCGCTTGGTGGTGGGTGAGGCATTTGCCGCGCCGGTTTGGCCGGTGGACGACAAGCACACGCTGCTGCTGTACCCGGACAGTCTGCAAGATACCGCCCCGGACCTGCGGGTCCCGGCCCCGCTACCGCCCGAGTGGCCACAAGCCCCGTCGCGCCTGCGCCTGGTCGTGCTGGACGGCACCTGGCGCAAAAGCCGAAAGATGCTCTACCAAAGCCCGCTACTGCAACAGTTGCCGCGCTTGGCCCTGCGCAACCTGCCGCCTTCGCACTACCGTATCCGCAAAGCCCATGGGCCTGACCAACTTTCCACGCTGGAGGCGACCTGCTACGCCTTGTGCCAATTGGAAGGCGGTGCGGCGCGGTTCCAGCCCTTGTTGGACGCCTTCGACGGGTTTGTAGAGTGCTTGGAGCAGGCTGGCGGGCAGCGAAACGCGCAAACTGACAACTCCCTGCTCTCGACCAAGGGTTGCGGGGTCATTTAGGTGAACAGCCAAATGGCTGATTTTGGCCGCCTGAAGCCCGTCACCGGAGAACCGCATCCCGCCGTTCTTCGGCAGATGCCTCCAGGGCCTCCTCAAGTATTTGGAACACGTCGCGTCCGGTGCTCGACACGAAGTAATTGCCAAGACTAGTGATATGCGGCGCGATGTTGTCGCCCCAGGGCGGTTTGGACTGGCGATTCTCGATGTCCCACACCACATCCGCAGGAGGCAAATTACTCAGGGTCGCTTTTGCCTGCTGCAGCTCCGCGAGCGCGAGCAACGCATTCCCATGAGCCAAGCGACCTTGGTAGAGCTCGTTCATCAGGTGGGGGAAGCGGAGGCCCCAGCCGGTCGGTTCGCAATGCGCGCTGATGGTTGAGAAGAACGAGTGCACAAACGACGGTGCGCCGAGCTCGTCCGTGATTGAACCCACCGTTACTCCGACTGCCATCCGCGCTCCTGGTGAACTGGCGTCGCTTCTTGCGTTGCCTTGTATGACTGCTATCGGGCGAATTCTGCCTTGAAACGGAACGGCTGGTTGTGGACGACTGTAGCCGGTGAACCGCTACGCAGAATCATCGGCGTAGCCGCCCGTGGACGGTGCCTGACGCAAGGACGCTCCGTAGTTCGCGACGACACCCTCGGCCTGCCTTAGGAAGCGTTCGGCCTTCACGGTTGGGCGGAACCTCGTGTACACATCGATGACCAGCGGACGGCCTTTGGCGTTTGGGTATGAAGCATAGATTTCACCGGACTCGATGAAGCCGAGGTACACGTTGATTTTTTCCTGCAGGAGACCGAGGTGTTCTGTGTCCCGAGGCAGGTGGTCGAAGATGCTCAACCGGACTTCGCCGGTCTCCTTGTCAGTGCCTACGGCGTCAACAATTGAGGTGTTTTCGACGGTCATTAGGAGGTTCGCTGGAAGGTCCGGTTCTGGCCGAATGCCGCTTCTTCAGTCAATCGCCGATTCTGAAATGGGGGTTCTTGCGTTGGTGCGACAGTTGATCATTGTTGCGATCGCTACGCATGAGACAGCTCGAATTCGGGTGTTCTGAGCACTTTCAACCCAGCAGAAAGTGCGGCTTGGTATGCCCCTTCAGCGTCGTCCCGTTTGATCAGAACGGCGAAGTAGGTGTCGCTGTCGACGTCAATGTGGAGCATCTCGAAACCCAGGGGCGCGGCCCAATTCGCAACATCGCGAAGGCCGCCAGGCACGGTTCGGGCCTTTTCATCGTCTACGCCCCAACTCCATCGTTCAGGAATGCCGAAACTAGTCGTAACCTCAGCGACCTGCCACTCCACTTCCTCGGACGCCTTCCAATCGCATTGGATAACAAACCATTGCCCGGAAGATTGACCATCTTTGCCCAGGGCAATTTCCTCAAACGCCTCCGATGAATTCCCATACCGGTCGAAGCTGGCAAGCATCAAATCCATGAGGCGACGCCTTTCACTGTCGCCCAAGTGCGCAGTAACCAGGCGCGTGAAATGCATCAAGTCTTCTCTTCGCATCGAGGCAGACTCGCCTTTATCGATACTTGCAACCTCATTCAACGCGGAAGGAGTCGAGGAAAGTTGATCAGGACTCGCTTCAGCATTGCGACGAAAAAGGTTGGCGAGATATTTAAGCATTGAGTTCTCTGTCTATTCGTCTAGTGAAGTCACAGCACCTATTTCGAGACGCGATCGTGGAGTTTCGCTTCCGCAATCTGCCAAGTCGATAGTCTGGTTGTGGCCGTCAGGAGCCCGTGGCGACAAAGTTCTCGCCTGCGAATTCAAACTGCTCCAAGAAGTCTGCCTCGTCAGCACCTTCAACGTCCACGGCCAGAGCGACCAATTCGAGGCCGGCATGATTGAAAGCACCGACGACTTGAACCGGCAAATACACGGACACACTCGTTCAGGTCTACGGACAGCGTCATGCCAGCGTGGATAGCACCTTCCAACACGGTACCCGTGAGAAAAAAACGCGACCCCTCTGGGTCGCGCACCGTACTGTGAACCTTGAATGTGGTTCGCGTTTCTAAAGAACCCCTTTCACTAGCGCATGCTCGTGAACGTCTGCTGTTGGCCGAATCCTGCCATAAGATCGCCGGCGAGTTTGGGCCCATAGCCGTCCTCCCATCAAAATGAGTTTCGGCGCGCAAACCAATCGTTCGTCAAGCTGCACGAATCGCACTCACAGCAGCGGCTCCTGCTCTTGCCGCCTGAGGATGAAGATGTGCGCTGCACTGCTCAGCGATGCGGAGCAAGTCCAGCCTCGGCCGCTTCTTGATCTCGATAGCTATCGCCTCTGCCAAGAAAAAGTTGTCCGACACGACGAGGCGCCCGAGAAACTCGGTGTCGTGGAGGTCAAGACTAGGGATCAATTGAACTGCAATGTCCTCGCCACCGTCGTCTTCACAGAGCCTCTCGATAAGGTTGACCAACCCACGCTGGTCTTCGCACAAAGGCGAGAGAACGGGATGCAGTTCACTCAGGAAGCACTCTTGCGCCACTGCTTGTTCTGCCGCATCGACGAACTCTAAAAGAGACCCAAAAACGACTCGCGTGTCGCCGTCGTGGGTGAGATAGAGCACTTGTCCGGCGATTGGCGATCTCGACGCGAAAACATGGAAATTGCTGGTCTCAGAATCGTCCAAGATGAAGCCGCCAAGCGCTTCAATTGTGGGATGTCCGCTCATCTGGTCGGTCGTTTTCTGGGCCTGGACCTGTTCGAGCAGGTTTACCTCATTGCTGAACTGGCCAGAGTATCGGCCACTCCCAACTCTTTCGAAGTACAAGTCCAGTTCTGCGGCCCGATCCATTGATAGCGCTCCGTGACGATTGCCCATCAGCATACCTGAGAGCAGACGATTGCGACCGACCGCTTCTGGCCGAATTCTGCCGCATAGGCGAACGTCCGGTTCTGGCCTACCAGCCGCATGTGGCACATCCTCGCCCGAGGCAGTTGCGGACGTTCGGTCGCAAAAGCCATCACGGAGCCTGGTCATCGCAAGGCGTAAGGGCCGACTCGGCTCAGTGTTGAAGTATGGCGACGCGCTCCAGTTCTCCCCTCGAATTGAAGTACACATGCAAGCCGTCGAAGTCGATGCGGAGGCCACTGCACATGCCAAGCACGTATTGGATTTCTCGCGAATTCTCCGAATCAGGCTGACCGAGAAGGCGAACAACGTCTTCCCGCTTGAGCCCAGGTCGAAGAATCTCATCTTTTATGTGCTTTGCCATGCCGCCTCGATAGCAGTAGGCATCGGACTCGTTCGTCTGTTGCGCGAACCAAGCGGTCGAATCGAATCTCGAGGTTGCAAAGACGCCGCCGTGAAAAAGCCAGTAGAACAACCCTGCATAGGCAACGAAAACCACAATCGCACCCAGCGCGAGCCACTTGATGGCACGAAGAATGGCTCTTATTGGCATGGCTTTTCCGCACAGGGTGGTCGTTGATTCAGGATTCGGCATGCCACAGGCTCGTCTCAACCGTCGATAGAACTGTGCTCGCGAATGTCCGGAGTTGGCCGCCTCCTGCCAGAGGGCGAACTCTATCGAAGACGGGAGCCGCCTGGGTTCTCTGCTTCTTCGTCGCGCCTGGTCGGATAGAACGGCTTTTTCTGTTCGAGTTGGTAGAAAAGCTGGCCATGAATTCCCATCGCCTGGGCTTTGATCACTCGGCGCGTCCATATCGCCTCAAACGCGCTGTTGAGAGGTGCTTCGTCGACCCCGCGCCCGTAGACCTCATCGATAAACGCGATGTCATGGCCATTCTGAAAGATGAGCGCGAACTCCTCATCAGTTGCTGCAAAGATGTCGTAGACGCAGTTCACTGCGCCGTCGATGACCTGAATGTTCTTCATGGAAAGCTTGTGGTGGGAGTCGTCATCGGAGGTCTGCTTTTGGCCGAGTCCAGCCATCGTAGCTAAGGTGGCCCCGGGCCCTTTGCGGTCGTAGCGGGCTCGGAAAAGCGGACGGTCATCTGCGGAACTGCACCTTCTACGCCGATACCCCGTTGCGCTATGGCTCCAAGAAGCAACGGGGCCGCAGTCGCCTTGCGGCCCCGGTACGGGAAGCGGAGCAACGCACCAAAAAGACAGCGCGACCCAGAAAATGGAGTGCAAATCAAAGAGATACAGCACTCGACCACCGGCCGAGGTATCGGTCATCGCCTCGCTGGAGCTGCGCGGGACAGCCAGGCCCAAAGCCGCGGTCCTGTCCTCAACCGCGCACCGAGGACCGACTAGGCCAACGCGTGCGCGCGGGCGGCATCATTGCCCAGCGCCTTCTCGGCGGATTTGGGTGGGCCGCCTGATGCTCGCCATCCTGCGGGCTATGTCCGCGTGAACAGCTGCGCTCGGGTGTCCCATGTTGGTGACCCAGTCGTACAGCACACGGTCTCCCGTCTCATCAAGTCGCGCGCCGATGAGCAGAGCATCGTAGCCGTAGCGCAAGCCCCTGGCTCGGGACAGGTCGTATCCATCGAAGTCCCCGATGAACGCCCAGGAGCCAGACTTCGGATGCTGCACGTCGCCGACGGTCCAGTTCCACCGGACCTTATCGGGCGTAGGGCACTCGCCGGTGTCGCAGGTGAGGCTGCCGGCGCAGACTCCCCGCCCTCGAAATGCTTCCAGGGAATCTTCCAGGCGCCACGAATGGTCACTGGCAGCCTTCGCCTGTTTGGCTCGAAGAGGCTCTACAAAGGATGCGCGCAGCGAGAGCAAATTCTTCTGGGATATCCCGTACCAGGCACCGTCATGTCTTGCGAGCCATACCTTCTTGCCGAGTTCATCCGAAATCATCTTTTGGATGACGCGGTTTGCGTCCCTGGTCCTCAGCTTGCAAGCCTTGAGCTCAGTTTCGCGCTCCGCCCCCGTATATTCGCTGAGGTCAGGGTCAGGATACTGCATTAGCCGAACGACCTGGTCGACTTCCTTGAGAAACGGAGAAAGGCCTTCATTCAACAGCGCGTAAGTTGCTGGAAGTGCCTCGATGAATGGAGCTGCCTCGGCAGGTGAAACTGGCTTCATCTCCTTGGTCAGCTCCTCTTGCACCTTTGCCCAGAGTTCCTGCCATTTCCCCGCAAGCAAGGGATGGAACACCCACTTCACAATGCCGGAGAACTTGACGTCATTGCCACCAAAGAGAACAAGCACTTCGTCGGGAATCCGAGGGTTCTTGCACCCGTAGCGTTCTATGACGGCATCGTCCTTGAGTCCGTAATCCTTCAGATAGAGTCCCCGTAGAGTGGAACTCACGGCCACCTTTTCGGGGGGGGTGCCCGTTCCTCCTGGGCAAAGCAGTTCTGCCATGGCTTTTTGCTGAGATTTGAGGAGATAAGTGGGGGCCTTGCTAGTGAGAGAAAATTTCATGTGCCCCGGCGGGTTTTTCTGGGGCAGCAAGAAGCCATCAAGGACCTGTGCTCCGGAACATGCGAATGAAGCAAACTGCACCACGGTGTCCTTGTGCAAAAGTGCCTCGCGCAAGCTGTAGAGGGCAGGCCACGAAAGAAGTGACCGGTGGCACGCGGTGTCGAGCCACTGAGCGGGCTGCATCCGAAGTCGTTTGCTCGCGTCATCCGGCGTGAAGACCCAGTCGTATCGCGGCGGCGTCTTCATGCTACGGCTGAGGTCAGCCGGATAGTCCGGATTGCCTTCCCCGGATGCAAATGAGTCCCCGAGAGCGACGACCAAGTGGCTTTTAGGCTGCACAGAGGCGGTCGTTAGGTCCTTGGCTCCATCGCCCAATCGAGTCACGCTAATCTGATAGCGCTTGTTTAGCGTTGCGGGAAGCGCAGGGCTCCTGGCGCAGTCTTCGTCGGGCCATTCTTGCGGAGCGCTCCCATCCTCTTGCAGCGACCACGTGCAACCGCTCCCGGTCAGCTGGGAGCTGGCAAGGAGCTTCACCTTGTCCGAAAGTAGTTCTGCCGTGTATTCCTCTGTGTCTGCGTTCCACCTGGACGGGGTCGCCGGGTCCAAGTGCATCACCTCGGTTCTCAGTGCCAAGCGCGTGATGCGCGCTTCGACGTTTGTGCCGTCGCTTCCGATATGCTGCGCGATTCGCTGAAACGCCTTCTCGTGCAGCAGCGGGAACCTGTTTTCTACCTCCCAGGTGATTTCAGCTATTGCGGGTGAGGTAGTGAAGAGAAACGCAAACAAAAGCCGATACATCATCTGCTCTCCTTTGGCTGGCAAATCGTACGGTCAAGCCAGGGCGGTTGCAATAGCGGTTGCGCTGAAATCGCTGCTCAGAAAAAAAAGAGCCGGCTTTCGACGCTTCGAGCGAAGGTCAAGTTGGGCGCTGCCGACCTCAGGCGCATCAACCCCTCACTTGCTCGCGTGTCTCGCACGGCCGCAGCACAGTTTGCAACAATCAACGCCACGCCGATTTTCTGGCTGGGCCTGATCCAGGTCGTATCGAGTGTCCGGGCCGCTGAGCGCCTAGTGCCGGCGTTAACAATCATCAAGCCAGCCACGGCCAAGAAGACTTAGACTGCATGGTCATATTGCTGCCTGCCCCCATAGTACCGGAGGGAAGATGAATCGCGTTTGGCACGAGGCCCATCCCATGCCCCGGTCTGCAACGACTGACCAACGAATTTCGTGGCACGTTGCCCATGCAACAAACTGTGGTTGCCGGCCGATTCCCGTGGGAGTTCTCGCCCTGATGGAGGAGCGGGACATGCCCCTCCGAACCGAGCCTCTATCCGCCAATTCCCATGACCGGAGTTCGTAGGCATCTCTCGGCCGGCCTGCCGAGAAGTCACCGACTCGCCGTCGGCGGGAGACGCCTTCGCTTGGTTGAGGTGCCAGATCGCGGCGCCTGCGCTCAGTAGCGAGTTGCACGCGGCCGCAGTGCCTTCAACGCGAACTGAGACTCATCGACTCGTTCAGTCATCTGCGCGGCCAGCGTCCGTGCTTGGCGGCGTTGAAGCCAGCAGTGTGCAAGAACCAGAACCGCGAGAGCGACAATCGCAAAAATCTGTGGATAAGTCATTAACCTCCTTGAACTGAATGCTAGCCAATTGCGAAGCATTCCCATTTCTTGGAGGCAATCTGATGTCATACTTTTATGACTTCCTTGTGAATTCGGGTATCTGCTTACGCCACATCGAACGAACAGCCGAAATGATGGCGTACGCAAGCGCTGAAAACTGCCGTGACAAAGGTCACGAATTTGGTTTTTTACGAGCTAAGCGGCATCGAACACTGATCCACCCTAAGATGCCTTTTCCTACATGCGTGTACACCTAAGGATCTTGCTTAACTATGAACAAATTCAACGGAGGCCCAATGAACTTCGGAACACATAGCGAAGCGGAGTGGCACGCAGCCACCGATCGATACGCCGACGCTCTGCAACGGTGTGCCAATGGTGACTCCGGCGCGAGGGAGGCGCTCGCAGATGCTTATCAATCTCTCCGTGAACTGGGCAACCATGTTCCTGCTCAACCGAGCGACTTTCCTCAAGCCCACGCAGAGGCGGTCGCAAAAGTTTTGCCAACGCCACCGTCGCGTCCGTGGACGCCGATCATCTTGGCTTTAGGAGGATTCGCAACCCTCGTTTCGCTGATTACGATGCGCGTATGCCGCAGAAGAACCCTTACCTGACGTTCGACCAGAAGGCTGCAGCTCTCGCTTGGCAGGCGGCGTGCGAGAAGCTGGACCGCTTTCTTAGTGCGCCGCCCGGATCTCCCGAGCTGAGCCCGGAAGAAATGGCATACATGTTGGACACATCGGAAAGCGCGCTGCTTGAACTGCGGCGCACGCTCGAAAGATCTATGCCTTGATTGCAAAACCAAGCGCGCGTCGCCTGCTTCCGGAAAAGTTTAGGACAGAGGTCTAACCTCCGCCAATCGAAGTTCGCGGCTGACCTCCCCATTGCGACTGACATTCGCCGCGCTCACGGCGCTGACGACGTGGACGCCTCGACTTTTTCAAGTGCAACACCCGTTTATGGGATGCACAGTGATGCTAGGGAGAAGCAAAATCCTCGCCAAGTTGGCAACGGAAGGAACGCGTGAACGTAGTAATTGGTGAGGAGTTGAAAGTTGAGATCGAGCGCGCAGCCCAACTCGCAGGTCTATCGGCGCAGAACTATGTGCTTTCGGCAATCCTAGCGCAACTGGCACATGACGCCGCAAACGCGACGGAAGACGAGATGAACAATGCGGTGCGATCTGCGGTCCAGCTTGTGGAAGCTCTTACGCCCGGTGAACAATTTACGCTCGAGCAGCTCGCCCAGAACGTGGTCTGGTGGGACGAGATGCGCGCGGACAGTCACAACGCTGTCGGCACCGAGTTCAAGAAGGCCATTATTGCCGTAGGTACTGCTGAGTTCCTAGGCACAAATACCGCTAACGCCGCCGTCTACCGGCGAATCGAGAATGACGGCCGTCCCCGTTACAACCAGCCACGGCGGAATCTAGGACCAAGAAACTGACATTCCCAGACGGGTGAATTCGAAGAAGGGTCACGCATAGGCTCAAGGCCTTTCGGTGTCGTAGTCGCTCGGCAGGAGCAGGCAACTGTTTTCGAATCGGACCGATGTGCGTTGCAGACTGTTTCGTCGCTACCCTCTTTCCATCATGCTGGCCGTCTACAGCTCGTCGTCTTGCCACTCAGGTGGAAGCAGTGTGCGCACACAATCGGACATTGGATAGTGCCCGACTTTCTGATCGCTGTCGAAAATCTTCGCTAGATCAGCAGCGTCAATGGATGGTTGAGCTGGATCGCCCCCCGCAAAGGCGCAGATGCTCTCCATTGAATCCCAGATCGACATGACGACAACGATCGTTGTCCCATCGTTACGCTCACGAAAAAGCGCTGCAGCTCGAAGATTTCCCGCCGCGCCTCTCATTTCTTGCAGCTTCGTCGCTTCAAGATGTTCTTCGCACTCGACGCGCAAATCGGAACGAATCCAGAACGTCCAAGTACGTAAAATTTTATCCATGAAAAACGAGATTATTTTTCACGGCGTATGACGGATGGATGACTCGACCTCTCGCTATGAACAAAGTTGCTTGGAGTGGAATTTTGTGCTCTGCCATCCTCCTGAGATAGGAACTTTCTCACAGCGCGCGTTTTGTATGACAAACGTTTTTCACAACTCCCATCTATGTGCCAACAACCTCACGGAACCTTCCGATCAGATGACATGCACGCTTCGCAATTTATTGATGTATACAAAAGTACTCTTTTTTAAAGGGAATGGCGTCCAACATGTATTCGTCAGTGATCGAGTGTCAACGAGCTCTGCAAGGATGAAGTGAAGCTGGCAGAGGATTGGTCGATCGCCGACGAAGGCGAAGAAGGCCGGCTTTCGCGCCGTGGGCAATGCCGACGAGGCGTACTTCGAAGTGCGGTTTGGGGGGCAAGGTGACGCGATGGCATCGCCTGCCTCGAGGCCGCGCTTGCTTTTGAACAGAAGGTCGCGATTCCTCGAGAGATCAAATGGCCTTTCAGTCCCTGCTACGGTGTCCGCTGTCGTTCGAGGACGGGTTCACCCAGCATTGCGGCCCGTCCTTGCAGCATAAGGTACGCCGGGCAGGGCGTGTAGAGGAGCAGGAATGCCGTTCGTCAGATCTCAGTGCGCATGCACACCAGTGTTAGTTGACCGTATCAGGCGCAGTCTTTGGATGCATCTGCTGCCCACAAAGAGAGCCTACCGCTGCCAAAGCTGCGGGGCGAGGTTCTTAGCATCAAAGAGACTAATTGATCAAATCACTGTTGCACAGCGGCAAGAGGCATTCGCGAACCGTAGCCAGTCTCTCGGCACTTAACGGTGATCCTCAGCGCAGCCATGCGATAACTAGGCCCGCCTTTCTTCTGCGTTCGCTGCCTGGCCATTTAGTCGAGCCTGCAATGGCGATCATCACAAAGCGGTCCCCGATGGACGCAGCGGCGCAGGCGGCCCTTGCGATGCCATTTCGATCGGGCCGCGTCGCACCTTTCGACAACGATCCGGGGTTCGGCCTGGTCTTGATGAGCGAGGTCGCAGCTCGTGCGCTCTCTTCTACCGTGACGACCCGGCACTCCGCTCGTCGTGATGGCCACCGCTGGCAAGGTGTTCAGGCACTGGACTACGGCCTTGGCGAAGTGCGGCGAAGACACGCCACCGCCATGAACGCCACAATCGCACGCTGGTGAACCACGTTGCTTGCTGCGGCGGCGCCCCATTTTTGTCGGCTGAGCTCAAGCCACGACTCCAGCGTATGCATCCAATTTCTGGGCGCTCCGCTTGTCCGTTCGGGCGTCGGCGTCGCCCGTTTGCCCGTGTCTCTCGTGACAGGAGACCTGGCCGCTGGAACCTTGCTCTGTTGGGGCGAAGTTGAAGGGCCGGAGACCGCACTTTGGGCGTTGTACTCGTCTCGCAGGCTCCTGAGCAGCCGCGTATCGATGTTTCTCGACTTCTTAAAAGAGTCGTTTCCGTCTGGCTCTGCCGGTGAGCTAGCAGCCTTCATCGATTAGTCCAAGTCCATAGCTCCACGACCGGGTCGTTGCTCTCGGCCCTGCAGCGAGGAGGCGCTGAGAACTTAAGGGCACGGTTTTGGCCCGCCGCAGGTTGTCCGTCTCCGCTTCGAATGAAGCCATGAAGGCCGCGCTCGCTTTAGAGCAGCCTCCGCCCTTACCCAGCTCATTGAGGCAACGCCTCCAGCCGCCTCTGTGCGCGGACGAGCCGGTCGGTTGTCATTTCCGGTTGCCGGCACGAAAAGCAAACTACCACGCACGATCGGAAAGGGGAATGACCCAGTAAGGCAGGCGCCCTCACTTCGGCAACGTCGAGACCCCGACGATGAGATCGTTCGCCGCTGGAAGACCGGCCTACCGCGCCTGCGTCGCACCTTGTCGTGGCAGAAGCCGCGCTCGCCGAGGTCGGCCGCGCCGGGTGGGAGGTCCGAATGCGGCAGACGGCGGACCATTTCGTCTGGACGGTATTCAAGGGCGAGCGCATTGCCCTGTCGCGGGCGCAGGACACGCGCGCCGCAGGTATAGTCGACGCATCGACACAGATCGCCGACGAGTTTCGGCACCAGCATTGACACTTTCGATTGCCACGGCATAATCCGCGCCGACGACCGAGCACTGGCACAAGAGTCGCCTATCCATGACGAAGGCGAAGGTGGCGGTAAAGCTCGCAAAACGAGCCCTCTGCAATGGGGGGCTTTTCTTTTGTTGCCACCGACAAGTGGCTAGGCGCGGATCTCATGACGTTTCTCGATGCCATCGCCTACCTTGAGTCGCTTCAAGCGGCCACTGAAAAGTTTGCATCCTTCCGGAGCGCGTTCCCCGAACGGCACATTGCGCTGAGCATCTACTCACGCGCACTGTTGAAATTCGATTACCTTTCTCTCCACGAAGCGTATCGACGGCTTCGTTTGGAGATGGCAGCACCTGTCCTGACCGTCACCCAAGCGGTCACCGATGACCTGGCCGCGATTCTTGGGGTGTCGCCTCAACTGAAGTTGAAGCATCAAGCCGAGGCTTTGTTCGGCAAGGTCTGGCCCTGACCTTCGCCGGACCCGTTTTACGCGGAGGGCTCACAGGGTTGCATCACGACGGATCCGGAACAAAACGACGAAATTTGACGGTGTTTGTGGTGAGGTTCACATCTGTGCACGCAGACGTGGAATTGTGCATACCGTCGCGCTGAGGAGGCCCGCAGAATTGCCACATGACCGCTCCAGGCGACCTCCCCGACCTCGAACTGATGACTCGTGCACACCGTTTGCGACACCAGGCAATGATGGGTGTTCGGTGCGCGAGAGAGTTGGCGCGATGCCACGAGGTCGAAGTTTGGCGCCGCTTTGATCACAGCCTGTCCACGCGGAGCGAGAGCAAGCCTGCGCGCAGTAAGCCGTGGTGGAAGCTCTGCTGAGGCGGCTTTTTCGTTGTCGCCGGGCAAGCATCTTCGACATCATCAACTGATGGATAAAACAGATGACCTCGTTGATGTCGAGCTTGACCGTTGGGTCATCCGTGGAATCCCTCGCTCGGGCAGTCCTGCGCTGAGAGAGTTGCATCAGACATTCGTACGTGGCCAGTTTCCTTTCACGCCATCGCGTAGAGAGTCGTATGCGTCAGGGCTGATAGAGCGAACCGAATCACGGTCGAGGAGTTGATGAGAGGGAGCGCTGGGCCAGTGCCCCTTGCCTTCAGGCGGGCGGGTGCAGTCTTCTGGCCCGACGCATTCGCTCGCCGCGTTGAGAGCGTTTGTGAAGGCTCAGTTCGGTGAGGGGTTGCCTGCCGAGCCTTTGTTTTTAGTGAAACCAGTTACTGCAGCCGCCCAGGTTCACACCCCCGGCGGCTTTTTCATTCGACCCCAGTTGTCCATCGGTGATGAAATGACGCCGATAGCCCTGGGCGTGGCGCGGTTAGCCCGCATTGGGCGGCGAGATCTAGTGCACCTACAGCCCGCGGATCCAAGCCGCGCCGTAGAGCACGCTTACAGCAAAGATCCCTCCACTGCTCCGCGTTCCAGCTGGCATAGAAACAGAACGGGTATCCGACGATTCCGAAGATGCAAGCCTAGCGACGCCAAGATTCGCGGCGCTCTTGCGAGCACCAAGCAGCGAGCGCGCCGAGGATGGGGATGGCGATTTGATCGAGGGACGTAGGCGATTTCGCCAGCGTGTGCTCCATCTGGCCGGCACAATCTCGCGCATGACGGAGACAGAAAAGCTACCCGACGAAGAACTGGGCCGCCGAGCCGCCGAATGGCGAAAGCGAGCACTTCACGGCGACCTGCACGCACGAGGCATGGCGCACGAGCTGGAAACCGAGTTGCGGCGCCGAAACGGCGCACCGTTCCCGGCCTACGACACGCTCGACATGCGTTCGCTCGAAAGCAAGCAGAAGCGGCCTTCGCGGTGGGCGTTCTGGCGGCGAGGCCAAGAAAACCGTCCTTAGCCCAACCGGCGTGAGGAAGCCGCAGTCATACTCGACAGGGTTCTAAGACATTGGAGGATGTACGCAATTGTAGGAAAATGCGTACAGATGATAGAAATCCGCCTGCACTGGAAGCCCGAGATCCTTCACGTCCGTGAAGAAATCCTCAGTCTGCTCGAATGGCAAGAGCGGTCGAACGTTAGCGTTTTACTGCTCGAGTCGATGGTCAAGGCCGGTAATGCCATCCACGGCCCCGGCACACACTGGATCGAGTCGAGGGTGCGTCCGAAGATTTGAGGGATTGCGGACAACCCGAATCCGCCTTTCTCACGGCTGCGCCCGTACGCGAACTTCACGCCGCCCGGCTGGGTCTGCGGTCATTCCCCTACACGTGCGCGTTCAGTACCGCATCACAGTCGGGCAATGTCCAATCGGCTCAAGATCATTGCCCTGATTCAGGCACTGTCTGCCGAAGAAGGCACGCGGCAACCTACGGCTGGAGACTGGTTGAAGGAGCAGGATCGTAAGCAGCGACTGCTAGGTCGATCAGCAATGAAGAATCGGATGCGGCTGCCTGAATTGTCTCGGCGGTTTCCCATGGTGGACTGATCGCCTGTGCGCTGCGGGGGATTTCCCTGCTGGTGTGAGCAAAGAGCGCACCTTGTAGCAGTCATCGGCGCGCTCAGGCGGGTTCTCTGGGTGTTCCTCACACCGCCCTCCGCAATAGTTCTGTCGAGACTTCCTAACGACGGGGCATGGAGCCTTGGTGCGCGGCACCCGGTATGGGGATATATCCGTCGTCCTCTTCGCCCGCCTCAACCATGCATGCCACGGCCGTCCGAGCGTCGCCCATCGCTTGCGCATAGGTTAAAAAAGTGCGGCTGCTGACGGCGAGCAACTCGCCGTCGACTCCATGAAGCAGCCAGCACCATCGATTTTTGTACTGAGGAAAGACCAAGATTTCCATATTTGCCTCGCAAACGACCGACGACGGGCTCGGTTCTTCTCACGAGTGGTGCACGATAAAAGCGAGCCCAATAGCCCCCACTTCGAGTGTTCGGGGCGAGATCGTAGATGCCGGTTGCAGCTTGCGCGCGAATCACGTCGGGCGCAAGGAGGCCCCGATCTGGTGGAAAAGCAGTCCGCATCCCGGGGGCCGTCACCTCGCGGGCGTAGACTTCCGCGATGGCCTACACCGTCACCCTGTTGCACTTCCCTGCTGCGCCGCCGGACGTGATTCATGCGGCAGAGGCCCGGTTCCGGGCTGCCTTGGACAAGGCACTGGCCGACCGGGTAGCGCCGACGCTCAGGGCTTTCCAGAGCGCCAGTGAGTCGAGCGCCAACGAACTGACCAAGGACGAAGTGAAGCTGGTTGGCAACTGGGCAACAGCCTATGCCAAGGCGATGTCGGCCGGATTTCGCGGTCTGGGCGATGCCGACGCGGCATACTTCGAGGTCCGCCTAGCCTGACTCTGCTCGCAGGTCCGGACAGCTAAGATTTCTAGATGCCACAGAACAACCATCGCCTGACACCAGACCAGAAGATTGCGGCCCTCGCTTGGAAGGCGGCGTGCGAGAAGCTGGACCACTTTCTTCGTGCGACGCCCGGATACCCCGAGCTGAGCCCGGAAGAAATGGCACACATGATGGACACAACGGAAAGCGCGTTGCTCGATCTACGACGCACGTTCGAGGAACAGGCCGCGATCAAACCCGTCCTGAGCCCCTAGGCGAGCCGGCCCGAGTCAAAAAGACCCCTCAGCACTGAAGCGCAGGGGGCAGTGATGAGTTGAAGGATTATTGGGGGCAGGCCTCGATCAGCCCCGCACTCTTCCCTCGCTCGCACCCGTAGGCACCAACCCACTCGGCTGAAAAAATGGTCGGGTTAGCTGCCGAAACCGAACCTCAGCAGGGATCGAATCCCACCCCTGTGATCCGAGCGCATTCACCTTCGAGAGGGCCCCATGACTACGCCGGTCCGGCCGTTAGTCCCGCACCGCTCCCATACGATGTGTAGCAGCCTTAAGTTCTCAGGGTGGAGTCATACCGCACGGAATCAAGGCTAGGGGCAGAGGGCGCTCGACGCCTCGCTCGCTTTGTCGTGCGCCGGAAAGACCCTATGATCCCCATCGAAGATTTGAGCGCAGCCTGCGCTCGGTGGCATATCGTTTCCGATGCCTACGCCACACAGTTGACCGTGCTGCAGCGTGGGAAACCGGGTGCCATCGTTGAGTTGCGCCAGCTCCGTATACAGCTCGAAGAATGTTGGCACGCCGTTGAAGCACTGACCGTGAAGTGATCTCCCAACGCTGAAGCGCCACGGGTCAATGGGAGAGCTGTAGGCGCTCAGCGATTCCATTTCGGCAAATCGCTCAGCGCCGATTGAGACGCGTCGACTCGCTCGGTGATCTGCGCGGCGATCGACCGAAAGTGGCGCCGACGAAGCCAGTAGTTCGCAAGCACCAGCACTGCGAGAGTGAATAACGCAAAGATCTGCGGATAGGTCATCTGAACCTCCTTGACCTCATGCTATTCAATTGGGAGGCATTCGCATTTTTCAGAAACGCTTGAAAGCTGCCTCTTTGTGACTTCCTAGTGAAATCGGGGTATGCACCTACTGTGCGTGTGCTATCGCCTCAGACGGGTAGCGCGACTTTGGGCTCCTGGGGCACTATCAGCGCGTGACCAAGTTCACAAAACTTGCGAATACACAACCTCGGCGGCGAAGATCGTTGATCTACCCTGAGTACTTTTCCGTACAAGAGCGTACACCTTAGGTTCTTACCTACCGATGAACAGATCGAACGGAATTTCAATGAACTTCGGTACACATGGCGAAGCTGAGTGGCACACCGCCACCGATCAGTACGCGGACGCGCTGCGAAGAATGTCTGCCGGCGATCATGGTGCGCGGGAAGCACTTCTTGAGGCGTACAAGCGTCTTCAAACTGTGGGTCTACCGGTCGCTCCACCAGCCGCGTACCCGTACCGAGAAACCGCTCTTGGAAATGCGAGGCGCTGGTAGTGAGTCGACTACTTTCCCCGGACCACCTCGCCGTCTCGCTGCGTTACTAAGCGTCGACTCAAAAGTTGAACGTCGCGACAAAACACACCGTCCGTCGGGTTGGTCGCGGCACCGCTGCTGTTGGCCACGCGGATGCACGCCGTGTCGGCTGCGGTGGTGACGGCCGTGGCTGTTAGGTCTGTGGGGAAGCCTGCCGGCGGCGTGACCCCGCCGATGCTCCGGTTGCGGCACGGTAGATGGTCCCGCTCAGATCCTGCGTCCCGCCAATGGTCGCGGTGCTCAGAGTCAAAGTTCGGCGCGATGTTCAAGCTGCGCAAACAGGGGCGAGGGCATGCAGACGCCGTAACCCTGTGCGTAGTCGACGCCAAGCGCCCGCAGTTCTTCGATGATCTCGGCGTTTTCGGCATACTCAGCGATCGTCTTGATCCCCATGATGTGCCCGATGCGGTTGATCGTCTCGGTCATCGCCTTGTCGACCGCATCACTTTCCATGTTCTTGACGAAGCTGCCGTCGATCTTGAGGTAGTCGACTGGCAAATTCTTGAGGTAGGCAAATGAACTGGTCCCGGTGCCGAAATCGTCAAGCGCGAAAAGAAAACCCAGGGCTCGGCATTCGGCCATGAACGCGGCGGCCTTAGTGAGGTTGTTGATGGCCGCGCTTTCCGTGATCTCGAAACAGATCGAATGCCTGGGCAACGCGTGGGCATGGGCCTGCTGGCGCACGAACTCAACAAATCCTTCGTCATTGAGCGACGTGCCGGACAGATTGATTGCACAAGTCAACGGCTGCTCGCCTCGCTGCTCCACCAGGGATCGATAGCCGGAAAATACCGCACCAATGACCCAGCGGTCGATCGCCGGCATCAGGTTGTAGCGCTCGGCCGCCGGTAGAAAGTTTCCTGGCTGGATCAGATTGCCGCCCTCATCGATCATCCGGATCAGCACTTCCAGATGGCAGCTGGCAGCATGCGGATTGGTTAACTGAAGGTAAGTTTGGTGGTACAGAACGAATCGGTCTTCCGCCAAGGCTGCATTGATCCGGGCAATCCAGTTCATCTCCCGTCGGCGGACCGCCATCTCGCTTTCACCGGCACGATAGACGCTCACTCTGTTTCGACCTTGCTCCTTGGCCCAGTAGCAGGCGGTGTCCGCCATGCCCAGCACCTCTGCGCTGCTGATGCAGTCCGCAGTGACGGGGGCAAGCCCAATGCTCACCCCCACGGTAAACACCTTGGTGTCCCGAGTGAGCCGGTAGCGACCGACCGTCGCGAGCAGATCGGCGGCAATGATCTGTGCATTTTCAAGCGAGCACTCCCATAGCAACAGTCCGAACTCGTCGCCTCCCAGGCGTGCCAGCGTGTCGAACTTGCGCAGTTGCGAGCGCAGCAGTTGCCCGACTTCCTTCAGAAGATCATCGCCCGCGGCGTGGCCACATGTGTCATTGACCACCTTGAACTGATCCAGGTCCATGTAGCAAACGACATGCTCCAGCCCGTCCGCTCTGGTGCTCGCCAATGAAGCCGCCAGTAGCGATTCAAACTCTCTCCGGTTGACCAAGCCCGTCAGCGTGTCGTGCGAGGCTTCCCAGGAACGTTGCTGCGCGATGCCGCGGGCGACGCTGACGTCACGCAGGGTCAGCACACCGCCGGTGACCTCACCCTCGGAGTCGCAAATCGGAGCCGCGTTGTTGTCGATGCTCAAACTGCTCCCGTCGCGTCTGACGAGGGTGAGATCGCCTTGCGCTACAACGATGCGGTTTTCGGCGAGGGCTTGACCCAGCGGATCGACCACGGGGGCACCAGAGGCGGCGTCGAACAGTTGGAGAATTTCGGCAAGAGGCTTGTATCTGGCCTCGTCGAAGGTCCAGCCGCAAAGCGTCTGTGCCACAGGGTTCATGAACTCGACGCGGGTCTGCGCATCCGTCGTGATGACCCCATCGCCGATGGATCGGAGCGTCACCTCTGCCCGTTGCTTCTGGTCGAACAGGTCCCTTGTCACGCGCCGAAGGGCCCGCAGCGGTAAGGTGCGCAGGGCGAGGAATACCAGGCCTCCGAGCAGAAGCCCGGCCAGTGCCGCACCCACCACGCCATAGATGATCCCGCGCGCGGAATCGCGCACTTCGACCCGCCCGGCTGCCCGCGAAGCGTCATAAATCATGTGCGAGCGCCGCACCAACGGCGGCATGGGTGCAGTTCCCGCCTCCGCCACAAGTTCTCCGCGCGCATCGAAAACCTGAACCGCTTCTGATTCAAGCCGCACCGGCTCGCGCTCAAGCAAGCCCTGAAGCCGGTTCTCAGCGAACATCCACATTTCCGGCGTGGTTGCAACCAGTCTTTCGATGGCCGTCGCCTTGACCTTCGCCTTGAAGTCCAACCCAGCACTGAAACTCTCGTACGCCACGCCGGCGTAGCCCAACGGCAGGGCGACAGCAACGACCGAGGCAACCAAGATCGCAAAGCGGCTGACGACGGATGTGATCTTGTTGTCGATCGACTTCATCTGGTGCGGTTCATCAAGGCACCCAGTGCCCGGTGCGCATCAGCACTTCGCGTCCCGCAGACGACTCCAGAAAGGACAGGAACAGTCTTGCCTCCACTGACGGTTCTCGACCGGTGATGACGAAGCACCGTTTCACATGAGGGTATTTGCCGGATGTGGCATTGGCGACTGTCGCATCGACACCATCCAAGGTCAGCGCCCGCAGGTCGCGGCCTTCAGACAGGATCAACGACAGGGTCATCACTCCGATGGCGCCTGGAATGCTTTCAGCATGGTCTGCGGCTTCCTGATCCGTCGTCGCAAAGGGCAACCCCGGACGTTGCTCGGCGATGGCTAAGCCGGCGTCCATCTCCTTGGACATCGACCTCAGCTGCCGTGTGGTGTCATCTCCAGCTTGGCGCAGTATGGGACGGGTCTTTGCGCCTCCGGTCCACTCTGGCATCCTCCCCGAATAGATGTCCGCCATCTGGGCGAGCGTAAGCGCCTTGATCGGCGATTTGGGCGACACTGCAAAGACCAGGGGCGTGCGTGCGTACTCGACCGAGACGGCCCCCTGCTTGGTTTCATCATCGCTGAGCGGCCGAGCGCTCAATCCCACGTCCAGTTGGCCCTTCGGCACGGCTTTGATCGCGCCGCTGGTGCCCAGACTGGGAAGCACGACCACCCTGATGTCGGGATGCTGCTTGTTGAAGGCTTCGCCTACCATCCGCATGGCGCCGAGCGCACTACCCGTTCCGCCGATCTTGATCTCAGCCGCCGCGACAGCATTGCCTACGGAGGCTAGTGAAAAGCTGAGAATCGCGACTGCGAGCAAGCGGCGGCCCCAAGGCTGCGCCTCTGTTTGGTTCTTGGTGTGCAAAGCTTGTGTTTCCTTACATCGCCTGAACTCAGGGCCGATGCCGTGTGGGGTAAGTGAATGCCCCATCGTCACGGGGGGTCATGGTCAGGAAGCTCTTGGGTAGCGCAGCTTTCGTAGGCAATTGTTACCCTCCCGGCGCAGCTGAACCGTAGGTGAGAGGCCCGAAGGACTGCTCTGCGTGTAACGCTTGCCCCGATCCGAGGAGAAAGTCCTAGGCAGGGGGCGACGCGCGGCCCATAACCTAGCGCAAAAACTCCACACCGCATTCCTGCGGCGACATGGTTCAGACGGCGATCCCAACGGCCAGGGGACCGCAAGGTCTCGGGCCGCCCGGCCGCCGAGCGACTCGCGGTTGCGGCGGACAAACTCTCTTCAGTCGCCGTCCTGAACGGGTGATCTCTTTCACGACAGCGCTCTCGCTTGTCCAGCCCATCGGCGTTCGCACCGGCGCGGCTACCTCGGCGACAACATGACCGACCAATGCCAGGATTTGCACGGCATCAACCCATTTGCCCTGTTAGCCGCGTGTCGCCGGGCCCGCCGTCACCCCGCCCACGCTGGATCGACCATGCGGGCAACGGAGCGGGAGCCGTAGCCACACTGCATTGAGCCGCTGCCTGCATCCATGGCGCGATGGGAGCGGTCAATCGATGGCGAACTTCCAACCAGCCCCACGGATGAGCGCTCGCACCAGCGGCGCCGAGGTGCTCGGATCGCTCGCGTAGAGGCTCAGATTCTTGCCGGGTGAGAAGCTACGAAAAATGTTTCTTGTGTGGTCGTCCCACTCAAGGAGTGCCATCGCCCAATCGGAGAATGCGCGCTTCGGCACCGCTCGCCTTTCAAGAAGGGTCACGTCGTGGTGCCGAGCGTCTGTGCGGATGCTCGCGAAAAGGGCATCGAGCGCGGCCTCCTCGCCTTCTAGGTACTGCATATAGACGCCGTCGAGGAAACAAAGGACTCCGGTTATCCCTAGTTCGGTATTGACCCGCCGCGACCAAGCAAGAACGCCGGGGATGTCATCTTCAGCATTGGTACGAGCATGACTCGCATAGACGATACGTGTAAGCATGGGCGAGCCTAAAGCCAAACGGCGCGCTCTCCCCGGCACTAGTACACGCTTTGCTCCGATGTACCTCTTGCTTCTTCTGAATGCTACACCGCAGCCGGGAGCTCGACGAGCCTTGAAGCCATGACGTAAGGCTCAGACGCGCAGCGAGAAGATTCAGGATTTCGTCAGGCGTGTCCGCGCTGGCGACTTCCCTGTAAAGGAAGAAGCGCGCACTTGCACGAGATGCCACAGCTTTTTCATCTGCGGCGACCTCAACTGCGGCGGCTGGTGGTGACTGCGATAGATCAGTGTCGCCCTATGCGGCATCCGTCGGCCCGATAACACAAACATGCTTCAACTGACTGCCTTGGACCACGATCGATCAAGTTGCTCATCACGGCTGAGCAGCCGTCTCAGCAGAACTTCCACCACGGCTTCCTGCGCGCAGGCTTGCTCTCGCTCCGCATGGTCAGGCGGTGATCGAAGCGGCGCCAAACTTCGACCTCATGGCATCGCGCCAACTCTCTCGCGCACGGGGCGCCCATCATCGCCTGGTGTCGCAGACGGTGGGCACGAGTCATCAGTTCGAGATCGGAAAGGGCGCCTGGAGCAGTCATGCCGCGATTGTGTGTGGCCCCGTAGCGCAGCGATATGCACAACGCCACGGTTGCCGCCCGGGATGTAGAGCGCACCCTCGCCGCAGGCGAATTTCGTCGATTTGTTCCGGATCAACCTTGATGCGTCGCTCTAAGCGAGACGCGTAGAACTGGTTTCGGCGCCGAGGCGGCCACTCCAATCAGGGCCAGACCTTGCCAAGCGTAGCCTCCGCTTGATGTTTCAACGCTAACTGAGGCGAGACCCCAAGGATAGCGGCCAGGTCTTCGGTGACTGTTTTGGTGACGGTCAGAACAGGAGCTGACATCTCCAAACGAAGCCTTCGACACGCTTCGTGGAGGGTAAGGTAATCGAATTTGAACACTGCGCGTGAATAGATGCTCAGCGCAACGTGCCGCTCGGGGAACGCACTCCTGAAAGATCCAAACTTGGCAGTGGCCGCTTCAAGCGATTCCAGGTACGCGATGGCTTCGAGAAACGTCACATGAGATCCGCGGCTAGCCACTTATCAGTAGCACCAAAAGAAAGCCCTCCATTGCAGAGGGCTCGTTTTGCGAGCTCTACCGACACCTTCGCCTCCGTCATGGATGGGCGACCGTTGTGCCGATGCTCAGTCGTTGAGCGCGGATTATGCCGTTGCGATCGATAGTGTCAATGCTGGTGCCGAAACTCGTCGGCGATTTGGGCCAATGTGTCGACGATCGCTGCGGCGCGCATGTCCTGCACCTTTGACCGACGATGCGCTCGCCTTGAACACCGTGCAGATGAAGTGGTCCGCCGTCTGCCGCATCCTGACCTCCCACCCAGCGCGGCCGACCTCGGCGAGCGCGGCCTCGGCTACGACGAGGTGCAACGCAGGCCGCGATAGGCCGGTCTTCCAGCGGCGAGCGATATCGGCGTCGCTGATGGCTTCGTCTTCGTCTTCGTCTTCGTCTTCGTCTTCGTCTTCGTCTTCGTCTTCGTAGCCCAGCATCATGTCCTTACCTGAGCACCGTCGATCGTAGCGCGGCCCTGCACGATGCAGCCCTAGCAGGCTGTTGAATTTCTCCCCCGTGTAAACGGGGCTCAAGCAGCCATCGTTGTAGATGCCGTGTTCGTGCTCATGAAGGAGTGAAGACGATGCGTGGCTCAGATGGGATGCAGGAAGCATTGTTCACGGTGGCCAAGCTCGAGGACTTCGTGCCCTCGGACCATCCGCTGAGGGCGATCCGAGGTGTGGTCAACGAGGCCCTGAGCCGCTTGAACGGCCTGTTCAATCTCATCTACGCGGACACGGGTCGAGCCTCGATCGCGCCGGAGAAGCTGCTGCGAGCCATGCTCATCCAGGTGTTCTTCTCGGTGCGCAGCGAGCGCCAGTTGGTCGAGCAGATCCGCTACAACCTGCTGTACCGCTGGTTCATCGGACTGGCCATCGACGATGAGGTCTGGGACCACTCGAGCTTCTCCAAGAACCGCGATCGCTTGCTCGAGCACGCGGTGGTGGAGAGCTTCTTCACCGAAGTGATGGCCTTGGCCGAGCAGCGCAAGCTGCTCAGCCAAGGCCATCACTTCTCCGTGGACGGCACGCTGATCCAGGCCTGGGCCAGCCACAAGAGCTTCAAGCCCAAGGACGCGAACGATGACGGCCCGAACAGCGGTGGTGCCGGGCGCAATGCGCAGACCAACTGGCACGGCAAGCCGCGCAGCAACGCCACCCACGCCAGCACCACCGATCCCGACGCACGGCTGTTCAGGAAGGGCCAGAACACGGCGGCCCTCCTGGCTTACCAGGGGCATGTGTTGATGGAACACCGCTCAGGTCTGGTGGTGGGCGCGGTGGTCACGCATGCCGATGGCTACGGCGAGCGGGCTGCGGCGTTGGCAATGCTGGACACACAGCCAGGCAAGCATCCCCGAACGCTTGCAGCGGACAAGGCCTACGACACACGAGACTTCGTGCAGGCGTGCCGCGAGCGGCGGGTCACGCCGCACGTGGCCAGCCACGAGACGCGCTGGGGCGGCAGTGCCATCGACGCGAGAACGACCCGCCACCCCGGCTACGCAGTGAGCCAGACGAAGCGCAAGCGCATCGCGGAGCACTTCTGCTGGGGCAAGACCGTGGGGCGCATCCGTCAGACGGTCTACCGAGGGATCCGGCTTGTGGACCAGCAGTTCAAGTTGACGATGACTGCGAGCAACATCGTGCGAATGGCGCGAATCTTCAGTTCGATGCCGCAAGCGATGGCCCGATGAGGTGACGCGCAGGCGCCGAAGGCGCATCTGCACCGCCTCGAGCGCCGAACATTCCGCCACGCAACCGCTAAAGAACTCTGCAAACCTCTCGAGGAGGTCACTCGTCAACCTCAAGCGGCGAAATTCAACAGCCTGCTAGTGTCCTGATCGAGAAGTTCGTTGAACTATCGCGAGTGAGCTGAGTCCGTCGTGTACCCCAGCACACGATGAGGCTGGAATGCGCGGAAGACCCAAAGCGGAACTGGTACTGACACAGGCCGAGCATCACGATCTGCAGGCGCTGGCGCGGCGTCGCAAGACAGCGAAGGCAGCGGCGCTGCGTGCGCGCATCGTGCTTGCCTGCGCCGAAGGCATCGAGAATAACGCCGTGGCCGAGCGGCTGCAGGTGACCAAGCAGACCGTGTCCAAGTGGCGTGGGCGTTTCGTGCGCGAACGGCCGGACGGCTTGCTGGATGCACCTCGCACTGGCGCACCAGGTCGATGGCCCGTGAGACGGGCATGACGCAGAACGCCGTGCTGCGCATCTGGCATGCCTCCGGGCTGCAGCCGCATCGGCAGGAGACGTTCAAGCTGTCCACCGACCCGATGCTCATCGACAAGGTGCGTGACATCGTCGCTCTGTACCTGAACCCGCCGCTTAAGGCCATCGTGTTGTGCGTGGACGAGAAGAGCCAGATTCAGGCGTTGGACCGCACACAGCCGATGCTGCCGCTGGCCCCGGGGCCGCCCGAGCGACGTACGCACGACTACGTACGTCAAGACACGACCACGCTGTTCGCGGCGCTGGACGTGGCCACCGGCAAGGTCATTGGACAGACGCAGCGGCGCCATCGCAGTGCTGAGTTCTTGAAGTTTCTGCGCACCGTGGAGGCCAACGTCCCTGCAACGCTGGACATCCACTTGGTCATGGACAATAACGGCACGCACAAGGCCGACGCCATCAAACGCTGGCTGCTTGCACGGCCTCGCTTTCATTTCCACTTCACGCCCATATCGGCGTCCTGGCTCAATCAGGTCGAGCGCTGCATCCGCCGCGGCACGCATCGCTCCACGCAGGCGCTGGAGAAGTCCATCCGCGCTTATGTCGATCTGAACAACCAAGAACCTCGACCATTCTCCTGGACCAAGACCGCTGACGAGATCCTCGCCAGCATCGAGCGGTTTTGTCTTCGAACTCTCGACAAGGACACTAGTGTCGTGAGTTAGAAGTTCATTGAACTAATGTTGCCCATTGCGGTCAGTCGTGTCCTGTTCGAACATGACGAGGTGGCAATGAGAGGCAAACCTAAAAGCGAACTGGTGCTCAGCGATGCGGAGCGCCAACAACTCACCGCGTTGACCTTGCGGGGCCAAGACCGCGCAGCCGCAGCCCGAATTTAGCGATTCACCCACGCCGATCAAAATGGCCTCAGCGCCATGTTCATCATCTTGCCGACGCTACTCTGACGATGTTTCGACCGTCTTGTTTAGCTCGATAGAGAGCCTCGTCAGCAGCTTTCAGGAGCTCGACCGGGGTGCTCTCGTGCGTCGGCTTCCAAGCGGCAACGCCGAGACTGACCGAAACAGTGCCGAGGCTGGTTGCACCATGGGGAATTTGAAGGTTCTGCACCGCAACGCGTGCCCGCTCGGCCACCTCATTTGCACTCCGGGCATCCGTGTCCGGAAACAGCAGAACCATTTCCTCACCCCCGTAGCGGGCAACAAAATCACCCGAACGCAGCGCCGAACGCAGCGCGTGAGCTACCTGCCGCAAGCATGCGTCGCCCGCCAGGTGGCCGTAGAGATCGTTGTACTTCTTGAACTCGTCGACGTCGACCATCACGATCGCCAATGAGTTCTGATTGTCCTGTGCATGCTGAAAGGCTTGGACGAGGCGCGTGTCGAAGTAGCGGCGGTTGGGTAAACCGGTTAGACCATCCTCCTGCGCGAGACGCGCGAGTCGTTCATTGGCTGACGTCAGCGCGTCGCGCGTGCTGCGCAGGCGCTGCTCGACCAGCAAACGGCGACGCATCGACTGAATCAGGTAGGTGCCCGAGGCGCCCACGATCATGCACAAGAGGACAACCCAAATCGTCTGGTAGATCGAGGCGGTCTGCCAATCCTGCAGTGCCTCGTCCTTGCCTACCGCCACGGTGACAAGCACCGGATAGTCCACTAGATGCTCGAAGCTGATGATCCGATTCACACCGTCGATGGAGGAGATCCCCTCGATGGTGCCAGCCCGTTGGGCTTCGAACAGCTTGCGCAGCGGCGATGGGGTATTGCGCCGTCCCATGTCCTCTTCCCTGTACGGCCTTCGGACCAAGAGTTGGTTGGTGTGGAACGCGGCGATCGCCCCCTGCTCCCCGATTTGGAATTGATCGAGTACCGCACGCAGGTGTTTCACACTGAGCGTCGCGAGCACGACACCGGCAAACTTGCCATCGGGATCGTTGATGCGCCGTGACACGGGGATCACCCATTCGCCAGACGAACGACTAATGATAGGTCCGCCGATCAGCGTGCGGACGCTCTGGTTTTCCCGGTGGTGGATGAAATAATCCCGGTCTGAATTGTTACGGGTCGGGCCGACTAGCGCTTCTGAATGAACCAGCCAGCGACCATGCTCATCGTAGACAAAAAGACCGTTGATACTTGGGATTTCGGATACTTGAGTGACCAGTACAGGCTGAAGGCGCTGCAAGGTGTTGGGCGTGATGTCCGAGCGTTCCAGTTCGAAGACGATGCCCGAGACAATGTGCTCGGCCAGTGCGAGAGCCCCTTCAAATTGTTGGCCGACCGAATGCACCAAATTCCTGTTCTCTCGTGTGATCTGGCTCACTTCCGTCGCATGGGCGCGGACGATGAGCCAGGTATTCATCGCGAGCAGGGTCAAGCAGATGGCAACCACGAAGAGTGTCGTCGTTCTGACGACACGGCTGCGGCGACGCTGAATTTTCCGCGCGCTTAGACGGGCCATGCGGAGTCGGCAAGCGCCGGAGATAAAATCGGAGAAGCAGTTTTTTTCATCGGGATTGACCGGAACCCAAAAGAGACTCTGGTGCAGGTAAATACCGGGGGCATGTGAACCGTGTCACTTTGCATGATGTGCAGCGCCGCATTCGTCTTTCAGCAGCATCAAAACATCGATTAAATCTCGGGAACGACGATTTTCTGCGAAAAAACCCTAGGCAGACGGGTCAGACGCCGTTTTCGTAGGTAAAAAGGCGGTGTCATCGTTGCACCTAGGAACGATTAATGGCTGTCCCAACTGAACTCCCTGAAAACCACTATGACTCCGTGGGCCACACGCAAAGAGATCTCGATTTTACTAATGTGCGTTGTGATTGTCGTTCTCACTGGCCTGCTTTTCTCGCTGGATAGTCGAAACGCCTCGGACGAGGCGCAGCCAGACTCAAGCGTTGTCAAAAGTTCCGATTTAGAGCGTTGACGCGCGCTGCGCAGCAGCTTCGCTCAGGCTTGTGCTTAGCACTTCGACGCAATAGGGCTTGCTGAGGACGACGGCGCCGCGGCTGTCCTGCTGGCTCGTGTAACCCGTAGAACAACTGCCGGCAGTTCCGGGCGGTTCGCCGCCCGACACCCAGCCACCAGGTCAAGCCCTGTCATCTTGCAGGCATGAACACACGGTGACCCTTCAGAATCGACGGTGATCAGGGCGGAAGGCAATGATCAGTCCGTGGCCTCTCAGTCGAGAACGGCGGAGAGATCCCTCCGACGAGATCGAGTTGCTGTTCGAACCCTTGTTCCAGCGCAGCACGCCATCGGTGTACAAGGCCGGATGCACCTCGGACTTCCCGGCATGGCTGGCTACGAGATTTCAGAGCGGATACGTCAAAGCATCTCCGACCAGCGCCGAAAGTGCTTTTGGTTGCGCTCACTGGCTACGACTCGCCGGCCGACCGCGCCAAGACGCATGCGCACAGTTCGATCACCACGTGGCTAAGCCGGCAGACATCGATACGATCCTGACGTTGATGGCCAGCCACCTCTATAGCGTTGCTGCGATGGGCTGGTTTCGCTCGACCTCATCATGATACCTAGCCTGCCGCCTATCGTAGAGCCCTGTCGTACGCGCGCTCTCATGGTTGGCCATCTGCTGGGTGACCTCGAGCTTCCGTAAGCGGTCAATTAACCACGCTCTTCATAGGGGCGCATTGATCACTGCCTCGATTCGGAAGCCTTCAGGGTCGATCACGAACGCTGCGTAGTAATTCCGGCCGTAGTGTTCTCTCAAACCCGGTGCGCCGTTGTCAGTTCCGCCGTTCGCCAGTGCCGCAGCATGGAACTGGTCGACGGCTTCGCGGGAGCTGGCACTGAACGCAAGATGGGATCCGGATCCTGGAGCATGCACGCCCTCGTCTGTGAGGTTGAGTAGGAACTGGTCTCCCTGCCCAGGAAGTCCATATCCCACTGACTGAGGGCCGTCCCACACGCGAACTTGCCCAAGGGGAGCAAGAGCTGCGTCATAGAACGTCGCCATCGCTTGTAGATCAGAGACACCAAAGGAGATGTGGTGCAGCAAGGGAAGCGTCATTCGAGGAACCCGAGAGAGTTGTGTTGTCACCCAAGCTTAGCCTCACAGCTCATCGCTCCCTGAACAAGGGCATGGTTGATTGACCGCTTACGGCCTATGCGCGCGGTGCCTCCGATCCGGTGCCGGGAGTGGTCTACGACTTCGGCCTTGGGCGAGGGGCGCAGTGCCCCTCGCGTCCTTACAGCGGCAGACAATGGTCCCAACGGTGGCTGAGCTTGGAGCGGCACGTTGGTGCGAGACGAGTACAGGGCAATATGAGCAGGTGATGGCAGCCAAGCCCGTTCGCATCGCAGCGGGATGTCTGGCCCACGCGAGGAGGAAGTTTGACGAACTGCTGCGCGACAACGGCAAGAGCGCCGTTGCCACCGAAGCGCTGCAACGCATTGCCCGGAACTACCGCATTGAGCGGGAACTGGTCACGCTGACGAGCCAGGAACGCCTGGCCAGCAGGAACATTGTCACGCAGTCGCCATGGGAAGAGCTACACACATGGCCGCAACTGGAACGTGCCCGCGTGCACGACGCAGTGCCACGGCTAGCCGCTTACTGCGCCTTTGAGGACGAGTTCGCACGGTTGCTGTCGACGTCGCCCGATTGAGATCCAACTTGCTTTCCACCAGCGTAGTGCGATGTGCATCAGGCGTGATCAGACGACTCGGGGCTAAGAGTACTCGTCCGTTTTTATTGCTTTCCTCATCGAAAAGGAGCGGCGCAACACAAGGCTAGGACGGAGTGAGAGTAAGCTCGGCTCTTCTTGAATTAGAGGTAGAGCCCAATGGCACAAACTTACGCAAAGCTGCAGAAGCAGATCGAAGTGCTTCAGCGCCAAGCAGAGGCGATTCGCCTTAGCGAAATCCAAGGGGTCATCGATCGCGTTAAAGTGGCGATTGCACACTATGACTTGACACCAGAGCATCTCTTTGGAAAGGTGAGCACAAGTACCCACCAGAAGAAGAAATCGAAGGGCAAGGCAGACAAAGTCGGCAAAGAACCGAAGTATGCGGATGGTACCGGCAACACTTGGGGCGGCCGCGGCCCACGTCCACGCTGGCTACGCGACGCCATCGGCAGCGGTGCAAGCCTTGAAGACTTTCGGGCAGAGATTGGAAAAGTTGCAGCAGGTAGGTCGGGAGCGGAAAAAAATGAGCTTTCGGTGCAGAACTCAAAACCCGCAAAGGCGTCCAAGCGCGCCCAGTCTGCTGTTCGGTATACAGACGAAGCGGGCAATACATGGACGGGCCGCGGGCCGAAGCCCGGTTGGCTCAAGATGGCCATTGCCGCAGGCAAGGAACTGAGCGACTTTTCGAAGTAACAAAAGGGTTGCTACGGTGCGGGGCTTTTGTGGTCGAGAGCGAGCAATAGAAGCCGTCACCTGTCCGCACTACCGAGAGTTTTTGCTCGGCCCCTGCACGTCCTCCAGCCGCAGCGCATCCGATTGCGGGAGAGCGCATGGACTATCCGCTGAAGTGTGGGAGCAACCTGCCGGGCCACAGCTGTCCTTAGCAGACAATGGCTGAAGCGCGTGCGGGGCCTGCGGTGAGGTTCCAGTTCTCGGCCTTGATGTCGTGAATCACGGCAGAACCGGTCCAGGGCAGCAGCGTGATCAGGCGCGCCTGCGCAGCACGACCCGCCTCTCCTTGTGATAACCAAGGAACTGCGGCAGCATCGCGGCGATGACCGTTGAAACGAAGCTGGAAGATCCGTCAACCCTCGATGCCGATGCCGTGGCCCGGGCACTGGGCACCAACCTCGAAAACGGACTCGATGCGGACCAGGCGGCTGCCCGACTCGCAAGCGCTGGCCCCAACGAACTTCGTGCTGCGCCGCGCGAGCCCACTTGGCGCCGCCTCTTGCGCCAGTTCCAGGATCCGCTGATCTACCTGTTGCTGGCTGCCGTGGCTGTTGCCCTTGCGGCGTGGTTGATCGAAGGACGGCACGGCTGGCCGGTGGATGCGGTCGTGATCGCGTTGGTCATCGTCTTGAACGCTGGGCTCGGCTATGCGCAGGAAGCCAAAGCCGAGAACGCGGTAGGCGCGCTCGCCAGCATGACCGCCGCGACATGCTCAGTTTTGCGCAACGGCGCGCGGCTTCGTATCCCGAGCGCAGAACTCGTGCTCGGCGACGTACTGGTGCTCGACGAAGGCGACCTCGTCGGCGCCGATGCACGGTTGGTTCGGGCCGCCGCGCTGCGTATCCAGGAGGCCTCGCTCACCGGCGAGAGCGAGGCGGTACTGAAAGACCCAGCCACCTTGCCAGCGCCGACGCCACTTGGCGACCGGGTGTGCATGGTCTTCAAAGGCACAGCGGTGGCACAGGGCACCGGCCGTGCCATCGTGACCGCAACCGGCATGGCGACCGAGATGGGCGCGATCGCCAGCATGCTCGATGCCACGGCAGAAGAGCCGACGCCATTGCAGAAGGAAGTTGGCCGCATCGGCCGCATGCTCGGCGTCGCCGTCGTGATCATTGCGGTCGTCGTGGTCGCAACCGTCCTTCTGATGTCGGACATCCGTGGCGCATCCGACTTGATAACCGTGCTGCTGCTCGGCGTGTCGTTGGCCGTGGCTGCGGTGCCGGAGGGGCTGCCGGCCATCCTCTCCGTGGTCCTTGCAATGGGCGTGCAACGCATGGCCAAGCGCCAGGCCATTGTGAAGAAACTGTCGTCGGTGGAAACCTTGGGCTCCGCTTCTGTGATCTGCTCTGACAAGACCGGCACGCTGACACGATCAGAAATGACGATCCAGCGCGTCGCGACGGCATCCGGCGACACGCTTGTCACCGGCGTGGGCTACGCTCCCGAGGGAAAGGTGGAATACGACGGCGCAGAGATCGAACCCGGCGCGCTGTTGAACGAGCAGATCGTGGTTCTCAGCGGCGGCAGCTTGGCGGGCAACGCAGACTTGCGCCAGGGTGACGATGGACGATGGGAAATCCAGGGCGACCCCACCGAAGCGGCCTTCCTGGTCGCCGAGTGCAAGCTCGGCGCGACCGAGCGACGTCAGCGACGCTTCGAACGCATTGGTGAGATTCCGTTCACGTCAGACCGCAAGATGATGTCGACCATCGAACGCGACAGCGAGCATGGGGGTGAGATCGTCGTCATCACGAAGGGGGCCCCCGACGTCCTGCTCGAACACTGCACGCGTGCACGCGTCGGCATGGACGTCGTGAATCTCGACGACGAACTTCGATCGCGTGCCCTCGCTGCCGTGACGCGGCTCACCGACGAGGCCCTGCGCACGCTCGCCGTCGCCTACCGGCCGCTGGAGGCAGGCGAGCGTGACGAGGCTTCACCCGGCCTGGAGCGCGACCTGATCTTCGTCGGCACGGTCGGCATCATCGACCCGCCGCGCCCCGAGGCTGCGGTGGCGATCCGCGAAGCGCACCGGGCCGGGATCCGCGTGATCATGATCACCGGCGACCACCCGCGCACCGCGGCACGTATCGCCGCCGACCTCGGCATCGTCGATCCGGGGGCGAAGGCGCTGACCGGCGCAGAACTCGATGAACTCGACGATGCCGGCCTCGCCGCGGCGGTGCGCGCGACATCGGTCTACGCCCGCGTGGCGCCGGTCCACAAGCTGCGCATCGTGGATGCGCTGCAGGCCGACGGCAACATCGTCGCGATGACAGGGGACGGCGTCAACGATGCGCCAGCGCTGAAGTCCGCCGACATCGGGGTGGCGATGGGCGTCACCGGCACCGAGGTGACCAAGCAGGCCGCAAAGATGATCCTCGTGGACGACAACTTCGCGACCATCGTCGAGGCGGTGCGCGAAGGCCGCGGCATTTTCGACAACATCCGCAAGTTCCTGCGCTACCTGCTGTCGTCCAACATGGGCGAAGTGCTGACCGTCTTCCTCGGCGTCGTGGGCGCCAGTGTGATCGGCCTCGCAGGCGGTGGTGAGGCCGTGGTGCTGCCCTTGCTGGCAACGCAGATCCTGTGGATCAACCTCATCACCGACTCCGGCCCAGCACTGGCGATGGGCATCGACCCTGAGACCGAAGACGTCATGGCCGGCAAGCCGCGGAAACCCACTGAGGGCGCGATCGACGCCCGCATGTGGTGGGGTGTGATCTGGATCGGTCTGGTGATGGCGGTGGCTAGCCTGTTGACCATCGACCTCTACCTTCCTGGCGGGCTGCTCGAAGGGTCGCAAAGCCTAGCCAATGCGCGCACCGCAGGCTTTACCGTGCTCGTGTTCGCGCAGCTGTTCAACTGCTTCAATGCACGCTCCGAAACCACCAGCGCTTTCCACCGTATTTTCGTCAACCCGTGGCTTTGGGGCGCGATCGCGCTGTCTGTCGTTCTGCAGGTGGCGGTGGTCCACGTGGGCCTGCTCAACGTCGCGTTCGGCACCGTGCCCCTCGCGCCCGCTCAATGGGCCGTCTGCCTGGGCATGGGTAGTACCGTGCTGTGGTTCGGTGAGTTGCGTAAGCTGGCCCTACGTGCATGGAGCGCCGCCGTGGAGAGGCGGGAGAGCCGGTGAGGCACGCGCTTGTTCAATGATATGTCTCTACCGCGGACGAGCGCCCCCTTGATCGGGACGCCTCATGCACCTCAAAGCACCCCAGCCCCTCTAACGCGGGGCCGTGCGCCCCTTCGACTCATCCAGTCGCGCGGTCGAGCGTGTGGCCATGGCAGAACACAACGCAAACTCGGAAAGATTGCTTTCCTTTCCATGAAGATCAATCACCGTTAAGGATCTTGCCCATGCGAAGCACAACTTTCCCATGTCGTTAGTTTGTCATCATCGCAAAAATCTGCTGGAGTCAACGGCGGGATTGCCGGCGACCGTGAACTCAAGCCTGCGCTTGCGCTTGTGAAAAGCGGAATTCTCGCCCACCCGATTGAGCGGCGATGCGCCGGTTGACTTCCGAACCGGCGCGGAAACCACGTTTGTCTCGGAATTGATTGCTGACCAACCAGCGCGCGTGCGCCGACCTGTTGGAGTGAGAACTCAGGAGTTGCGCGACACCAGTCAGTTGCGGGTCCGCAACGACGCGGCGCATGGCGTGGCTCGCATCGGCGCCGGTTGCGCCAGTGCGTCGGCCGTGGCGCAGGACCGGCATGCGGAACTGATCGGCATCAACCGCAGCGCCGTATGACTCGTTACAGTGACGTGGAGCCGCCAGCCCCGAACTCACCCTGAGCCCGGAGCCCGGTCGTATTCACCCCAAGGACGCCCATGAAAACTGCTGTCTTCAGCGCCCGCCCCTACGACCGACGCTTTCTCGACGAGGCCAACCAGGCCACGTCGACGAAGCCTGCGTTCGACTGTGTCTACTTCGATGTCGCGCTGAATGCCGACACGGCAGCACTGGCACAGGGCTGCCAGGCGGTCTGCGTGTTCGTGAACGATCGGCTGGACGCACCCACGCTCGAGGCGCTGCATGGATTCGGCGTCGGCGCCGTGCTGCTGCGCTGTGCGGGCTTCAACAACGTCGACCTGGCCGCGGCGGCCCGGCTCGGCCTGTTCGTCGCGCGCGTCCCGGCCTACTCGCCCGAAGCGGTGGCGGAGCACACGCTGGCGCTGATCATGACGCTCAACCGCCAGACGCACCGCGCCTACAACCGGGTGCGCGAAGGCAACTTCATGCTCGAGGGCCTGCTCGGCAGCACGCTGCACGGCAAGACCGTGGGCATCGTCGGCACGGGCCGGATCGGCCTGGCGACCGCCCGCATCCTGCACGGCATCGGCTGCGTCGTGCTGGGCTGCGACCCCTTTCCGTCGCCGCAGTTCGACGGGCTAGGACAGATAGTGGCGCTGGACGAACTGCTGGCGCGCTCGGACATCGTGTCGCTGCACTGCCCGCTCACCGAGGCCTCGCGTCACATGATCGACGCCGCCTCGCTGTCGCGCATGAAGGCCGGTGCCATGCTGGTCAACACATCCCGCGGCGCGCTGATCGACACCGGCGCAGTGATCCAGGCGCTCAAGTCCCGCCAACTCGGCCACCTCGCGATCGACGTGTATGAGCAGGAAGGCGCGCTGTTCTTCAAGGACCATTCCGGTGAAATCATCGATGACGAGGTGTTCCAGCGCCTCATGACCTTTCCCAACGTGCTGGTGACCGGACACCAAGGCTTTTTCACGGTCGAGGCGCTGCGCGAAATCTCCGCCACCACCCTCGATAACCTGCGCCACTTCGCCGAACACACGCCCTGCCCCAACCTGGTCGCCGCATCTTGAACGCCGCGCCCGCGCTCATCTGGCAGCAGATCTATGACCCGATGGGCAACCCCAACTTGTCGGCGCTGCTGGCCGCCCTGCCGGTGCTGTTCTTCCTGCTGGCCCTCACCGTCCTCAAGCTCAAGGGCCTGACCGCAGCCCTGCTGGCGATGGCGGTTTCGGCAGCGGTTTCCTTCTTCGTCTTCGGTATGCCGTTCGAGAACATCGTGGGCGCTGCGCTTCTGGGCGTCGCCAACGGCGTCTTCCCGATCGGCTTCATCGTGCTGATGGCGGTGTGGCTCTACAAACTGGCGATCAGGAGCGGCAAGTTCGAAGTGATCCGCGGCAGCATCGCGACCATCTCCGAAGATCAGCGCGTCCAGGTGCTGCTGATCGCCTTCTGTTTCGGCGGCTTTCTCGAAGGCGCCGCCGGCTTCGGCGTGCCGATCGCCATCTGCGCCGCGCTGCTGGTCGAACTCGGCTTCCGGCCGCTCAAGGCCGCCATGCTCTGCCTGCTGGCCAACGCCGCCGCCGGCGCTTACGGAGCCATCGGCATCCCGGTGCTGGTCGGCGCCCAGCAGGGCGGCGTCGATCTGGGGCAGATGTCGCTCATGCTGATCGCCATCGTGCAGATCTGCACCGTGTTCGTGCCCACCGCGCTGGTGTGGGTGCTCGACGGCTGGCGCGGCGTGCGCGAGACCTGGCCAATACTGCTGGTCGTCGGGCTGGTGTTCAGCGGCGTGCAGACGCTCACGCTCTACTTCCTGGGCCCCGAGCTGGTCGACATCCTTGCGCCGCTCGTGAGCATGGCCGGCTTGGCCGGCTTCATGCAGGTCTGGCGGCCGAAGCGCATCTACCGCGAAGCCAACGCGCAGCCCGCGACGGCGCGCAGCGGATCGCTCAAGGACGTGTTGCTGGCCTGGTCGCCCTTCTACATCCTGACCGGCGTGATTCTGGTGTGGAGCCTGCCAGCCTTCAAGGCCTTGTTCGCGACCGGCGGCATGCTGGTCGGCACGGTCATGCGATTGCCGATCGGGCTGCTGCACCAGCGCGTGCAAGAACTGCCGCCGCTGGTGGCGAGCGCCCACACGCTGCCGGCGGTCTGGAGCGTCGGTCTGCTCAACGCCTCGGGCATGGCGATCCTGATTGCGGCGCTGCTCACCACACTGTTCTCGAAGAGGCTGAGCTTCGCCGCGGCGGCGGGAGAGCTGGGCCAGGCGGTGCGCGACATGTGGAAGCCGCTGGCGACCGTCTCGTTGGTGATGGCCGTGGCCTACGTCACCAACTTCTCGGGCGCCTCGTCGACCATCGGCTTCGCGCTGGCGCAGACCGGTGGCCTGTTTCCGCTGCTGTCGCCGGTCATCGGCTGGATCGGCGTGTTCATGACCGGTTCGGTGGTCAACAGCAACACCCTGTTCGCGCACCTGCAGGCCGTGACGGCGACGCAGATTGGCAGCACCGGTGCGCTGCTGGTGGCGGCCAACACGGCGGGCGGCGTGATGGCCAAGCTGGTGTCGCCGCAGTCGATCGCGATCGCGGCGGCAGCCGTCAAGCTGGTGGGGCAGGAGTCCGCCATCATGCGCAGCACGCTGAGCTTCAGCCTCGGCTTGCTCGTGTACGTGTGCCTCTGCACCCTGCTGCTGTCGGCCGTGCTTTGATGACCATCGACATGACAGAGGTCCACGTGCCGGGCAGCATCATCGCCGGCCAACGAAACTAGGATTTCCAGTGTTCACTCGCATCAAGGCAATCTTTCGCTATTTCAACGACGCGGTGCCCTTCCGCCTCGGCCCTGCACTCGTGACCACCGCGGTGCTGATCGCTCTGCTGCTGATCCCCTGCCCCGAGGGGCTCACGCCCAAAGCCTGGCGCCTGGTGGCGATCTTCCTGACCACCATCGTGGCGATCATCCTCAAGGTCATGCCGATCGGTGTGATGGCGATGATGGCGATCGTGATCGTATCGCTGACGCAGGTCACCTCGACCTCGTCCAAGGGCGCGATCACCGATGCGCTCAGCAGTTTCGCCAACCCGCTGATCTGGCTGATAGTGGTAGCAATCCTGATTTCGCGCGGCCTGAAGAAGACCGGCCTGGGTAGCCGCGTCGGCCTGATTTTCATCTCGCTGCTGGGAAAGCGCACGATCGGCATCGGCTACGGCCTCGCGGTCTGCGAGTTGGTGCTGGCGCCGTTCACGCCCAGCAACACCGCACGCGGCGGCGGCATCGTGCATCCGATCATGAAGTCGATCGCCAATGCCTTCGACTCGGATCCGTCGAAGGGCACGCAGGGCAAGGTCGGCACCTACCTGGCGCTGGTCAACTACCACGCCAACCCGATCACTTCGGCGATGTTCGTGACCGCCACGGCGCCCAACCCGCTGGTGGTGGACTACGTCGCCCGGGCGACCAACCAGAGCTTCCATCTGACCTGGACCACCTGGGCACTGTGCATGCTGCTGCCGGGGCTGGTGTGCCTGCTGGTGATGCCGCTGGTGATCTACCTGCTTTCGCCGCCTGAACTCAAGGCCACACCCGACGCGGTGGCCTACGCCCGCAGCGAGCTCGCGAACATGGGGCCGCTGGCGCCCAAGGAGAAGGTGATGATGGGCACCTTCGGCCTGCTGCTGGTACTGTGGGCGAACGTGCCGGCGATGCTGTTGGGGCCGGCCTTCACGCTGGACCCGACGGTGGTCGCCTTCGTCGGGCTTTTCGTGCTGATCATTACCGGCACCATCGACTGGGACGACGTCTTGTCAGAGAAGAGTGCCTGGGACACACTGGTGTGGTTCGGCGCCCTGGTAATGCTGGCCGAGCAGCTCAACAAGGTCGGCGTCATCGCCTGGTTCTCGAACGGCATGAAGGGCGCCATCGTCGCCAGCGGCATGGGCTGGCCACCGATCGCCGCGATTCTGGTGCTGGCCTTCGTGTTCTCGCACTACCTCTTCGCCAGCACCACGGCCCACATCAGCGCGATGCTGCTGGCCTTTCTCGGTGTCGGTGCGCAGCTGATTCCGCCCGCGTATGTGGTGCCGTTCATGCTGATGATGACCGCCGGCTCGGCGATCATGATGACGCTGACCCACTACGCCACCGGCACCTCGCCGATCATTTTCGGCAGCGGCTACGTCACGATGGGCAACTGGTGGCGCGTGGGCTTCGTGATGTGCGTAGTCGAGCTGCTGATCTTCGCAGTCGTCGGTGGTGCGTGGTGGAGGGTGCTCGGGTACTGGTGAGCGCGCAGCACGTTGAGGTCTCATAAAGGTTAACTGGATCGGTCTGGAGCATTGGCAACGCCGCAGTTCCTCGCTCAGTTTCGTTTCGCAGCTACGTCCCCATTTTCCTGCTTTAGACCGGACAGCGAGATGTCTGCACCATCTCGGCGACGTAGCCGGCGGTATCGCGCGGGTCGGGGCGTGTTTCGACGTTTGCCTGCGCCCGCGTACTGGATCCCAGCGCTTGAAGTCTCTGGCTCTTAACGCATTCCCATTTCCCGTAGCTTGCGGTACAACGTGTTGCGGCTGATGCCCAGGCGACGGGCGGCTTCGGACACGTTGCCGGCGCCGGCCTGCATGGCCTGCTCTATGGTGTGTAGCGCCCGGCTGCGCAGGTCGGTGGCCTCATTCACATCGAGGCGCGGCCGGCCGGCGAACCGCAAATCTTCGGCCAGATCGTCTGGAAGATGGCCCCACTCGATCTGCACGTCCGCATCGTCCAGCATGGCGCATGCTGTTTGCAGCGCGTTGTGCAGCTGGCGCAGGTTGCCCGGCCAGTGATAGCCCGACATGGCGAGCGCCAATTTGGGAGCGATTTGCAGGTCCCGGCCGGGCAGCAAGCTGCTGAGCATCCGGGCGGTCAGGTGGGCCTTGTCCTGGCGCTCGCGTAGCGGCGGCAATAGCAACGTGAGACCGTTGAGCCGATAGTACAAGTCCTCGCGAAAGCGCCCTTTGCCCATCTCGTCGCGCAGGTCGCGGTGGGTTGCGCACACCAGGCGGAAGTCCACCGCCACCGGCTTGCCGCCGCCCAGCGGCTGCACCTGCCGGTCTTGCAGCACGCGCAACAGCCGGGCTTGCAGCGCCGGCGGCATGTCGCCGATCTCGTCCAGGAACAGTGTGCCGCCGTGCGCCTCGCGGATTCGGCCGGGCGCGCCGTCGCGGGCCGCGCCGGTGAAGGCGCCCGGCCGGTAGCCGAAGAGTTCCGCCTCGATCAGTGCCTCGGGCAGCGCGGCGCAGTTCACGGCAACGAACGGTCCCTCTCGGCGCATGCCACTGGCATGCATCGCCTGGGCGAACACTTCCTTGCCGACACCCGACTCGCCTTGCAGCAGCACTGCGATCGGCTTGTCCAGCACGCGCCGAGCACGGCTAATGGCCGCCCGCATGGCCGTATCGCCGGTGTCCAGCTCGGCCAGCGGGTCCACCGGCGTTTCCAATGGAAAGCGCGGCGCGGTCCGGCCGGTCTGCGCGGCCACGACATGGCGGCCCGGCTCCACCCGCGCCCACAGTACGCTGCCGTCGTGGCGGCGCACCGGCCGCGGCGCACCGGCGGGATGCCGGCTCCAGGCCTGCAAGGTGGGCAGGTCTAACTGAAGCAGGCGCTCGACGGTACTTTCACCGACGTCCCCGCGTGCGATGCCCAGCATCGCCAGTGCAGCCGCATTGACGCCGATGAGCCAGCCGTCGTCGGAAAGGGCCAGCAGGCCTTCGCTTACGCTGCCGATGCCTTCCGGCTGGGCATGCAGACGCAGTCGCAGGCTGCCGGCATGGCGGGCGTCGAACAGCTTCTGCTCGACCGTGCGCGCCGCCAGCCGCACCAGCGCCAGGGTGTGCCGGTGGTAGCCGCGGTGGTCGCCCGAAATGTCCAGCACGCCCAACATGCGGCCGGCCGAGTCGGTGACCGGCGCGGCCGTGCAGGTGAGAAAGCCGTTGCGCTCTAGATAGTGCTCGCCGCCGTGCACCACCACCGATTCGCCCTCGGCCAGTACGGTGCCGATGGCATTGGTGCCGCGCCACTGCTCGTGCCAGTTGGCGCCGGGGCGCAACGCCACGCGTTCGGCACGTTGCGCAAAACCAGCATCGCCCAATGCCTGCAGGAGCGTGCCCTGGGCATCGGCCAGGATGACCATGCTGCCGGTGTCACGCGTCTGATCGAACAGGAACTCCATCACCGGCTGCGCGTGGGCGACCAGTTCACGCTGCCGGTCCAGCGCACGTGCCAGCTGGGCCGACGATGCATGGGGTGAGCCTGGCGCGCGGCCGGTGGGCACCAGGCCGAACTGGCGGCTGCGCTCCCAGCTGCGGCACAGGGCCGGCGCGATCAGGCCTTGGCCAACTTCGCCTGCCTGGCACAACTGGCGGCGGGCTTCACGGATGTCCGTGCCGGGCGTGCGGCTCGCAATTGATGAGAGCATCAGTGTTTGTCTCCGTGTGGTTTCAGCGGAAATGCGGGATCGAGGTGTCCCGTTTCGTGACAGGTGTTCAGCGCCGAGACACCGTTGCCACAGTCTCACGCACGAAACTGACCTTGTTCTTGCGGCAGATCATGTGAAAGACGTTGAACCCGTGCTGGCACGCTGCGTGCGATGGGAATTCTCCGGCAACGCGCGCTGTCTGGTTGGCGCGGCCCCATTCCAAAACCCTTCCGGACGGAGACATACCACCATGCTTTACGCGAGTCCCAACACTTCGGGCGCCAAGGTCGCCTTCAAACCCGCCTACGACAACTTCATCGGAGGCAAGTTCGTGCCACCGGTCAAGGGCCAGTACTTCGACGTGATCACCCCGATCACCGGCAAGCCCTTCACCAAGGCGGCTCGCTCCGGCCCCGAGGACATTGAGCTGGCGCTCGATGCGGCCCATGCGGCCGCGGGCGCATGGGGCCGCACCTCGCCGGCCGAGCGCGCTAACGTGCTGCTGAAGATCGCCGACCGCCTGGAGCAGAACCTCGAACTGCTTGCCTATGCGGAGACGGTGGACAACGGCAAGCCGATCCGCGAAACGCTGAATGCCGATATCCCGCTCACGGTCGACCACTTCCGCTACTTTGCCGGTTGCCTGCGGGCGCAGGAAGGTGCATTGAGCGAGATCGACGAGAACACCATTGCGTACCACTTCCATGAGCCGCTGGGCGTCGTGGGCCTGATCATCCCGTGGAACTTCCCGATCCTGATGGCGGCCTGGAAGCTTGCGCCGGCCATCGCCGCGGGCAACTGCGTGGTGCTCAAGCCGGCCGAATCGACGCCCGTCAGCATCATGGTGATGGCCGAGCTGATCGCCGACCTGCTGCCGCCCGGCGTGCTCAACATCGTCAATGGCTACGGCCGCGAAGCGGGCATGGCGCTGGCCGGCAGCAAGCGCATCGCCAAGATCGCATTCACCGGCTCGACCGCCACCGGGCGCGTGATTGCCCAAGCCGCGGCCGGCAACCTCATTCCGGCCACGCTGGAGCTCGGCGGCAAGAGTCCCAACATCTTCTTCGAAGACATCGCCGATGCGGACGACGACTTCTTCGACAAGGCCATCGAAGGTCTGGTCCTGTTCGCGTTCAATCAGGGCGAGGTCTGCACCTGCCCGTCGCGCGCGCTGATCCAGGAGTCGATCTACGACAAGTTCATGGAGCGTGCGCTCGAGCGCATCAAGGCCATCAAGCAGGGCAGCCCGCTGGACACCGAAACGATGATGGGCGCGCAGGCGTCGGCCATGCAGATGGACAAGATCATGACCTACCTCGAACTCGGCAAGCAGGAAGGCGCGCAATGCCTGATCGGCGGCGGGCGGGCCGAACTCGGCGCCGAACTGGCCGGTGGCTACTACATCCAGCCGACGCTGTTCAAGGGCCACAACAAGATGCGGATCTTCCAGGAGGAGATCTTCGGCCCCGTGCTGGCGGTTGCCACCTTCAAGACCGAGGCAGAAGCGCTGGAGATCGCCAACGACACGCCCTACGGCCTGGGCGCCGGCGTGTGGACGCGCGACGGCAGCACGGCCTACCGCATGGGCCGGGCCATCAAGGCGGGCCGCGTGTGGACCAACTGCTATCACGCCTACCCGGCGCATGCCACCTTCGGCGGCTATAAGGAGTCGGGCATCGGCCGCGAAACCCACAAGATGATGCTGGACCACTACCAGCAGACCAAGAACCTTCTGGTGAGCTACTCGCCCAAGAAGCTCGGGTTTTTCTGACACCTGCCAACCCTGGGGTGGGCGCCTTCGAACTTTGATTGGCGGCTGCCGCAGGCGCGGCGAGCGTGCTCACGTAGCGCTTCGTCGCGACCCGCGTACATCCGGGCGAAGAACCTGATGCTGATTCCCCTGTCACATTGGCTTCCGTCCCTTCACGCGCCGCATGCGCGGGACCTGGTGATGCCATCCTGGCAGAGCCAAACTAAGGCAGCTTCTTGATCCCAAGCCGGCGCGCAAGCTTGTGCAGGTTGCTGGCGTCCAGCTCCAACTGGCGCGCCGCTGCCGCCCAATTGTTCTGATGCCGCGCCAACGCCTGCCGGATCGCGTGCCGCTGGCAGTTCTCCACAACCTCGTGCATTGACGCGGGACAAGCCGCGGCAGAGATTTCGGATGCGTCATGAGGTGGAATTGTCCGGTTGCTGGATGGCATCTCTACAGCATCGAGGTCGAGCATGTCCGGCTCCAATGTCACGATAGCCTTGCGATCCGCACCCCGGCTCACTGCCTTCAACGCCGCGCGGCTGATGACGTGCTCCAGCTCGCGCACATTGCCGGGCCAGCGATAGCGCCTGAGCGCGTCTTCCGCTTCGTTGGACAAGCGCAGGCTGCGCAAGCCCAGCCTCGCGCGGTTGAGCTCCAGGAAGCGCCCCGCCAACAGCAACACGTCGTTGCCACGCTCTCGCAAGGGAGGGATCGGTATCGGATAAACCGACAGCCGGTGGTAGAGGTCGGCTCGGAACGATCCGTCGCGCACATGGTCGCGCAGACTGCGATTGGTCGCGGCGATCACCCGCACGTTCACACGGTGCGGTCGGTCTGCACCCAGACGTTGGATCTCGCCGTTCTGCAAGGTACGCAGCAGCTTGGCCTGAATCGACAGCGGCAACTCGCCCACCTCGTCTAGGAACAGCGTACCGCCTTCCGCGGACTCGAACCGCCCTGGTCGATCGCTCACTGCACCGGAGAACGCGCCGCGCGCATGGCCAAACAATTCGCTTTCTGCCAATGATTCCGGCAAGGCTGTGCAGTTGACATGCACCAGGGGCTTGCTGGCGCGCCGCGACAGCCGATGGAGCCGGTGCGCGAACAGTTCCTTGCCCACACCAGTTTCGCCAAGCAGAAGCACAGGGAGCTCGGAGTCTGCGACCACCTGCAATTCGTGCAGCAGGTGTGTGATGGCTTCGCTCTGCCCCAGGATTTCGACGTCCGTGCGCTGCGCCAGCGCGCCGGCCGGCAAAGCGCCACCGGACAAACGCAAACCCCGAATGTCCGCCTCGAGCCGGGTGACGCGCACCGCCGCCTCGACAGCGCAGGCGAGCTGCGCCAAGTCTCCCTGCGCCTGCACATCGAAGGTACCGACCTCAAGCGCGTCCAACGTGATCACACCCCAACGCTCGCCCTCCACGTCCAGCGCCATCCCCATGCAGTCGTGCACCGCCATTGGCTCGCCCGCACGTTCAGCGATCAAGCCGTCATAGGGATCAGGCAACACGCTGTCGTGATGGAAGCAAGTGACCCCGCGCCGCTGCAGGATGGCGGCCAGGCGTGGATGGTCCTTGACGGCAAAGCGTCGCCCGAGCGCATCGCTCACCAAGCCCTCCACCGCCACAGGACGCAGATGCTCAGCCTCTAACTTCAGCACCGCCACCGCCCCGCATCCAAAGTGCACGCGCAGGCTGCACACCAGCCGCTGCAGACGTACGGCCACCGGCAGATCTGCGACCAGATCCGCGAGCAGGAGAAGATGGATATCGGAGATGGTCATAAACACCGGTCATGGTATCTGAAACCTTAATTTTGGTGGTTATAAATACCATTGATTTGGTAAATCATTGATTAAGAACAAGTTTTTCCTGGCACGGCGTTCGCATAGTCGGTACTGCCCCATCGGCAGAGAAGACCAAGGAACCCACCATGCAACGCAACTTCAGCTTCGGCGTCATTGCCGCCGCCATCTGTACCCTGACCGCGGCCTTCGCCGTGCATTCCCAGCCAGCCGCCCATTCAACGCACCTGGCTGCATCGGGCAGCGCCGCAACTTCGGCAGTGCAGTCTGCAGCTACCAAGCGCTACGAGCTGCACACCAACATCGTCGATGGCAAGATGGTGTTCGTCGACGACAAGGGCCAGGTGAACCCCACGCTCGCGGCCAATGCGGGCGACACGGTCGAGATCGCGCTCCAAAGCGGCGAAGGCGCTGAGCACGACTTGGTGATTCCCGAGCTGAACGTCGCGTCAGCGAAATTCAGCGCTGGTACCGGCAAGACCACGCTGCGCTTCAAGGTGCCGCGCTCGGGCACCTTCACCTACTACTGCTCGATCCCAGGCCATCGGCAGATTGGCATGGAGGGAAAACTCCAAGTGAGCGGACCAGCGGTCGCCGAAGCGGGCACGCCCCCCGCTGCGAAATCCGATTCGAGCCAGGCCGCGCTCGCGCTCTACACTCCTGCGCCGGTGCCCCAGCGCGCGGCCGACCCGTCTGCCGTCAGCGTCGCCGCCAATCCCTCGGCGGTGCCCGCCGCCATCGGCAGCCGTGCGCCGAAAACGCTCAAGTACCGCATGGAGACGGTCGAGCTGCCAGGCAAGCTCGATGACGGCACCAGCTTCACCTACTGGACTTTCGATCGCCAAGTACCCGGCCCCATGCTGCGCGCGCGCGTGGGCGACACGGTCGAGTTGACGCTGGCCAATGCCCGCGACAGCAAGATGATCCATTCGATCGACCTGCACTCCGTCACGGGTGGTCATGGCGGCGGCGAGCACACACAGGTGGCGCCCGGCCAGGAAAAGACCATTGCCTTCAAGGCGCTCAACCCTGGCCTGTACGTCTACCACTGCGCCACGCCGCTGGTGCCGCAGCACATCGCGGCCGGCATGTACGGAATGATCCTGGTCGAGCCCGAAGGTGGCCTCACCAAAGTGGACCGCGAGTACTACGTGATGCAGGGCGAGATGTACACCGGCCGGCCGCACGGTGCCAAGGTGCATCAGGAGGCCGACCTCGAGAAGATGGCCAATGAGCTTCCCGACTATTACGTCTTCAACGGCGCAGTCGGCGCGTTGAGCAAGACCCATAAGCTCCAGGCGAAGGTGGGCGAGACCGTGCGCATCTTCTTCGGCGTCGGCGGCCCCAACAAGATCTCGTCGTTCCACGTCATCGGGGAAATCTTCGACACCGTGTACAGCGAAGGCTCATTTTCGGGCCTCAAGCACGACGTGCAGACCACGCTGGTGGCGCCCGGCGGCGCGACCATCGTCGAGATCAAAGTGCAGCACCCCGGCAGCTACCTCCTAGTGGACCACGCACTGTCGCGCGCCGGCAAGGGCGCGGTTGGCGTGCTCGAAGTCACTGGCGAGTCCGTACCAGGCGTCTACAAGTCCGGCGCCCTGTAACCCATCTCTTCACCAAGAAAGGATCACACGATGGAACTCATCGACCAATCCCTGGGCCAGCTCGCGCGGCGCATCTCGGGCGCCACGCGCGTCTTCGACGCCCACCATTTCGACTTCTGCTGCGGCGGCAACCAGTCGCTACGCTCGGCCGCTGCGGCTGCCGGCGTGGACGCTGCGCCGATCGTCGAGGAACTGCAGGCGCTGGAAATACGCGTTGCTGCCGACGGCGAGCCCGACTGGAGCCGAGCCACACCCACCGCGCTGGTGGATCACATCCTGGCGCGGTACCACGCCGTCCATCGCGAGCAATTGCCCGAGCTGATCCGCTTGGCACGCAAGGTCGAACAGGTGCATTCAGAGCGCGCCGATTGCCCGCGAGGGCTGGCCGATCACCTCTCGGCCATGGCGCAAGAACTGGAGAGCCACATGCGCAAGGAAGAAGACGTGCTCTTTCCGATGATCGTGCGCGGCCATGGCGTGATGGCTGGTGCGCCGATCACCGTGATGCGCATGGAACACGACGATCATGGCATTGCCCTCCACCGCCTTGAAGTGCTGACCGATGGCATCACCCCGCCGCGCGCGGCCTGCACCACCTGGCGCGCGCTCTATTCCGGCCTGCGGACCTTCCGCCAGGACCTGATGGCGCACATCCATACAGAAAACAACATCCTGTTCGAGCGCTTCGCGCCGGCAGCGGTGCATTGACCAAGGAGAATCCCATGGGTTCCTACAAGAAACTCTGGTTCACGCTGATCGGCGTGTTGATCGTCACCTTCTCGCTGCTGGGCTACTACGGCGCAGAGGTGTACCGCCAAGCACCCCCTATTCCGGCGCAAGTCACCACCCAGGATGGCAAGGTGCTGTTCGACCGTGAGGGCATCCTCGACGGCCAGACAGCTTGGCAATCGGTGGGCGGCATGCAACTCGGCTCCATCTGGGGCCATGGTGCCTACCAGGCGCCCGACTGGACGGCCGACTGGTTGCACCGCGAGCTCACCGCCTGGCTCGACCTGGCCGCGCAGCAACTGCATGGCAAGCCGTACGCCGTGCTGGACGGCCCCACGCAAGCCGCACTGCGCGAGCAACTCAAGGCCGAGTACCGCGGTAACCGTGTCGATCAGGCCGACGTACTGAAACTGTCTGAGCGGCGTGCCCGGGCCATCGCCCAGACCGCTGCCTATTACGACCAGTTGTTCTCCGACGCGCCCGCGCTGCAAAAGAGCCGAGAGCACTTCGCGATGAAGGAGAACACGCTGCCCAGTGCCGAGCGGCGCCAGCAGATGACGCAGTTCTTTTTCTGGACTGCCTGGGCCGCGGCTACCGAACGGCCAGGCCAGAACGTCACCTATACCAACAACTGGCCGCACGAGCCCTTGATTGGCAATCAGCCCAGCGCTGAAAACATCGTCTGGTCCATCGCCAGCATCGTGGTGCTGCTCGCCGGCGTCGGCTTTCTCGTCTGGGCCTGGGCATTCCTGGGCAAGCACGACGAGCCGTTGCCGGCCCCTGCTGCGCGCGATCCGCTGACCACGTTCGCGCTCACGCCGTCGCAACGCGGCCTGGGCAAGTATCTGTTCTTGGTAGTGGCACTGTTCCTCTTCCAGGTGTTCATTGGCGGGCTCACGGCGCACTACACCGTCGAGGGCCAGCAGTTCTACGGCATCGAGATCTCGCGCTGGCTGCCGTACTCGCTGACACGCACCTGGCACATCCAGGCCGCGCTGTTCTGGATTGCCACCGGCTTCCTTGCCGCAGGCCTCTTCCTCGCGCCGCTGATCAATGGCGGCAAAGATCCGAAGTTCCAGAGGATTGGCGTGGACGTGCTGTTCTGGGCGCTGGTCGCCGTCGTGGTCGGCTCCTTCATCGGTAACTACCTGGCCATTGCGCAGGTGATGCCGCCCGAATGGAACTTCTGGCTCGGCCACCAGGGCTATGAATACGTGGACCTGGGGCGCCTGTGGCAGATCGGCAAGTACGTCGGCATCCTGCTGTGGCTGGTGCTGATGCTTCGCGGTGTGCTGCCCGCGCTATTCAAGCGCGACGGTGCCGACAAGAACCTGCTGGCCCTGCTCACGGCCTCGGTCGGTGCCATCGGCCTGTTCTACGGCGCAGGGCTCTTCTATGGCGAGCGCACGCACCTCTCGGTGATGGAGTACTGGCGCTGGTGGGTCGTGCACCTCTGGGTGGAGGGCTTCTTCGAGGTCTTCGCCACCACGGCGCTGGCCTTCATCTTCTCCACGCTGGGCCTGGTGTCGGTGCGCATGGCCACGGTCGCAAGCCTCGCGTCGGCGTCATTGTTCATGCTCGGCGGCATTCCGGGAACCTTCCACCACATGTATTTCGCCGGCACCACCACGCCCGTTATGGCCGTCGGTGCTAGCTTCAGTGCGCTGGAGGTGGTCCCGCTCATCGTGCTGGGCCACGAGGCTTGGGAGAACTGGCGCCTGAAGGCCCGCGCGCCCTGGATGGAGAACCTGCGCTGGCCGCTGATGTGCTTCGTCGCCGTCGCGTTCTGGAACATGCTGGGCGCCGGTGTCTTCGGCTTCATGATCAACCCGCCTATATCTCTGTACTACATCCAGGGCTTGAACACCACGCCGGTGCATGCCCATGCCGCGCTGTTCGGGGTCTACGGCTTCCTCGCGCTGGGCTTCACGCTGCTGGTGCTGCGCTATCTGCGGCCGCACTACCAGTTCAGCACGCCGCTGATGAAGACCGCGTTCTGGGGTCTCAATGCAGGCCTGGTGCTGATGATCTTCACGAGCCTGCTGCCCATCGGGATCATCCAGTTCCACGCCAGCGTGAGCCAGGGCCTGTGGTATGCGCGCAGCGAGGAGTTCATGCAGCAGCCGCTGCTGCAGAACCTGCGCTGGGTGCGCACCTTCGGCGACGTGGTGTTCATCGGCGGGGCTATTGCGATGGCACTGCAGGTGGTGCTCGGCCTGCTGGGCAAAGAATCCACGCAGTCCCAGTCCGGGCAGCGCCTGGTGGAGGCGCCGGTCTAAGTGAACGGGCTCTGGCGCATCGGTGCCGGAGCCTGGCAAAGAGTTCGTTTTAACCATTGGAAAGACAACATGAATACGACAAACACCGCGGCCATATTGTTCACCGCGCTACTCGCCGGCCCCGCGCTAGCCGCCAATTGCGATGTGGAGATTGAAGGCAACGATGCCATGCAGTTCAACAAGACCAGCATCGCCGTGCCTGCCAGTTGCAAGCAGTTCACCGTCAAGCTCAAACACGTGGGCAAGCTGCCCAAGGTTGCCATGGGTCACAACTGGGTGCTGAGCAAGGCAACCGACGCCCAGGGCGTGGCCACAGACGGCATTCCCGCCGGGCTGGACAAGGCCTACGTGAAGCCTGGGGACGCCCGCGTCGTCGCGCACACCAAGGTCATCGGCGGTGGTGAAACAGACGCCGTCAGCTTCGACGTGGCCAAGCTCAAGGCCGGGGAAAGCTACGCTTGGTTCTGCTCGTTCCCGGGCCACGCGTCCATCATGAAGGGCACGCTGGCGCTAGCCAAGTAGAAGGCCTGCGAGCCAACGATCCGCAGAAGTCCCGCGGATTTCCCAACCTGCGTGCCGTGCAGACGACTGGCGGAGTCCTGGGGCTGGTGTTCACCTCTATGGAAAACGAACGCGATGCTCCAGAAGAAGCCAGCCGGCCTGTCGCCCTGGCAGGTGTTCACGCGCGCCTTGGGCGTCGAGATGAAGCGGCGTGATGCGCGCTGCCTCAAGGCCGCGGGTGCCCCCACCGGTAGCGAAGACGAGCATCATCGTCAATGCAAGTCGAACATGGCCCTGGCCAGCAGCACGATGATCAGGAGGTGGGGAACACGCTCAGGTGCAGCCGACGCCAGCGCCGACCCAGCACGCCACGGCGCTGGCAGAGCAGGCCAAGGCCTGTCGGATCGCCTTGCGCTAACTGGGTCCCGCAGACGCTACAAGCCAACGATCCGCAGGAAGCCCAGTGGGTCGTGGGTTCGGGCGATAGCGACCATCATCACGAAACACGTCAGAGCCGCAGCGAAAGCCAGCGCCTTGCCCGCCCAGGTCGACGCCCGCCGCAGCGCCAGCGTGCCGAAAACGATGTAGGCCACCAGCAGCATGAGCTTGGCCAGCAGCCACGGGGTGGCGAAGGGGTTGAGCTGCAAGGTCGCCAGCAGGAGCAAAGCGGCTGCGAGCAAGGAGGTATCTATCACCTGGCTCAGTCGACGCATCGGTGTTGACATAGGCATCGTTGCACCCATCAGCACGCCCACGCCCCGTCCAGCAAACAGCCCGCCGCTTAGCATCGCCAGCCCGACGTGCGAGGCCTTGATCAGTGGATAGAAGTCGGCCAGTGCCATCGCTTCACCACTGCACGTAGAACATGGCCTTGGCCAGCAGCACGATGGCCAGCACATGGCTGAATACGCTCAGGTGCAGCCGGCGCGAGCGACGCCCGCCCAGCACACCGCGCCGCCGCCAAACCATGGCGGTGGCGAAATGTCCGAACACGCTGAGCGCCAGTGCGATCTTGAGCATCAACAGCAGCCCGAAGCTGCTGGCCAGCGGCTGTGCCAGCGCGGCGCGGTGCTGCCAGGCCAGACCGATGCCGGCGGCGTAGAGCGTCAGCAGTACCCAGGGCATCACGGCAGTGGCTTGGTTGCCGATCGCGCGCTCCACCGCGCGCATGGTCTCTTGCGGCAGGCGCTTTCGCACGTCTTCCAGCATCACCACCTCGAAGAACACCGTGCCCACGAAGGCGATGGCGGCCAGCAGGTGGAGGATCAGCAGGAGACCATAGCTCACGGGGAATTCCTCATGCCACCCGCCTGCGCTCCAGCTTCATGCGCTGGCCCGGTTTCAGCGGCAGGTCGGTGCCGGGCAACAGGTCGGCCAGCGAGAAGCCGTCCAGGTGGGCCATGAACGCCTGCAGGGCGCCACCGAGCACGTTGGCCAGGCGGCACTGTCCCGTGAGGACGCACTGGTTGCCGGTCGAGAAGCATTCGACCAATGCAAAGTCCGGCTCGATGCCGCGCACCACGTCGCCCAGGTTGATGTCGCGCGGCGCATGGGCCAGGCGCATGCCGCCGCCCTTGCCGCGCACGGTCTCGATCCAACCCTGCAGGCCGAGTTGGTGGGTCACCTTCATCAAATGCGCTTCCGATATCTCGTAGGCCTGCGCCACCTCCGAGATGGTGCACAGGCGCTCGGGCTGCTGCGCCACATACATCAGCAGGCGCAGCGCGTAGTCGGTCATCGTGGTCAAACGCATGGGAGGGCACCAGTCATTGCGGCGGGCGCAGTCGCACCGCGATCTGTTCCGGCTGGAGAACCGGCGCGGTCGGCGCGTCGATACGCGGGCGGATCAGCATCGGGAAGAATCGCCACAGGTACAGCGCGAAGGCCAGCACCCAGGCGCCAGCCGAAGCGTGCAGCGCTCCCAACGCCAAGGCGGTGGGCAGCAGCGCCAGCAGGCGCAGCGCCGCGGCCGCGATCACCAGCCCGTAACAGCACACGATAAGGCGATCCGGGCGCAGCGGCCGCCCCAGGTGACCCAGGGCCGTGCGTGTCACCATGCCGATGATCAGAACCGAGAATCCAGCCACGCCGATCACATGCGCCGGCCATGCGGCGCGCAGCACAGCACCTGCAGCGTGGGCGGCGGCCACCAGCAGCCCCACGCCTATCGCGGCGTACCCGACATACAGGATCCACAACAACGGCACGCGCCGCACCGCAACGGGCTTCCAGGCCAGGACCTGCACAAGCGCGATCACGCCAGCCAAGCTCAGAAACAGGGCCGACACCTCTGCCCAGCCCATCAGTCCGCAGCCGATGGCCAGGCCGCCCGCCGCCAGTTGCCAATGGCCGCTGCGCGTGTGCAACGGAATGCTCAAACCCGGCACCGCACGCATCGCGAAAAACGGAATGACCCGGCGTGCCACCAAGAGCGCGATCACCGCCATGCACAACAGCCCGGTGTTGAAGTGCTGCATGAGCCGCCCATAGTCGCCCTGCCAGTTCGCGAGCAGGAACAAAGCATCAGCCCCGCCCAACGCGAACACCAGCAGCGGCACGCCGTAGTTGCGCTGGCTGCGCGCGCCGTAGATGGCGCGGCCCAAGGCCAGGGCCGACACGGCGAAGAACATTACCTCGCAGGCGACCGCCAGTGCGATCGCCATGTCTCCCGGCACGAGGTAGCTCACCCGCGCCAGAACCCACAGCAGGCTCAAGGCTCCCAGCGCCCTGCCCTTGAGCGGATTGATACCCGTCCAGTTCGCACCTGCGGTAAGCAGGAAGCCCACTGCGATCGTGGCGATGAAGCCCCAGAGCATTTCGTGCGCATGCCAGACGACACCGGCCAGTTGCCCGCGCAGCACCCCGGGCCCGAACACCCATAGCGCCAGCGACATGGCGGCCCAGAAGCAGCCGGCCAGGTACAGCGGCCGAAATCCCAGCTCCAGAAACGCCGCCCATTGCGGCGGGGGCGGCTTCGCCCTCCCCGGCTCCTCGATCTGCAACAGTTCAGCCATACCGCTCAACCCTGAGCCAACGCTGCGGGCATGGCCTCGGGATCACGGCTGATCTGGTAGCCCATCCACAGGCTTTGCGCGATGCGCTCGGCCATCGCGCAGGCCTGCCCGGCCATCGCCTGGTTGGGCTGCGCCACCGCGTTCTGGCGGAACAGCTTCAGCCAGCGCTGGAACAGCTCTGCCGAGAGGCCGGGCAACACCGCATGCTTGGGCATGGGCGCTCCCGAGAACCGTCCCGTGCGCCGGAGAATGGCCGACCAGAAATCCACCAGCCTGGCCAGGTGGCGGCCCCAGTCGTCGATGTGTGCGTCGAAGATCGGACCCAGCACCTCGTCCTCGCGGACACGCGCATAGAACGTGTGCACGAGGGCCGTGACTTCGGCTTCGGTGCAGAGATTGCTCCCGGGCATTCCGTCCTCCGTCGTTCGTAGCGCTGGATTATTCATAAGATCTACACTGAATATATCTTATGATGGCGCCAAGCGGCCTCCTCGTCACACCCTTTCTGATCTACATCAAACGCAAAGCGCCATGGCCCTCAAACATGCTCAGCCCCTTGAGGTCATCGATCTGCACGCCACCGACGAGGCCCACGGCACGGCGGTCAGCAGCAGCCTTCTCAAGACGCCGCATCTCCAGTTGATGCGGGTGGTGCTGGCAGCAGGACAGGCGCTTCCGGAGCACCACGTGCCTGGCGAGATCACGGTCCAATGCCTGGCGGGCGAGGCGGATGTCGCGACGCCGTCGCGGACGTGCCGACTGGTCCCGGGCTACTTGGTGATGCTGCCTGCCGCAGAACCCCACCGGGTGCAGGCCCATCAGGACACGGTGCTGCTGATGACAATGCTGCATCCCTGAATCGTTCAGAAAGAAAGTCGATATGAAGAGGAATGCACTCGACGAGCTTGACGGTACCGTGGGCAGGCAGCGCCAGATGCTGCTGCGCTTTGCGGCCTTGGGCTGCGCCGGCGTGGCTTTGACCGCCCATGCGCATGTGAAATGGTTTGCGCCTTACATCGTGGGTGCGCCACCGCAGCCGTTGAGCGCAACGCTCACCAACCAGTGGTTCTGGATCGGCATCGCACTGGTGCTGATGTTCTTCCTGGCCACTCGGGCCATCGAGAAGATGTCCGTCGGACAAAGCATCCTCGCCGGCATGGACAAGGTGATGAATCCGCTGTGGATGCGCCTGGACGACTTCGTGCGGGTGGTCATCGCGGCCTTCTTCGTCGCGATCTTCGCGGTCGGTGGGGTCTATCTGACGCCGGACCTGAAGACACCGAACGAGTGGGTTTCGTGGATGCAGCTCCTGATCGCCGCCTGCGTCTTCTCGCGCCGGACGATGCCGCTGGCGGCTGCCGGCATCATCCTGCTGTGGGTGCTGGCGCTGACCGAGTACGACCTGTTCCACCTGCTGGACTACCTGGCACTCGGAGTCTCGGTGGCGGGCTACCTGGTGCTCGAATCGTCGAAAAAACCGGAATGGCGCAAGTACCGCTTCGAAGTGCTGCGCTGGGGCGTGGCCATCGCCCTGATGTGGTCGAGTCTGGAGAAGTTCGCCTATCCGGACTGGTTCTACCCGCTCGTCGAAGAAAAACCGTTCCTCACCTTCGGCATGCCACGCGACGTGTTCATCCCGATGGCCGGAATCGCGGAGTTCACGATGGGCTTTGGCCTGCTGTGGACAGCGCTGGTGCGCCGCTTATCGGCGATCACGCTCTTCGTGATCTTTAACGCGGCCGTCTTCCCGTTCGGGCGCATCGACCTGGTGGGGCATGCCCTCATCATGGCGATCATCGTGGCCATCGCCGCAGACCCAACGCCTCAGGTGCGCTTCGCCATCCGGCGCTCGGTCTGGACCATTCCTTTAGCGCTCAGCGCAGCGTTGGTGATTTTTACGAGTGGCTACTGGGGCCTGCATCTGGCGTTGTACGGCCCGAACGGCGAAGCAAACCCGGCCACCGCAGAGATGGCAACCCACACCTACAGCGCCGAACACCCGCATGGGCCGCAGGCAATCGGCAAAGCGACCGCGCCACCCGCCCCTTCTGGTGCTCACGGGCTGGGGCATGCAGCGCCGCCTGCAAGCGCATCGGGTGGCTCGGCGCGCGAGGCCTACGAGGCCAGCATGGCCAGAATGCACGGCCCGATGCAGGGGGGGATCCAGCATCCCGATCCCGACGTGGCGTTCGTGCTCGGCATGATCCCGCATCACCAGGGTGCCATCGACATGGCGCAGATCCAGTTGCAGTACGGAAAGGACCCGGTGAACCGCAAGCTGGCGCAGGAGATCATCGCCGCGCAGCGGCATGAGATCCAGGAGATGAAGGCTTGGCTGGCAGCGAGGGGCATCCCGCAACCGAACTGACACACTAGTCGCAGCAATTGCAGCCGATGGCTGCGTGCACTTACGCACTGCGAAACGGGCGGGAACCCACGTGTGTCGGGCCTGCATAGCTAAGCAGAGCCTCGCCATTCATAGAAGGTGTGCGAGCAAGAATCACGACGGCAGCACGCTGCGTCAGCGCAACCGTATGTCCGGCTAGGCCGGAGCGACGCTTCTTTGGCAACGGCCGCAACCACGTTGAGTTGAGAAGGCGATCGCTACCGGATATGGAGCCCTTTCGGCCATCACTGCGCGGCAGCCCACTACGACAAAGCTTGCCTAGCTACGCTGTAACCCGCCAGCCCACTCAATGGTTCCGAGGGCCGAAAACCCGCATGAATGCTAGCTTTGTTGGGTTGGGACATCGTACTTTACCGTCACTTCTACCGTCGAAAAACGAGCGCTTTTACTGGCGCGGGAGATGGACTCGGTTTGCGGGGAAGCTACTCCTGCCTATCAATCGTCAACGATCGCCAGCACCGAGGCTCTATTTTGCCCGCGTTAAACGCGCTACCTGCAAGACGGCGCAGGCAGGGTGTTCCTACCCGGCTCCCGGGATGGGTTCGCCTTACGCGGTGGGAGCGAGCGCTGTTCCGAAACTCACGCCTTCGGCATTTCCAGGTAGCCTCCAATGGTATTGCGTTAGCTAGTCGTTTATTGACAAATGACTAATTATTGCAACATACTCGAGGGATGGGCTCGGACTCCACGCTCGAACAAGCCGTCCTCGCGTTCGCCGGACGTCGGCCACTGCTGCGCGCACGAGATCTGGCTGAGCTGGGCCTTCCGACCGTGGTGCTCAGCCGGCTGGTTGCAGCCGGCAAGCTTGAGCGCATCGCCCGCGGCGTCTACAGCCTGCCAGGGCGCCCGCTCAGCGAGCACCGGTCCCTGGCCGAGGTAGCTCTGCGCGTGCCGCGTGGCGTGGTGTGCCTGCTGTCGGCGCTGCGCGTCCATGGCATCGGCACGCAAGCGCCCTTCGAGGTCTGGATGGCGATCCCCCATCACTCGCCCACACCCCGGCTGGACCAGCCTGCCCTGCGCGTGGTGCGCATGTCGGGCGCCGCTCTGACCGAGGGCATCGAGCCGGTCGAGATCGACGGCGTGAAAGTCCCGGTGTTCAACGCGGCCAAAACGGTGGCCGACTGTTTCAAGTACCGCAACAAGATCGGCCTGGACGTGGCGCTGGAAGCGCTGCGCGATGGCTGGACACAGCGCAAGCTGACCATGGATGCGCTCTGGCACTACGCCACGGTGGATCGCGTTGCCAATGTCATGCGGCCCTATCTGGAAAGCGCCACCGCATGAGCCGCAACCTGGCCGCTTCCATCCGCGCCCGCCTGAAGCAGCGCGCCGATGCCACGAAGCAGGACTTCAACCTGACGCTGACTCACTATGGGTTGGAGCGGCTGCTGTATCGGCTATCCGTCTCGTCCCATGCACCCAACTACCTGCTCAAGGGCGCACTGCTGTTTTCGCTGTGGTACGACCAACCACATCGGCCGACGCGGGATGCGGACCTGCTGGGCTTCGGTCCAGACGATCTCGACACCGCCGTGGCGGCCTTCCGCGAGATCTCCCAGATCGAGGTGGAGGATGGCATCGCATTCGATCCTGCCTCGGTCAACGGCTCGGTGATCCGCAAGGAGGCGGGCTACGGCGGTGTGCGGATCGACCTACGGGCGAAGCTGGATGGTGCGCGCATCGCGCTGCAGGTGGACATCGGTTTTGGCGACGCGGTAACGCCGGCGCCGGAGACAGTCAGCTACCCGGTGCTGCTCGAAGACCTGCCCGCCCCGCAACTGCGGTCCTATCCGAAATACACGGTGGTGGCCGAGAAGTTTCATGCGGTGTGCCTGCTCGGCATGGCCAATACCCGCATGAAGGACTACTTCGATCTCTGGGTACTGCTTGCAGAGGATGCCTTGGAAGCCGCCGAACTGCGCCGCGCAGTCGAGGCCACGTTCGATCGCCGGAAACTCGCGATGCCCAGCACCCTCCCCTCGGGCTTGAGCGATGCATTCGTGCAGGATGCTGCGAAGCAACGACAGTGGGCGGCCTTCCTGAAAAAGAACCGACTCGAGGCCCTGGACCTCGTCCAAGTCGTCGCGCTGTTGCGCGGCGAGTTCCAGAAACTCGGGGCCTTCTGAATTGGACGGCCTTCGCGAACGCGAAGTGAACCGATCGAAAGATGCCTCTGGACCCGCATGGATTGTACTTTTCATTCAAATCTACCTTTATTTGTTCCCCGCTCTGTTCCCCGGTCTCCGTTCCGCTTCCCATGATCGACATGTTGGAATTCCGGACGTGCTGCGGGGCCTTGGGAACGCTTGAAAATAAACGCCCTGTGTTGCATCGTCGCCACCCTTTTAGCGGCCCGCTAGGGAAGCTCCACGAAACGGCTAGCTACGCTGTAGCCCGTCAGCTCCACTCATTCGTTTCCGAGCGTTGGCAACCCGCAGGATGCTTGTTTTGTAGGGTCGGGGCGTCGTACTTTACCGTCACTTCTACCGTCGAAAAACGAGCGCTTTTGCTGGCGTGGAGATGCGCGGTGGCGGGCCAACTGCTCTAACGATCAGTCGTCAACGATCGCCGGAGTTTGCAACGGCACTCGGCGCGTCACCATGTCTTCCATCGCGACGATGGCTTGGCAGCTCAGGCGCGACTGCGCCTCCAGCCCTCAGGACCGGTCGAGCAAATCTTCCTCGGAATCTTCGATTTCGTTGAGGGACGCGAAGCCCTTGAGCACGATGCAGCGGCAGGCTTTGCAACTGAGCGTCTCCTGGCTCGCACCCAGGCCTGTTCTTTTTTTGGTGGACGTTATCCATGCGAGCTGCGAGACATTGAATAGCAGATCTTCTCGGCTGCGCTGATCATCAGCCGGTGCCCCTTTGCCGTCGCTGGTGCGACGTCTTCTTCAGGCTCTTCAAAGCGCTGAAGGCAATCAGCTCACTGCCGCCAGGACGGTTATCGCTGACGACAGGGTGCCCGATCCGGGCGGAGAGCTTTTGAGTTCGAAGATGTTGAGGTGGCGAGGTATTGCAACCCGTTCAGCGGGGTGGATTTCTGTCGATGGCTTGCTCCACCAATCCCGCCAAGGCACGCGCCTCGTCGCCGGGCATAGCCTGCAACCCCGCGACCGTGCCGATGCGGTCCTGCAGGGCCTCGTCCTGGCTGACTTTAAGCTTGCCTTCGAGCCGCTCGATGGGAATCTCGATGCCGACGATGGCTCGCAGCATGCGCTCGACGTAGTGCGCAGGTGCGTCGCTCACCTGCCATGGCTTGGGTCGACCGGATTCCTGGGCATGGGTGAGTTGCTCCAGCATCCCAAGTATCCAATCGGGATCCTCGATCGCCCGAGCTACACCATGCGCATGCGCGACCACATAGTTCCATGTCGGCACGACTTCTCCGTGCTCTGTCTTGCTCGGATACCACCCCGGCGAGATGTAGGCCTGGGGTCCACGGAACATTACGACCGACGATGCAGGGGGCGTCAACGCCCGCCAGACCCCGTTGGCCCTGGAGACATGGCCCATCAGGGTGCCATGCGGTCCGCGGCTGCGGTCCAGGATGAAGGGCACATGGTTGGCGATCAGCTCGCCCTCGTTGTGGCACACCCATGCGCCCAACGGGTGGGCCTCGATCAGCGCCAGGACGGCCTCCTGGTCTGTGAATTGGTGGTACTTGGGCAGATACACGGTAAAAAAATCCTCAAATGCTGGTCAAGGCGTGACGCACCAGCAAGGCGGCCAACAGCGACATGGTCAAGCCTATCAGCCCATCAAGCACCTGCCAGGCCCTGGGCTGAGCGAACCATGGCGCCAGCTACCGCGCGTCCACACGCAGTGCTCGGGACTAGAGCAGGCTGGCGGAGCTGGCTCCTCCTATGAACCAGCTCCGCAATGCCACCGACTGCTGGGCGCCGATACTGCCGACCAGCAGCTTTGCATCGTGAGCACTTGACGTAACGAACCCAGCCAATTCCCCACGGCTACCGCCTACCTGTATTCGCTTAGCAATGGCTACCGATGTTCAGCTAACTTTAGGGACCGATGCCGCGTGCATGATCAAACCATCAGCACGAACAAGCGTCCCGAGAGCGGCGCGCTGGAGAGCGTGTCGAGTGGAACGCTATGGCGAGCCGTGGTGATGACCAGGCTCGCCACGGCAACGCCTTGCACCGCGGGCGCAAATGCCAGATCGGTCGCGCACGGCACTGGCAAGCCGATTACCCGGTCAAGTTGCCCATCGGCAGTGAAACGCACCACGCTCCAGCCGTCGCATAGCGCGGTCCAAATTCCTCCTTGCGCGTCGAACGCCAATCCGCTCACGCGCCCCGACCCCTTGGGCACGGTCGCCAGACGACGCATCACGCCCTGCCCCGGCTGAAGCCGAAGGATCGAGCCAGAGCCCGGCGCCGTGGCGTAAAGCGTCTGTTCTGGCGCATACCATCCGAGGGCCTGCACTGTCTCACCCATGCGCCACTGCACGTCGAGCGTGCCGTCCGCGCGCAGGCGGCCGATGGCGGAGCCGGCCTCGGGGAGAGCTAACGCAGCCCAGACCGCGCCGTCCTCGCCGTTGCAGGCCGCGAGCACCTGCCCTGCAAGCCATGGCTCGAAGGGCCACGACTGCCCGTCGGCCGAGATGCGCTGCGCACCCTGCTCGTGCACGGCGATCACGTCGTCTTCATGGTGCAGCAGTGCAACCACGGGGGCCTCGACGGTCGCCACCTCACGGTCCTGCCCATCCATATACAGGTGCACCGACGGCGCGAGCGCATCCGCCCACCAGAAGCGGCTGCCATCGGCTGACCATAGCGGATGCGCACCGTGAAATGCCCAGCGTCCCGGCAAGGCCGTCAACGCTGCTTCGGTGCTCGGTGTCGTGTCGATGCCGGCCGGTTGCAGCTGCGCACCGACACGGCGCGCAGCGTCGGCCACTTCGGGGCCCAGCAATTCGAGCCGAGCTCGAGTGAGCCTGTAGGCCGGCCCTGCCACGCTGATCGCCCCGCGCACCTGCCCCACGGCATCGACCACTGGCGCCCCCACGCAGCGCACACCGAGCACGATCTCTTCGTCGTCGATGGCATAGCCGCGCGCCTGAGTGATGCGCAGCTCAGCCTGCAGGCGGCGCCGGTCGGTGATGGTGAGCGGCGTGAACGGCTTCAGCACCGCGTCACGCACCATGGCGTCGCGCGCCTCGTCGGGCATGGCCGAAAGAATGGCCTTGCCCTGGCTGGTGCAGTGCACCGGCTTGCGCTGGCCGAGAACGGCGGCCGATCGCTGGCTGTGAGCGCCGTCGCAGCGCTCCAGCGAAATGACTTCTCGGCCATCGAGCGCGGCCAGGTAGCTCGTCTCGCCTGTGAGATCGCGCAGCGCGCGCAGTTCGAATGCGGCCGCCGCCACGAGGTCGGGCACGGCGTAGGCCTGGCGCGCCATCTCGAAGCAGCGGAAACCCAGGCAGTAGACCTTGCGCAATGGATCACGCCGCACGAGCCCGCGTGCGACCAGTGTGGCAAGCAGGCGGTAGACGGTGGTGCGCGGCAGGTCGAGCTGTTCGGCAAGCTCGCTCTGGCCCAGCCCTTCGCGCGCGGAACCGATGGCATCGAGCACGTCGAGTGCCTTTTCGAGGGCACCAGTGCCCTCGCCGGGGGTGTTGGCCATAGTGATGACGCCTTGTTGCCTGTTTGTCTCAGATAGCGGTACTGAGCGTGCTGTGCAAGACAGCACCGCTGTTTTAGACCATTCTATTTTTGGACCTGTCTCTTTAGAGTTGACATTCCGCCCCTGCGATGACCTGGGGTTTAGCCCGGTCCCACCATTTGAGACAGCCTTCATGACGACGCCCCTACCCAAACCCCTGGACAACATTGCCCCGCGTGCCACCGCTCCCTTCGTACCCGACGCGGTGTTGGACCGCCTCGCCAAGGCCACGAGCGGCTCGCTCACCACGCAGCTCTACATCAAGGGCTTTCGCCAGCCGGTGCTGCACGGCCTGACACCGCTGAACAAGAAGATCAAACCTTTTGCCGGCCGCGCGTACACGATGCGCTTCATTCCCGCGCGGGAAGATGTCGACGTGTACGGCAACCTCACGACCGAGCCCAGCGCCGACAACCTGCAGTGGGTGGGCGTGGAGCAGATCGAGTCGGGCCATGTGCTGGTGATCGACAGCAACAAGGACGGCCGCGCCGCCTCGATGGGAAACATGCTCATCACGCGGATGATGATGCGTGGCGCGCGCGGCGTGGTCACCGACGGCTCCTTCCGCGACGGCACCGAGCTGAAGGAAATGGACTTTCCGATCTGGTGCACCGGCGTGACCGCGACCACTCGCCTGAGCTACCACCATGTGGCCGACCTCCAGGTGCCCATCGGCTGCGCGGGTGTGGCGATCTACCCCGGCGACGTGATCCATGGCGACGGCGACAACGTCACCGTGATTCCCGCACACCTGGCCGAAGAGATGGCCGACCTGTGCGAGAAGCGCGACGACATCGAGGCCTACCTGGCCCTGCGCGTGCAGGCCGGCGAGGCGCTGTGGGGCCTGTATCCGCCCAGCGACGCCACGCGCCGCCAGCACAAGGAATGGGTGGCCGCCGGCCGCCCCGAGATCAAGCCCGTGCAGCCCGTCGGCGCACGCTGAACCGGAAAGAGACATGACCTACACCCCCGACTACTACGACGGCCTGATCCGCCGCTACTTCGACGCCTGCAATGCAGCCGACTACCAGGCGCTGATCGACTGCTTCACGCCCGATGCGGTGCATTACTTCCCGGCCGGACTGCCCGAGGTGCCCTGGCGTACGGCCGACACCATCGCGAAGAAATGGATCTGGTGCGTGGAGACGCTGGGCTCGCAATGGACCATCGAGCGCATCCTGATCAGCCACGACAAACCCGAGGCCATGATCGAGTGGACCCACTGGAAGAACAAGAGCGGCACGGCACTGCGCGGCGCCGAGTGGTACGACTTCGAGGACGGCAAGATCAAGGAGATCCGCGCCTACTACGCTTCGCCGGCCGACAAGGGCACTCCCATCAACGAACTGGTCGACTTCGACTACGCCGGGCGTGGCTACGCGCTCAAGAGCGAAGGGTCTGCCAAGTGATCCGCCACGTCGTGCTCTTTCGCCGCAAGACGGGCATTGAGAGGGACCGGGCGCGTGAAGGCGCGCTGATGGAACGCATGGCGGCCCTGGGCGCGCAGATTCCGGCGATTCGCCACTGGCGCGTGGCCGCGAACGAGCTCGTGCGCCCGATCAGCTGGGACTACGTGCTGGAGTCCGAAGTCGAGAGGGCCGCAGCGCTCGACGAGTACCTGTTCCACCCCTTGCACCAGGCTTTGGTCGCAGATCTCAAGCCCTACTTCGACTGGGCTGCCGTCGACTACACCGTTTGACATGACCACCATGACCCTCACCGGCGACATGCTCATCGGCGCCAGCGCCGTGCGCGGCAGCGCAGGCACTCAGCGCGCCTTCAACCCTTCCACCAACGCCGAGATCGCCGAGCCCAGCTTCGGCCTGGGCGACGCGGCCGACGTGGACCGCGCGGCCACACTGGCCGCTGCGGCGTTCGACATCTATCGGAGCCTACCGCTGGCCACGCGCGCGGCCTTCCTGGAGACAATCGCCGAGAACATCCTGGCGCTCGGTGACACGCTGATCGCACGCGCGCACGAAGAATCCGGCCTGCCCATCGCGCGCCTGCAGGGCGAGCGCGGCCGCACGGTGGGCCAGTTGCGCCTGTTCGCAAAGGTGGTGCGCGACGGCCATTTCCTCAAGGCCACGATCGATCCGGCACAGTCCACGCGCCAGCCGCTGCCGCGCGCCGATCTGCGCTTGGCCAAACTGCCGCTGGGCCCGGTGGCGGTGTTCGGCGCCAGCAACTTCCCGCTGGCCTTCTCGGTGGCCGGCGGCGACACGGCCGCCGCGCTGGCCGCGGGCGCGCCCGTGATCGTGAAGGCGCACAGCGCGCACCTGGGCACGTCCGAACTGGTGGGCCGCGCGCTGCAGCAGGCGGTGCAGGCCCACGGCCTGCCCGAGGGCGTGTTCTCGCTGCTGATCGGCGCCGGCCGCCAGATCGGCGAGGCGCTGGTGGCCCACCCGGCCATCCAGGCCGTCGGCTTCACCGGCTCGCGCCAGGGCGGCCTGGCGCTGCAGAAGATCGCCAATGCACGGCACCAACCCATCCCGGTCTATGCCGAGATGAGCAGCATCAACCCCGTGTTCCTGCTGCCCGCGGCGCTGGCCGAGCGGGCCGAATCCATCGGCAAGGGCTTCGCGGCCTCGCTGGCCCTGGGCGCGGGCCAGTTCTGCACAAACCCCGGTCTGGTGCTGGCCTGCGACGGCCCTGGCTTCGCCGATTTTCTGCAGGCCACGCACGATGCGTTGGCCGCCACGCCCGCGCAGACCATGCTGACGTCCGGCATCCACGCGGCCTACCAGACCGGCTCGCAGAAAGTCGGCGCGACGCCCGGTGTGGAAACGGCAGTGGTCGGGGCGGGTGCGGGCGATCAGCCCAATGCCACGCAGGCCGCGCTGTATGTGACCGATGCCGCACGGTTCCTGGCCACGCCGACGCTCCGCGAAGAAATGTTTGGCCCCGCCGCCATCGTCGTACGCACACGCGACCTGCAGGAGATGCTGCAGGTGGCCGAGCAGCTCGAAGGCCAGCTGACCGCGACCTTGCAGCTGGACACCGCCGACCATGCGGACGCACGCCGCCTGCTGCCTGTGCTCGAGCGCAAGGCTGGCCGCATCCTGGTCAACGGCTTCCCGACGGGCGTCGAGGTCTGCCACGCGATGGTGCACGGCGGGCCGTTCCCGTCCACGTCGAACTCGATGTTCACCTCGGTCGGCGCCGAGTCCATCGAGCGTTTCCTGCGCCCCGTGTGCTACCAGGATCTGCCGGACGCACTATTGCCCGTCGCGTTGCAGCAGGCCAATCCGCTGGGCCTGTGGCGCATGGTCGATGGCGCTCTGCGCCAGCCCTGAGCGCGGGTTGGCCATGATGAATGCCCTCAGACTGCGCGCCGGCCGGGCCGAGTTGCGCCTGCTGCCTGCTGCCGGCGGGCGCATCACCGCCTGCACGCTGGCCGCGCCGGATGGCACACTGCAGCAGGTACTGCAGCCCTACCCCGAGCAGCACGCCGACCTTGACCGATGGGCCAAGGGAGGTATCTACCCGCTCGTGCCCTACAACGGGCGCATCCGCGATGCCCTGCTGCACCACGCCGATCGCGATTGGGCGCTGACACCGCATGCGGGCAACCCCCACACACATACCTTGATTTTTTGCAACTTAGTTTAAATTCGCCGCCCCGCGGCCGGCGGCGGCCCGCCTGCAACTGCTGGGAATGCGACTCCCTTGCGAGCACTCCCTGTGTTGCAGTAGCGCTTGAGCAGCAGCCGGGGCTTCCGCACCGGCTCGGGAAATTTCAGCCTGACCACCGGGTCCGATGGTCGTCACTATGACTCGTCGAGCAGCGCGGCGCGGCACGCAAGCCACGACGCTTCGTCTAGCGCGCAAAGCAGCCCTCCTGTCGTGTGGCTCGGCAGATACGGGGTTCCCGCCACCACGATTCCAAAGAGTGGCAATCTGGAGGCGAAGTTCTTGGTGCCATCCAGTGGGTCCACAACGAACGCTGACGGCGCGCTGGCGATCGAGTCGAGCAGCCACGCCTGTCGCTCAGTGCCTTCTTCCCCCACCACGACAACGCCGGGGAACACCTGTTGAAGCGCCGCAGACAACGCCGCTTCGCACGCTTCGTCGGCATCCGTGACGATGTCGAACGCGCTGCCTTTCCGGCGCACGCCCAGCGCTTCTCCGCGAAAAAGCGCGATAGCAATTCGCTTTGCCCAGCCTCTCGCAAGATGCTGCCGAGGCTCTGAAGTCCGGTTTTTTCCATGCGCTCCACTGTACTCAGCGATTGTGGAGCACGAATGCGGTCTGCGTGGCGCACGTTCGGAGGGTCGTCGCCGACAACCAGGCTCTAGGTAGCATCGCTTTTCGCATCAAGGTATTGCGCCCGCTGCTTGCCGCGGTAACAAGCCCGCCGTCATGCTGCGGCTGATGCCACTACCGCCCACCAAGACTACGCCTCCTTAGCGTTCTAGACTGTGCGCAAACTGCTGTCTGCGGTGGCCGCGATTGCGCGTGCCGACACAGGCTGCGAAATGGGCACATTCGCCTCCGGGTCACCATCGTCACCGACGCCACCGGCATTCTCAAGATGGGTTCGCCGGACGCTCACAATGCGACGCCAAGTGAGGAGAGGTAACTGGGGGGACTAGAGGCAGCGGCTGGCACAACCGCCAGGTGCGCGCCCAGAACAGGGTCAGGGCAGAATGCGGCCAACACCGGACGGTCGGCCGCGCTGGCCCAGTTCGCCTCAAAGCTGCCGCTCATGCTTCCCATCTTTATATAGCCTCGCGACAAGAGCGAATCCAGCTATGCAGCTCTGCGTCTCGATCATGCTCTGAGCTGCTTTGATACCGAGGCTCGGGGTACGCAGCGAGGTTGACTATGGCAAGTTCTTCCTGCGGGTTCACATAGATGCGCTGGCCTGAGTGGCCCATCGCGAACATGCCGCCGTCATCGGTCAGCCACCATCCGAGTCCGTAACCCGTCAACCCGAGGGAAAGACGCGATGGATGAAAGGTCTCAGGAATATCGAAGGCACGCTGACCCACAGCGCCGATCCATTCTTCCGGCAGAATTTGCGCGCCATCCAGGCTGCCACCTGCGGCTACTAGCGCAGCCAGGCGTCCCATGTCCCGCAGCGACATCCCCGCACGACTGCCGGCGATCTCCTGTCCGTCCGTGGACTCCAAGGTGTAGAACGCTTCGTCCTCCATGCCGCAAGGCTGCCAGATCGTCTTTGACATGTAGTCGGCAAGCGTCTGCCCCGTGGCGGCGCACAGGACGCAACCCAGCAAGTAGGTGTCCGCGGTGTTGTAGTGCCATGTCGAGCCGGGCTCATGCAGCTCAGGCAGCGTTTGGAGCATCCTTAGAACGCCACCGGGAATCTTGTCCGCAAGCGACTTGCTGTACCGGTTCACGTCGGAATTCTTGTCCGTGTAGACCTCTGTCCACGCCACACCCGAGGACATGTTGAGCAACTGCCGAACGGTGACGCGCGCGTAGGCCGACCCGAGCAACTGCGGCATGTACCGGGTCACTTCGTCGTTGAGGTTCTTGATCGCGCCGTCTCGCATTGCCGCGCCCACCAAGAGCGCCGTCATTGACTTGACTGTGGACATCGTGCTCCAGCGCTCGCCTGGCTGGAGTCCTAGGCCATAACGCTCCAAAAGAACCCGGCCCTTCTTGACGACGAGGAGCCCCGCTACGCTGTTGCGGTCCATGAAGGCCTCTACCGTCCGGGCCTCTCCCTGATGCTCGTAGCGAAGCTCAAGCTCTTCGCCCCGCTGCACAGGCCGAACGTTGGGGCCACGCTTTATCACCCGAGTGGCGAATAGCTGATCAACGATGCGGTAGCCGTACGACTGCAGACACGGTGACCACAGCAGGAAGTCCTCACTGCGAGGCAAATGCACTCTCGGAAGTGCCAGACGCGTGGGGGCGCGCTTAATGACGTTCACATCAGACATGGTGTCGCTCAGTCGTTCTGAACGCCAAGGCGCTGGATGATTGGACCCCACACGGTGGCTTCATCGCGCATGGTCTTCGCGACGGCGTCAGGTCCCGGAGCTGTTGGCGGTTCCATGAACAGAGCTTGCATGCGAGCCTTCATGGCCGGATCAGCCCAGAACTTGTTCGTCTCCTCGTTCAAGCGCGCGATCACTTCCTTGGGCGTCCCCTTCGGGGCCATCAGGCCATACCAGCCCCCTGCAGGGAAATCCTTCATGCCCACCTCGTAGACCGTGGGCACGTCCGGTAGCGCCGCCGAGCGTTTGTCACTGAAGATCAGCAGCGGGACGATCTTGCCCGTCTGAACCTGCGGCACGACGCTTGTGATCGCGTCGGCCGTGATCTGCGTCTCGCCGCCGAGCAAACCGACCATCGCCGGGGCTGCGCCCCTGTATGGAACGTGCGTCATCTGCAGCTTGTAGTGCTGAGCGACGAACTCGACATTCAAGTGAGTCGAGTTGCCCTTGCCCGCTGAGCCGAAATTCAACGAGTCCGGCTTTGCTCGCGCTTTTTTCACCAAGTCGTCGAAGTTCTTGATACCCGTTGCCGAACTGGTTACCAACACTTGCGCGGTTCCCGCCAGCATCAGCACGGGATCGAAATCCTTGACGGGGTCGTAGGTCAGCGTTTTGTACGAGAACGGGTTCAGCGACATGTTGGACGTGCTTCCAAACAAGAGCGTGTATCCGTTTGCGGGCTGGCGTGCGACGTAGCTTGCCGCGACGCTGCCATTGGCGCCGGCTCGGTTGTCGATGACCACCGGCTGACCCAGTGCCTTGGTCATGTAGTCGGCCCAGGCACGTGCCAGACTGTCCGCGGCGCCGCCCGCGGCGAGTGGCACGACGGCCGTGATTGGCTTGTTAGGGTACGCCGGCTGGGCATGACCGGACACGCCAAACAGCCCGATCAGGCTGAATGCGGCAGATAGAACGAGCGGTTTGACCATGTCAGTGGGTCATCGAGTTGATATGAACTCATGCTAGGCAGTCGCAAGGAGAGCGTCCAATGCATAATTGGTGGAACTTGCATTACCTGAACTCATGCAGAGGTCTTAGTGAACTTGCAGCAGCTGGAACACCTCCTTGCGGTGCTGGAGACAGGTTCATTCAGCCTGGCCGCTGAAGCGGTGCACCTGACGCAGCCCGCGCTCAGTCGAAGCATTCAAGCGCTCGAATCGGAGCTTGGCGGGCAGCTGATTGATCGCATTGGCCGACGCAAGATACTCACCCCGCTTGGCGAAATCGTCGCGGTGCGGGCGCGGCGAGTGAAGCTAGAAACGTCAGAAATTAAGCGCAGCGCAGCCCTGCTTGTAGGGCTGGAGATGGGCAACGTCCGATTGGGCCTCGGGCCGGCGCCCACATCGGTGCTGGCGGCCCCGCTCATGCAGTACGTTGCCCAGCACTATCCGGGCATCAGGATCAGCATCTCGAACGGGCCCGCAGAGCTCCAACTTCAAAGCCTGCGAGTGCGCACGTTGGATGCGCTGGTCATGCACCGCAGGCTGCTGCCGGCCAGTGACGATCTGAACATCCGTTTGCTGCCCACGATGCGCCTGGGATTCATTTGCCGCAAAGGGCATCCTGGTTTGGCGGCAGGGCTGCCTACCTTCAGCGTGCTTCGCCAGTACCCGTTAGTCGCCGGAGGGCTCGGCTTGAGCGACGAGGTGGTGCAAAGCCTGAACAGCTACTTCGGCAATGCGGTGCACTTCGAAGAGGCGCTGCGATTCCAATCCGACGAGCTCTTCAGTCTGCTGGAGATGGTGCGAACGACAGATGCCATCTTCTTTGGAACAGTCGAGGCCACTCGCTTGCTGCTCGATCGCGAGGATCTGGTGGAGATCCAGCTATCCCGCCCCTTGGGCCTGACTTCTCAGTTTGCATTCATCACACTTGAAGGCATCTCTGAAACGCCAGCGCTGCGGATGGTGCGAAATTTTTGCACAGACAAGATGCGGGACCGCGCTTCTGACGTACTGGAGGCGCCACCACCGTGAAGCGCTATGCAGCGAAGCTTGGCAGTGCGTACCTCTGCGCAACGAGCGCGTGCCCACCAGCGCGCAGGCGCGGCACTGCAGCAGATTGCAGGATAGCCCGCGATGAGGAAGAAAGGATGGTGGCAAATATGGTGCTGAAGGTCATGGAAACGACCCATCTAGGAGACGTTGAGCGCAGCTTGGGCGCGCAAGCGGCCGACGACACTCGACATAGGCGCCGAATGGCTGCTCGCGAGCAAGTGCTACTTCCGCTATGGGCCGAGGCTGTGTGAAAACTCGCTGGGCATGCGATTTCAGGGGTGCTTGACCCCTTCCCTGTGCACACAAAATCGATGCTGAGCTGGCCCATTCCTGCCCGCCAGCGGAAATCAGCGGTCGTCGGCTACGCCAGCCAACCCGCGACCGGTCATGCGGCCTGGCAACCGAAAAATTCAATCTATGGTGAAAAACTCGCCGAAATTCAAAGTTGTGGTGAACAGCGGGTTCAAGGTAGCGTGCGGAATCGGCGCCTAACACCTTGATGCGCAACGGTCGGCCGTCGTCATGGGCGCTAATCGACAATTGGCCGTTCGACGCGGACTGCCTGCCGCGAGCGCCCGCGGCCGAGGGCAGAAATCGCCAGCCCTGGGCGGTGGGCGCAGCGGACTTCGCGGTTGGCGAGGTCACGCACTTCATTGCGGACTGGTCCGGCACACTCGATATCGTTTCCGCGCAGGCCAGACCCGTCCTGCTGCTCGCCAGCGGCGCGATGGATCAGCTCGTCATCCACCGCCCCGCGAACGCACCCCACGTCTGCATCGAGCCGGTCAGCCATCTACCCGACGGCTTCAACCTGCACGCGCGCAACGTAGCGGGCACAGGCACCCGAATCCTGGCGCCCGGGGCGCAGTTGCAGGGGCAACTCGACATCGTGCTGGGATGAATCGGCGCATGCCGCGCCATCAACCGCGACGCCGCCCCTTGCGGGCCAGTCGCTGCAGTATGGCCATCATGTCCTGCGCGGTCGGGGTCAGTTCCATGCCTCGCCGCGTAACGATGCCGTAGGGCGACAGCGCGCTTTTCAGCCGCACCGGCAGGATGCGAAAGCGCTCGCCCTCGTTGTCGACCATGGCACGCGGGAGCACACCGACCATGCCCGCCTTCTCGACCATGTTGAGCATGGTGTAGACCGACGACACGCGCACCAGGTCGGGCGGCAACCCCAGGCCTTCGCCGCCGAACTCCGCCTCCAACAAACGCCGCGTCGGCGTGGGCGAATCCTGGATCACCCAGGGCAGGCCATGAAGGTCGAGCAGGCTCCGCGAGCGCTGCGAGACCGGGCCATCGCGTCCTGTGAAGATGCACAGCGGCTCGTCGCTGAGCGGCCGTAGTTCGAATTGCAAACTGTCCTGTGGACGCACGAAGCGCGCGAGCACGAAGTCGAGCTCGTTCTTCGCCAGGTCCGCCAGTAGCCGGTCGCTGGAGGACTCGACGATGCGCACCGAGACTGCGGGCCGCGTCTTCTTGAGCTCCAGCACTGCTGCCGGCAACAGACTCGCCGCCGTCACCATGATGGCGCCGACGGTCAGCGTGCCGTGGCCGCTGCGCACCAACGTGTCCAGGTCGGCACCAAAGCGCTGCGTCTCACCGAGCACGCGGCGCGCGTACACGGCAACGAAGCGCCCGAAGTCGTTGATCTCGATCGCGCGCGCGTGACGCGTGAACAGCTGCACGCCCAGCACATCCTCCAGATCCTGCAGGATCTTGGTAGCCGCCGGCTGCGTGAGGCTCATTGCCACTGCCGCCTGCCGCAGGCTGCTGGTGCGCGCCAGCGCGTCGATGAGGCGCAGATGCTTGAGCCGCAAGCGGCCCACCAGGCGATGCCGCGCGCGCTCCGCGGCCTGCTCCTGCGCGTCATCTCTGCTGATAACCATTGCGTATCAAATCCGGAAATTTCTTCAATATTAATTGGATGGCATCCCTCCTACAGTGCGGGCCGGTTCAACATCCTCGAAGGAAGAAATCTCATGCAAGTTTTCGTCTCAGGCGCCACGGGGCGTGTCGGTGGCACGCTCGCGCGCGCCTTGCTGGAACGGGGCTGGCGCGTGCGCACGCTGGCGCTGCCGCAGGACCGCAACCTGGCGGCCACGCGCGACGCCGGCATCGACTGCGTGGTGGGCGACCTGGCCGACCTGTCGGCGGTGCGCCAGGCCATGGAGGGCGCCGATGCGGTGTTCCATATGGCGGCCGCCATCTCGTTCCAACCGCAGGCGCGCGACCTGATCTGGAGCGCCAACGTCGTTGGCACCTACAACGTGCTGCGCGCCGCTGCGGAGCAGTCCGCCAAGCGGCCGGTGCGCCTCGTGTTCGCGTCGAGCGACCAGGTCTATCCCACGCGCTTCGCGCGCTACCGGCCGACTGACGAACTGCACCCGCGCGAGCCTTACACCTTCTATGGGCTGAGCAAGCTGCTGGGCGAGGACATGGCCGCGTTCTACGCGCGTTCCGAGCCCAACCTCAAGATCAGCACGGCGGTGTTCTCGCACATCGAGGCTGCGCACGAACTGCTGGACCCGAACGGCGAATACTCCAGCGCGGCGTTCTATGTGAACGGCCGCGTGCGCAGCCTGAAGGCCAGCAGCACGCACCATGCGGGCGCCACCAGCCAGGCCGAACTGCGCAGCATCCTGGACGTGCTGGAGCCGTTGGTCGCGCCCGATGAGCCGCTGCTGCTGGCACGCGATGCCGAAGGCAAGCCGCATACGCAGGAACTGGTCGACGTACGCGACATCGTGCAGGGCCTGCTGTTGATCCACGACAAGCCCGAGGCCATCGGCGAGACTTTCAACCTGGCACCCGCCACGCCGGTCAGCCTCGCGGAGTTCATCCCCTACCTGGCCGAGGCCACCGGCCGGCGCTACGTCGAGGCACGCATCCCGGTAGAACTGGGTCGCACGCACGGCAGTGCGGCCAAGGCGCGCGCGCTGCTGGGCTATGCGCCGAAGTATTCTCTGTTCGACATGGTCGACGAAGCCGCTGGAAAGAACGCGCAGTGAGCGAGGGCCTGCGCTACGACGTCGCCGCTGTCCGCGCGTTCGCGCGCCACTTGTTCGAGGCGGCCGGCCTCGCTCCCGACAAAATCGACAGCGTGGTGCGCTCGTTGGTTACCGCCGACATGATGGGCCACTCGACCCACGGGCTGGCCATCGCGCCATGGTACCTGCAGGAGGCACGCAGCGGCGCCATGGTGTTGCACGGCGAACCCGAGGTGCTGTCCGACCGCGGCGCCTGCGTGGCCTGGAACGGCAGGCGCCTGCCGGGCGCCTGGCTCATCGACCGGGCGATCGACATGGCGCTGGAGCGCATCGAGGTGCACGGCGTCGTCACCTGCACCATCGCCAACGGCTACCACACCGGCGCGCTGGCAACCTACCTGCCGCGCTTGACCGAGCGCGGGCTGATGGTGGTTCTGGCCTGCTCGGGCCCCGCGCACAGCGGTGTTGCTCCATTTGGCGGAACACGCGGTGTGTTTACTCCCAACCCGCTGGCCGCCGGCATGCCCAGCGGCGGCGACCCCGTGCTGTTGGACATCAGTTGCTCCATCACCACGATCAAGCGTTCGACGCAGGTGGCCAAGGCCGGCGGCCGGCTCCCGGGCCAGTGGGTGATGGACGCACATGGCGAGCCCACGGACGACCCTGCCGTGCTGCTGCAAGGCGACGGCAGCCTGTTGCCTGTCGGCGGGCTGGACCACGGGCACAAGGGCTACGCAATGGCCATGTTCGTCGAGTCGCTGACGCAGGGCCTGTCGGGCTATGGCCGCCGCGACGGCCCCACCGGCACCGTGATGAACACTTTTCTGCAGGTGCTCGATCCAGCCGCTTTCGGGGGACGTTGCGCATTCACCGACGAGACCGACTGGCTGATCGATGCCTGCCACGCCAACCCGCCACGCCCCGGCGTGGAGCGCGTGCGCGTGCCCGGCGACCAGGCCATGGCGCGCCAGCGCACGGCACTGACCGAGGGCGTAGTGCTGGACCAGGCCATCCTCGACGGCCTGGCGCCCTACGCCTTGGCCTGTGGCCTGCCGCTGCCGCAGGCCCTGAATCAACGCGACACCCAGCCGGTCTGAACAAATTTCCCCTACCGATAGCACAACAGGAGACAAGACATGCACCATCGTTCCATACCCAACCTGCGCCGCGCCTGGCTACAGGCTGCCCTTGCCTGCACGCTCGCCGGCGCGGCCTGGGCGCCAGCTCACGCCGACGCGTTGGACAGCATCGCCAAGAGCGGTGTATTGCGCATCTCGATCGACCCGGCCGCGCCACCCTACTCCGCCAAGGACGCCAAGCTCGCATTCGCAGGATCGGAGGTCGAGGTCGCCGAACTTCTGGCCAAGGACTTGGGCTTCAAACTGCAGATCGTGCCAACAAATCCGGCCAGCCGCATCCCTTACGTGCTGACCGACAAGACCGATCTGGTGATCTCCACCCTGTCGATCACGCCAGAACGCGAGAAGGTCATCGATTTCTCAGTGCCGTATTCCGGCATCCAGGTCATCGTGGGCGCACCGCGCGCCACATCGCTGGCCCGCATGGACGATCTGGTGGGCCGCAAGGTGGCCGTGGTGCGCGGCAGCACCAACGACGCCGAGCTGACCAAGGTCGCCAAGCCCGGCACCGAGGTCGTGCGCTTCGACGACGATGCCACCGCCATCACCGCGGTGCTCACGGGACAGGCCGATTTCTATTGCACGGCGCCCGCACTGCTGGCCCCGGTCAACCAACGCCGGCCGGAGCTGGCAATGGAGCCCAAGCTGGTGGTCAAGACCAACCTCACCGGCATCGGCATCCGCAAGAACGAGACACGCCTGAAGGCCCGCGTGGACGACTGGGTGCGCGAGAACCTGCGCAACGGAAAGCTCAATGCCATCTACCGCAGGCACCACAACGCCGACCTGTCACCCGACGTCGCACGTGCCGCAGGCGTCTGACCCCCAGCGAAAATCAACCTCAAGGACACCGCCATGACCATGCGCCATTCCGGCCGCTTCTTCGGCGCTGTGTGCGCCGCCGCGCTCACCCTGTGGGCGCCTGCCTCCCTGGCCCAGGCCGATACGCTCGCCAAAATACAGGAGAGCCGCAAGATCCGCATCGCGATCGACCTCAACGTACCACCCTGGTCGTACAAGAACGACAAGCTGGAGGTCACCGGTTCGGAAGCCGAGACCGCCCAATTGCTGGCCAAGGACCTGGGCGTGGAGTTGGAGATCGTGACCACCAACGGGGCGAACCGCATTCCACTGCTGATGACCAACCGCGCCGACATCGTGATCTCGGCCATGACCATCACGCCGGAGCGCCAGAAGGCGATCGACTTTTCCATTCCGTACTCCGGCATCTCTACGTTCATCGCCGCACCCAAGTCCATGGTCATCCGTACGCCGGCGGATCTGGCGGGCAGGCGCATAGCCGTCACGCGCGGCACCACCAACGACACCGACGTGACCAGGCTCGCGCCGCCGGGCGCCGAGATCGTGCGCTTCGAGGACGAGGCCACAACCATGACCGCCGTGGTCAGCGGGCAGATGGACGTGATCGCGCAGGCCACCACGCTGATCGCGCTGATCAACCAGAAGGCGCCAGCGCGCCAGTTGGAGCCCAAGCTACCCTTGCAGGAATCGCTGTTCGGCGTCGGCCTTCGCAAAGGCGACGCACGCATGAAGGAGTGGGTAGACCGCTGGATCCGGGAACAGCTCAAGAATGGCAAGCTGCAGGAGATCTACCGCAAGCACCAGGGTGAGGACCTGCCTGTGACGGTGCTGAAGTCGGCTTCCTGAACGCTGCTCCGCACTCCAGCCCAAGGGGTTTAGTCCCACCCACCGGGACGTTCTCGGTCGACTCGGGTTAACCCCGAACACCCTGAATGCCGGGGTGCTCTTTAGCATTCCCGGCACGCGTCTTCCACCACCTGTCCGGATGGTGGGACGCCCTCCCTTCGCACCATGAGCACTGCATTCCTTCTTTTCCGCTACCGGCCTCGTGCCGAGCAGCGGCCTCACCCGAGGTCTACCCCTTGAACTACGAATTCGATTTCGGCGCCGTGCTTGCGTTCTGGCCGCTGTTCGCCGAAGGCGCATGGGTCACGCTGCGACTCGCCTTCTTTGCCACGATCATCGGCTTTCTGTTCGGCACGCTGTGCGCCATCGCGCGCACCAGCGGGCCGACCTGGCTGCAACGCATCGTGTCCGGCTATGTAGAAGCCATCCGCAACACCCCACTGCTGATCCAGAGCTACTTTCTGATCTTCGGCATGGCCAGCATCGGCCTGCGCCTGCCGATCCTGGTGGGCGCCACGATCGCGCTGGTGGTCAACATCGGCGCCTACACCACCGAGATCATGCGCGCGGGCATCGACTCGATCCAGTCGGGCCAGCTGGAGGCGGCAGAGTGCCTGGGCTTGTCGCGCACGCAGGTCTACCTGCATGTGGTGCTGCGCCCGGCCATGGAGCGCGTGTACCCGTCGCTGGCCAGCCAGTACGTGCTGCTGATGCTGGCCTCCAGCATCCTGTCGTCGGTCGGGGTCGAGGAATTGTTCGGCATCTCTAACCGCGTGCAGAGCGATACGTTCCGCAACTTCGAGGTGTTCGTCGTGCTCGGCGTGGTGTACCTGGCGCTGTCAATGCTGCTGCGCGCGGCGTTCTGGGTGCTGAACCTGGCTCTTTTCACGCGTCGGCGCAAGCTCGGCACGCCGATCTGAGGGGCACAACATGAACATGCAATACATCGGCTCTCTGTTGCAGGGCCTGTGGGGCACTGTGCTGCTGAGCCTGCTGACCTTCCTGTTCGGCGGCCTGTTCGGCCTGGTCATCGCGCTGGCGCGCATCTCGCCGGTGCGCGTCGTCGCCCGCGTCACGCAGGCCTACATCCAATTCATGCAGGGCCTGCCGCTGCTGGTGCTGATGGGCCTGTGCTTCTACGGCCCCAGCCTGCTGGGCATGCAATCGGTCAACCCACTGTTCGCGGCAACGCTGGCCATGACCTTCTACGCCGGCGCCTACTTGGGCGAGATCTGGCGCGGCTGCCTGGAGGCGGTGCCCAAGTCGCAATGGGAGGCCGCCGAATGCCTGGGCCTGTCGCGCGCACAGCGCATGCGGCTGGTGGTGCTGCCGCAGGGCCTGCGGCTGGCCACGCCGCCCACCGTGGGGTTCATGGTGCAGATCGTGAAGAACACGTCCGTGGCCTCGCTGGTGGTGGGCTACACCGAGCTCTCCTACAACGCAAAGGTCCTCAACAACACCACGTTCCAGCCATTCCTGTACTTCGGACTGGCCGGTCTTCTGTATTTCGCGGTCTGCTATCCCTTGTCCCGGCAGGCCCGCAAGCTCGAAAGGAAGCTCAATGTCAGCCGTCGTTGAACTCAACAACATCCACAAGACCTTTGGCACCAATCATGTGCTGCGCGGCGTCAGTTTCGAAGTGGAACGGGGCCAGGTAGCCGCCATCATCGGCCAGAGCGGCTCGGGCAAGAGCACGGCGCTGCGCTGCATGGACCGGCTGGAGAGGATCGACCAGGGCGAGCTGACGGTCTGCGGCCATGCGCTGCACGACCCGCGCTTGGACGTGAAGAGGCTGCGGCGCGACGTGGGCATCGTGTTCCAGAGCTACAACCTGTTCCCACACCTGACGGTGGAGCAGAACGTGACGCTGGCGCCGCGCACGGTCAAGGGCATCAAGGCGTCCGAGGCGCGCGAGATCGCCGCGGCCGTACTGGCCAAGGTGGGCCTGAAAGAAAAGATGTCGGCCTACCCCGAGCAGCTCTCGGGGGGCCAGCAACAGCGCGTGGCGATCGCCCGCAGCCTGGCGATGGAACCCAAGCTGATGCTGTTCGACGAAGTGACCTCCGCGCTGGACCCGCAGCTCACCGGCGAGGTGCTGCGCGTCATGGAGCAATTGGCCAAGGACGGCATGACCATGGTGCTGGTGACGCACGAGATGGCCTTTGCGCGCAACGTGGCGCACAAGGTGATCTACATGCGCGACGGCAAGGTGCACGAAAGCGGCACGGCCGACATCCTGCGCAAGCCCGCGACTCCGGAGCTGGCGCAGTTCGTCAACGCCGACGCCTGAATCCCCATGCCTTCACCGGAGACCCCCATGCACACCACCCGCCGCCCTGTCGTCCTGACCCTGTGCGCCCTGACGCTTGCGTGCGCCGCCACCTGGGTGCACGCCCAGGCCGACGCGCTGGCCGCCCTCCGTGCAGCCAAGAAGGTGCGCATCGGCATGGACGTCGCGGTCGCCCCTTATGCATTCAAGGACGACCGCCTGGAGTTGACGGGGTCGGACGCAGAGGTCGCCAAACTGCTGGCGCACGACTTGGGGGTCGAGCTCGAAATAGTGCCTCTGACCAGCGCCAATCGTGTGCCATTCCTTCTGACCCAAAAGGTCGATTTGGTGATTTCGACGCTGGCGATCACGCCGGAGCGACAGAAAGTTATCGACTTCACCGTTCCCTATTCGGCGGGCTTCAACGGCATCGTCGGGCCCAAGAGCGTCGCGCTGCGGAGCCCGGCCGACTTGGCGGGCAAGAAGGTGGCCGTGACCCGCGGCACGACCTATGACAACCAGGTCACGGCCCAGGCACCCAGGGGCACGGAGATCGTGCGCTTCGACGACGAGGCCACCACCATGACGGCGCTCGTGAGCGGACAGGTCGACATCGTGGCGCAGTCGTTCGCACTGACGCCACTGCTGCAAAAGCGCGTGCCGGGCAAGGACTTCGAGACCAAGTTCGTGCTGGAGGAGGTGCTGTTCGGGATCGGCGTGCGCAAGGGCAGCGAGCCGCTGCGCGACTGGGTGGACGTGTGGGTGAAGGCCAACCTCAAGAACGGCAAGCTCAACGACGCGTTCCGACGGTTCCACGGCCAGGGCCTGCCCGCCAAGCTGATCGCGCAGGGAGGCTGAAACCATGGCGAAGATCGTTTCCATCACGCCGGGCTACTACCGGCTGCCGCTGGCCGAGGCCCTGAGCGACAGCATGCATGGCACCGTCGGCAGCTTCGAGATCAACACTGTCCGCGTGCGTGACGCCGACGGCGCCGAAGGCGTAGGCTACGGCTATGTGCCGGGCCGCAATGGTGCTGCAATCAACGCCATCTTGCGGTACGACGTGCCGGACCAGCTGGTCGGACAGGACGCCGATCGCATCGAGCACCTGTGGCATAAGCTCTGGTGGGGCCAGCACTACGGCGGCCGTGGCGGTCCTGCGGTGCTGGCACAGTCCATCATCGACATTGCGCTATGGGACCTCAAGGCCACGAAGGCCGGCATGCCGCTGTGGCGGCTGCTGGGCGGCAACGATCCGGTGGTTGACTGCTACGTGGGAGGCATCGACCTGGACTTCCCGCTCGACAAGCTCTTAGCGCAGACCGACGGCAACCTGGCCAAGGGCTACCGGGCCATCAAGATGAAAGTGGGCCGCGCGCGCCTTGCCGAAGACGTGGCGCGCGTGCGCGCCATGCGCGAGCACCTGGGCGACGACTTCCCGCTGATGGTGGACGCCAACATGAAATGGTCGGTCGACGAAGCCGTGCGCGCTGCCCGCGCGTTGCGTGAATTCGACTTGACCTGGATCGAAGAGCCGATCGACCCCGAGAACGTGGCCGGCCACCGGCGCGTGCTGCAGGAAGGCGGCACCCCCATCGCGACCGGCGAGAACCTGCGCACCCTGTGGGAGTTCCGACAACTCGTCACCGAGGGCGGCGTAACCTTCCCCGAACCCGACGTGGTGAACTGCGGCGGCGTCACGCCCTTCATGAAGATTGCCCACCTGGCCGAGGCGTTCAGCCTACCCGTCACTTCGCATGGTGTGCAGGACGTGTCCATCCACCTGCTGGCCGCGTTGCATAACCGCTCGTACATGGAGGTGCACGACTTCGGACTGCAGCGCTTCATGCGCGAGACGGTGCGCATCGAGAACGGCCGTGCCGTGGCGCCCGAGCGCCCAGGCCACGGCGTGGCGTTGGACTGGGATGCCCTGGCCCGCATCGCGGTCTGAACAGTTTTTTTCAAGGAGACCATATGGCTTCGCGCCGACACATTCTGACCCTGACCCTCGGCGCAGCCGCTCTGCTGGCCGCCCTCACGTCCGCCCACGCGCAACAGGACACGCTGGCGACCATCCGCCAGACCAAAACCCTCAAGGTGGCGCTGGAGTTTGGCCGCCCGCCGTGGGGTTACAAGGACGACAAGCTCAAGATGACCGGCTCGGACCTGGAGGCCGCCGAGCTGCTGGCCGCCGACCTGGGTGTCAAGCTGGAGATCGTCGAGGTCACGGGGCCCAACCGTATTCCGTTCCTGCAGACGCGCAAGGCCGACGTCGTGCTGTCCACCTTCTCCATCACGCCCGAGCGCCTGAAGGTCATCGACTTCTCGCTGCCCTATGCCAGCGCGGTACAGATCGTCGGAGCGCCCCGGAGCCTGGTGCTCAAGGGCGAGGTCGACCTCAAGGGAAAGCGCGTGGGCGTCACGCGCGCCACCACCGGTGACGTGGAGCTGACCAAGAAGGCCAAGGACCTCGGCGTGGAGGTGCTGCGCTTCGACGACGAGGCGACCAACATGACGGCGCTGGCCAGCGGCCAGGTCGACATCGTTGTGCAGGAACCTGCGACGTTGACTGCCGTCGCTGCCCGCAACCCGGCGCGCCAGATCGAGCCCAAATTCATCTTCGCGCAGTTCCCCGTGGGAATCGGCCTGCGCAAGAATGACACCGAACTGAAAACCTACCTCGACCAGTGGGTCAAGGGTCACATGGCCGACGGAAAGCTGAACGCGATCTACCGCAAGTTCCATGGCAGGGACCTGCCGGCCGAGACCCTCAAAGGCGGCTGAAGCCGCCGTGCGGGGATGCGCCCATGGTCATCCCTCAGACACGGTAGCGCGCCAGCACTTGTGCGTCCGGCACGAAGCCATGGCCTGGCACATGGGGGATGCGCACCGTGCCGCCCACAGGGAGCGGCGTGCCGCCTTCGGCGAGGTCGGCCGCCGGCTTCACATAGAGGTGCTCGAACAGCGGCTCGCCCGCCAACACGGCGCTCAACTGGAGCGTGGCGAAGTAGCCCGGTCCGAAGTACGGCGAATGCGGCATCACGGCCACGCCCTTTGCCTGCGCCAAAGCCGCGACCTCCACGAACTCGGTGACGCCGCCGACCTTGATGACCGAGGGCTGGGCATAGCGCACCGCGCCAGCCTCGAGCATGCGCGCAAACTCCTGGCGCGTGCATGCGTTCTCGCCAGCCCCAACCGGGAAGTCCGCGTTCAGTTGCGCCTGGGTGCGAATGTCTTCGGGCGGGAACACCGGCTCCTCGATCCACATCGCGTCCACTTCGCGCAGCATTGCGATGCGCTCGCGGGCCTGCTCGGTCGACCAGGCGCAGTTGACGTCCACCGACAGGCCGATGCCCGGCCCGCTGGCGGCGCGCCCGGCGCGGATGATGTCGGGCTCGATCTCGTGCAGCTTGATGTAGCGATAACCTTGGGCAACGGCTTCGTGGCAGTACTTGCGGACCAGCGCAGCGTCGCCATAGCGCACGAGGCTCGCATAGGCCGGCATCTCACTGCGGCGCGCGGCGCCCAGCAGCGAATGCAGCGGTAGGCCCTGGGCCTTGGAGGCGATATCCCACAACGCGATGTCGAAACCCGAGATGGCGAACATCGTGATGCCATAGCGTCCGAACAGGTGCAGTCGGCGTTGCAACTCCAGCATCAGCGCCTCGGGCGTGGCCGCCAGCTCGCGGCCTTGCAACAGCGGCGCGACCATGCCACGCGCGGCCGTGGCCACAGCAGCGCGGCAGGAATAGGCGAAGCACTCGCCCCAACCCACGACGCCGGTGTCGGTCTCCACCCGCACCAGCACGAACTCAAGAGAATCCCAGCGACCCGGCGTGATGCCCATGCCGCTGCCGCCGTCGTCGAAAGGGATGACGGCCTCGATGACGTCGATCTGCGAGATCTTCATGCCACTCCCCGCGCGCCAGGCAGCAACCGATCGGTCCCACCCTCGTACTCGGACTGAGAGAACTGCCCCCCCAGCGTCAGCTCGGCGGCGGCACGCGCAGCAGCGCTGCCGGGCGCAGGCAGTGGATCGTCACGCAGCACCTGTTCGTCCCAGCCCTCGGAACCGTCCTGCGGCGCATAGCCCAGTGCGTAGGCCGTGGCGTTGTCGTAATGACGGCCCTCGGCGTCGGAAATGCCATAGACGATGTCGAAGCCGATGTCCGGATGCTCGATGCCGATGGCCACCAGCTGGCCCAGATCGCGCCAGCTGATCCAACTGCCCATGCGGCGGCGGTCGATCGGGCGCGTGTTCACATTGCCGATCCGCACCGACAGCACCTGCATGCCGTACTTATAGGCATACAAAGCGCCAATGGACTCACCGAAGGCCTTGCCGACCGCGTAGCGACTGTCTGGCCGCAAAATGGCCGCGTTGCCCATCAGCGGCCCATGCGGCGCACGCGGGTGCAAGCCGACCACATGGTGAGAACTGGCGTACACAACGCGGCGCACGCCGGCATCGCGCGCGGCATCAAACACGCTGATGCAGCCCTCCACGCTGAGCTTGACCTGATCGGGCCAGGGGGCATCCGTGGTGCAGGCCGCGAGGTGCACCACGGCGTCGCAGCCCTGCAGTTTCTGCGTCATGGCCGCCTGGTCGGTGATGTCAACGACAGCGGCTTCCTCATCGGCCGCGATGCTCTGAATCGGCTTGATGTCCAACGACAGCACGCGGTAGCCGCGCTGCAGTAGTTGCGCGCGCAGGCCGGTTCCCACCAGTCCTGCGGCGCCTGTGATAGCAATACGTTTCATGCTTGAAAAGTCTCGGTTGAACCCGCGTCGCGGGGTGTCGCAATTGTGGAACGCAGCCCGACCATGCCGGAGAGCGCCGCGCGCCAGGCTGCGCCAGCAGTACCAGATGGCGGGACGCGCGCGCCGCGTCCGCCTAACGCGCGGCTTGTGCCACCGCAGCAGGCAGGTCGATGCCTTGATTCTTCTTGAACACTGCAGCCAGTTTTCCGTTGGCCATATTGGTCCTCACCCATTGGTCGATCCATTCCCTGAGCCGCGTGTCGTTCTTGCGCATGCCCATGCCGTGCAAGCTGTTGCGCAGCACGATCTTGGTTTCCAGCGCCTTGGCAGGGTCGCGCTTGTTGACGACCTCATTCAATGTGACCGATTGGGCGACGATGTCGACCTGCCCGCTCAGCACGGCGGTCAGCGTCGTCGCTTCGTCCTCGAAACGCACGATCTCGACGCCCTTCGGAGCGGCGGCGGTCAAGTCGGTGTCCATGACGGTACCGCGTGCGACGCCTACGCGCTTGCCGACCAGATCGGCCATGGTCTTGACAGCCAGGCCGCGCGGCGCGGAGACCGCGGTGGTCGTGCCCGAATACGGCAGCGAGAAGTCGATGACCTTCTGCCGCTCGGCGGTAATCGTCATCGCGGCCACCACGATGTCCGCCTTGTCGGTGATCAGTTGCGGAATGCGGTTGGCGCCGTTGGTCGGTACCATCTCCAGCGTGACGCCGAGATCCTGCGCCAGCATCTTGGCGGTCTCGTATTCTGACCCGCTCATCTCGAGCTTGTCGTTCTTGAACGACCAGGGCGGAATGCTGGGGTCGAGTGCGATGCGAATCTTTTTGGCTTGCTGGATGCGTGCCAGTGTGTCGTTTTTCGCGTGGGCAGCCATGCTGCCAAATGCCATCGCGCCTGCAAGGGAGGCGCTGACGATGATGAAAGTGCGTCGGTCGATCATGATGTCTCCTAAGGGTGAGCGATCGGGCGGCTGACGACGCCCTCGAGGCTTGCCCATGCTAGGAGGCCCGCGCGGTCGCGGCGTGGGCCCGCGCAGGCGCAATGGGCGAAAATCCCCACGAGCTGGGACTCGACGGCAGTGGGCGGCAGTCTCAGGGCCGCTTGCTGAACTCCTGCGTCTCCGTCGTCCAACGCAACGCCTGCTCGCTCAGGCTGAAGCCCAACCCCGGTCGGTCCGACACGTGCATGCGGCCGTCCTTGAGGTGCATCTGCTCGTTGAACATCGGCCCCAGCCATTCGAAGTGCTCGAGCCACGGCTCGATCGGATAGGCCGCTGCCAGGTGCAGGTGAATTTCCATTGCGAAGTGCGGTGCCAGCTTGCGGCCCTTGAAAGCTGCCAGGTTCATGATCTGAAGGAATGGCGTGATGCCACCCACGCGCGGTGCGTCGGGCTGGATGAAGTCGCTGCCCTCGGACATGATCAGTTGCGCGTGCTCACCGAAGCTGGTGAGCATTTCGCCGGTGGCGATCGCGGTGTCGAAGCGTGCGGCCAGTTGCGCGTGGCCTTCGAAGTCGTAGGCGTCCAGCGGTTCCTCGATCCAGGTGAGGTCGAAGCCTTCGAAGGCGCGGCAGGCGCGCGTGGCCTTCTGGCGGTCCCATTGCTGGTTGGCATCGACCATGAGCGGAAACGAATCGCCCAGCAGCTTGCGTACTTCTCCCACACGCTCGATGTCGATGGCCAGGTCGGGCTGGCCCACCTTCAGCTTGATGCCGCCGATGCCGCTCTCGCGCGAGATGGCGACGTTCTTCAGCACTTGGTCGAGCGGCGTGTGCAGGTAGCCGCCCGAAGTGTTGTAGCACTGAACCGAGTCGCGCTCGGCACCCAACAGCTTGGCCAGCGGCAGCTTCGCGCGCTTGGCCTTCAGGTCCCACAGCGCGATGTCGAAGGGCGCGATGGCCTGTGTCGTAAGGCCGCTGCGGCCCATGCTCGCGCCGGCCCACAGCAGTTTGGTGAACAGGCGCGAGATGTCGTTGGGGTCTTCGCCCAGCAGGTTGGGCGCGAGTTCCTTGGCATGTGCGTACATGCCGGGGCCGCCCGCGCGCTTGCTGTAGCCGAAGCCGATGCCTTCGTGACCATCGCGCGTGCGGATCTCGGCAAAGATGAAGGCGATCTCGGTCAGCGGCTTCTGGCGGCCCGTGAGCACCTTGGCGTCGCTCACCGGCGTGGCCAGCGGCAGGTACATCAGCGAGACCTTGATCCAGTCGATGCGGTCGCCCGCATCGACCGCGGTGCGCGCGCCCTCGGCCACCTTGGCGTAGGAAACGATGTTGGATTCAACGGCTGTCATTCGGTCACCTCAAAAGAGAACAAAAAGTAGGAAAAAGAAGGGGCGCTCAGTCGAGCTTGATGCCGGCCTTTTGGACCACCTGCGTCCAGCGCGTTGTCTCGTCCTGCACGAAGCGCGTGTAGTCCGCTGGATGCGACACCACCACCACGAAGCCATTCGACTCCAACCTGGCACGCACGGCAGGATCTGCGAAGCCCTTGACCATCGCGGCCTCGAGCTTTTCGATGACGGCCTTCGGCGTACCCTTGGGCGCCGACAGGCCGATCCACGACACCGCGCTGAAGCCGGTGTAACCCGACTCGGACACAGTGGGCACGTCGGGGAACAACGGGTTGCGCTGCGCGCTGGTGACGACCAGCGCGCGCAGCTTGCCGGCCTTGATGTGCGGCAGCACCGCATCCTGGTTGGTGAACATGCCGGGAATCTGGTCGGCCAGCACATCGTTGAGCGCGGGCGCGCTGCCCTTGTACGGTATTCCCACCATGTCCAGCCCCGCCACCTGCTTGAGGTACTCGGTGGTCACATGGCCCGAGGACGCGTTGACCTGTCCGTAATTGAACTTGCCCGGATTGGCCTTGACCCAGGCGATGAACTCCTTGAAGTTCTTTGCCGGGAACGACGGGTTGACCACCAGCACGTTGGGCCCGGCCGCGAGTTGCGACACGTGGACGAAGTCGCGGTTCGAGTCGTACGGAGGCTTGGGCGAGAAACCATGAATGATCGCATTGCTGCCGATGCCAGACAGCAGCAGCGTGTAGCCGTCGCCCGGTGCCTTGGCCACCTGCTCGGTACCGATGGCGCCGCCCGCCCCGCCCCTGTTGTCGACGATAAATGGTTGCTTGAGCTGCCGGCCGAGCGCCTCGGCGATCAGCCGGCCCATGATGTCGCTGGTGCCGCCCGCGGGGAATGGCACGATGAGCTTCACGGGACGCGAGGGATAGTCGTCCGCGTGAGCGGCGCCGGCCAGCAGGCTGGTGCATGCCAGGGCGGCGAGAAGGGTTCTGCGGAACATGCGTTTGTCTCCTGTGCGTGGATTCGCTCTTGGAACTGTCTTTATGGAAGCGCTTTCATTTTGGCTTTCACAGAGACGTTGGCAAGCCGGCTTGACAAGTGATGGCGCTCCCTATTCCCATCGCCTGGGACAAAACTGCACAGCTTGGTAGCGCTTTCATTTCGAGAGGTTTCCAGAGGCTGGCAAAGCTATGATCCGCAGCGTTGCGCAGTGCCCTTCCGATGTCCCCCTCCACCTCGACGCCCACGCCCCTTTCTCCCGACGGCAGCGCCCAACCCGGCACCGCTCGTATGAGCGACGTAGCGCATGAGGCCGGCGTGTCCCTGGTCACCGTCTCGCGCGCCATCAACACGCCCGACAAGCTCGCGCCCAACACCCTGGCTGCCGTGCGCGCGGCCATCGAGAGGCTGGGCTACGTGCCCAACCTCATGGCCGGCAGCCTGGCGTCGAATCGTTCGCGCATCGTGGCGGCCATCGTGCCGACCATCTCCAATCTGGTGTTCTCCGAAATGCTCGAAGCGCTGGCGCAGACGCTGGCCGATGGCGGCTACCAGCTGTTACTGGGCCAGAGCACCTACCGCCCCAACGACGAGGCCGCGCTGGTCGATACCTTTCTCGGGCGCCGCGTTGACGGGCTGGTGCTCACCGGCATTGCCCAACCCAGCGCGCTGCGGCTCAAGCTGCGCCGTGCGGGCGTGCCCGTTGTGCAGACCTGGGACTTGCCCGCCGCCGGCGGCGACGCGCCGGTCGACATGCTGGTGGGCTTCTCGAACGTGGGCGCCGGCCGGGCCGCCGCGCAGCACCTGTTGTCGCGCGGGCACAAGGTGCTGGCCTTCATCGGCGCCGAGGAGGAACGCTCGCGTCTGCGGCTCGAAGGCTTTCGCGCCGAGGCCGCGGCGCATGGTGCTCTTGCTGTACCCGCCGAACTCATCCGCCCTCCCGTGCAGATCGACGACGCCGGCCCGCGGCTGGCGCAACTGCTGACGCGGCGCCCCGACATCACGGCCGTTTTCTGCAACAACGACTTGCTCGCGGCCGGCCTGCTCTTCGAGTGCCAGCAGCGCGGCTGGAACGTGCCCGGACGTATCGCGGTGATGGGCTTCGGCGACATGCCGATCGCGCGCGCCGCCTCGCCACGCCTGTCGACCGTACGCATCCGTCGCGCCGAGATGGGTGAACGCGCGGGGCAGATGCTGCTGGCGCGGCTGGCCGGTGAAGACCCCGGCGCGCGGCTGGTGGACATCGGCTTCGAGGTCATCGCGAGGAGCAGCACGTGAAAGGGCAGTTGCTGTCAGCCTGGGTTCAGGCTCGGGCTTGGTGGATTTTCGGATGAGCAGCTGGCACAGTCGGTGAAAAAGCTCCGTCGAGTGCTTGAAAGTCAATTTCAAAGGGCCGCTGGCGAATGGCAGGCGGCCCCATATCAAGTCAATGAGCGTGACGACCATCTCAGTCGTCACCTGCATCGCAGGGGGGGGCGCACTGGCTTGCGCCTTGTGGCGGACTGCTGGCGGACGAGGTGCCGGCAAGAGCGGCAAACCTTGGGCTTCACAAATCAGGTCTACCAACGCGCTATGCGAGAATTCTTCGCTCCACAACTCCCACATGGGCTGGTCTGGCACAAGCCGCCCAAGACCATGGCCTTTCTGATTTCGTGACACTGCACCTCAAATACTTGCGTGTCCAGAGCGGCATGACTCTGGAAGATCTGGCACGCGATTCCGGCCTGACGCGGAGCTATCTCTCCAAGATTGAACGTGGGCTGTCAACCCCATCAATCGAGTCGGCGCTTGGTATCGCGAAGGCGCTTGGAGTTACCGTGGACCGCCTGTTCGGCGAGCAACAAAAAGAAGACGTCATCTCCATCGTCAGGGGTAACGGAGCCGACGCGGGCGATGTTGAAAATCATCTGTCACTTGTTGCGGGCATCAACTCGAAGCGGGTCATGCGAGCCTTCATCGTCAGGCCTGGCATGAAGCAAAAGCGTGGCCGAATCATGAGTCATCACGAGGGTGAGGAAATCATCTTCGTACTGAGCGGCAAGATCGAGATGCTGGTCGGAACCAGGCGTGAGACGCTCAACCCTGGTGACTGCGTGCAGTTCGATTCCACCATTCCTCATAAGTTAACTGCCCTGGACGACAAGCCTGCGGCAGCACTGGTCGTGATCGCCACCACGTGATCGTAAGAAGTCGTTTGACTCAAGACTCTTTGTAGATTCCGTCGAATCCGAAACGTCGAATCTCGGAGCCCACCGAAACCGGAGCGCCTGTTGAGCGCTGGAGATCTTCCATCGAGACGCCCTCGAGCAGAGCATGCGCTACGAGGCCAGCTGGCATGACGTCGATGATCGCGATGCTAGTGAAGATCCTTGACACCACCCCAACGGCAGTCAATGGAAGGGTGCATTCGGCCACGATGCGCGGCTGCCCATCGCGCGTGGTGTGATCCATCATTACCCAGATGGCCTTGGCACCCACAGCTAGATCGATTGCGCCACCAATGGCCGGCGGCGAACCCACGGATTCCCCAGTGCTCCAATTTGCGAGGTCTCCATTCCGAGAGACTTCGAACGCCCCCAAGATGGCTATGTCAAGGTGCCCCCCGCGCATCATCGAGAAAGAGAGGCTGGAGTCGAAGTACGAACCGCCTTTCGCCAGAGTGACCGGCATCTTCCCCGCATTGATGAGATCGGGATTCTCATGACCCTCCGCAGGCTTGGGGCCTACATTGAGAATTCCGTTTTCGCTGTGCAGCATCACGGAAGTTCCGACGGGGAGGTAATCCGCCACCTGGGTCGGCGCACCGATGCCGAGGTTCACGAAGCCAACAGCAGGAAGGTGACTTGCGACAAGGCGAGCCAGATCGGAACGGGAAAGAGTTTTCATGATCAAGGGCAGGAAAAGATTCGGTCGACGAAGATGCACGGCGTGACGATCCCTTCGGGATCCATGTCACCGGGTTCGAGCAACTGATCGACCTCCACAGCCACGATGTCAGCCGCAGTGGCCATCACGACGGAATGGTTTCGTGCGGTCATGTTGTAGTTGACGTTGCCTGCAGTGTCCCCTTGCCGCCCTTTCAGAAGTGCAAACTGGGCGTGAAGGGGGAGTTCGAGCAGGTACTCCTTGCCATTGACCACCACGATTTCCTTGCCCTGCGCGAACACCGTGCCGATACCCACAGGGCTGAGCACGCCGCCGAGGCCCGCGCCCCCGGCGCGGATTCGCTCTACCAGCGTTCCTTGCGGCACGAGTTCGAGCTCCACGGTGCCTTGGCGGTATTGCTCGGTGAAAGCGGACGCGTTGCGCGGGTACGAGCAGATCATCTTGCGCACGATCCTCGATTCGAACCACAGTGTGAGGTCGTCGCCACCCGAGCCGGCATTGTTCGAGATCACTGTAAGTTCCTTCACACCGAGATCGATCACGGCTCGTATAAGCCGCCGGGATAGCCCCGCACCGCCAAACCCGCCCACCATAATGGTGTCGCCGTCCTTGATCCCGTTGACGGCGGTTGCCGCGTCCTTGACTGATACGTTTCTCATGCTTCGCTTTTCCGTTGAACTCCTGCCGGCTCGGCATATTCCTTCACCAGACCCTTGCCAATGCGATTCAGCAGCATCTCGTTCGTGCCGTCGGCATAGCTTGCAAGCCTGACTTCCGACAGCAGCATGGCAAGGCGATGACTCGCACTGGCACCGATGGCACCCATCGCACTTTGCGCCTGCTCAATCGCCCAGCATGCCGTGCGGACCGCAAACGACTTTGCTTGTGCGGCGATGGTCTGCGACGGGCCTCCCTCATGAATGGCAAGTGCCGCCTGAAACACCAGTGCGCTGGCAGCCTCGAGCCGAGTAGAAATCTCTGCAAGTTGCCAGTTCATGCCCTGGTGTGACAGCACCGCGTGGCCGAAAGACTCACGCTGGGAGGCATAACGCACAGCATCCGACAACGCAGACTTGGCAGAAGCAACACACATCGCTGCGACGTGGACCCGCGCCGCGTTCACTGAGGCCATCGAGGACCGCATCCCCTGCCCTGCTTCGCTGAATGGTGACCACGCGGGCGCGGGATAGTCCACGAATGTCAGCGTTGCAAGACGGAACGAACGCGCGCCCGGCATGACAATTTCCTCACGCGTCAGGCTGGCTCCGTCGACCAGCGGGACGAGGAATGAACCGATTCCGCTGGTGCCATCCGGTTGCTCCACGCGTGCGAGAAGGCTGACGCAGCCCACCAGCATGCCGTTTGTTACCCAGGCCTTGCTGCCGTTGATGACCCAGCCCTGGCGGGTGCGGCGCGCGTTGGTCTTCAATGCGCCGAGATCGCTGCCGCCGTCGGGCTCGGACATCGCCGATGCCGAAAGAACCTGCCCCGAGCGGAGCCTGGCAAGCAGCTGATCTTTTTGCTGGACTGTTCCTGAACGGGACAGCTTCGTTACCGAGCCTTGCAGGTTGTTCAGGGCGAACGCGACCCCAAAGCCATGCTCCGCCACCGTCTGTGCAACACGGATCTTGCACAGGAATGACGCTTCTTCACCGCCGTCATAGCGAAGCGCCTGGAGGCCCAGAAACCCCTGCTCAGCCCAGCGGTCAATCCATTCGGTATCGAACGGCTTGCCCTGCAGGAAGCACTCCAGCAATGAACTGGAGAACGCATGGTCGCAGAAGGCGCGGGCGCGCTCCACCAGTGATTTCTCATGCCCGCTCAGCAGGCTATCGTAGGGGGCGTAAAAGCTCACCACGGCACCCCTTATCGTGACAATGGCACGGACTGGCTCTTAGCCCATTGGTTCCAGAAATCGATCTCTTGCGCAACTTGCTTTGTGTAGAGATCCGGTGACGAGGCCTTGATGGGTACCCCGCCAATCGTTTCCAGCTGACCGAGGAACTCGGGACGGGCAACCACCTTGTCAAGCGCTGTAGCGAGCTTCTTAACGATCTCGGAGGGTGTGCCCGCTGGCGCAGCAACTCCAAACCAGGGTGAGAGGTCCATCGGCTTTCCTCCAGCCTCTTGTGCGGTGGGCAGATCAGGGAACGCTGGTGAACGTTCTGGCGCTGCGACGGCAAGCGCCCTGATCTTTCCTGCCTGGATATTCTGCGCCACCGTTGACTCCGGGAAGAAACCGACCTGGACGATTCCCGCCATGAGGTCGCTGATAGGTTGTGCGCCTCCCTTGTAGTTAACAAAAGTCATCTTCGTTTCGTTTCGCGCGTCGAACAACGTCCCTCCGATATGGGATGTAGCGCCGAAGGTGCCACCGAAATTTAGCTTCCCAGGGTTGGCCTTCGCATACGCGATCAGTTCCTTGATGCTTTTGATGGGCAGCTCCGTATTGACCACGATCAGGTTGCGCTGCTTTGCAACATTTCTGATGTACGTGAAGTCCTTGAGTTGGCTGTAGGGCAAGGACGAGTTGAGGGCCTCCCCACGCGTTTGGGAGGACTCGACCGAGAGCAGGAGGGTGTATCCGTCTGGTTTGGCCTTTGCAACGACGTCGGCACCGATGATGCCGCTCGCACCACCCCGGTTCTCGATGATCACATTGCCTTGAAGCTCTTTCGCCAGGCTCTGCGCAATGATTCGCCCCGCGATATCGGTGGGACCGCCCGGAGGGAATCCCACCACGATCCGGATCGGCCTCGACGGGTACGCGTCGTCGGCATGGACGACCCCGAGCGAAGCAAAAAAAACGATGCCGATGGCGGCAAGAGATTTGAGCAGTCTGATCTTCACGACAGTCCTTCGAAGCGAGTTGGTGATCCGCGAGCCCAGTATGCGATCGATGACACAAGGTGTCTACTAGGACTCACCCTTGTTACCAACGAGCAAGTAACGCGCCACCCTTGCCACTTCCCAAGACCCGCGAAGCTGCACCCTTTTCGATCGATTCTTCCCTGTTTTAGCGCGGAAGGTGCACGTCATCTGTGCGTTGACCGATCGCTTGAGCAGCCGAGGACACAAGAATGCACGAACTGAAATAAAGTGTCCTATCGGATAGTTAGTCGGTCTAGAATTTTAGAATGGAACGACGAAAACCCAGCAGACCGAAGGCGACGGAAGAAGGCGGATCGCCTGCTTACGCGTCGACCCGCAGCGTGCTTCTGCGATGTGGCATGGAACTCCTGACAGAGCAGGGACTAAGCGCAACAGGGCTGGATGCCATCCTGAAAAGAGCGACGGTGCCCAAGGGGTCCTTCTATTACTACTTCGATAGCAAGGAGGCGTTTGGCTTGGCGGTCTTGGACGCTTACGACGACTACCTTTCAAAGAAGCTAGACCGCCGTCTCGGGAACGTTTCACGCCCTCCCCTTCAACGGCTGAGCGACTTCGTTGCCGACGCATCGTCCGGCATGCGCAAGCATCGATTTACTCGAGGATGCCTGGTCGGAAATCTGAGCCAGGAGCTTGGTGCATTGCCTGTCTCGTATCGGGAACGGATGGATCGAATTCTTTGCGGTTGGCAGGCCAAGGTTGCCAACTGCCTCCAGCAGGCCAAAGAGCACGGCGAGCTGCCGCTGCATGCAGACAGCGCCCAGATCGCCGAGTACTTCTGGATCTCCTGGGAGGGAGCGGTCATGCGCGCTCGACTTGCGCAGAGCGACCGCCCACTGCATGTGTTCATCAACTCCTTCTTGGCAGGCCTTCCGGTCCTTGGAGGTTGGCCTTCATCCGCAATTCAAACAAACAAGGAACACAATGTTTCAAGCGATTCTGATCAACAAGGATGAGCACGGCTATCGTGCAGGGCTTGCATCTGTCAGCGAGGACGCCCTTCCTCCAGGTGATGTGCTGGTCCGCGTGGAGTACAGCACCCTCAACTACAAGGACGGCCTGGCAATCACGGGCAAGGGACCTGTGGTGCGGAAGTTTCCGATGGTGCCGGGCATCGACTTCGCCGGCACCGTGGAAGCCAGTGAGCATCCGGGCTTTAAAGCTGGCGACAAGGTCGTGTTGAACGGATGGGGCGTCGGCGAACAACATTGGGGCGGGCTTGCACAGAAGGCGCGTGTGAAGGGCGATTGGCTGATCGCCTTGCCTTCGCGGTTTAGCGCTCGAGATGCCATGGCGATCGGTACCGCCGGTTACACGGCGATGCTCTGTGTACTCGCGCTCGAGCGGAGCGCGGTTAAACCCGGCGACGGCGAGATCCTGGTGACGGGCGCGAGCGGGGGCGTTGGGAGCTTTTCCGTTGCGTTGCTAGCCAGTCTGGGCTATCAGGTCATTGCCGCTACGGGTCGGGCGGCCGAGGCGGACTACCTGCGCCGACTTGGGGCGTCGGGCATCATTGATCGCCGCGAACTCAGCGAGCCCGGCAAGGCGCTTCAGAAGGAGCGCTGGAGCGCGGCGGTTGATTCTGTGGGCAGCCACACGCTGGCGAACGTTTGTGCACAGATGCGTGCGAATGGCGCTGTAGCAGCCTGCGGCATGGCCCAGGGCCTCGATTTCCCGGCTTCCGTGGCGCCCTTCATCCTGCGCGGCATCACCCTTCACGGGGTCGACAGCGTGATGCGACCCATAGCGGACAGGCAGCTTGCATGGGATCGCCTCGCCAAGGACTTGGACCTTCGGATCCTCGAGGACGTCGCTGAGGAGGTCGCCTTGTCCGACGCTGTCCAGGCAGCGGAAAGACTCATGCGCGGAGAAATCCGTGGGCGGGTCGTTGTCAACGTCAACGCCTGATTCACTGTCCCTTCGCGCTGTCACAGCGCCGCACCAACCTCTGGATGGTGCGTTGCCCACCGACAATCCGACCGGGCATCGAGCCACGGTTGCTCCCGAGAGAAAAGCATGTCCTACCGAGTAGCAGAACTCATCGTCGACAGTCTTGATGCCCATGGCGTTGATCGTGCCTACAGCGTTCCAGGGGAGAGCTTCCTGGCTCTTCTCGACGCTCTCCATGCCCGCGCCGGCTTTGACCTTGTCACCTGCCGTCATGAGGGATCTGCCGCGTTGGCCGCCATTGCAGATGCCAAGCTTACGGGCCGCCCGGGTGTGGTCCTGGCGAGCCGGGGGCCGGGCGCCTTCAACGCCGCGATCGGCGTCCATGTGGCGGCCGAAGAAGCAATTCCGCTCGTCTTGCTGATAGGGCAAGTTGATGCGCCGAATCTCGGTCGAGGAGCCGTCCAAGAGATTGATTCCTCGAAGGCCTTCTCTGGTCTTCTCAAATGGTCAGGGCGCATTGAAAGCGCTGATCGCGCGTCGGAAGTCTTGGCTCGCGCATTCGCCGCGGCGACAAGTGGCGCACCTGGTCCCGTGGCGATCGAATTGCCGGAGGATGTGCTCACGCACCTCATGGAGCAACGCCGACCGCAGGTCAACGGCACGCCCTCGCCCGTGGCGTCAGCCATCGACGTCGATGCCGTGTTCAAGATGTTGAGCACCGCGGAACGGCCTCTGCTGATCGTCGGCGGCGAATGTCGAAGCGATGCATTCCGGGCGGAGCTGCAGAAGTTGGTCGAGCAATGGGGCATTCCTGTGGCGCTGACCAACAAGAACCAGGATCAGTTTCCGAACGCGCATCCTTTGTGGGTAGGGCAGTTGAGTTTTTTCACCTCGCCGGCACATGCGTCGTTGTTTTCCGAATCGGATCTGATCGTCGCTGTGGGCTCCCGCATGGGAGACGTCTCGTCTCTCGGTTTTTCCTATCCCCGCCAGGACCAGGATCGCCAACGCTTCGTTCATGTCTACCCAGATGCGGGCTTCATTGGCAGGCATTTCCACACCGACCTGCCAATCGTCTCGTCGGCGGAATCGTTTGTCAGCGCCGCCCTGGCGCATGGCGGACGCGGCTCGGTGTCTGCACAGTGGGGAGAGAGGGTCCTGGACACCGCGCGCGCGGCGCACGGATGGCCAACAACGAACGTTCCAGAAAACGACGTGTTGGGCCACGCGATCATGGCGGTCGCTTTTCATGCCCAAGAAGACGCCATCCTAACGACCGACTCGGGGAACTTTGCAGGTTGGGTTCATCGCATCTTCAAAATGACGCCGGCGAACCGACTGCTCGGATCGGCATGCGGGGCCATGGGAACCGGTGTTCCAGCTGGCGTCGCGGCCGGACTGCGTTATCCGGGTCGGCAAGTCATTGCATTCTGCGGTGATGGTGGATTCCTCATGAACGGCAATGAGTTGATCACGGCTGTCGAGCGGGGCATCAACCTGGTAATAGTGGTGTCGAACAACGGATCCTACGGAACCATTCGCTTGCACCAGCAGCGTCACTTCCCCGGCCGGGTCAGCGGTACCGATCTGGCAAATCCAAACTTCGCTGCACTCGCCGAGGCGTTCGGAGCACGAGGCATACGCGTTCGGACTGCGCAAGAGGCGCAGGCGCTGGTCGCGAATGCCATGTCAACGCCTGGGCCTGTCCTGATCGAGGTCTGCAGCGATCCCGACGTCACTGCGGAAAGCTCTATGCGCAACCGTTGACCGGTGTAAGGCACGTCGGCCGCGCGGTGCCTTCGAACCTCTCCCGCCCTCTTTTAGTGGAGCAGCACATGAAAAGCAGATTCACTCTCTTCGCTGCGGCGGCTGCCGCATTGTTGAGCGCAGGCACGCAAGCTGCAGACTATCCCTCTCAAGCCATCAGGCTGGTCGTCCCATACCCACCTGGCGGCCCTGTGGATTTCGTCGCGAGAACGCTGAGTGCCCCGCTGTCTCAGGAACTTGGGCAGTCGATCATCATCGACAACAAGGGAGGTGCTGGCGGAAACATTGCTGCGGCAGAAGTCGCCCGGGCAAAACCGGACGGCTACACCCTCATGCTGGTTTACGAGACGCACGCGACGACCAATCTGTTCTATCGAAACTTCAAGTTCGATTCATTTCAGTCCTTCGATTACATCTCGTTGATCGGTCAGTCGCCCATGGTGCTGCTCACGTCCAAGCAATCGGGACTGGACAGCTTGCCGAAGCTTGCAGCCGCGTTGCGTGACAAGCCCGGGCAATTGAATCAAGCCATCACGGGTCCTGGCGATGCAAGTGTGCTGAAGCCAGAACTGCTGCATCAGGTCTTGAAGACGAAGGTGACCTACGTTCCCTTTCCCGGGACGGCTCCGGCACTCACTTCGTTGGCCGGCGGCCAGATCGACCTGGGCCTTGTTTCAGTGACTGCTGCGCTGCCGCTGGTGCAGGGCGGAAAGGTCAATGCGATCGGAGTAGGCTTCGCCGGCCCCATTGCAGCGCTACCCGGTGTCCCTTCGATCAACACCATCGCGCCGGGCTTCGAGTCAGCCGCCTGGGTGGGCATCGTGGCTCCCAAAGATCTTCCCCCTGCCGTCATGGCGAAGCTGGAGGCATCGATCCAAAAGGTACTGATGGCCCCCAGCGTACGCAAACAACTCGAAGCTTCGAGCTTCGTGATCCTTGGGAACAACCAGAGATCCTTCGTGGAGCGTGCGCGTGCCGACTACAGGGAGGCGCAGGCCCTCATTGCCAACGGCGTTCTGAAACCCGAAGAATGACTTACATAGAAAATCGGATGGACTTAAACGTGCAAGATCAAATCGATGCCTACTACTGGATCCACTCTGACTGGGCCTACTTCGGCGGGCCACGCCTGAAAGCGCTCGGCGAACGATTCCAGCTGAAAATCAATCACCGACCGATCGACCTGGAAACCGTTTACGCCCGCACTGGAGGGATCAAGCTTCCCTATCGCTCGATCGAACGCAAGAGCTATCGGTTGCTGGAGATGCAGAGGTTCCGAGAAATCCTCCAGATGCCCATCAATCTGGAGCCGAAGTTCTTCTGTGTGACCGGCCGTCTTCCCTCATGGTTCGTGATCGCCGCGGAACTCAACGGAATCGACGTGGCGGACCTGAGCCAGGCCATCATGCGGGCGATCTGGGTTGAAGACCGGGATGCGGAGGATGGCAACGTGCTCGTCGACATCGCCCATCAACTCGGGTTGCCGGGACGCGAGATCCTTCAGCGCGCACAAGATCCCGTGACGGAAACCGTTTACATGCGGTATACCAATGAGGCGATCGCTCGGGGCGTTTTCGGTGCGCCGTTTTACTACTTCCGCGGCGAAGCGTTCTGGGGTCAGGATCGGATCGCGATGCTGACCGAGACGATCGAGAAGGCGATCGCGAGATGACCGTCCTGCATGGATCCTCTTCGCATGCCCCCATCTACAAGGCTTGGGACGAGCGGCTGAACTCGCAGGAGCTCGGTCTGGTCAAACAAGCTCAGACCTTTAGCCGGGAGGTACTTGTCCCGCTACTCGCCGCTGGGCACTCGAACGTGCCGCTTTCGAAGACCGTGATCAAACAGTGGGCTTCAACAGGACTGCAGGGGATGCAGACCCCTAGGGAGTTGGGCGGCAAAGGAGCCTCTTATGCAGCAAAGATTCGCGTTGTCATGGAGTTGGCCCGGACTTCTTTCAGCGCAGCATTCGCCCTGAACAACTCGCACAGCATGGTGCAGATGGTGGCGACGCGAGCGCCTGAGGCCATCCGAAATCTGTATCTGAACGACTTGCTGAAAGGCGACCTGGTGGCATCCGTCGCACTGACGGAGCCGACCGGTGGCAGCGATCTAGGCGCTATGCGTACCATCGCGCGCAAGACCGATGGCGGTTGGGTGATCAATGGTGCCAAAAGCTGGATAACCAACAGCGCTACGACCGATCTCGTCGTAGTCGCCGCGCAAACGTCGCAGGGCACGCGAGGGATTGGACGTTTCATCGTCCCAATGGATGCCAGTGGAGTTACGAGGCTGGAGCCGCACCGTTTGGCAGCCGGGGGCGCTTCCGGAGTCGGTGGCATCTCTTTCAACGATGTCTTCGTGCCCGATCTCAATCTTCTCGAAGAACCTGGCGACGGATTCAAGCGCGCGATGGAGGCCATCAATGCCGCCAGGGTCCATGTGGCTGCGATGGCAGTCGCAGTCCTGGAGAGCGCGCTCGGCCAAGCCGTCCGCTACTGTCAGACACGTCAAGCGTTCGGCAGGGCGTTGATCGAGCATCAGGGGCTACGCTGGCAGCTTGTCGAGGTGGCCACGACGCTGGAGGCTGCGAATCTTCTCGTTCTCCATACGGCGGACATTGTCCAGAGCGAGGGCGACGCGTCCGTGGCATCGGCCTATGCCAAGAAATTTGCTACGTCAGTGGTCGTACGCGGAGTGGAACAGTGCATGCAGGCGATCGGGGCGACTTCGATGTTTGAGGATGTTGGCCTGGCACGCCAGTTGGCGGAGGTCAAGATGGCTGCCTATGCCGATGGCACAACCGAAATCTTGAACGAGCGGATCGGAATCAGCTTGGTCAAGAGCTACGGAGAGCCGTGACATGAATCTCGACCTCAGCAAATCGCTATCGGGTATTCGTGTGTGTGACCTTAGTCAAGGTATCGCAGGACCCCATGCAACCATGCTGATGGCGCAGTACGGTGCACAGGTGATCAAGGTCGAACCGCCGGCAGGCGACTGGGGCCGCTTGCTGGGGCCAGTGAGCGGCGACCATTGCGTTCATTCCTGGTACTACAACCTTGGCAAGCGGTCGATATCGCTAGACCTCAAATCGGGCGAGGGCCGCCATGTGCTGAGCCATCTGGCGCAGTCATGCGATGTGTTCATCGAGAGCTTCAGGCCAGGTGTAGCGCGTCGCCTCGGGTTCGGCTACGACGAAGTCAGAGGGCTCCGATCGGATGTCATCTATGTCTCGATCTCTGGATTCGGCCAGCAAGGGCCGTACAGCGAACGGGGAACCGTGGACTCTCTCATGCAGGGATTCTCAGGAATGATGGTGATGAACCAGACGACCGATGGAACACCCCATCGGCAGAACATGGTCGCCGTTGATGTGCTGACCGGCCTGTATGCTTTCTCCGCGATCAGCGCCGCAGTATTGACGCGCCAGAAGTCAGGTGAAGGCGGCTTCCTCGACATCAGCCTGATGCAGTCCGCAGCTAGTTTTCAGGGAGCGAAGATCGCGGAATTTCATGCAAGCCATGGTTCACCGCAGGCCTTCTACGGACCGGTAGGCTACTTGCCGACATCGGATGGAGGCGTGTCTGTCTCCTGTCGAAAGCAGGAGCACTATCTGGAACTGTGCCGCGTGCTGCAGAGAGCGGACCTCTGCGGTCAGAGCGAGTTCTCCAAGGTTGAATACCGAGTCTCTCACCATGATGAGTTGATGAGGCAGTTGTCCGTAGCAACATCTCAGTGGAGCACGTCCTCGCTTCTGCTGGCCCTGCAAGCAGCCGGCGTCCTCTCCGAGAAGGCCCAGTCGTATGGCGATTGGCTCCAGGATGAGCATGTCTGCGCCACCGGGGCCTTTGAGTGGACCCAGGCCGCAGGCTGGGGCAGCCTCCCGTTGGTGGGAGCGGTCGGGAGCGGTCCAGCTGCAGATCACCGACACTCCTCGCCAAGCATCGGCGAGCATACTGTGGAGATTCGACAGGAACTCGGGTTGGACTAGCGATTCCAGACATTGACTGTCTTGAGTGGATACCGGACAAATCTCAAAAAATTGCGAGCGATGGATGTCCCGGCGCCACGGCCCTTTCTAAATCACGCTCCTTTTTGTCGTGGAGCGCCCTGCTGCCGTTGGCCCGCAAGTGACCATCAGCCACGGCCTAGAGAACTTGAACTTTCCTCTGCATCTTCGCGGTTCTTCACTCTGTCGATTCAGCTTTGGTTCACTCCTGTCGATCGTAGTGAGTGCCGAATGTCTCCAGATTCAGTAGAGGGAATCTTGCCCTTCGATGCTTTCACGAGTGAGTTCTTCGACCAACGCCCCACACAGAATGATCTGCCGACAAGGCCCCCGACACGCCTTCTGAAAAGCATCAAATTCTGCAGATAACGCCGTAGATTCAGCAGCATGAATGCATCCACCTCCAGCAGTCTTATGCACAAGAATTCTCTCGATTCGGCCCTCGGTTTTGACCCAGATCCGATTGAAACCGCCGAATGGCGCGATGCGCTGACCGCGCTGGCCCAGACGCAAGGTCCCGAGCGCGCACGCCAGATGCTCGACGCGCTGGCCCAGGTCGCGAGCCAGCAGCGCATCGGCTGGAAGCCGGAACTCTCGACGCCCTACGTCAACACCATCGGCGTCGACACGCAGCCCGCCTTCCCCGGCGACCTCGCCATCGAGGAGCGGCTCGGCTCGCTGATGCGCTGGAACGCGCTGGCGATGGTGGTGCGCGCCAACCAGGCCTACGGCGAACTCGGCGGCCACATCGCGAGCTATGCGAGCGCGGCCGATCTGTTCGAAGTCGGCTTCAACCATTTCTTCCATGCGCGCAACGAGCGGCACGGCGGCGACCTGGTGTTCTTCCAGCCGCACAGCGCGCCGGGCGTCTATGCGCGGGCCTACCTCGAAGGCCGCCTCGGCGAAGGGGACCTGCTGCACTACCGCCAGGAACTCACCGCGCCCGCGTTCACCGAGGGCAGCGGCGCGCGCGGCCTCTCGAGCTACCCGCACCCCTACCTGATGCCGGACTTCTGGCAGTTCCCCACCGGCTCGATGGGGATCGGCCCGATCAGCTCGATCTATCACGCGCGCTTCATGCGCTATCTGAGCGACCGCCAGTTGCAGGACTGCAGCCAGCGCAAGGTCTGGGGCGTGTTCGGCGACGGCGAGATGGACGAGCCCGAATCGATGAGCGCGCTCACGCTGGCCGCGCGCGAGAAGCTCGACAACCTGGTGTGGGTGGTCAACTGCAACCTGCAGCGCCTGGACGGCCCGGTGCGCGGCAACGGCCGCATCGTCGACGAGCTGGAAAAGCTGTTCGCGGGCGCGGGCTGGAACGTGATCAAGCTGGTCTGGGGCAGCGACTGGGACGGCCTGTTCGCGCGCGACACCACCGGCGCGCTGGCGCGTGCCTTCGCCCACACGGTCGACGGCCAGATGCAGACCTTCGCCGCCAAGGACGGCCGCTTCAACCGCGACTCCTTCTTCGGCCAGAACGAGGAGTTGAAGAAGCTCGCGCAGGGCATGACCGACGAGCAGATCGACCGCCTGAAGCGCGGCGGCCACGACCTGGTGAAGATCCATGCGGCCTATGCCGCCGCGGCCGCGCACCAAGGCCAGCCGACCGTCATCCTGGCCCACACCAAGAAGGGCTACGGCATGGGCGCCGCGGGCCAGGGCAAGATGACCACGCACTCGCACAAGAAGTTCGAGAGCGCGGACCTGATCGGCTTCCGCAACCGCTTCGACCTGCCGTTGTCCGACGAGCAGGCCACCTCGCTGACCTTCTACAAGCCGGCCGAGGACAGCGCCGAGATGCGCTACCTGAAAGCGCACCGAGAGGCGCTGGGCGGCTCGATGCCGCGCCGCGAGACCGACTGCGCGGTCGTGCCCAAGCCCGAACTCGCGGCCTATGCGCAGTTCGCGCTGGCCGCCGGTGGCAAGGAGATGAGCACCACCATGGCCTTCGTGCGCATGTTGGGCAACCTGTTGAAGGACAAGGCGCTGGGCCCGCGCGTGGTGCCCATCGTGGCCGACGAGGCGCGCACCTTCGGCATGGCCAACCTGTTCAAGCAGGTCGGCATCTATTCGAGCGTGGGCCAGCGCTATGCGCCCGAGGACATCGACTCGATCCTGAGCTACCGCGAGGCCACCGACGGCCAGATCCTGGAAGAGGGCATCAGCGAGGCCGGCGCCATCGCGAGCTGGACCGCCGCGGCCACCAGCTACAGCGTGCACGGGCTGGCGATGCTGCCGTTCTACATCTATTACTCGATGTTCGGCTTCCAGCGCGTGGGCGATGCGATCTGGGCCGCGGCCGACCAGCGCGCGCGCGGCTTCCTGCTGGGTGCGACCTCGGGCCGCACCACGCTGGGCGGCGAAGGCCTGCAGCACCAGGACGGCACCAGCCACCTGGTAGCCGCGACCATTCCCAACTGCAAGGCCTACGACCCGGGCTTCGCGGGCGAGATGGCGGTGATCGTCGATGCCGGCATCCAGGAAATGATGGTCGCGCAGCGCGACGTCTTCTACTACGTCACGCTGATGAACGAGAACTACGCGCAGCCCGACGTGCCCGCCGAGGCCGCGGCCGACATCCTGCGCGGCTGCTGGCGTTATGAAGGTTGGCGCGATGCGTCGTCGAAGGCCACCAAGCCCCAGGTCACGCTGCTGGGCTCGGGCGCGATCCTGACCGAGGTGGTCAAGGCCGCACAGCAGCTCGAAGCCGAGGGCATCGCGGCCGAGGTGATCAGCGTCACCAGCTGGAGCGAACTCGCGCGCGACGGCGCGGCCTGCCAGGCACGGGCGCTGAACGGGGAGGAGGCCGGTGTCCCCTTCATCGCGCAGCAACTGGGCAAGGGCAAGGCCCCGATCGTGGCCGCCACCGACTATGTGCGCGCCGTGCCCGAGAGCGTGCGCGCCTTCCTGCCCGAAGGCCGGCGCTACCTCACGCTGGGCACCGACGGCTTCGGCCGCAGCGACACGCGCGCCGCGCTGCGCGACTTCTTCGGCGTCGATGCGGCCAGCATCGTGCGCGCGGCGCGATATGCCATCGCGTAGCGCAACCAGCTTCACAGCTGTCAACGTGAAATCGCGGCAAACGTCTGTTCGACCAACTTGAACCTGAGGGGCTCCCACTTGGAAACGTTCGACAAACAACTTCGATACTTCATCAAGATCGCCGAAGTCAAGTCGCTTTCGAGGGCTGCAGAAGACTTCGACTGCACCCAGCCAGCGCTGAGCCGCCAGCTTGCGGCCCTCGAAGCACATCTGGGTTGCAGCTTGTTTCTGCGTACGGGACGAGGTATGGATCTGACCGACAGCGGACGCAACATCCTTGAGAAGGTGCGTCCCGCATTTGCCACCATCGATGCGGCCCTCGGCAATCTCCGCGATAGGGCAGAAATGCAGTCCGTGCTGAGAGTCGCAACGGTGCACACTCTCAGCTATTACTTCATCGGTGAGCTCGTCAACAGGTTCTCCAAGCAGCACTCGAGCGTCAGCCTATCGGTCATGGGTCGCAGTTCGCCCGAGGTCGTCGAACTGGTCGTCAGTGGCAAGGCTGACATCGGCTTTGTCTACGACACCGCGGTCACGTCGGAAAAGATCGTCTCTACGCCGCTCTTCGACGATGAAATGTGCCTAGTCGTGCCACCCGGTTGCGAGCTTGTGGATGATGTCGACTTGACTCAGGACATGCCAAGGCTCATCGGCTTTCCAAGTCACTACGCGTTGCGGCGCATGATCCATCGCAGCGGACTCAATCCTCGAATCGTTGCAGAAGCCGAGACGATCGATGCGATGCTGGAGATGGTGGCGTCGGGAACCGGAGCCTGCATATTGCCGTCCCGCATGCCTGATCGATTGCTTGCACAGTACGGCCTCAGGAAGCTGCGGATTGCCACACCTTGCATGACAAGGAGGATCGTGGTCATCGAGCATGCAGATCGCAGGGATCTGCCCATCATCTGGAAGCTGACGAGGACCGCAATGGAAGTCTCCGGCGCTGAAAACACCGTGAACGGCCTATCGAGTTCGTATCCCGAATAGACGGTGCTGCGTGGTGGACTGACTACCTGGCGAAGTCCGAATGCCGCAGCTCTGCGTAGTGCCTATGGTTCAGCGCGAATCATGAGAAGAGGCTTCAAACCGCACTGAGAAACTGATCTTCATGACGACGATCCATCAGAGCGTGCATCCGATCGATACCGAATTCGAGGCCGGCACCCAAGATTTCGTAGCTGTCTTGCGCTTGACCAGGTGTTGGGCGTGGCGCCGGCACGCAAGCAGCGCGTCGCAGCCATGTGACAACGCTGCTTCACCACCTTCAGCCCAGGCTGTCGAGTGCCCGCGTCAGGTCCGCAATGATGTCGTCCACGTCCTCAAGGCCGACGGACAGCCGGATCAAGTCCATGGTGACGCCCTTGCTGAGCTGAGCGGCAGGTTCCACATTCTGCCGGGCGCGTATCAGCGTGCCAGGATGGGTGATGAGCGTCTCGGTGTCTCCCAGGCTGATGGCGCGCGAGACAAGCTGCAGACGGTCGATCATCTGGATGGCTCCTTCGAGGCCAGAGTGCAGTTCGAATGAGAGCATGCCGCCTCCGGCAGACATCTGCTCCTGTGCAAGTTGGAGATCAGGACTGCCGGGCAGGAAACCATAGCGAACCAGCTTCACGGCAGGATGGCTGGCCAGCATGCTGGCGACCTTCAGCGCGCTCTCGCTGTGCTGCCGCATCCTCAGCGAGAGGGTCTTGAGCCCGCGCAGTACCAGGAAACACAGCAGGGGCGACAGCGTTGCACCCGTAAGGTACTTGAGGCCTTGGGAGCGGATGCGCTTGATGGTGGCCAGATCGCCGAGTACGACACCCGCCAGCAGATCGCCATGCCCGTTGATGTACTTGGTCATCGAATGGACGACCAGGTCGGCGCCGTGCGCAAGCGGTCGCTGCAGCGCGGGTGACCCGAAGGTCGAATCGACCATCACGCGAATGCCTGGACGCTGGTGCGCCACATCCGCGAGGCCTCGGATATTCAGCAGTTGAGCCGTCGGATTGACAGGGGTTTCGAAGTACACGACCTTTGTGCTGTCGGACAGTGCGGCGCGCAGATTCTCAGGATCCGTCAGGTCGATCTTCGTGACCTTGATCCCGAACCGTGGCAGACCTTCGTCTATCAAAGAGGTCGCGGTCGAATACATCGTGTGGTGGACGATGAGCTCGTCGCCCGCCGACAGCAAGGTCAGCAGCGCGGAGCTGATCGCGCCCATTCCCGAGCCCGTGGCCAGTGCCGCTTCGGCACCCTCTAGGCCAGCAAGCCTGATCTCAAGCAAGTTCTGGGTCGGGTTGTGTTGCCGACCATAAACGTAGCGATCGCTTTCGCCCGAGAAAACCGCAGCGGCATCGGCTGTATTTTCGAAAGCGAAGGTCGAGGTGAGATACACCGGTGGCGACACTGCGCCATAGGGATCGGACTCATCATGGCCATGATGAAGTGCGCGTGTCTGGAAGCCGAACTTGGAAGAGTTTGATGACATGTTGTCTACTTTCGGTGTCAATGTGATCGGGCAACGCTAGTGAACGATTTGACTGAGAAACGCCTGCGCACGTTCGGTGGACGGCGCGCTGAAGAACTGCTCGGGCTCGTTCTGTTCGACGATCTCGCCTCGGTCCATGAAGATGACGCGGTCGGCAACCTTTCGCGCAAATCCCATTTCGTGCGTGACGCACAGCATCGTCATTTTTGTTTCCTGGGCCAGCGTCACCATGACCTCCAGCACCTCCTTGACCATTTCCGGATCAAGTGCCGACGTAGGTTCATCGAAGAGCATGACCTTCGGCGACATGCACAGCGAGCGTGCGATCGCCACGCGCTGCTGTTGGCCTCCGGAAAGCTGCCCGGGGTACTTCTGAGCCTGGTCCGGAATGCGCACGCGCTCCAGATAGGCCATCGCGAGCGCTCTGGCCTCGGCGAGCGGCTTTTTCAGGACCCACGTTGGACCGAGCGTGAGGTTCTCCAGGACCGTGAGGTGCGGAAACAGGTTGAAATGCTGGAACACCATGCCGACATCGCGCCGGATGGCTTCGATACGCTTGACGTCGCTGATGAGCTCGATGCCGTCGACCATGATCGTCCCGCTCTGGTGCTCTTCGAGCCGGTTGATGCAACGGATCAGCGTCGACTTCCCGGAGCCAGAGGGGCCACAGATCACGATGCGTTCGCCCTGGCGAACTTCGAGATCGATATCGCGCAATACATGGAAATCACCGTACCACTTGTTGACCTTTTGAAAGGTCACGATCGATTCGCTCATTGTCTTTCCTTTTTTGTTCTGAACCTCGACGGAGTTGGCGGGGGCTGTCACCCGCCGGTATCCGGGCGGTGACCGCGTGCGAGCCGATGCTCGAGGTTGTGGCTGTACTTCGACATCGAGTAGCAGAAGATGAAGTAGATGGCGCCGATAAAGAGGTAGGCCTCCACGCCGAATCCGGTCCAGGCAGGGTCGGCGAGCGCGGCCTTCGCGGCCTGGGTCAGATCGAAGATCCCAATGATGACAACAAGCGAGGTGTCCTTGAAAAGGGCGATGAACGTACTGACCAGGGGAGGAATCACGACCTTGAGCGCTTGCGGAAGGATGATCCTGCGCATCTGCTGCGCATAACTCAGTCCGATTGACTCGGCACCCTCATACTGGCCCTTGGGAATCGCCTGAAGACCGCCTCGCACGATCTCGGCGATGTATGCCGCGGCGAACAGGATGATTGCGATCTGCGCGCGCAGCAGCTTGTCGATGCTCATGCCTTCTGGCAGGAACAAGGGCAGCATGACCGAAGACATGAACAGAAGGCTGACCAGCGGCACCCCGCGGATGAGCTCGATATACCCCACACACAGGGCCTTGATGGCCGGCATGCGTGATCGACGGCCAAGCGCGAGAATCACGCCGATAGGGAACGCGAACGCGATGCCACAGGTCGACAGGATGAGTGTGAGCGGAAGTCCACCCCACCGGACGTTCTCCACGAACGAGAGCCCCAGGATGCCGCCCCACATGAGGAGCGCGACCGCAGCAAGCGCAACGATCCACAAGCAGATCAACCCCTTCGGCCCCAGTCGGCGAGCAGCAGTGACAATGATTGTCACGATCAGAAGTGCGGTTGCGAGCAGCGGGCGCCACTGTTCGTCGTACGGATAGGTTCCGAACAGGATCAGCCGGTACTTCTCCCGAATGAACGCCCAGCAGGCGCCCCCGGACTGGCGGCAGGCTTCGGCGCTGCCGGCACGGAAGTTGGCCTTGATCAGCAGCCACTCTGCGAGTGGCGGCACAATCATCAGCAGGATCCAAGCTGCGAGGATTGTGGTCAGGGCACTGGCGGGCGAGTTGAAGAGCCGGCGCTGAGCCCATGTCCAAGGCGTCAATGATCTGCGCACTGGCTTAAGTTTGAGGGGCGGCCGACTCGGCATGGTCGTATTCATCTCAACGCTCCACCAGCGCGATGCGCTTGTTGTACCAATTCATGAGCAAGGAGACTGAGAGGCTGACTGTCATGAATGCGGCCATGATGATCAGAATTCCCTCGATGGCCTGACCGGTCTGGTTCAGCGTGGTGTTGGCTACCGACACCAAGTCTGGGTAGCCGATGGCGACAGCAAGAGAGCTGTTCTTAAAGACGTTGAGGTACTGACTTGTCGTCGGCGGCACGATCACGCGCAACGCCTGCGGCAGCACGACCAGCCGCAGCACGCGCCCGGGAGGAAGACCTAGCGACTGCGCTGCTTCTTGCTGGCCAACGTTCACGGACTGAATCCCCGCGCGAACGATCTCAGCGATGAAGGCGGCCGTGTACGTAACGAGACCCGCAAGCAGCGCAAACAGTTCGGGTGAAAACGACCATCCTCCTTCGAAGTTGAATCCGACGCGATGAGGGATCTCGAATTGGATCTCGCGACCAGCAAGCAGCCAAGTTGCGGCGGGAATACCGATACCCATCAGCAGCGCCCATGGCCACAACCTTGCCTGTTGGCCGGTGGTTTTCCGGTGGCGGGAGAACCGTTGCGACAGCAGCGCAATGAGCACCAGAGCGAGGCCTACGCCAGCGAGGATTGCGTCAACCGAGGACCCTGTGAAAGCAGGGATCAGAAGGCCTCGGTTGGACAGAAAGACACCAGGTAGCGGACTCAACGCGGCCCGAGGGCCGGGCAGGACCTCACCGATAAGTGCGTACCAGATGAGCAGCTGCAGCAACAGGGGAACGTTTCGAACGGACTCCACATAGCACGATGCAAGTCGGGAAATCAGCCAGTTGGTGGACAGGCGCGATACACCGACGACGACGCCCAGTAGGGTGGCCAGAACAAGGGCAACCGCACTCACCTTCAGCGTGTTGACCAAGCCGACGAGCAAGGCGCGCAGATAGGAGTCGGAAGGCGAATAGTCGATCACGGACTCGCCGATTGCGAAGCCTGCCTCGCGTTGCAGGAAGGAAAACCCCGTCGCGATGTTACGTGACGCGAGGTTGTGCAGGGTGTTGGATACCAGGTACCAGACGCCAAGGGCGACGAGGCCGACGACCACGGTCTGGTAGATGATGGCCCGGAACTCGGGGTCTTGCCACGAGATCCGCAGACGGGAACGATGGTTGGTGCCCATGGACTTTTCAGGGGAGAAGATGCTTCATGAGAGGGAGCGGGTCCGCGACGCGACCACGCTTAGCGGAAGAAGCAGCGTCCTCAGCGGATCGGCCAGCCGTACATCAACCCACCCTTGCTGTAAGGCGCATTCAGTCCTCGCTCCAGCTTCATCGGGCTGTTCGCACCAACGCTGCGGTCGAAAACCTCACCATAGTTACCGACCTGCTTGATGATGTTGTAGGCCCACTTGTCGTCCAGACCCAGCCCCTTGCCCATGCCGGGCGTCGTGCCAAGGATGCGTTGGATGTTCGGAGAAGTGTTGTTCTTGACCGCCTCGTCTACATTCCTCGAGCTAAGGTTGTATTCCTCTGCTTCGAGCAACGCATTCAACGTCCAGCGCACGACGTTGAACCATGCTTCATCTCCTTGTCGGACCATGGGGCCGAGCGGCTCCTTGGACAACGCCTCGGGCAGGATGACGTACTTGTCCGAGTTTCCGAAGTTAACGCGTGCGAGCGCGAGCTGAGACTTGTCCATCGTGATGCCGTCGCAGCGTCCTGCAGCGAACGCGCGCTTGATCTCGTCGACGGTGTCCAGGAGCACCGGCTTGAAGGTCTGCTTCAACCCGCGAAACCAGTCGGTAAGGTTCAACTCGGTCGTGGTGCCCGGGAGGACGCAGATAGTCGCGCCCGAAAGGTTCTTGGCGCTGGTGACGTTGGCGTCCTTCGTCACCATGATTCCCTGGCTGTCATAGAAATTGACGCCCACCCCGATCAGGCCCAGGGTGGTGTCCCTGGACATCGTCTGGGTGGTGTTGCGAGTGAGGACATCCACCTCGCCCGATTGGAGTGCCGTGAAGCGCGCCTGGGTGGTCAACGGAACAACCTTGAACTTTGTCGCGTTGCCGAACATGGCGGCCGCAATGGAGCGACACGTATCGACATCAATGCCTTGCCACTCACCCTTGCTGTCGGTGAAGGCGAAGCCGGGCAGATTGGTGGAAACGCCGCATTGCACGAAGCCACGCTTCTTGACCGTGTCGAACGTCTGTCCGGCATGGGCGAGCCCGGCAAAGCAGACAGCAGAGACCGCAAATGCGGCGAGGCGAACGATGTTCATGATTGTCTCCAGATAGTTATAGAAGAGCGGGACGAGCGTGCTCACGCCGCTTATGTGCGCGACAGCGAAACGTGAGGTCGGGATCCACCCCGGTAGCAGTGATAGGTCACCGGGGCTTCGTGGATGAGGTTGGCAGGATCGAGGAGAAGGAGGAATCCGATCCTGCCGCCACTCACAGGTGCACTACATGCAGGAAACGCTGGTCAAGCCGGGAGTGGCGATGCCGGGCCCCGCGTCTGTCGGCACCAGTAGTCGAACGTGCTATTCACAATCGAAGGTTTCAGCAGGTAGTCGTGCGCCTCGCGCGCCAAGGCATCATCGACGGGGGTGAGTGGACCGAACGAGGCTTGAGCACGCATTTGCATTCTTGCCGCTCGCTCCAGGTACACCGACAAATACGTCGCCTCTTGAACAGTCTTTCCTGCGGTGAGGTAACCATGGTGGGCTAACACGATTGCGCGCTTCTTGCCGAGTGCGCCGGAGATGATGACCCCTTCATCGTCCGCGATGGGTACTCCGGGCCACTCGCCCAGGAATGCACAATCGTCGTGAAGCGGCGTCATGTCCATCTGCGAGATGACAAGCGGTTGGCGAGCCGCTGCGAGCGCAGACGCCCACGGAGAGTGGGTATGAATGATCGATTGAACATCCGGTCGTGCACGGTAGACCCAGAGATGAAATCGCGTTGCCGGGTTGGGCATGCCCGATCCTGTGAGGGTGTTCAGGTCACCGTCGACCTCAATGAAATCGTCAGGCGTGGCTTCGTCGAAGCCGAGTCCGAAGCGCAGGGTCCAGTATGCGCCTTCTCGCTCCGAACGGGTGCTGATCTGTCCGGCGAGACCAGCTTCCTGGCCCGTCATTGCCAGAATGCGACACGCGTACGCCATGGTCTCCTTCATGCTCCGTTTCGGAGACTCCAGGTGCCGAGCCATGTCGCGCGTTGCTCGATCGTCGAAGTACTCTTTGGGGCGCAGGTCTTCATTCATCTTCTTTAGCTCCAGCTCCGCGGTGGAGCGCAGTGTTTACGACACAAAGTATCCTATTGATAGGAACGTCGTGCCATGCTTTGCAGGTAATAGCTGCTATACGCAGCTCGGGCAAACTTGGTCGCTTGGCGTCGTGCTGGCGCGAGTGGCACTGCCTCGTGAACTACGCGGTGATCGAAGCACCACGGGCTGCGTCGAGGCAGTCCGAATTGTTGGGGTTCTTGAGCATCCGGCGTGCGTAGTACTCGAACGCGACCATGTTGCGCGTTGGGCGAGACACCCAGTTTCGTGCCTCTGCACCGAGCGAAGGATCGATTGGCTTGATCTCACCCGCGCCGCTGGCGAGCAACTGCATGCGAGCCGCACGCTCGAAAGCTATTGCAAGGACACATGCTTCCTCCACTGTGCTTCCGGCAATCAGGAGACCATGGTGAGAAAGCATCAAGGCACGCTTTTTCCCGAGCGCTGATGAAATAAGTTCACCTTCTTCATTGCCTACGGGGATACCCGGCCACTTCGCTACGAATGCAACATCGTCATAGAGGACGCAATTGTCCATGTGGGAGACTTGCAATGGCTGCTCCAACATTCCCAAGGCTGCGGTGTGAAGTGCGTGGGTATGAATGATGCAGTTCACGTCTGGTCGCGCACGGTACACCCAAGAGTGAAAGCGATTGGCAGGGTTCGGGATGCCGCTGCCGTCCACCACGTTCAGATCCTCGTCGACCAGAAGCAAGTTGCTCTCGGAGATCTCGTCAAAACCTAAACCCAGTCGCTGTGTGTAGTACTGGCCTGGAGTGGCGGTTCGCCCCGTGATCTGGCCGGCAAGGCCTGAGTCATGGCCGTTCTCAAAGAGAATCCGGCACGTCAGCGCCAGCTTTTGCCTCAGAGAGTAGTCGCTTGACTTGAACTGCCGGTCCATGCGCTCGGTGGACTGGGATACGAGTGTCGCTTTGTCGAGCCCGAAGGTGCTCTGCTGTGCGGTCATGGTTAAGGCCTCGATTTCTGGGTGCATGTTTAACTGCATGCCGGGTGACCAACGTCGTGAACGTGCTTCCGGCGCCGTTCGCGCAGGACGTATATGGAACATCTTCATCTCCCAATTAACCCATCCACGTCATCTCGCGCATTGGGTTCAAACGAGGGAAGACCGGCATGTGATGACACATTGTGTCCTATCGCTCAATAAATGTCCATGGCGGTTTCATCGTCGATGACGATCAGACGGATCTTCCAAAGTGCAGGGTTTTTACTTAGGGACATTGGCATCAAGACCTAAGGGATGACGAACGCCGCCCTTTCGCGTTGTATCGCCACCGCCGTCGCGCAGAGACCAATACTCGCAGTTCCGAAATCAAGTGCGCTTGGGCCACTGCCCGCGCAGATGGTGCAGTGCATCGCTTAGCAAGCTCGACGGCGCAACCTCTGTAGATGCGTGAGCAGCCACCGTTCGGACTCAAGCCCGACTGCGGCGCTGTAGCGCCAGCGCAGTAGCAGCGAGCGCGGGGGCGTCGGGCGCCGACTTCCCAACCGGCCCCGGCCAAAGGCGCTCCGCGCTGTGAAGCGGCAGCGCTCCAGGCGATCGTTTTCAGCATGCAGTATGGGAATCACCGCCCTGCTGCCGTGGCAGCGTTCACGGAGTGGGCTGTGGCAGCCGACGCCTGTCAGCACGGAGGGGGTTTGCGCTCGCCCAGCGAAAGAATCTCGTTGGCGTTCACGATGGCCGCCGCGATTTCTTCCATCGTCGTGCGCCTGTCCCTTGGAAACGCTGCGTGTTTTCACGGGGATGCTCTTGGCCTTGAGGAGTTGCCGTACATCGAGTAGTTTGGCCTCGACCTTGCGCAGGCGACGCGCAAGCAAGCGGCTTTCCTTATGGGCCTCGCGAGCCACCACCAGCCCAAACGATCGCCCTGGCGAGGGCAGCACGGCCTTGGCGCCGATCTCGAGCACCGCCTCTACGATGGGCGGGTTTTCGTAGGTCACCACTGCGATGACGGCGGGAGCATCCACGCGATGTCGAACTGGCAGTCGGGCGGTGCGCGAGTCATTAGGAACATCCGACCTTCGAGGCTGTGCGTTGGGTGTCTCCTCCCGCCGCGCGGCTCCTGCAAACGAGCCTGGAACGTCACCGGTCTTTCTTCGGACAAAGCTCCGCCCCCGGATGACGCGCATCCGTTTTGCAAAGGCTTCGTTGCGACCGAAAAAACAAAAAAGCCCGAACCGGTGTTGAAACCGATTCGGGCTTTATTGCCCGACGCCTCGCTGGCAGCACTGGCAGCGGGTGTCGTATGACTGGTAACGATTGCTCGTTGGGGCGGATTCTTCTCAACTCACCCTGGCATGAACATATGCTTTTCCGCTAATTTTCGAAAGCAGCGAAAGTGTGTTGTTCGCCGCTTTCACGAAAGGCATGGTCGTCGGCGTCAAGGAGCCCCACCATGCGGGTGCGTTGGTCAACAACGTTCACACCTCCTTCATCAACATCGGTCTGACTGCTGGCGCAAGAGCGACGCCTGGGCTGCTGACGGCTACGGAGTGCAATCACCGCCGTGGGAGCTTGTTGTGCCGGTCACTTTGCCGGTTGACCTACGTTGGACGCAAGCCGCGAAATTCGCGGGCGATTGCGCAGCCCATAGCCCCTCCCGCGGGCGTATGTCCACCCGTGACACCGCAAGCGGCAGGCTTGCCGATCAGCCTGCGTGGACGAGGCGCCTCGATCCAATGTCATCCCGCAGCCTTGGCGACCGAAGCGTAGCCACCAAGGAACACCTGCAAGGCACGTTGTGTCGCCTCTCGCAGTTCCTTTCGGGTTCTTGGCCCTTCGATGCCGAGCAGACACGGTGTGACGGTTTCCGATTCCAGCAGCGCCATCAGATGGTGCGCTGCCACCAACGGATCCACCTTGCGCAACCGTCCCTTGTTGATCTGCAGCTTCAGAAAAGCGGCCACCTCGGTCAGCCCCTTGTGCGGCCCCCCTTCATAGAAGAGCCGCCCGATGTCACTGCGACCGGACTCCGCGATCACAGCCCTGCGCGCCTGAATGGCCTCTTGCGAACACACGACGGCCAGCGCCTTTTCGCCAAAACGCTGTAGCACCTGCGTCAAGTCGCCATCGCTCTCATGCTCCAGCGCCGCGAAGATCGGCTCGAAGTGGGTCTTCGCCATATCGTGCGTCACCGCGACGAAGAGTTCCTCCTTGGAGCTGAAGTACCCATAGATCGTTGCCCTCGAGCCGCCCACGCGTGCAGCGATCTCCACCATGGAGGCGCCCTCGAACCCCAGCTCTCTGAACACTTCCGATGCCACCTGGACGATGGCTTCGCGCTTGGCTTCGGTTTTCACTCGCATCTCACGTCTCCTTTTATTTTCATACACACGTGCTCATTATTGATTGACAGGCCCAGTTAGTCAAACTACATTTCAATACAGCACTGTCTATTTAATCATCGATCGGACACGCCAACGTCCTGTCGTTTCCCAGGAGAATCGCCATGCGCCCCCCTTTCACCTACGGCTTGACCTTTGTCGCGGCCTTTGTGTCCACCTGCATGCTCGCTGCCTGCGGCAAGCCGCCAGGCGGCCCGCCTCCGGCGCCCGGCACGCCCGAGGTCGGCGTGGTCACGGTGCAGCCGCAGCGCGTTGCCATCACGACCGAACTGCCGGGGCGCACCGTGCCCTTCCTCATTGCCGACGTGCGCCCGCAGGTCGGCGGCATCGTGAAATCCCGCAAGTTCCGCGAAGGCAGCGACGTGAAAGCCGGCGAAACGCTCTACCAGATCGACCCCGCCACGTACAAGGCGACCTACGACAGCAACCTCGCCGCGCTCGCCAAGACGCAGGCCAGCCTGGGCACCACGCGGCTGAAGGCCCAGCGCTACAAGGAACTGGTCGCCATCAAGGCGGTGAGCCAGCAAGACTACGACGATGCCGCGGCTTCACTGCAGCAGGGCGAGGCCGATGTCGCCGCGGCTAAGGCCAATGTCGAAACGAGCCGCATCAACCTCGCGTATGCGCGCATCGATGCGCCGATCTCGGGCCGTATCGGCAAGTCGACGGTCACGCCCGGCGCGCTGGTCACGGCCAGCCAGTCGACGGCGCTGGCAACCATCCAGCAGCTCGACCCGATCTACGTCGACGTGACGCAACCGAGTGCCGCGATGCTGCGGCTCAAGCAGGCCATGGCGCGCGGCGAGCTCCAGAAGAGCGGTTCCAATGCCGCCAAGGTACAGCTGATGCTGGAAGACGGCAGTACGTATCCGCTGGAAGGCAAGCTCGAGTTCTCGGACGTCACGGTGGACCAGAACACCGGCGCCATCACGCTGCGCGCGGTGTTTCCCAATCCCGCTGCGGACCTGCTGCCCGGCATGTACGTGCGAGCCGTACTGCAGGAAGGCGTGAAAGAACAGGCGCTTCTGGTGCCGCAGCAGGCGGTGTCGCGCGACGGCGCCGGCAAGCCGACGGCCTACGTGGTGGATGCCCAGAACAAGTTGCAGCGGCGCGCGCTCGAGACCGAGCGCGCCATCGGTGACCAGTGGCTGGTGCGCAGCGGCTTGCAGGCCGGCGACAAGCTGGTGGTGGACGGCCAGCAAAACGCAGCGCCTGGCGTCCAGGTGAAGACGGTGCAGTGGAGTCCCCGACCCAGGACCGGCACCGAAACCGCCAAGGCGGCCCCGTCCGACGCCGCCGGCACGGCCAACTGATCGCAAGAGACAAACATGGCACGTTTCTTCATCGACCGGCCCATCTTCGCGTGGGTCCTCGCCATCATCGTGATGCTGGGTGGCGTCATGTCCATCGCCACCTTGCCGATCGCGCAGTACCCGAGCATTGCGCCCCCTGCCGTTGCGATTACCGCCAACTACCCTGGCGCCTCCGCCAAGACGCTGGAAGACACCGTCACCCAAGTCATCGAGCAGAAGATGAAGGGGCTGGACCGGTTGAGCTACATGGCCTCGACCAGCGAGTCATCGGGCTCGGTCACCATCACGCTCACCTTCGAGAACGGCACCGACCCCGACACCGCGCAGGTGCAAGTGCAGAACAAGCTCTCGCTGGCCACGCCGCTGCTGCCGCAGGAGGTTCAACAGCAAGGCGTCACCGTCACGAAGTCGGCCACCAACTTCCTGACCGTGTTGGCTTTCGTCTCCGAGGACGGCAGCATGAACGGGTCCGACCTGTCGGACTATGTGGCCGCGAACGTGCAGGATGCCCTCAGTCGCGTCGAAGGTGTGGGCGACACCACACTCTTCGGCTCGCAATACGCCATGCGCGTCTGGCTGGACCCGAACAAGCTCGCCAACTTCAGTCTCACGCCGCTGGACGTGAAGAACGCGATCCAGGCACAGAACGCGCAGGTGTCGGCCGGTCAGTTGGGCGGCATGCCAGCGGCCGGCAACCAGCAGATCAACGCGACCATCACCTCGCAGACGCGTCTGAAAACCGCGCAGGAGTTCGAGGACATCCTCCTGCGCACGCAGACCAACGGCTCCCAGATCCGGCTGCGCGACGTTGCCCGCATCCAGCTCGGCAGTGAGTCGTACAACACGGTCGCCCGCTACAACGGCAAGCCGGCCGCCGGCCTGGCCATCAAGCTGGCTGCGGGCGCCAATGCGCTGGACACGGTCAAGGTCGTCGACGCGCGGGTGGCCGAACTGGAGAAGTTCTTTCCGCAGGGCATGAAGGTGCAGAAGCCCTACGACACCACGCCCTTCGTGCGCATCTCCATCGAGGAAGTCGTGCGCACGCTCATCGAGGCCGTGGTGCTGGTGTTTCTGGTGATGTATCTCTTCCTTCAGAATTTCCGCGCCACGCTGATACCGACCATTGCCGTGCCGGTGGTGCTGCTGGGCACCTTCGGCGTACTCGCAGCTTTCGGTTTCACCATCAACACCTTGACGCTGTTCGCGATGGTGCTTGCCATCGGGCTGCTGGTGGACGACGCGATCGTGGTGGTCGAGAACGTCGAGCGCGTCATGACGGAGGAAGGTCTCTCACCGAAGGAGGCCACGCGCAAGTCAATGGGCCAGATCACTGGCGCGTTGGTCGGAGTGGCCCTGGTGCTGGCGGCGGTGTTCGTGCCGATGGCCTTCTTTGGTGGCTCCACGGGCGTGATCTATCGGCAGTTCTCGATCACGATCGTCTCGGCGATGACGCTGTCGGTGCTGGTGGCGCTGGTGCTCACACCGGCCCTGTGCGCAACGCTGCTCAAACCGGTGTCCAAGGGCCATGCGATGGCAAGCACTGGCTTCTTCGGCTGGTTCAACCGCAGCTTCGACCGCGGAAACCACCGCTACCAGGGCATCGTACGGCACATGGTGGGCAAGGGCTGGCGCTACATGATCGTGTATGCAGTCCTGCTGGCCGCAGTGGTGTTCGGTTTCATGAAGCTGCCGGCTGGCTTTCTGCCGGACGAAGACCAAGGCACGCTGTTCGCGCTGGTTCAGCTGCCGCCGGGCGCGACGAACGCACGCACGGAAGAAGTGACCCGCCAGGTGGAGCATCATTTCCTGGTCGACCAGAAAGATGCGGTCTCGGGCATCTTCACGGTGGCGGGCTTCAGCTTCGCCGGCAGCGGGCAGAACACGGGCTTGGCCTTCATCAAGCTCAAGCCATGGGACGAGCGCGAGGGCGAAGCGCTGAGTGTGACGGGCGTCGCGGCGAAGGCCAGCGCCTTCTTCAGCACGATCCGTGACGCGAAGGTGTTTGCTTTCGCACCGCCGGCCGTGGCGGAACTCGGCAACGCAACCGGCTTCGACCTGATGCTGCAGGACCGCGCCAACCTCGGGCATGAGGCCCTAATGCAGGCGCGCAACCAGTTGCTCGCCACGCTGGCCAAGGACAAGCGCCTGGTGGCCGTGCGCCCCAACGGCCAGGAGGACTCGCCCGAATTCAAGCTCGAGATCGACTCGCACAAGGCACAGGCCCTGGGTCTTTCGATGAGCGATATCAACGACACCTTCTCAGCCGCGTGGGGCAGCAGCTATGTCAACGACTTCATCGACAAGGGGCGCGTGAAGAAAGTGATGCTGCAGGCCGATGCGCAGTACCGCATGCTGCCTAGCGACATCGATCGCTGGTATGTGCGCAACAGCACCGGCACGATGGTGCCCTTTACGTCGTTCGCCAAGGCAAGTTGGGGCTCCGGCTCGCCTCGCCTGGAGCGCTACAACGGGGTCCCCTCGGTGGAAATCCTGGGGATGGCACTGCCGGGAGCCGCATCGAGTGGCGAGGCGCTCGCCATCGTGGAGGCGGCCGTTGCGCAGTTGCCGCCAGGCATCGGCTACGAATGGACCGGGCTGTCGCGCCAGGAGAAGGCGTCAACCGGGCAGACCGGCATGCTGTACGCGCTGTCGATCCTGATCGTGTTCCTCTGTCTTGCTGCTCTCTACGAGAGTTGGGCCATCCCGTTCTCTGTGATCATGGTGGTGCCGCTCGGTGTCTTCGGCGCGCTGCTCGGCGCGATCCTGACGTGGAAGATGAACGACGTCTATTTCCAGGTGGGCCTGCTGACCACGATCGGCCTTGCATCGAAGAACGCCATCCTGATCGTCGAGTTCGCGAAAGACCTGCATGCGCAGGGCAAGGGACTGGTCGAGTCCGCACTGGAAGCGGCTCGCCTTCGCCTGCGTCCCATCCTCATGACGTCGCTGGCCTTCATCCTGGGCGTTCTGCCGCTGGTTCTGGGCAGCGGCGCCGGAGCTGGCGCGCAGCATGCGCTGGGCACGGCCGTGATCGGCGGCATGCTGTCCGGCACCATCCTCGCGATCTTCTTCGTGCCTCTTTTCTTCGTGCTGGTGCGCGGCCTCTTCAAAGGCGGTTCCACCGCGCCGGCCTCCCACGCACAACCGGCTGCGGCCGCATCCTGAGGTGTCTGCTATGAACCTGTTTCGCTTTACACCGCTCGCGCTCGCGGCCCTGATGGCCGGCTGCAGCCTGATACCCGTCTACCAGCAACCCGCGGCTCCCGTGCCGGCCAAGTTTGCCGACGGCTCGGGGGCTGACAGGGCCTCCACGCCTGTCTCCGATCTCGGCTGGCGAGACGTGTTCACCGATGCCTCGCTGCAGCGCGTGATCGAGATGAGCCTCGCCAACAACCGCGACCTGCGCGTGGCGGTGCTGAACATCGAGAAGGCCCGCGCGCAGTACGGGGTGCAGGACGCGGCGCTCTTCCCCACCGTCAACGCCAGTGCTGGCGGCAGCGGCAGCCGCACGCCGGCTGATCTGTCATCCACGGGCGCAGCGCTTACTTCGCATCAGTACAGCGCATCGCTCGGTTTCAGCGCCTACGAGATCGACCTGTTCGGCCGCGTGCGAAGCCTGAGCGCACAGGCGCTCGAGCAGTTCTTGTCCACAGCCGAGGCGCGTCGTAGCACGCAGATCACCCTGGTGGCCGAGGTGGCAACCCGCTACCTCACGCTCGCCGCCGACCAGGATCGGCTGAAACTCGCGCGCAACACGCTTCGGAGCCAGAGCGACTCCTATCGTCTGAACCAGCGCAGCTTCGAGCTGGGCGTAGCGTCGGCGCTCACGCTGAGTCAGGCACAGACCACCGTGGATGCCGCACGCGTCGACGTCGAGCGCTACACCTCGCAGGTGGCGCAGGATCGAAATGCGTTGATCCTGCTCGTGGGCGCGGAAGTACCGGACGAGCTGATGCCACAGACCCTGCCCGACGGCGCGACGGCAGCCGCGAGCCCGCTGGCCACCGTCCCGCCGGGGCTGCCCTCGGAACTGCTGCAGCGCCGCCCCGACATCCTGCAGGCCGAGCGCGATCTCAAGGCGGCCAACGCCTACATCGGCGCGGCGCGCGCGGCCTTCTATCCACGCATCAGCCTCACCGCGTCGGCCGGCACGTCGAGCGGCGAACTCTCGGGCCTGTTCAAGGGCGGCTCGGGCAACTGGAGCTTCGTGCCTCAGATCACGCTGCCGATCTTCGATGGCGGCGCCAACCGCGCCAACCTCAAGATCGCCACGGTGAGCCGCGACATCTCGGTGGCGCAGTACGAGAAGGCGATCCAGACGGCGTTTCGCGAAGTCTCGGATGCGCTGGCCCAACGCAGCACGCTCGGGCGCCAACTCGACGCGCAGCAGTCGCTGGTGGATGCGACGGCAGAGAGTTACCGGCTTTCGGATGCGCGCTTCCGGCGCGGTGTGGACAGCTACCTGAGCGTCCTCGATTCGCAGCGCTCGCTCTACAGCGCCGAGCAGGACCTGATCGGCACCCGCCTGTCGCGCTTCACCAACCTGGTGACGTTCTACAAGACGCTCGGCGGCGGTTGGGACGAGACCATGGGCGCGGCAGCGGCCGTCACGCCTTCGGACAAAACGTCGTGAGCTGATGCTCCAACGGAGATTCCACTACGGCCTGTGCATAGACTTGCAATGAACACTCCGACCCGAACCATTGCCATGCAAGACTTAAGGACGATGAATGAATACCAGGAAGAACAAGACGAAGCCGTACGGCCCACCGAGATGGTGGGAAACGATGGCCGGCGCGCCTTTGGCGTACTTCATGTTAACTGGTGGTCTGTTTGGGACGATTCTCCTTATAGACCTGCTGCTTCATTAGTCCAACGAAGCGATGTACTCTTCCATGGTTGAGGACCAATGGATGCAGTTTTACGCGACGCTGCCCAACACTTTGAAGCGCTGCACCTTCCAATTCCTGGGCGCACAGGCGCCCGGCACTACCGAGCTTTACCTGGAGCACGCACTGCACCATGGATGGACTTGACTTAATCAAAACATTTCGCGAGGTAGCGACACGCAGAAGCTTTTCTCGAGCAGCGGCGTCTTTGGGCCTGTCGAAATCGACCGTCAGCAAGTATGTGAGTACGCTCGAGTCGCGTAGCGGCGTTCGGCTTCTAAACCGGTCAACACGATCTCTAAGCTTGACCGAAGCAGGCGAATTTCTTTTGGCACGAAGTGTTGATATCGTAGAGATTGCTGATCGCACACTCCAGGAGCTTGAGCAGTATGGTGCCACTGCAAAAGGACGCCTTCGCCTGTGTGCGCCACATGCGGTCTCCGGAGGATGGCTCCCTCAGCTGCTGAGCGTGTTCATGACATTGCATCCTGATGTGCATATCAGTTTGGAATCTCGCAATGACGCTCCCAATCTGGTTGAAGAGGGGATTGATATCTGGATCAATGGTGGAGCCGTCCCCAATGAGGGCTTGATCGTCACCCGCCTGTTCAGTTATGAGATGGTGTTGTGTGCCTCGCCTCGATACTGGGAACTTAGAGGGCTACCAACAATGCCAGAGGATCTCCGTCGTCATTCTCTGCTGAGCTTGGCCGCACCATTCAACACGCCCATTGTTTTCAGCATCGATGGTCAACGTCAAACCATGAACCTTCCGAGCAGGATGGACACCAATGATCCAGCGTCGCTAATAGAACTTGCAGTCAGAGACCTTGGCCCGACATACGTACCCTCCCCTCTGGCCGCACACTATCTTGGTCGGGGCATGCTAGTCCCGGTGCTCCAGGAATTCATTCATGACGAACGATGGATCTTGGCGTCCTACGCGCATCGACGTCACAACAGCGCGGCAATGCGCCTGATGCTAGGCTTTCTCAAGGAGCAGGGTCATTCCCAATTTCCTGAAACAATTTATCACCACATGCAAACTTGCTAATATTTCAATGCAAAAATAGCTCGCAACTGGCGGTCAACCAGCATTGAGCAATTCACTCAGGCACTAGACTCATAGGTACAACGAGAAGCGGATCAAAACCTCCCTCGGTTCTCTCAGTCCCGTTGAATATCGGAAGAGCCAGGGCTCGCGGCATAACCAGTCCAAGATTTGCCGCCCCACCGCCACTTCCGGTTGGCGTCAACAGTCGTGGCGTCGAAGAAGCCGGCCTCGCCGATCTGCTCGAACACATCGAAGTTGGGGCCGCTGTCCGGCAGCACCCCCGTTCAATCTGCGCAAGCTTCGCAATCAACTCCTCGCGTTCTGCCCGCAGCGCCGCCTGCTCAGACCAGAAACCGCTGCGCCAGCAGCGCCCAGTAGGCCGCACCTATGGGCAGATTGGCGTCGTTGAAGTCGTACCCCGGGTTGTGCACCATGCATGCACCGGCGCTGTCACCATCGCCGTTGCCGATCAACAGATAACTGCCGGGCACGCGCTCCAGCATGAAGGCGAAATCTTCACTGCCGGACACGGCCGGGCCCTGCAGGGTCACGCGCTCGGAACCGACCAGCTCCAGCGCCACCTCGCGGGCGAAGGCGGTTTCTTCGGGCGTATTGACCAGCACCGCATAACCGGGCCGCCAGGCTATCTGCGCCTGCACCTCAAAGCTTTCGGCCTGCGCGGCGATCAACGCCTTGATGCGCTGCTCCAGCTTGCCGCGCACCGCGCGATCGAGCGCACGCACGCTGATCTCCAGCGTCGCGCTTTGCGGAATCACATTGTTGGCCTTGCCTGCGTGCAGCGCGCCCACCGTCACCACCGCCATCTGCAGCGGATCGATGTTGCGCGACACCACGGTCTGCAACGCCATCACGATGTTCGCCGCCGCCACGACGGGGTCGGCCGCGCGGTGCGGCATGGCGCCATGACCACCGATGCCGGTGAGCGTGACGGTGGCGTAGTCCGACGAGGCCATTGCCGGGCCTTCGCGCAGCACCAGCCGGCCCTGCGGCACGCCGGGCATGTTGTGCATCGCGAAGATCGCGTCGCACGGGTATTTGTCGAACAGGCCATCGTCCATCATGCGCAGGGCGCCGCCGCCGCCTTCTTCGGCCGGCTGGAAGATCAGGTTCAGCGTGCCAGAAAAGCGCCCCCGCTCGGCGAGATACTGCGCGGCGGCCAGCAGCATCGCCGTGTGGCCGTCGTGGCCGCAGGCGTGCATCACGCCGGCATGGCAGCTCGCGTAGCCCAAGCCGGTGGCTTCATCGATCGGCAACGCGTCCATATCGGCGCGCAGCCCGAGCTGGCGCTTGCCGTCGCCTCGCACCAGCCGGCCGACCAGGCCGGTGCCGCCCAGACCGCGCTCGACCTCGTAGCCCCAGGCTTGCAGCTTCTCCGCCACCAGCGCCGAGGTGCGGTGTTCGTCGAACGCCAGCTCGGGGTGGCGATGGATGTCGCGCCGCAGGCCGATGAACTCGTCGACCCGTTCGTTCAGCGCATCAAGCAGCATGCTCATTCCCGCTCCTCATTGCGGTTGCAGGTTGATCGACTTGGCGCTGGCGCGGTAGCGCGCGGTCTCGGCCTCGAAGTACTTGCTCGATTCGGCCAGCGACATCAGTGGCGATGCCACCTGCGTTTGCGCTGCCAGTTGCGAGCGCACGGAGGGATCCTGCAGCGTCGCGCCGATCGCCTTGTGCAGGCGTTGCACCACGTCCTCGGGCGTATCCTTGCGCACCATGATGCCGCTCCAGATCTTGTACGAGAAGTTCTTCAGCTCCTTGCCTTCGCTGACGGCCGGCACATTCTTCAGCAGTTCGGAACGCTGCTCGCCGAGCTGACCGATCACCTTGAGCCGGCCCTGTTCGACCAGTCCGCCCATCGCGGCGCTGTACACCAGCACCGCGAAGTCGACCTGCCCGCCGCCGATGTCTTGCAACAGCGGCGCATTGCCCTTGTATGGCGCATGCGTCAGCTTGATGCCTTTGCGCTGCTGCACGTCCTCGAGGATGAAGTGGTAAAGCGAGCCGATCCCCACGCTGCCGTAGCTCAGCGGCTTGTCGCCCGACTTGCGCGCCAGTGCGATCAATTCGTCGACGTTGTTGGCCGGCAGGTCCTTGCGCGCGACAAACACCATCACCGATTCGGTCACCGGCTGCACGAGACGGAAGTCCTCGGTCTTGAGCTTGACCGCCGCATTGGCCAGCGGTGAGAGGATGACCTCGTTGGCCGTGCCCAGGAACAGGTAATGGCCATCGGCGGGCGCCGCCAGCACCTTCTGCGCCGCGATCGCGCCGCTGGCACCGCCGAGGTTTTCGACGATCACCTGTTGGCCGAGTTCCTTGCTGAGCGGCATGTTGAAGATGCGCGCCATCGCGTCCGACGAGCCACCGGCCGGGTAGGGCACCATCAGGTTGACCGGTTTGGTCGGGTAGGTTTGGGCGAGGGCTCCACCGGTGGCCAGCAGCAGACCTGCCAGCAGGGGGCCGAATTTCTTGAATGCGTTCATGAGATGTCTCCTTGGAATGAGTGCATAGGGGGATGCACTTCACGATGCTAGGCATCCTGAAATAATGAGTCCAATGCATTATTTTTGTCATTGATGGTCGTATTACTCATACCATGCGCCTGCACCATGAACCTCCAACACCTCGCACACCTGCTCGCCGTGGCCGAGACCGGCTCGTTCAGCCGCGCCGCCGAGCAGCAGCATCTGACGCAGTCGGCGCTGAGCCGCAGCATCCAGACCCTGGAAGGCGACTTGGGCGCGCGCCTGATCGACCGCACGGGCAAGCGCAACGAGCTCACGCCGCTGGGCCAGGCCGTGGCGGTGCGTGCACGGCGCATGGTGTTTGAGGCGGCCGAACTGCGCCGCAGCGCCGAGCTGCTCAAGCAAGGCGACCTGGGCGCCATTCGTATCGGCCTGGGGTCGGGGCCGGGCGCGATGCTGATGACGCCGTTCCTGCGCCACATGGCCAGACACCATCCGGGCGTGCAGGTCAGCGTGTCGCCGGGCGCGGCCGAGTTGCAGTTGATGCAACTGCGCCAGCGCACGCTGGACGCGCTGGTGATCGACGTTCGCCGCATCGCACCAGCGCCCGACCTGGCCATCGAGAACCTGGTCGAACTGCGTTCCGGCTTTGTCTGCCGCAGCGGCCATCCCTTGCTGCAAACCGGCGGGCCGGTGTCTTTTGACGACATGCTGCGCTACCCGCTGGCTTCGATACCGCTGAGCGCGGAAGTGGCACATATGCTGGTCAACTGCTTCGGGCCACGGGCCGACCCGCAGCAGGCCGTGAGCCTGCGTTGCGACGACATCGCCAGCCTGATCGCGACGGTCCAGGCCTCGGACGCGATCTACCTCGGCATCCTGGCGGCTGCACGCGCCGGCATCGAGGCTGGACAGCTGGCCGAACTGGCGACCGAGCCGCCGTTGGTTATTGGCGCGCGCTGTGCGTTCGTCACGCTGGCCGGGCGCACCGAGGCGCCGTCGATGGGTTTGTTCCGACAGTTCGTGGCCGAGCGGCTACGCGACTGAGGCGCAAGTGAGAGAAAGCTCAGAATGCGTGGCCGCCGGGGCAAAAAAGCTCTTGGCAGATCTGCTTGAAGCGCTGCGCTTGGCAAGAAGCTCTTACTTCTACCCTCGGGCCCGACTGCAGGTCGCGAAAAATACACAGTAGGGTCGGTTCACTATCGGACCGGTCTTAACCGAAGGGCGAACGAGACCTTTGGTCCGATCAAGCGGTGGACTACTTCCGCTAGATCGGAAGCCGGTGCGCCGTCAAGCCCAGTGCGCCTTGAAGTCCTGAGCGTACTGCTCCATGCGGATGGGATCATGCCCCGTGATTTGCCGCACTGTGTCGGTGATGCGATCGGCAAGGCCAGCCTTGAACATACCCAGGATGCTCAGCAGGAACTCGGCGTAGTCGGCCGGCAGGCCCGCGCTCAGCAGGCCCTGGCGCATTGCGTCTTCGGGGACGTCGGTATAGCCGATAGTCCTGCCCGCCGCCTTCGACAGGATGGCAGCGACCTGCGTGTGATCCAGCGACTCACTGCCCGTCAGGTCGTGTGCAGCATTCACGAGCTCATCGCTGCTCAACAATTTCGCAGCCACGGCCGCGATGTCGCGCGCGTCGATGAAGCTGCCCTTGGCGTTGCCCGTCGGCAGGAGGATTTGGCCTTGGCTCTGAATGCCGTGCAACCAGAAGGTGTGGAAGTTCTGCATGAACCAGTTGGGGCGGATCACGTTCCAAGCCAAGCCCGATTGCTCCAGGTGAATTTCCGCTCGGCGCATCGGAATGCTGTCGTCGGTGTCCGCTCCCAAGGCGGAGAGCATCAGAACCTTGCGCACTCCAGCTTCTTTTGCGGCGTCGATGGCGGGGATCAGCAGTTCGTGCTGGTTGGCGAAACCGGGCGGCGCCATCAGGAACAGCTGGTCAGCACCCGCCAAGGCGTCGGACAGGCCTTCTCTGGTGGCCATGTTTACCTGGATTTCAAGGGGGCTCGAAGCTTCGCGGCTGGTTGCACTGCGGACGGTCTGACCTTGAGCAGCAAGCAATGGAACGAGGGTCGAGCCGATCTGGCCATTGGCACCGATCACGAGGGTGGTGGTCATCTTAGAAACCGCTGTTGGTGGAGAGGCTTTCAGTGTGTTCGCCGAGCTGCAATCCGGGAATGCATTAAATTCCAATATTCATGTCTAATCGTCCAAAATGCGATCCCTATGGACATCCTCTCCGACATACTTCATGTCGCCGGGCTACGCCGCCGCTTGCTGGATCTGCACCCGCTCACCCCGTCTACAGCACTGCGCTTTCCCTGCGAACGCAGCTTTGGGCTGCACGCCGTGATGCGTGGCCGCGCCTTCGTGCATGCGCCCAACCTCGACGAGCCGCTTGCGCTGCAGGCGGGGGACCTTGTGCTGATGGCACGGGGCTGCGTGCACATGCTCTCGCTGGACAGAGCACCACCCGAGCGCAGCACTGACGTTGCGATCACGCCGTTTGTTGGCATGGAGCAACGTGCTGCGCCTGACAGCAGCAGCACGCAGGTGATCAGCGCCGCCTACCAGCTTTGGCACGATCCGTTGCATCCTTTCCTGCGCAGCCTGCCCCCGTGGTTTGTGGTGCGCGGCCACACGCTGCCCCAGCTCTCGCCCCTTCCACTGACCATCGGCCTGCTCGACCGCGAGCTCGGGGATCAAGCGCTGGGCGCTACCTCAGCCTCACACGGACTGCTGGACGCGTTGTTCGCTTTTTCGCTGCGCGAAATCGCCGAGCGCGAAAGTACAGAAAAGCCGGGCTGGCATCACGCCATCGCCGACCGCCCGATCCGCCAGGTTTTGATCCTCATGCACGGGAACCTTGACCACGGCTGGACGCTGGAAGAACTGAGCCAGCAGGTGGGCCTCTCGCGATCGACACTGGCCGAGCGCTTTCGCACTGCCATGGGCGATACGCCGCTGAACCACCTGCGCACGCTGCGCATGCAAAAAGCGATACAACTGCTGGCCGACACGCAGCACACGCTGGAACAGATCGCAGTCGCCGTGGGGTACCAGGACGCCTTCGGATTCTCCAAAGTGTTCAAACGCACCACCGGCCAGTCGCCACGGCGATTCCGCGAACAAGACGCGATGGAGAAGCAAAGCCCTTACCGGGTTCAGAGTGCCTGAAGTTGGGTACGGGTTAAGTATCCGAGGGGCTGCAGCGGCCCCACCACTGGCCTTCCTAATTTGCATCATGGAAGCCTCAGCGACGCCCGTATCGCAGGGCTGCTCACCGGGTCGTACACCACCAGCGTGTGGCCCGGCAATGCCGCGCCGCGGAACCCGCGCAGCAGCGCCACCCGCTTCTCGCTGGCCTGCAGGTGGTTGCCGTCAAACACCCGCAGCTGCCAGCCCGCAAGGCTCTGGCGCTCGGGCAGGCAGCCCACCAGCGGCACAAGTCGCTCGGCGCTGCCTTGCACCAGCGCACGCAGCACCGCAGGCTGGGTGCGCTGCACCTTGGCGTACAGCGCCGCCAATGACACGGGCGGCCGAACGCCATCTTGCGCGCGGCTGCGTGCAGCGAGGGCCGCAGCCCCAGCTTGACCAGCAGCATCAGCTCCACCCTGCTGGGGAACAGCAGTTCGCGCGGGTACTGCCGTTGCCGATGTGCCTGGAACACGTCGTCGATCCAGCTCGCCGGCAACGCCCGGTCGAATGCCAGATGCGCCATGACCGCATCGGGAGCTTGCTGCTCGAACCGCTCCATGACTTTTTGCCAGATCTTGTGCTCCCAGATCACACGGACATCCCGTGCAATCAGCAGCTTGGATGATCAAGTTTGAAAGACTTGAAAGGGATGCAGCTGAGACCTTGAATGAGTACCTAAAATCCGTTCAACCCAGTGTTGCGACGACCGGTTGAATCCGCCCAATATGCAAGTGAAACCTATCGCAGGGCCCTCCAAGAAGCAGGACTGCGCGGATCGATGAGCTCCCCTAGCAACCCTTACCACAATGCGCAGGCCGAGAGCTTCATGAAGACGCTTAAGGGCGAGGACGTCTACGTCGGCGGCTACGAGACCTTCGGTGATGTCGCCAGCCGGCCTCCACGTTTCATTGAAGATCTACAGCGCAAAGCTGCTTCACTCGGCGTTCGGCCATCTTCCACCGAGCGATTTCGAATCCCGACTTGCTCGGAAGGCGGCTAGGTCGCATGAGCCCGGTGGTCCAGCCGCAGGGATTCACTCCAACGAGTGGTCATATCGGATCGGCTTTGTCTACCTGCAACTCAGACCAACCCAGCTCGAACATGCCAACGAGTCAGGCTATCAGTGAAAGTCGGAAGCGATGATGAAGAACAGCCCCACCCATGAGAAAACCTCGGCTCTCGCAGCCCACGCAGAGCAGGCGATACCGGGTCGCATAGCTGAAACACCGAAGATCGGCAACGCCAGGCCGCTGCTAAAGGCCCAACAGACGCGAAGCCGCAAGACCTCACGTGCACTACTCGACGCTGGTTTCTGCATCCTCGAGGAAGAAGGTTTGAGCGGCCTGACCATTCCGGGGGTGAGCAGCCGGGCTGGCGTTTCGGTCGGAACCGTCTATCGCCGTTTTGGAGACAAAGAGGGACTGCTGACGGCGTTGCTAGAGGAATTCACAACCTCATTTCGCGACGAAGCTTACACGCGAATGCATCGCGATCAGATCGACGCGGCTACGGCGCCCTTCGATGCCGTGCGGGTGGCGGTGCACGCCATAGTCGAGACCTATCGAGCGCACGAGCGACTGATGCGCGTCTTTGTCACGCTAGGGCAAGACGATCCGGCCACGTTTCACCAAGGAAGACAAGTTAGCCATGAGGGGCGACTTTTCTTTTGTAGCCTTCTGCGTCCGAGTCACGAGCTGTTCACGCATCCTGATTCCGGAAAAGTGCTCGACTTCGCCTACCGCCTGGTCTACGCAACATGCACGCACCGCGTAGTCAATGGAGCGAATCTCGAGTCGCCGACTGACTTCAGTTGGGATGACTTGGCTGACGGATTGACACGAACTGTCAGCCTGCTGCTGTTCGGCGAACTGCGCTTCCAAAACTGACCTCATCCATTAGTGAAACTACCGATATTTGGCGTCGCTCTTCTTCGTATGATAGTTATGTGAATGTTGGTTCACATTTACATTAAATGAGGAGAAGTGATGATGGCAAGCGCAATTGACGTTGTGGTGGTAGGCGCGGGGCCCGTAGGCCTTGCCACCGCCCTAGGGGTAGCCACTGCGGGGGGACGTGTTCTGATTCTGGAAAAAGCCCTAGAACTGAACACGTCTCCGCGAGCCATGGCATACCCCTTTCCTTCGCTGGAAGCGCTGGAGCGGCTCGGCGTGCTCGATGCGATCACGGAAAAGGCCTATATAGGCAATGGTTGCGGCTTTATCAACTTCCGCACGGGCGAGCAGTTTTCACAGAGCTTGGAAGTCCTCAAAGGTCACGTGCCTCACCCATACGGCCTTCAGCTGGGCCAGGGAGACGTTAGCAGCATCCTGGTTGAGGCTCTGAGCCGGGAAGGCGTGGAAGTTCAGTGGGGCTGTCCAATCACTTCGATCTCACAGGACGAAGCAGCAGCCACTGTCGTCTATGCTGGCGCTGATGGAAAGCCGATCAGCGTACGAGCAGCGTATGTCGTCGGGGCTGACGGTGCGTCCAGCGCGGTGCGCGACCTGGCGGGCTTTCAGTTCCCAGGCATGACTTGGCCGGATCGCTTCGTCTCCACCAACATCCGTTACGACTTCGCCGCGCACGGGCTACCCAGTGCGGCATGGCGCATTGACAGCGAATACGGCGCGGTCATCGCCCGCATCGACAAGTCGGACCTGTGGCGCTACACATTCCGCGAGTCCGAACAATTGCCGCTGGAAGGTCTAGAAGAGCGTATCCATAAGCACTTTGAACGAGGCTTGTATGGCGGCTCCTACGAGTTGGTGCAGTTCGCGCCGTACCGCATGCACCAGCGGTGTGTGGAGAACTTCCGCAGGGGACGGGTGCTGCTCGCCGGCGACGCCGCCCACGTGACCAACCCAGTCGGCGGAATGGGGCTATCAGGCGGCTTCATGGATGCTTATGTGCTGGCCGACGCACTGTCCGCTGTGCTCAAGGGTCGGGCGAACGAAGTGGTCCTCGACTTCTACGCCGCGCGGCGCAAGGAGATCTTTACGGGCATCGTTTCACCGGTCGCTACGACGTTGAAGGGCATGCTTTTTGATCCGCCTGAAGGCGACGCACGCGACGCGATGTTTGCCCATCTGCGTGCGCTCTCGCACGATGAAGACCTTCTGCGCGAAGATCTCCTTAAACAGCGTGCCTTGTTCACCGCCTCAGTTGTTCAGCCGAAGGGAGGTGAATGATGTCGTACACCATCGATCGATTCTGGGTCACTGCAGAAATTGAACCTTCAGAACGCGGCGCGGCCGCCAAAGGCCAGATGTATGTTGAGCATCTGGTACCTACGCAGCCGAACGGACGTGCGCCGTACTTGTTTATTCACGGCGGTGGCGGCCAAGGTCTGGACTGGCTGCAGACCCCAGATGCGCGCCCGGGTTGGGCGCCGTTGTTAGCCGATAGGGGCTACGATGTGTATGTGGTGGACCGCATCGGACATGGGCGCTCGCCCTATGACTCCGCAAAATTAGGTGCACTAGCGCCAGCAATGCAGGACGCTGTCTTTGCGAGCCTGTTCTTCCCGCCCGCCAATGGCGAAGGCAGCCACCCCACGTCCAGCGCGCATACCCAATGGCCTGGTGAAAGTACGCTGGACGACCCGGCAGTAATACAACTGCTAGCTTCGCAATCCCCCATGCTCGCAGACACCGAGAGGGCGCAGCGGCTTGATCAGGCCGCCTTAGCTGCGCTGCTCGAGCGTGTTGGAAAGGTTGTAGTGTTCTCGCACTCTGCGGGCGGCCCAGCAGGATTTCTGCTCGCCGACATTTGCCCAGAAAAGGTCATCAGCCTGGTTGCGTGCGAACCGTTGGGGCCGCCTCTGATCGGTGCACCTGGTTCGCCGCTCTCTTGGGGGGTGGCCAATGCACCGCTCAGCTACGCCCCATCGGTCAGCACTCCTTCCGATATTTCCTATCTCGTCAACGACAGCGGCCCTGTCCCATTGGCGTTGCAGACACAGCCGGCTCGTCGACTGGTCCAACTCGCAAAGGTGCCCATTTTTCTGGTGACCGCCGAGGCCTCAGTGTTTCGTTGGTTCGAAACAAGTACAGCTGCATATCTGCAGCAGGCAGGTTGCTGCGTCACCTCAATCCGCCTGTGGGAGCACGGAGTTTTCGGCAACTCGCATGGCTTCATGCTAGAGAAGAATAACGCCGAAATTTTGGACCTCATCCTTGCCACGATTCAGAAGGCACCTGCACCGGCACTGACGCAATAACAGCCTTGGGCAGGACTGCCCAAGCGGCGCCTTGGACGAGATCGTCAGTCGTGACATGCGACTCAGCCCGGCCGAGACGACTGGTGATCGGAATAGCCTCGGCGCGCCCCCACCAACTGGATCATGCGTTCGGCTACGGATGCGCGCAGGTCAGTGGCCCTGCGCGCCGAAATGTGAAACCTTGCTACGGAGCGCAACAATAGACTCAGTCAGCGAAGTTCGCATCCTGTCGTCACCGCGGGTGGTCAAGTTTGAATCGGGCTCAACTACGCACAAGGCATGAACCAGCACGACATGCCGACGATTCGGTGACCAATGAAAGCCGGATGTCATGTTGAAGATCCGTTCGCCCATGAAAACGCTCTGCGGTCGCAGTTGAGGCAGAGCAAGCGGGACCTCGCCACTGCTAAATCACCGACGACCAGTGAGGCCGGAGTGTTCCGGCAGTCGAACGACAAACACGCGACACGCGCGGAACTCGTGACCACAAACACGGAGCACGGTCAGGCGCTCAGTTCATCGCCCGGTCGAGTTCCCAGTTCCACTCTCGGACTGCCACTTCCCCGAACAGCCCGCTCACTAAGGGTCCGAGGCAAAAAAACTCGTGCGGTAGCCTCGTCCTCAGTTACGACAACGAGCATGGTGCCGTTCATCTGATGACCCGCTGCGTCCAAAGTCGGCCCACCTAGAACCGCTGCAACGCCATTCGGATCAGGCTGACGGATGTATGCGCGGTGCCGCTCGCGACTCTCTTGTCAGAGAGACTCCGTGCCACGCCAATCCGCAGAGGAAATGACGAAGTGACGTGTCGGCTTCATACGATCCGGGCATCGTCGCGCCTGCCCGTCTGCACCACCGGCTCCAATACGAAGTCGAACTCGAGCACGTGGAAGTGCATTGATTGCTCGCTGCCGTCGGGTGCCTTGCCCGGCGGATAGCGCACGAAGTCGCCGATCAGCGAACTGCGCACGCCGAACACAGCATCGCTGTCGAGGTAGCGATCCCCCTCGCTGAAAACGTGGGTGATCAGGGTTTCATAGCCCGGGGCCACGATCATGAAGTGCACATGCGCAGGCCGCCAAGGGTGTCGGGCGGTTGCGTTAAGCATGCGTCCAACCGGGCCGTCCGTGGGGATGGGATAAGCCACCGGCATCACGCCGCGAAACCACAGGCGTCCCGAGGCGTCCGTGCGCAGCACGCCCCGGCCTTGTGCTGTCGACAGCTCCGCGCGTTGAACATCGTAGAATCCTTCGGCATCAGCCTGCCAGACATCCACCTGCGCATTGGCGATGGGCTCGCCCTTCGGCCCGCGAACCGTGGCCTGCACGAACAGCGGTTCGCCGGCCGCGCCACCAGAGATGTCATTGCCGAGTTCGAATTCCGGTGCCCCGGGCACGTGAAAAGGACCGAATACCGTGGCCTCGGTCGCCTGTGAACCCTTGGCGTGATTGAGCGCGACGTTCAGCGTGGACAGGCCGAGCGTGTCCGACAGCAGAATGAACTCCTGCCGCTTGCCGTCGCACTTCTGTCCTGTCGCGGTCAGGAATTCGATCCCCGCCATCCATTCGGCCTCCGTCAGCTTCACCTCCCGCGCGAAATCGTGCATGTGGCGCACCAGCGCCGACAAGACCTCCAGAAGCCGGGGATCAGGGCAGCCTGCGAGGCTCGCGAGTACCGCGGGTGTGATGGTGTTCTCGTTGATGTTCCGCATGGATGCCTCTTTTGTGGTGACGGATGTTCGGGATCGCAACGACGGCGCTCAGGCGTCGGGCCGAACCAGCTTCCGCTGGGTCGGAAACAGCGACCAGCCCCAGCGCTGCTGCGCGTAGCCCCACAGGCCCTGCTTGAAGAACAGCGTGACAACGATGGCCAGCATGCCCAGGCCCAGCAGGTACCAGGTGCCGTAGTCGCTCAGGAACTTGTTCAGCGCCCAGAAGATGAGTGCGCCGGCCAGCGGGCCTTCGATGCGGCCGATGCCGCCGATCACGACCATGAAGATCGCGAAGGCCGACCAGTTCACGCTGAACGCCGCATCGGGGCTGATGCGCAGGTTGCCGACGAAGTAGAGCGCGCCCGCGAGTCCGGCGCCGAAGGCCGCGACCACGTAGACCGCGAGCTTGATGCGCGCGACCGGAATGCCCTGCGATTCGGCGGCCACCTCGTTGTCGCGGATGGCCAGCAGCGCCAGCCCGCGCTTGCTGCGCAGGAAGAGATAGACCAGCGCGATCGCCGCCACCACGCAGACCAGCGCCATCCAGTAGGTCGTGCTTTCGCGCGTCACCTTGTCGATGCCGCGCAAGGCCGTGAGCGTCGTGCCGGAGCCGCCGCCGACCGCCGAGACGTTGGCGAACGACAGCCGGAAGACCTCGGCGATGACCCAGGTGCCGATCGCGAAGTACCCCCCGGACAATCGGAACGCCACGAAGGACACCGGAATCGCCACCAGCCCGGCGGCCAGCGCGCCCAGCGGGATCGCCACGAACGGGTTGATGCCGGCGAAGTTGCCGAGCATCAGCATGACGTAGCCGCCGAAGCCGAAGAAGGCCTGCTGCCCGATGCTCACCATGCCGCCGTAACCGGCCAACAGGTTCCACATCATCGCGAAGATGAAGTAGCAGGCGATCTCGACGAACTCGCGCATCCAGCTCGACTCCCCCCAGAACGGGAGACTCGCCGCGATCAGGACGAGCGCAACGCCGATGCCCAGCGCGGCGCGGCTTGCGCGCGTGCCGCGGATCACGTCGAATGGGAGGTGGGTCGATGCAGTCGACGGGTTCATCGCTTCAGCCTTTCGTCTTCGGGAAAAGGCCCTGCGGCCGCAGCACCAGCACTACCAGGAACACGATGTGCCCGAACCAGATGCCCCAGCCCGGATCGAGCCGGAAGCCGATCTGCTGCGTCAGCCCGAGGATCATCGCGCCGGCCAGCGTGCCCCAGAAGGAGCCCATGCCGCCGATGATCACGGCCTCGAAAGCGAACAGCAGCAGCAGCGGCCCGTCCGACGGCGACACCGTGGTGCGCATGCCCTGCAGCGCGCCCGCGACGGCGATCAGCACGAAGGCGATGGCGGTCGCCAGCGCATAGACCTTGCGCGCATCCAGGCCCATCAGCGCGGCGATCTCGGGGTCGTCCGACACCGCACGAAACGCCCGGCCCAGGGCCGTGTGCGCGAACAGCCACTGCAGCAGCGCGGTCGCGACGATCGCCACCGCCAGCACGACCAGCGGCAGCACGCCGAGCGACAGCGCGTCGCCCACCTGCACGCCCTGGGTGGCCAGCGCGCCGATCTCGACCGCGCGCGGATCGGCCGAGAACAGCTCGAGCAGCAGGTTCTGGATCACGATCGACAGGCCGAAGGTGACGACCAGCGAGGGCAGCGGGTCCTTCCCGAGCGTGCCGTTAAGCACGAAGCGCTGCAGCGCATAGCCGAAGCTGAAGGCGAGCGGCAGCACGGCCAGCGCGACCCAGCCGGGTTCGCCGCCGATCAGCGCGATGCCGCCGATCACCGCGAAGGCGGCCAGGATGATGAAGTCGCCGTGGGCCGTGTTGGTCAGCCGCATCACGCCGAACATCAACGACTGGCCGAGCGCGAACAGGGTGTAGAGGCCGCCAAGCAAGGCGCCCTGGACAAGGGTTTCGATCATGGGGTGCGGTGCCGATTCAGACGCCGAAATAGGCCTGGGCGATCTGCCCACGCGTGAGCGCATCGGAGCGGCCCTGCAGCGACACCCGGCCCTCCTGCAGGCAGTAGATGCGCTGCGACACGCGCTGCGCCATCGTCACGTCCTGCTCCACGATCACCACCGTCATGCCTTCGCCGGTGATGGTGGGCATGGCCGCGTAGATCTCGCGCACGACGATGGGCGCCAGGCCGAGCGACAGCTCGTCGCACAACAACAGTTCGGGGTTGCTCATCAGCGCACGGCCGAGCGCCACCATCTGCTGCTGGCCGCCGGACAACGAGGTCGCAGGTTGCCCGCGCTTCTCGTGCAGGATCGGGAACAGCGCATACAGGCGCGCGAGGTTCCACGGCCCGGGCCGCCGCGTGGTGCCGCCCATCAGCAGGTTCTCTTCCACACTGAGACTCGCGAACAGGCGCCGGCCTTCAGGCACCAGCGCCAGGCCGCGCCGAACGATCTCGCCCGCGGGCAGGCCGCCGATGGCTTCGCCCTTGAAGTGCACCGCCTCGCGCGGCGCACGCACCAGGCCGGCCAAGCATTTGAGGAAGGTCGATTTGCCGGCCCCGTTCGCGCCAATGACGGCGACCAGTTCGCCCGTGGCCATTTCGAAGTCGATGCCGAACAAGGCCTGTGCGTCGCCGTAGAAGGCCTGCAGGCCATGGGTGGTGAGCAGTGCGGTCATGCGTCGATGCCCATGTACACGCGCTGCACCTCGGGGTCGTTCATCACCGCATGCGGCTCGCCCTCGGCGAGCTTCTGGCCGAAGTTGATGACGAGCAGCCGGTCGGCCAGCGACAGCAGGGCATGCACCACATGCTCGATCCAGATCATGGTCACGCCCTGCGCCTTGATGCGCTTGAGTTCGTCGACCAATTGCTTCGCCTCGTGCTCGGTCAGCCCGCCGGCGATCTCGTCGAGCAGCAGCAAGCGTGGCCGCGTCGCCAGTGCGCGCGCCAGTTCCAGCCGCTTGCGGTTGAGCAGGGTGAGGCTGCCGGCCGGCTTGTTGGCATGGGCCATGAGCCCCGTCTGGCCGAGGATCTCGTGCGCGGTCTGCCAGGCCTCGGCCTCCGGCTGCTGCCCGCCGAAGCAGGCGGCGGTCACCAGGTTCTCGAAAACGCTCATGTTGCCGAAGGGCTGCGGCACCTGGTAGCTGCGGCCGATGCCGGCATGGCAACGCTGGTGCGGCTTGAGCGCGGTGATGTCGCGCCCCTCGTATTCCACACGGCCGGCATCCACGCGCACGTCGCCCGAGATCAGGTTGAACAGCGTCGTCTTGCCCGCACCGTTCGGCCCGAGGATGCCGAGCGTCTCGCCCTGCTGCACCGCCAGCGTAATGCCATCGGTGACCTTGAGCGCGCCATAGGCCTTGCTGACTGCGTGAAGGGCGAGCAGCACCATCTCAGAGCAGCTTCAGCGTTCCGGTTGCCGGAATGTTCTTGGCCAGTTCGTTGTTGACGATGCTCAGTTCGACCTTGTACTTGCTGCCCTTGTTCCACTGGCCCAGCACGAGTGGCGTCTTGCTGACGTTCTTCATCGGGCCTGCCCCGCCCCACTTCACCGGACCGACCACCGAATCGATGGCGGTGGTCGCGACCGCGTCGCGCACCTCCGCCGGCTTGAGCGACTTGGCGCGCGACAGTGCGCTCGACGCGACCTCGAACAGCGCATGCGCGAAGCCGATGGGCTGCGTCCACTGCTTCTTGGTGCCGGCCTCGTAGGCCTCCGCCAGTGCCTTTGCACTTTGCTTCGTCAGGCTCGACGTGTACGGGTGCGAAGGACTCCACCAGACCTCCGTCGACAGGCCGTGACCGAGATCGCCCAGCGCTTCGATCGCGCCCGGGAACAGCAGCGCCTTGCCCAACGTGATGACCTTGGGCTTGAAGCCCTGCTGCTTCGCCTGGGTCAGGAAGGTCTTGGCATCGGGCGGGATCACCACGCCGGTGACGATCTCCACGCCGTCGCGCTTGAAGGCCGCAATCTGCGCGGAAAAGTCCTGCGTGCCGTTCTGGAAGCGGCCGGGGTCGGTGAGCGTGAAGCCCATCTGCGCCAATGGCTTCGGGAAACCGAGTTCCTTGTCGCCCCAGGCATTGCCATCGCCGTCGTTCGGAAACAGCCCGCCCACCTTCTTGTTGGTGGCCACCGTCTTCCAGCCGCTGGTGTAGGTGCCGATGACATCGTCCAGGCCCCAGAACAGGTGGTACGTCCAATTGAAGCCCTTGGCCGGATCGCCCTTGCGGCCGAAGAACCACGGCTGCCAGGGCACCACCGTCGACACGCAGGGCACCTCATTGAGTTCGCAGGCGTCGCTCACCGGGTTGGCCGTCTCGGGCGTGCCCGCCGTCAGGATCAGCGCCACCTTGTCCTTGAGGATCAAGTCGTTCGCGACCTCGCCGGCCCGGTTGGGGTTGGACTGGCTGTCTTTCAGCACGATCTGCACGGCGTACTTCCGGCCGCCGACGCTGATGCCGTCTTTGAACGCCGTCTTCATCTGTTCGATGACCCACTTGTCGGCCTCGCCGAAGGGAGCAAGCGGGCCGGTCTGCGGCGACACGTAGCCGATCTTCAGCGTGTCGGCCGCGAACGCGAGCGGGCTCGCAGCGGCCGCCATCAGCGCGGCACCGGCCTGGGTGAACTGTCTGCGATTGAGGGTCATGGCTGTCTCCTTGTTGTTGAGTCTGCGAACCGGAATGCGGGTTCAACCAGGGCGCGCGCCCACCCACGCGCGCTGAAACAGTGCCCGGATGGCAGCGCGCTCGGCGGGGCCGAAAGGCCGCGGATTCCAGTACGGGTTCTGCACCGCGATGTCGGCCGCCCGGTCGAGATCGCGCTCCTTCATGCCAATGTCGCGCAGCGCGATCGGGGCGCCGTTGGCGCGGGCCAGGTCCTGCACGCCCTGCGGCGCAGTCGGTGCGCCCAACGCACGGGCGATGAGCGCCATCGCCTGCGGTGCCGCCTCGGCGTTGAACGCCAGCGCATGCGGCAGCACCACCGTGTGCACCTCCGCATGCGGCAGGTTGAAGCTGCCGCCCAGCGTGTGGCACAGCTTGTGGTGCAGCGCCATGCCGACGCTGCCCAGCACGCTGCCGCAGAGCCAGGCGCCATAGAGCGCGTCGCTGCGCGCGTCGATGTCGTCGGCCTGGCCGCGAATCGCCGGCAGCGCGCGCGCCAGGGCTGCAATGCCCTCCTCGGCCATCAGGTCCATCACCGGGTTGCCGTCCCGCGCGTAGAGCCCTTCGGCCGCATGCGCGATGGCGTTGATGCCGCTGGTCACGCTCAGGCCCACCGGCAGCGTGCGCGAGAGTTCGGGGTCGTAGATGACGGTGCGCGGCAGCACGCGGACGTCGGTACCGGTCTTCTTCAGGCCACCCTCGGTGAGCCCGTAGATCGGCGTCATCTCGCTGCCCGCGTAGGTGGTCGGGATAGCCACGATCGGCAAGCCGGATTCGAGCGCGATGGCCTTGCCCAGCCCGGTGGTGGAGCCGCCGCCGATCGCCACGGCACAGTCCGCCCCCAGGCGCTGCGCCACGGCGCGCGCCTCGCGGGCCGTCTCGATCGGCACGTGCATCACGGCGCGGTCGAACACGCCTGCCGCACCGGCGCCGAGCATGTCGGCCAAGCGCTCGGCCTGGCCGCGCTGTTCGGGCGTGCAAAGCACCAGCGCGCGGCGTGCATCGAGCGCGTCGATTTCCCGCGCCAGATGCTGCAGCGCGCCCACGCCGAACACGACGCGCTGCGGGCGGCTGGTGTGGATGAAGTCGCGGTCGCGCATCGGTCGCCTATTCGAGGCTGAGCTGACGCTCGCGCACCAGCCGCGTCCACTTGGCCTGCTCGAGCTTGAGCGCCGCCCCGAACTCCTCGGGTGTGTTGGCGATGCCGGTCAGGCCCTGCTCCTGCAGCCGCGCCGCGAAGGCGGGGTCGGTGACGATCTTGCGGATCTCGGCCTGCAGCCGGTCGATCACCGGGCGCGGGGTGCCGGCCGGTGCCAGCATGCCGACCCAGGAGTTCACCTCGAAGCCCGGGTAGCCGCTCTCGGCCACGGTCGGCGTGTCGGCATAGGCAGTGACACGTTTCACCCCGGTCTGCGCCAGCGCGCGCAGCTTGCCCGCCTTGACGTGGGGCTGCGCCAGCACGGCCGACAGGAACATCATCTCGACCTGGCCGCCGAGCAGGTCCTGCTGGGCCGGGCCACCACCGCGGTAGGGGATGTGCGTGACGAAGGTGCCGGTCTCGGCCTTGAAGTATTCGGCCGTCAGATGGTTGCTCGAGCCGGGCCCGACGCTTGCGTAGTTGTAGCGACCGGGCTGCGATTTCAGCATGCTGACGAAGCTCTTGAAGTCCTGCGCCGGCACCTTGGGGTTCACCACCAGCACCAGCGGATTGCTCGCGATCTGCGTGACGGGCAACAGATCCTTCGCAACGTCAAAGCTCAGCTTGGGATAGACCAGCGGATAGGTTGCGTAGCTGTCGAACACCATCAGCAGCGTGTAGCCGTCGGGCGCGGCGCGGGCCACTTCCATCGAGCCGACCGTGCCGCCGGCGCCACCGCGGTTGTCGATAATCACGGGCTGGCCCATTGCCGCCTGCAGCTGCGGCTGGATCTGCCGCGCCACGTTGTCGACGATGCCGCCGGGTGGAAAGGCGACGACCACACGCACCGGCTTGTTGGGCCAGGCCGGCGTCTGGGATTGCGCAGGCATCGACTCCCCTGCAAGGAGTGCGCAGGCGATCAGGCCGCGAGCAAGGATTGACTTCATGGGGGTGTCTCCAGGGTCAGCGTTTGAAGTGCGGAGCAATCTGCGCGTCGACATTGACCCACACGCTCTTGACCTGCGTGTACTCGCGCATCGCATCGAAGCCCATCTCGCGGCCGTAGCCGCTCTGGCCCGCGCCGCCGAAAGGCGAGCCTGGGTTGACGCGCTTGTAGCTGTTGATCCAGACCATGCCCGCGTGCAGGTCGCGCGCCATCTTGTGGGCGCGCTGCAGGTTGGACGTCCACAACCCGCTGCCCAGCCCGTACTCCGTACCGTTGGCGATCTCCATCGCCTCGGCGTCGTCCTTGAAGGTGAGCACCGTCACGAACGGGCCGAACACCTCTTCCTGTGCCACGCGGTCGCGGTAGGAGCGCGCACGCACGATGGTCGGCTCCACGTAGCAACCGAGCGCCAGTTCGCCGCCCGGCACCTTGCCGCCGACGAGCACCTCGCCGCCCTGCTCCCGCGCCACGTCGACATAGGCCAGCACGCGTTCGCGGTGCAGCGCGCTCGTCAGCGGGCCCATCTCGGTTTCGGGGTCGAGCGGGTTGCCCAGTCGGATCGACTGCGCAAGCGGAATGAATTTTTCGAGGAATGCGTCAGCGATCTTCTCGTGCAGAACCAGCCGGGAGCCCGCGATGCAGGCCTGGCCCTGGTTGTGGAAGATGGCCCAGGCGCTGCCGTTGACGGCAGCCGGCAGGAAGGCGTCTTCGAACACGATGTTCGGGCCCTTGCCGCCGAGTTCGAGTTGCACCTTCTTCAGGTTGCCGGCGCTTGCCTCGACCACGCGGCGTCCGGTGGTCGTGCTGCCCGTGAACGCCACCTTGGCGATGCCGGGATGCTCGGCGATGTACTGTCCCACCACGCTGCCGAGGCCCGGCACCATGTTGACGGCACCATCGGGCAACCCAGCCTCCTGCATCAGTTCGGCGATGCGCAACGAACTCAGCGGGGTGATCTCCGACGGCTTCATCACGATGCAGTTGCCGGCCGCCAGCGCGGGCGCCATCTTCCAGCTGGTGAACATCAGCGGGAAGTTCCACGGCACGATCTGGCCGACCACACCTACCGGCTCACGCAGCGTGTAGTTGAGGAAGCCAGCCTCGACCGGAATGGTCTCGCCCTGGAACTTGTCGGCCATGCCGCCGAAGTAGCGGAAGCACGCCGCCGTGCGCGGCACGTCGAGCGCGCGCGAGTCGCGGATCGGATGACCTGTGTCGAGCGATTCGAGCTGCGCCAGCTCTTCGGCGTTGGCCTCGATCAGGTCGGCGAGCTTCAGCAGGATGCGGCCCCGGTCGGCGGCGGCCATGCGGCTCCAGGCCGGGAAGGCGCGCGTGGCGGCGGCCACCGCCTTGTCGACATCGGCCTTGCCGGCCAGCGCCACGTCGGCGATGGTGGTGTTGTCGTGCGGATTAAGCGTGGCCAGTGTTTCCCCAGACTCGGCATCGACGAAGCGCCCGTCGATGAAGAGCTGGTGGCGGATGGAAGCTGAAGGCATGGGTGATCCTGTCCCTCTCTCTCGGCAGGAGGGTTGCGGTGGGCGGCAGTGGCGAGCGGCGTCTGCGACGCAGCACGCCCGGGGCGTCAGAACTCGACGGGGATCTCGGGGCTCTCGCCCTTCTGGATTTCATAGACCAGCGTCGGCGAGCCGTTCTCCCACACCAGCAGCATCGAGCGCTTGGGGCTGTAGCCCTGGTGGCGGCAGTAGGCCGGCATGGCCGACATGTCGCCGGCCTTCATGATCACGCGGGCCATCGGCTTGCCAGTGTTCTTGTCGGCACAGTCCCAATGGATCTCGTCGGTCATCTGGAAGAACCATTCAACGCGGTCGTTGCCATGGATGATCGGCAGGATGTGCTCCTCGGTGGTCGGGCACATGAAGCTGTGCTTTACCACCGACGTGAAGCTGGGGTTCCACGTCACTTGCGAGCGGCTCAGGAAACCGAACAGACTGAACGCGTGCACGTCGTTCTCGAAGCCGGGCTCGGGGTGCAGCTCGGGCTGGTCCTGCGAGACGTCCGCAAACGCGCGATTGACCGGTGCCCCGCTGGCATCGCTGCGCAGATTCAGGTCGTCCTTGAGCCCGACGCAACGCGTTGCGAGTTCACGAGCACGCGTGACCTTGGCCGTGTTGTTGCCGTTCTTGCGGCCGTAGGGGGAGCCGGTTTCCTGCGGTGCTGAGAACGGGTCGAAGGTCTCGTTGGTCCAGTCGTCGAGCATCGCCTCGAAGGTGGCGCGGATCTGCGCCGTCGGAAAGTTCTCCAGCAGGTCGATGCCCGCTTCCTTCATCGTGCCGTTGAAGCTGCCGGCATACAGGTCGACCGACTGGTAGTGGTTGACCGTGCCGAACACATGGTCGAAGTTGACCCAGCCATAGAAAAAGCCCCAGGCCACGTCGCGCATCAGGGCACGCAAGTAATTGCCGGCGTCTATGGTGTGGCTCATCGGCCGGCCGTCGCGGGTCTTCCAGGTGATGTGAACGAAGTATTCGTCGCGTCGGAAGTCGAAGCTGCCGAGCGAGAAATCCTTGTAGCCGAGCGACGCGTTCGGCTGAGATGCGATGACCTTGGCGAGTTCTGCGGGTGCGTTCATGGTGTTCGTCTCCGGTGTTCGGTCGTTCAATGCGTCTGGCAGATGTCGGCCCACTTCTCGACCGAGAGTTCGCCCTTGCAGGTCTGCAGCACGATGACGCCCGGTTCGCCGGGCGTGCGGAACTGATAGGCCGTGTTCTTGGGTAGCAGGCCCTGGTGGCCACGCGACAGCTTCATCCAGCCCATCTTCTTGCCCACCGGCTCGCCTTGAACCATCACGGCGCCGTTCTTGTCGGCGTCCTGCACGGACTGGGCCGAATCGAGCTGTACCAGGTGCACCTCGACCGCGCCGTCCATCACCAGCGCGAACTCGTCGTGCGCGCAGGTGTACCAGGGCGACACGCCTTCGGCGCGCAGCGTCTCGAGCACGTAGATCTGGTTCTTGCCGAAGACGACCTTCTCGTAGGGCGCGCTGTGGTTGGCGATCTCGAAGCAGTTGGAGAACGCATAGTGGCGAACGTCATCGGCGATGGGCTCGACGCGGCCTTTTTCGTATTGCTTGAGCGAGCCGAACTTTGTCTGGTAAGCGACTTCCGTCATGGGGCGTGTCTCCGTGGCGTTGAGCACATCGGTGTGCGATGGGCTGAACTCTAAGGGCCACGGTCGCTCAGCGGTAGGCCTTCAATGCAGACCGTATTGTTCGTGGAATCCGGTCAATCGGCGGGGTTAACCCGCAAGCAGGCATCGCCTCAATCGGTGATCACCTGGGCGGGCAGGAGCCCTCTCGCGATCATGTCGGCGTCCCACTTCGGCACCTTGTTGAACGCGCCTGCGATGTGCTCGATGAACAGCCGGAGCTTGAAGTCGTTACGTGACGTGCCGGGGTAGACCGCACTCAGCGAGAACGACGACAGCAGATGCTCGGGCAGGACCACCTGCAGATCGCCCCGCAGGATGGCGTCGCCGGCCACCAGGGTCGGCAGGCACACGATCCCTGCATGCTCCAGCGCGTATTCGCGCAGCAGGTGCACGCTGTTGGTCAGCAGGGCCGCATTCATGTAGAGCGTGACCTGCTCGCTGCCATGGTGGAAGGTCCATCGGTCCCGCGTCGGGTAGCCCGAATAAAGACCGAGCGCATGCTTGTGCAGGTCGCGCGGACTCCCCGGCATGCCGGCCTCGCGCAGGTACGCCGGTGTCGCGCAGAACACGCGCCGCACCGGGAACAACGGGCGCGACACCAGTTCGGTGGACGCCGCGGGAAAGATCTGCAGGGCGCAGTCGACGCCGACCTTGACCGGGTCGACCACCGCGTCGCTCACGATCAGTTCGAGCCGGATGTCAGGGTAGCTCACCTGGAACGCGTGCAGCAGCGCCGCAAAGTGCCCCAGCACGAAGCCCGTCAGCGCATGGATGCGCAACACGCCCGCGGGCCCGGCGTGGGCACCGCGCATCTGATCCAGGATGTCGTTGGCCCGGCCCACGAGGTCGGTGCAGTCCCTCAGGAAAGCCTGGCCGATCTCGCTGAGCCGCACGACGCGCGTGCTGCGATGGAACAGCGGCGCGCCGACGTGGTCCTCCAGCTGCTTGATGCGGCTGGTGACCACCGACTTGGCCAGGCGGAGTTGCCGCGCGGCCTCCGCGAAGCTCTGCGTCTGCGCCACGCGCACGAAGATCTCGATGTTCTCAAGGCGGTCCATGGCCAGCAATGTAACGTTCTCGACAGTCGGTCAGCGATCTCAGATCATCGGAGGTGCGCGAGAGCGCGGCTGTCACGGAGTTCCAGATCCCGGCTGACAAGGTGTACCTCTCGCCCATCATCGACTGCTTCGATGCAATGGTCGTCAGCTGGACCATTGGGACCAGTCCGGACGCCGAGTTGGTCAACACTATGCTGGATGCAGCCATCGAGACAGTGGCCGAAACGACTGACCGGCCTGTGGTTCACTCCGATCGGGGCGGCCACTACCGCTGGGTTGGCTATCAAGAACGAGCGAAGCGAACTTCACCCGCTCGATGTCCCGCAAGGCATGCTCACCTGACACGCCGCTTGCGAAGGCTTCTTCGGTCGGCTGAAGAACGAGCTGTTCTATCCTCGGGACTGGAACAGCACCACCATTGAGCAATTCATCGAGGCGGTCGACTCGTACATCCGCTGGTACAACGAGAAGCGGATCAACATCTCTCTTGGCTCTCTCAGCCCTATCGAATACCGGGTGAGCCTTGGAGTTGCGGCATGAAACCAGTCCAAGTTTTTATCCGCACCCCCGCCGGGTCAGAATTGCATGGAACTCAACAGCACACCGTCAACGCGAGCCACCGCACTGCAACGTGCGTTGCGAGACCTTTCCCTGGAAGACACCGCACATACGCTTGGGCATGGTTGAGTGAGTCGGTGGTGCAACTCTTCGGGAGTGGAGAGGAACGGCCGCCTTCTTTCGTCAACGATCAGCGGCAGGCGTGGCAGACGTGCGACCGCCTAGGAGCGCGACGAGTTCCCGCAGGCTCCCGACTCCGAGGCGGCGAAAAACGCGGTAGCGGTATGTCAGAGCCGTCGTCTCGGACACGCCCATGCGCTGCGCGGCAGCTTTTGTGGTGAGTCCTTCCATGATGAATGAAAAGAGCTGGCGCTCCCTTCCTGACAGCCGTGTCATGACTTCGCGCTGCATCTGGCCTGCAGGATGCGTCTGCCTTGCCAACTGCACATGACGATCCACCGCCGAGCTGATCAGACCTGCGTTCCCTTGGAGCCACGCAGAGTCGCCGTCGTCGAACGATTTGAACGACAGGTTTCTGTAGAGGTTGATCGCAACGCGCGCACCGTCGGGGGACAGCGAGAGCAAGGACAGCCGCTCCCGGATCCCAATCTGCCCATAGCACACGAGACGGTATTCCTCGTTTGCCACCTGTTCCGCGAGTTGGTGCGCAATCCAGAGCTTGGCCGATCGCCCGGTCATTCGCCTCGATAGCCACACCATGTTGGAGTCCTGCTTGTCGAAGCCCATGCGGATGTAGTCGAGCGCGGTGAGGGTCGCGACTTCGCCGATCGCGCTTGCACTCGAGATCGCCTCGACCCGGCCATCGCTGCCCAGGGAAAAGACGGTGCAGTGACTGGCCGGCATCCCAATGCCGACAGCAGCCAGCAGTTGCGCCGCAAAGTCCTCCGCGCCAATTGCCTTCATAAGACCCGTCGCCAAGGCAGCGCTGGCAGAACTCGGCTTGTTGTCCAACTTCAGCAACTTCAACTTCAGGCTCCTGGGGTATGCACGTCCTAGTTTACTAGGACATTTTTGCGGCATCAGCGTTCGAGAATCCAGACTGGCAACCACAGGCAAACCAGCGAGATGAAACCGAACCCGACCACTCCGGCTGAATTCCAGTCACAACCCCGTCCGGTTCAAGGGCTGCACCACTTCGCGTGGCGCTGCCGCGATGCGGAAGAGACCCGACATTTTTATGAAGACATCCTCGGCCTCCCGCTCGTCCACGTGATTCGGAATGACCACGTTCCCAGCACAGGTGAGTTCTGCCCTTACGTGCACATCTTCTTCCGGATGAGGGATGGCTCCTGCATCGCGTTCTTCGATCTAGGAGACGACATCGCCGCACTGCCCTCGCCGAACACGCCTTCGTGGGTCAATCACATCGCGTTGCGGCTAACGGGTCGCGACGATCTGGAAGAGGTGAGAGCACGACTCCAGGATCACCAGATCGACACCGTCGGCATCACCGATCACGACGGGTACATCGAATCCATCTACTTCTACGACCCCAACGGCCTGCGCCTGGAGCTGACGGTCGAAGTTGCTCCGGCGGAGATGGTGCGCAGTTTCGAGCGCGATGCGCATAGGGATCTGGCCCAATGGAATGGCGAGAAGCAGGCAAGGCGCAAGCCTGCGGAGGCGGCGCCATGAAGCGGCCAGTCCATCTGCGTCTGGCAACGCGTCGAAACGGGCGCCGCGATGGGGAATTGATGCTCGTGAGTCCCGCCACGACGCGTTGGGTTTCTGCAGGCGCCAATGCCTTGACCTTGCAGGCCTTGCTCGATGACTGGCATGCTCAGGTCGAGTTGCTCAGTGGACGTTGCCACACCCTCGATGCCTGCGGCTGGGCTGGCACTGAAACATTCGATGCATCCCAGGCCATGGCACCGCTGCCGCGCGCCTTCCAATGGGCGGATGCCTCGGTCTATCGCAATCACGCGCGGCTCATCTACAAATGGCGAAATCAGCCGATCCCGCCAGGCTACGAGGATGAGCCACTGGTGTACCAAGGCGGGTCGGACGTGATGTTGGGCCCCGAAGAAGACATCGTTGCCGGCGACGAGGCTCATCAGATCGACCTGGAAGCAGAGATCGCCGTGATCACGACGGACGTGCCGATGGGCGCCTCACCGGCAGAGGCGGCCGACTGCATTGCGCTGGTCGTGCTCCTCAACGATGTCTCCCTTCGTGGGCTGATTCCGCAGGAGCTTGCCAAGGGGTTCGGCTTCTATCAAAGCAAACCGGCCACGAGTTTCGCGCCAGTTGCCGTCACGCCCGCGGCGCTTGGCAATGCATGGCAAGACGGCATGCCCAATCTGCGCGTGCGGATCGACCTCAATGGCCAGCGATTCGGCGAGCCGCACGCCAACACCGAAGCGATCTTCAACTTCGGCGAGATCATTGCGCATCTTGCCCGTACGCGTCGACTTGTTGCTGGGAGCATCGTCGGAGCGGGGACCATCAGCAACGAAGACGAGGCGGCAGGAAGCGCGTGCATCACCGAAGCGCGCGTGCGCCAGATTCTTGCTGGCGCGGATGAGGGGAGCCTTCAATCCTACCTGCGGCACGGAGACAGAGTGCGCATCGAGTCGACGGACGATGATGGCCGAACAGTGTTCGGCGCCATCGATCAGCAGGTCACAGTCGTGCGTAGACCGCCAATCCCACTTAAGACTCGCAGCTAAGCCCGCTTGCCTCGACCATTGAAGAAGCTGGAGACACCAAATGAAGATCATGAAAACATCCCGCAGACAGTCGACGTTCATCCTTGTTGCTGGCCTGCTCGCGGCATCGACTGTGTTTGCGCAAAGCTATCCGAACAAGCCTGTTCGCTGGATCGTTCCCTACGCGGCGGGCGGCGGCTCCGATGTCCTGGCGCGCACGATCGCGCAGCCTTGGTCGACAGCGGTAAGCCAGCCTGTGCTGGTCGACAACAAGCCGGGTGGCAACACCGCGCTGGGCGCCGCCGAACTGGCCCGCGCACCTGCTGATGGCTATACGGTGCTCTCGGCCGACAACGGCACGCTGGTGTTCAACCCGGTGCTCTACAAGTCACTCAGCTACAACCCCGGAAGGGATTTCGCCTCGGTCTCGCTGCTGGCCCGCGCGCCGATGATCTTGGTTGTCGGCCCTGGCATTCCTGCAGCCAATGCCAAGGACTTCATTGCGCAGGCCAAAGCCAAGGTCGGAGGCTTCAACTACGGCTCTGCCGGCGCTGGCAGCCCGCATCATCTGGCCATGGAGTTGCTCAAGTCCGAAGCCGGCCTGGTCGTGACACACGCGCCGTATCGTGGTGCAGCTCCTGCGCTGGCGGATGTCGCGGGCGGTCAGATCCCGGCGATGATGGTCGACTTCGCCGCTGGGGCAGGCTTCATCAAGGGCGGCAAAGTCAGGCCGCTCGCCGTGGCCAATGCGACGCGTCTCCCGCAACTGCCAGACGTACCCACCTTTGCCGAGCTGGGATATAAGAACGTCGAAGCCGCTGCACTGGTCGGCATGGTCGTTCCAGCAGCGACGCCAAGCGCCACCATTGCTGCTCTGAACCGGCAGATCGTGGCAACGATCAAGGAGCCCACGACGCACAAGAAGCTGATGGACTTCGGTCTGGAACCCGTCGGCAGTTCCCCGGCGGAACTCGACACCTTGATCAGGACCGAGACCATCAAGTGGCACAAGCTCATCACCGATCTGAAGATTTCCCTGGACTGACGGCAGGAGCTGCGCGATGACGACGACCCTCGACACCCCCCTCCTCCGCACTGGCTGTCCTGTGGCGCATGGCCTGCTGTCGGACACGCGCACCCCGACCGGTTGTCCGGTGAGCCAGCGCGCGGCCGAATTCGACCCCTTCGAAGACGGTTACCAGCAGGACCCACCCGAATACGTGCGCTGGGCGCGAGAGCAAGAGCCGATCTTCTGGAGCCCGAAGCTTGGCTATTGGGTCGTCACGCGCTACGACGACGTCAAGGCGATCTTTCGCGACAACATCACCTTCAGCCCGTCGATCGCCCTGGAGAAGATCACGCCAACTGGCGACGAGGCCAATGCGGTGCTCGCGAGCTACGGCTTCGCATTGAAGCGCACGCTGGTCAACGAGGACGAACCGGCCCACATGCCGCGGCGACGCGCGCTGATGGCCCCGTTCACGCCCGAGAGGCTCCAACATCACGAGCCGATAGTGCGCGAACTTGCGCGCGAATATGTCGACCGCTTTATCGACGACGGCCGCGCCGATCTTGTCGACCAGATGCTGTGGGAGATCCCACTCACCGTGGCGCTGCATTTTCTCGGTGTGCCCGAGGACGACATGGCGCAGCTGCGCAAGTTCTCGATTGCTCACACCGTCAACACCTGGGGCCGGCCCAAGCCGGAAGAGCAGGTCGAGGTCGCCCACGCGGTCGGCAACTTCTGGCAGTTCGCCGGGAAGGTGCTCGACAAGATGCGCCAGGACCTCGACGGCCCCGACGCCGGCGGCTGGATGCAGTACGGGCTGCGCAAACAGCGCGAACTGCCCGAGGTAGTGACCGACTCGTACCTCCACTCGATGATGATGGCCGGCATCGTGGCCGCGCACGAAACCACTGCCAATGCGATGGCCAATGCCATGAAGTTGCTGCTGCAACATCCCGACGCCTGGCGCGACATCTGCGAAGACCCGAGTCTCATCCCCAATGCCGTCGAGGAATGCCTTCGCCACGCCGGCTCCGTCGCGGCATGGCGCCGCATGGTTGCGGCGGACACGCACGTGGGGGGCGTCGCCCTGCCGGCAGGCTCGAAACTGCTGATCGTCACCTCGTCGGCAAACCATGACGAAGGCCACTTCGCCGATGCCGACCTGTTCGACATTCGCCGCGACAACGCGAGCGACCACCTCACCTTCGGCTATGGCTCGCATCAATGCATGGGAAAAAACCTCGCCCGCATGGAGATGCAGATCTTTCTGGAGGAGTTCACGCGCCGGCTGCCGCACATGCGGCTTTCCGAACAGACTTTTTCGTACGTGCCGAACACCTCGTTCCGCGGGCCGGAGCACCTGCGGGTCGAATGGGATCCGGCGCGCAACCCGGAACGCGCGCGGCCGGAACTCAAGCGGCTCGACGCGCCGGTGCCGGTGTGCATCGGCGAGCCGTCGAAGGGCGCGATCACGCGGCCTGTGGTGGTCGAGCGCGTGACGCCGGTAGCCGACGGCATCGTCAAGCTGCGCCTCGTGGCGCCCGGCGGCAGTCCAATGCCGCGCTGGACGCCCGGTTCGCACATCGACGTCGAATGCGGGCATGCGGATCTCTCGCGCCAGTACTCGCTGTGCGGCGATCCGGCTGATGTGCACGCGCTCGAGATCGCGGTGCTGCTCGACAGAGCGAGTCGCGGTGGCTCAGCCTGGGTGCATGCCAAAGCGAAGGTCGGCGACCGCCTCAAGATTCGCGGGCCGCGCAATCATTTCCATCTCGACCAGTCGGTGAAGAAGGCGATCTTCATCGCGGGCGGCATCGGCATCACACCGATCAGCGCGATGGCGCGCCACGCAAAGTTGCTGGGCATCGACTACGCGCTGCATTACAGTGGCCGCTCGCGGGCGAGCATGGCCTTTCTCGACGAACTCAAGGCGCTGCACGGAGACCGCCTTGCGGTCTATGCCGGCGACGAAGGGCGGCGCAACGATCTCGCGGCTTTGCTCGCCACGTCCGACGCGGCCACGCAAATCTACGCCTGCGGCCCGGTGCGCATGCTGCAGGCGCTCGAGGCGCACTGCGGCCACTGGCCCGACGATGCGCTGCACGTCGAGCACTTCGAGTCCACGCTCGCAACGCTTGATCCGACTCGCGAACATGCGTTCGATGTGGAATTGAAGGACTCGGGCATCGTGGTGCACGTGCCGGCCGACCAGACCGTGCTGACCGCGCTGCGCGCCGCCAACATCGACGTGCAGAGCGACTGCGAGGAAGGCCTTTGCGGCACGTGCGAGGTGCGAGTGCTGGGCGGCAAGGTCGACCACCGCGACGTGGTGCTCACGCGCAGCGAGCGAGAGGCACACACTAAGATGATGGCCTGCTGCTCGCGCGCCTGCGAGAGCCGGTTGGTCCTGGACTTGTAGAACGTCCATGCTTCAACCCAGACATCACCACCTGGCCTCTAATCAGGTCTACAAAGACTGCGCGGAAATCGCGCTCTGCAACAACCAATTAGTACGCCGTTGTTGCGAACCAACGGTAGTCAGTGAGCGGTTCAAGCACGGCGACCTCCGGCTGTGCAGCAAGGCGTTGAGCGAGGGTCGGTTTGTGCCGCCACACCATCGGGCAATTTTGTATGCGGCACGCTACACGTGGCGGCCGGCATGAACCTGGATCTCTTCATCGCGGGCCGCGGAACGCCCTACGGGCTGGCTGAGATGCCGGTCGTCAGGGCGGCCACCCGCGGCGGGCTGGCGCCATTGACAGGCTACGACGACGCATGGGACGTTGATTTCAAAGCCGAGATCGCCGTGGTAACAGGCGACTTTCCGCAAGGTGCCAACCCGGAGGTTGCCGCACGCCTCATCCGCCTGGTGGTTCTGTTTAATGACATTTCGCTGCGCGGTGTGATTCCAACCGAGCTGCGCAAAGGTTTCGGCTTCTACCAGAGCAAGCCGTCGACTGCATTCGCGAGGGGACCACCGACGGTGCTAGCACGTTCTCCAGCGCCGACCTTGCGACCGGCAGCGCGTGCCTCACCGAGGCGCAGATGCGCCAGCAACTATCCGGCACGCAGCCAGGCGAGCTGCAGCCGTACTTGCGCAGCGGTGACCGCGTGCGCATTGAAGTGATCGCTGCGGACGGGCGGTCAGTCTGCGGCACCATCGATCAAACCAGAACTTATACCCGAGAGAGACAAACCATGCACAGCGTTCCCCACGCACCCATTTCCACCGCCCCCTGGAAGACCAAGGAGGCGCAGCCGCTAACAGTCGAGAACCTTCGCGCGTTGTTCAACAACGAGATTCCGATGATCCGCATCCGCAACTTCGCAGCACCCGATGAGATCAAACGCATGGTTACGGCGTTCGAGACGGTGGATCCGACTGGGTATTTCCAGCTTCCCACGGCGCATCCCTCGCACCAGCACGCACGTTTTGTCGGCGTGGCGCAGTTCCAGTATGCGTCGCGCCCGAAGAAGGATTATTTTGAAGAAGGTGCGGCTGCGCGCAAGACACAGAAGACGGTGTTCGCCCAGTCGTTCGACGGCATCCAGCGCTTCCTCGATCTGGTTCGCTCTGCCTGGAAGGAGCCCGTACGTGTCGGCGAGGAGCCCGGCCTGGGACCATACTACGCCGGCATCTTCCGGTTGGCCACACTGGGCGGACCCTTGCATTGCGGCTTCGGGCCTTACACCGCACCGGACTATGAGGTCCTCGGCAAGGTCAACGCCGACGTTGCGGTGAATCTGTACCTAGAGCGCCCGACCAAAGGGGGATTCACCACAGTCTACAACCGGCCGTGGGCGACGGACCGCAACGTGTCTACGCCCGAAATCTTCATGTCGGCCGAGAGCGTCGCCGACGCCGAGAGCGTCACCTTCGAGCCCACGGTGGGCGACGTCGTGATGTTCAACAACCGCAATCCCCATGGATGGACCCCGAGCGAGAACCTGGACGACGGCACGCGACGCCTGGGCCTGGGGACCTTCCTCGCGAAGCTTCCGGACGAGTCAATCATTCTTTACTCCTAAAAAGGGAGACACGCCATGTTGACAAGGAGACAAGTTGCCGCAGCGCTGGCGTTGCCGGGTTTTCTGGCCACCGGTGCAGGCGCGCAGCCGGTGGTAATAGACACTGCCAAGATCGTGATCGGGTTTCCGCCCGGTGGCACGATGGATGCGCTGGCGCGGCGGGTGGGCGAGAAGCTGCGGGGCCGCTATGCAGGCACTGCGGTCGTAGACAACCGCCCCGGTGCCGGTGGCCAGATAGCCGCGGCGATCTTCAAAGACATGCCCGCAGACGGGACGGCCTTGCTGCTCCAGCCTTCGTCGGTCGTGACAATCTATCCGTTCACCTATCCTAAGCTGCAATACGGAGCTGGCAGCTTTACCGCGGTTTCGACGGGCGCCTACACAGACCATGGTATCGCGGTGGGACCGGCGGTTCCAGCGATCGTTCGCACCTTTGCGGAGTTCGCGGCCTGGCTGAACGCCAATCCCGGCAGAGGCTCCTTTGGCAATCCCGGCGCCGGCTCCATGTCCCACATGGTCGCGGCGCTCGCGGCCAAGTACCTCGGTATTGCCGATGCCCAGCATCCGTCGTACCGCGGGACGACGCCCGGTGTCCAGGATCTGCTGGGCGGCCAGATCGCTGCCTTCTGCGGTCCGATCGGCGACTACCTGCAGCACCCGGGCCGGCTGCGTATTCTGGCCATTGCAGGCCAGGTCCGATCCCCGTTCCTTCCTGACACGCCGACGCTGACCGAGCTGGGCCATCCCTTGGTGGCGCGCGAATGGTACGGATTCTTCCTGCCTGCGAGGGCGCCGGCGGACTTGGTCGAGCGGGTGGGCCGCGTCCTCGCGCAGGCCCTCGCGGAGAGGGACGTGGCCGATGCGATGGCCAAGGTCGGCATGGAAGTGCAATCATCCACGCCGGCCCAATTCACGCGCCAGGTTCGCCAGGAGTCAGCCCAGTGGGAGCGCTTGACCAAATCGTTGGGTTTCACCGTCTCCAGCTGACTGCCGAGCGAACGTCTCTTCGACGCCGAAGCTCGCACGGATCGCCGAGTCGTTGTCGCGCACGATCTTGACCTTTTACTCCCGCAGGCGTCGACACCACGTGCCCATCGGGGGCCGCAAGGGCTCGAGCTACGGCCGCGCGAGCAGGGCAGGTCGCATTGCCTGCGGACTTGATGAAAGACGCACGTGAGGGACCCATTCAATAGGCGCTCGGGCGCTGATCTGTGCCGCCAGGGTCGCAAGAGCGAGCGAGATCGCACGACGTGTGCAACCTACCGGGCGACGCGCACTGACATCGTGCCGACACCCGAGACCGAGACGTCCAGCACATCGCCCGGGGCGACCGGCCCGACACCTGCCGGAGTGCCCGTCATGATGACGTCCCCAGGATGTAGCGTGTACATGGCCGACGCATACTCGATCAATCGTTGGACGCTAAAAATAAGGTACTTCGTGTTCGATGACTGCTTGACCTCGCCGTTGACGCGAATGGCAAGGTCGAGATTGTTTGGGTCGGATATCTCGTCTTTGGTGACGATCCATGGCCCGAGGACAGAGAAGGTGTCCGGCGACTTGCGGAACGTTGGGAACTCCGGGCCGCGCACAGTCATGTCAAGCCCGATGCAGTAGCCAAGAACGTAGTCGAGCGCGGACGCTCTGGAGACGCGCTTTGCCGTTCGGCCGATGATGACTGCCAGTTCCACCTCATGATCGGTGCGTCTGTCTGCAAATGGGATCTGAATCTCTTGGCTGCAGCCGATGAGGGAACTGTTTGCCTTCAGGAACAGGCCGAACTTGTCCAGCTCGGTGTAGGTCTTGCCGTGGTTGATCTCGTTGTCGGCATTCGCCTCTTCGATGTGATCCTTGTAATTGATGGGTGCGCCGATGATCTTTCCGGGATTGGCGATGGGGGACAGCAAGCGCACTTGATCCAGGGGCAAGGGCGTCCCGGACGCGGCGATCCGCTCGACCTCCTCCCGCGCGGCTTCGAAGTTCTCGATCAGCCAGTCCGCCGGCGGATAGGGCCAAGAAGCCTTGGGAATGTGCGCGAACGCTAGCGTGACGTCGACGACGCCGGTTCCGGTCGCCACACCAATGCGGTGATCGTCAAACAGGCAGAGTTTCATCTTGTTGAACCAGGTAGTAGTAGTAGCAGCAGGTCAGCTGCGGGCTTCGCGCAAGAGCCCCAGCTTTTCGTGAACGGGCCGGTCCGAATAGCTGAAAAGCACCGTGTTCCGGCGCGCGGTCACGGTCCATTCGCTCCAGCCGGGGACCACAGCCACATCGTTGGGACCGATGCATAGCGCGTCGCATCCCTTCACGCGAATTTCCGCTTCACCCTCCAGACCGACCAGTACTGTGCTGTCCGTTGACCTGTACGGTCGGGTCGCGAATCCGCCGGGGTAATAGCGCAGCACCGCACCGATCGTCGGCATCGCCCAGCCGCCGGTAGCCGGATTGACGTACCGCAGGCACACGCCCAGATGCGGGTCGGGGTCGGCGGTGCGTGCCTGCACCTCGATGGCCTCCCGCGCACGCGCATACGGGTAGCAGAACATCGGCGACGTGAGCCCGCGCTGTACATGGTCGATCGGCAGGAGGCCCGAGCCGAAACGCGCTGCGCTGTCACCCGAACTACGGCTGGTGCTCTGAGCCTTGTGCGAGAACTCCTCGCGGAACCCTGCCCGCAAGAACGTGACCAGCGGAACATCGAGCCCGTCCAGCCACACCACCGGTTCGTCCCCGTCATGGCCATGGTCGTGCCAGGTCCAGTGCGGTGTGATGATGAAGTCACCGCGGTGCATCGGTGTTTTCTCGCCGTCGACTGCGGTGTAGGCGCCTGAACCGTGCAGCACGAATCGCAATGCCGATTGCGTGTGCCGGTGCGCCGGAGCCGTCTCTCCGGGCAGGATGAGCTGCAGGCCGGCGTAGAGCGTGTCGGTCACCTGGGATTTCCCAGCCAGGCCCGGGTTCTCGAGCACCAGCACCCGGCGCTCGGCCTCCTCGGCCGTGATCAGTTCGCCCGCCCGAAGCAGTTGGGGGTACACCTCGTTCCAGGACCACATGCAGGCCCGGGCGGCGGGAACGGGCTGCGCCGGGACAAGGCCCTTGAGCACGCTCCACAGCGGCGCCAGGTTCAGCGGCTGCAGTTGCTCGTAGTAGCGCTCGCGCGCCGACTCTTCCGTACTGGCGTTCATCATGACTTTCCCATGGTCTTGTCAACGGCGGCGGCATCAGCAGTGGTTCGCCACGCTTCATAGCCGTCCACGAAGCGTGGAGACATGGCTCGCAAGCGCTCGGGATCGATCCGTCCCGATCGGCCGATGTAGGACATCGCAACCTCCCACGCAGGCTGATTCAGGTGCTCGGCGAAATGGTCGTACCAGGTGGCGCTGCGCGTCGCGGCCCCCGCCAGCTTGTCCACGATCGGCTTCCTGTGTAAAACGAACTCACCCAGCGCGTCGTCCACGCTGCCAGGGTGCGCCGCGAGCGCATGGACGAGCGCCTGTACATCCTCCAGCGCCAAGCGCGTTCCGGATCCGATCGAAAAATGCGCGGTCCGCAACGCGTCGCCGAGCAGCACGTGCTTGCCGGCCACCCACTTCTGGTTGCTGATGACCGGGAAGCGGCGCCAGATCGACCTGTTGGTCACCAGCCGGGCGCCTTCCAGCTCGTCGGCGAACAAATCTTCGCAGTAACGCCTCGACTGCTCCTCACTCATCTGCTCGAAGCCGACGCGCTCGAAGGTCTGCGCGTCCACTTCCACCAGAAAGGTGCTCATCGAAGGCTCGTAGCGGTAGTGGTGCGCATTGAAGCTTCCCTGCGGAAGCTGCTTGAACGTTTGAGTCAGGAAGTCGAACGGCCGTGTGGCGCCGAACCATGCGAACCGGTTCTCCAGCAAGGTCACCCGCGTGCCGAATTGCGGCTCGAACGCGCGGCGCACCAGGGAGTTCACGCCATCCGCACCGATCACGAGATCCGCTTCACCCAGCTCCGCGACGTCATGGACGACGCGGCTGTCGATCAGGGTGGCGCTGACGGACAGTGCCCGTTCGCGCAGGATGTCCAGCAGACGCAACCGCCCGATGGCCGTGAATCCGACGCCATCCACGCGAATGCGCTGGCCATGAACGCGCAGTTCGATGTCGCTCCACTTCTCGAGCCCTGCCGTGATGAGCGACAGTGTTTCCTCGTCGCCTGCCGCGAGAAATTCCAGCGCGCGGTCGGAGAACACCACACCAAAGCCGAACGTCGTGTGGGCTTTGTTCTGCTCGAACACCGTCACTTCGGCGCCCGGCACGTCTCGCCGGATGCGATAGGCGGCATAGAGGCCGGCCGGCCCCCCGCCAAGAATCTTGACTCTCATTTCATGATGCTCCTTGCAATGGTGCTCAAAGGCCTTGCTTCAGAAGTGCCCGCACTTCGTCAGGGATCGGCGTCGCACGCAGTCCGCGTGGATCGCCGTGCGGATGTTCGGCCCACACGCGTGTCTCCTCGGCTTCCATGAGCAGTTCTTGTCCGTGCAGGAAGCAGTGCCGGAAAGCCAGAGACTTGCCGCCCAAGCGCGTCACTTCGATGCGGTGAGTGATCATTTCGTGCAAGGCTGGTGCGCTCGCGAACTTCATGACAAGGGCGAGGACAGGCAAGCCACCGAGCGCCGCGCCGCCGCGCGGACCATTGGGGTCTACGCCAAGTTCGAGGAACATTTCGTTCAGGCCCTCCACCATCCAGCGCGCATAGTGAGGAAAGAAGATGATCCCACCGGGGTCGCACTCGCTCCAGTGCAATCGGCGTTCATAGGTGTACTGGTACATGGTCGTTCACTGTGCGGAGGGTTGGGACGAGAGCTTGGTCGCGATCCACTGGCGCATCTGCTGGCGATCCAGCTTACCGACGCGTGTGACGGGGAAGGCCTCGACGGCCTCGATCCGCTCCGGGCACTTGTATTTCGCAAGCCCTTGGGAGACGAGAAAGGTCGCCAGCTCCTGGACAGTCGGAAGGGTCTTGCCCTCGCGCGGGACTAGGTAGGCACAAGCCTTCTCGCCGTATATCGGGTCGGGCATCGCGACGACCTTGCCATCCATGATCTGTGGATGTCGCCCGAGCAGCAGTTCAATGTCCTCCGTGCCGAACTTCTCTCCACCGCGGTTGATGTTGTCTCGCATTCGTCCTTCGAAGTAATAGACCGTCCGCGAATCCACCTGGCTCGCGCGCACCATGTCGGCAGTCCGGAAGAAGCCGTCGGATGTCATGCTCGCAGCGGTGATGTCCGGCGCTGCGTAGTAGCCTCGCAGCGACGAGGGTCCACGGAAGCAGAGTTCCCCCGACTGGCCAAAGGGAACCTCGCGCTCCGTCCCGGGTTCGAGCAGGCGAATTTCGTCGTGCGTCCAGCACACGGTGCCTATGGAACCGTGGCGCACTGCGGCAGCCTCATTCGGTGTACCGCAGAGCACCAGTCCCTCGGTGATCCCGTACATGTTGGTCGCCGGGCGGCCGGTGCCTTTCTCGATCGGCTCGGCACCGATCAACGTGAGGGTGAGCTGCAGCGACGAAAGGTCGTGGCGTGCGGCGTCCGTGCAGCCTGCGATGGCCGGCGCATGCGGACCGATGGTGAAAGCGTGTTGAACGTGCTCGCGCTCGACGGAAGCGAAAAAGCGGGCTACATCCCAGCGCGGCATCAACACGGTGGTAGCCCCGTACAGCACGCAGCGCAACACCGAGAACATCATGCCCGCGTTGTGCAACATCGAGAGGGCCCAGATGCCGACGTCGCCCTCCCCGCAACCAAAGTGATCGCACCAGGCCTTGGCGTGCGCGAGGTACTCGCCATGGTGGCGTGGGATGACTTTGGGCACGCCCGTCGAACCACCCGAGAGTTGGAACGCCGCAACGTCGCAGCAGTTCCACTGTTCCTGAAAGGCGGCGTCAGGGCGATGGGCCTCCAGATCCTCGAGTGCAATTCCCGGCGCTTCCAACCGGCCGCCCGCGACTACCACGTGCTCGATCGCGTGCAAGGTCGACATTTCCTGGGCGAACGCGACCTGGTCGAAGTTCGGCGCGACATCGGCTTGCACAAAGAAGGCCCGCGGCCTGATCGCCTGCGCCAGCGCAGAGATTTCGACCGACCGGTATTGCGGAATGGTGCAGACCGGCAGCACGCCGGCCTTGAAACATCCGAACAGCGCCAGAGCCGTGTCGATGCCGGTTCCCATCTGGAAGATGGCCCGATCACCGGGCCGCAGGCCGAGCTCGCGCAGGCCGGCGGCGATCCGGCTGCTTCGGTCGTCCAGTTCGGCGAAGGTGATGCGAAGGTCTTCGCAGATGTACGCCACTCGGTGCGGATGGCGTTCTGCCACCTCGGCTAGGGCTTGACCGACGGTTCTGCGCTGCCACGCGCCCGCCTCCAGATAGCGCAGTGCCTGCTCGGGTGGCGTGTAGACCACGCCTTCCAACTGGAGGCGCGCACGGGTTTCAATACCGCTCATTTGATAGTTCCTGGCAGCCACGTCGCGAGTGGCGGGAAGAAGAACACGGCCACGAGCACGATGAAGCTCATGACCACGTAGGGTGCGACGGCGCGGAAGATGTGAGCCATCGTGACGGTCGGCGGTGCGACGCCCTTCATCGTCATCAGCAGCAGGCCGTGCGGTGGCAGCAGCAAGCCCATCTGCATGCAGATCAGGAACATGATCCCGAACCAGATCGGGTCGATCCCAAGCCTCTGCACGATGGGCATGAAGATGGGGATGGTGATCAGCATCATGCTCACCTGGTCCACGAAAATCCCGAGGAAGATCAGGATCAACATCATTCCGGCGACGATGGCCATTGGCCCGAGCCCGGTACCGGTGATCACCTCGACGATGCCATTGGAGGCGCCGGAGAAGGACAGTATCTGGGCGAAGGTAGTCGCGCCCATGATGATCAACAGGATCATTCCGGCGATCGCGATGGTTCCTCTCAGGGACTGCATCAGCGCCTTGAGCGACAGCGCGCGGTAGGCCACGGCGATCGCCAGCGTCGCGACCACACCGAGCGCAGCGCTCTCGGTCGGCGTCGACCAGCCAGCCACCATGGCGCCGACCACCACGCCGAAGATCGACAGCAGCGGCAGGACGTACTGGAAGAATGGCCTGAAGCGCTCCCAGCCGCGGAAGCTCTCGAACTCGGTCGGAGGTGCAAGGGATGGTTTCATGGTGCACCGGATCACGATCCAAAGCACGAAGCCGGTGGACAGCAGCAAGCCGGGGCCGATGCCGCCGATCAGCAGTCCGGAGATCGAGATGTTTGCGAGGCTTCCCAGCAGCACCGTCAGCGCGCTTGGAGGGATCAGCATGTCGACCGCGCCGATCGCCATGATCGGACCCGTGGCCATCGTGGGGTGGTAACCCCGTGCCAGCATGACCGGCACCATCAGCGAGCCCAGCATGGCAGTGGTCGCGATGGTGGATCCGGAGATGGCGGAGAACACCGTCCCAGCAACGACCGCGACGACCGCCAGCCGGCCGGGCAAGCGCGTGATCAGGCGCTCGACGCCTTCGATGACCTTCACCGCCAAACCCGTGTGGAACAGTATCTCTCCCATCAGGATGAAAAGTGGAATGGGCGTCAGGGAGAAGGAGCTCACCGCGACAAAGCCGTTGCGCACGATCTGCCCGAGGCCCGCTTCGTTGCCCAGGTACAGCCAGGCGCCGACGAGGTTCGTCACCAGGAAGGCGAATGCCACGGGAATGCCGACGAAGAGCAGCAGCGTCGAGCCGCCCAGCAGCAATACGGCCGGAAAGATCCAGTCGTTCATGCCGCCGACACCGCATCTGAACGCGGCTCCACCGGACCGTGGGCCAGCCGCCACATACGGAACACGAACTCGATCGCCAGCAGTGCAAAGGCAATCGGCATGCCGGCGAGCAGCCACCACTCCGGAACCACCAAACTGCGCGTCTGCATGGCGCCGGCTGCATAGCTCTTGCCGACCATGATCCACCCCATCCAGGCCAGTGCCGCGCATGCGGCGAGGCCTGCAGCGTCGGACACCCACTCGCAGGCCCAGGCGACCTGCCGAGAAATCGCCCGCAGCAGGATGTCCACCCGGATGTGCTGTCCCGCCCTCAGCAGCGCGGGGGCAGCCAACAAGGTGCAGAGATACAGACCGTACTCCGAGATGTCGTTCGCAGCCGTGAAGCCGCGCGGCAAGCCCGGGACAGCGACGTTGCGCAGCAGGACATCGACGGCAATCGAGCCGACCACACCGAGCAGCACGATGCAGGCGACTGTCATCATGAAAGCGTAGATGCGGCCGAAGGCCGCTTGCAGGCGCGTCATCGCGTTCACTTCGGGGCCGCCGACAGGAGGGCGCGCAGCTTCGGGCCGTGGACGGGACTCAGCTTGATCAGGTCGGTCCAGCCGGCCTCGTAGACCTTGTCGAGGTACTTGGATGTCTCTGCGGGGCTGAAGGTGGCGGACTGGATGCCCGAGCTATTCTGCCTGCGCTTCTCGTCTTCTCCTTCCTTGCGCCAGTAGCCGGAGTTCGCCTCGACTTCCATCGCCATCTTCTGGATGAAGTCGCGCTGCTGCGGGTTGAGGCTCTTCCACTTGTCGAGATTCATCACGATCGAAACGTCGGCGTCGTAGAAGCCCGGGTCGACCCGGTACTTGGTCATCGCCGCCAGGTTCAGATCGAACACGCCGCCAATGGACCACCCGTAGCCGTCGATGACGTTGCGCTCGAGCGCGGTGTAGATCTCGCCGGGGGGTACGTTGATGGGATTGCCGTTCAGCGCCTGCAGTGCGGGCCGGATCGCCGGTGACACGCGGATCTTCTGTCCGGTGAAATCGAGCTTCTCCGGCTTCTTCGTCAGGAAAATATGAAACGGGTAGCCCTCCACCATCCGGGCGAGGTACTGCATGTTGCCCTTCTCGTTCCAAACCTTGTTGATGTAGTCGACCGCGCCGTTCTTGCGCTGCTCGGCAATCGGGATCTGCGCCATCTTCAACGTGTCCGCTTCCGGAAACACGTTGGTATAGAAGGCGCCGGGACTCAGGGCGATGTCGACGACGCCGCTCTTGACAGCGTTGCCGATTTCGAAGGTCGGCACGGCGCGCGGGCCACCGACGAAGTTGATCTTCACCAGCCCCTTGCCCTGGGCGTTGACCCGCTCGCTCCACTTGATGATTTCCTGCGACCATGCCGTGTTTTCGGGGAATGCAGTCGCCAGGCGCAGTTGCGCTTCCTGTGCGGTTGCTGCCAGAGCAGTCGCACCGAGCAACGTCGCGAGTGCGAGGTGTTTCAGGTTGGGGGTCATCGGGTTGTCTCCTGTTTTGATGGAACGGTGCGGTCAAGCCGCGAAGGGAACGGATTGAATCGGGATCGTGCGTGGCCGACGAAGCTGGACCAGCAGTGCATCGGCGCGTTGCCTGACCTCGGCGACGGCGGCCGACTTGACGCGCTCGTAGCCGCGGATGTCCATCGGCAAAGCCAGCAGCTGTGCCACGAGCACCGTATTGCCTGGTTCGAGGAGCGCAAGCCCGTCGCGCAACAGGGCTTCGTACCAGTCGATCAGCGTGCGCTCTTCGCGACGCGACGCCATTCGGCCGAACGGGTCGACGGGGGTGCCACGCAGCACCTTGAACCGCGCCATGGCGACCAGCACCGGGCGCATCCAGGGGCCGACGCGCACCTTGCCCTTGAGCCCGAGCAGTCTCGCGAATGGCGGCTGCAGGTTGTAGGAAAGCCGCACCGGGCCCGAGAACATGGCACCGACGCGCTGCTCGAAATCGGTTTTCGTGAGAAGCCTGGCCACCTCGTACTCGTCCTTGTAGGCCATGAGTTTGTGCAGGCTGTCGACAACAGCCGCGGTCACAGCAAACGAAAATCCCGATGCGCCGAGCGAAGATTCGGCGCGCACCGAAGCGGCCACCTGCTCGAGGTATCGCTTTGCATACCTCGCATCCTGGTAGTCGGCCAGATCCCGGGCCCGCAACAAGACGCGGTCACGCAGCTTCGGCGGCAACGTGGCGGCCAGCAGTTCGAACGACGCAAGTGCCACGGTCTTGTCGGCAGTCCGCAAAGCCTCTGCGCGGTCGGCCAGCGGCTGGGGCTGCAGGGTCCCGAGCTGTGCGATCTGCTCCGGCGCGTGCACCCAAAGCCGGCCCGCCCTGAAAGCCTGGGTGTTCGTCTCAACCTGGGTGCCGTTGAGGGCAATCGCGGCCTCGATCCGATCCGCCGGGATGGGCAGCCACCCTGCCTGGTATGCGGCGCCGATGGCCACCATGTTGGTCATCATGAAGTCGCCGAACAGGACCTCGGCAATCCGCCGTGCGTCCAGCGTCACCCTGCCGTCCTCGCGAGCGGCTCCGGCGACGGTCGCGACCAGTTCATCGACCGGTAACGACTTGCGCGAGTCGCGCACCACGTCCCCATTGGGAAACACGCCCGAGTTGATCACGGCGCGGGTCCGTCCCGCATCGCAGCACTTCAAGTTGTTCGCGTCAACCGCCGCCAGGAGGTCCAGCGCAAGGTAGAGGTCGGCCTTGCCGATGCCGACCTTGTTGGTGTGCGAAGGCGCATCCGCCGGCGCGAGGATCAGGCTGGACAGAACCGCGCCCCACTTCTGCGAGGCCCCGGTCTGGTCGTAGGTCTTGACCTGCAGGCCGTCCATCGCCGCCGCCTGCGCCAGGATCGCACTGGCCGTCAGCACACCGGAGCCGCCGAGGCCCGGCAAATAGACGTGGTACGGCGCCGCCAGCGGCGCGACCTTGACCTTCGGCAGATCCTCGGCCCGGATCGTTGGCCGCACGGGCTTGCGCACCCCGGTGCCGGGGGAGACTTCCACGGTGACGAACGAAGGGCATTCGCCGTCGAGGCAGGCCATGTCCTGGTTGCAGGTCGACTGGTGGATCTGCGTCTTCAGTCCGAACTCCGTCGGGACCTTCTGCAGCGACATGCAGTTCGCCTTCGCTCCGCAGTCGCCGCAGTTTTCGCACACCTCCTCGTTGACCACGGTGAACAGCGTCGGCGCTGGCTCCAGCCCGCGCTTCTGGCGGCGGCGCCGCTCGTTGGCGCAAGCACCGTCGTAGATCACGATGGTGACGCCGGACACTTGCGCCAGCTCCGCCATCGTGGCCTCGAGCTCCGACGGCGTGCGGTGCACAAGCCCTGTAGGTAGACGCACCACCGCATACTGCTCTTTTTCCTTGCTCACCAGCACGACGCGGGCGGCCCCGTCCTGAAGCAAGCGACCTGCAAGGTCGGCGATGGCGGTCGCACCAACCGCCTGCTGTCCGCCTGTGTTGGCCAGCACGCCGTTGATCAGCAACTTGAACGTGATGTTCGCTCCGGTGGTGATCGCGAACCGGATGTTCTGGTAGCTCGAATGCGCCAGCGCGCCATCGCCGACGTTCTGCACGATGTGCGCGCGGCTGGTGTATTGCGCCAGTCCAAGCCATGGCAAGCCCTCACCTCCCAGCTGCGTCGTTCCTTCGACTCGCTTTTGCGGGTCTTCCATCAATGCAGCGAACAGGTGGCAGCCCGGTGCTCCCCACGCCACCTGCCCCGGCGCTAGCAACGTCGATACGTTGTGCGGGCAGCCCGAGCAGTAGTTGGGCGCGCGTGCCGGCAGGCTGGCGGCGCGGTGGGCCGTCTTTTGCGCGAGATAGCGCACGCGCTGCAGGCCCCGTTGCGGCAGCTCGAAGTGGCGCTGGAGCACGCGCGCAAGCCGCTCGGCGACCATGTCGCTCGTCATGCCACCGTGCACAGGGAAAAGCCGATCGCCCTGCGAGTCCTGCTTTCCGAACAGTTCTCGAACGCTGGTACCGACGATGCCGACGGCCACCTGCCGCTCCAGGAAGTCGCGCTTCTCTTCGACGACGATGACGGTATGGAGGCCCTGCGCGAACTCGCGGAAAAAGGCGGCATCGCCGGGGCAGAGCAGGCCCACCTTGGCCAGCCTCACGCCTTGGGCCTGCATCACGGCGCGGTCCAGCCCGAGATCTTCGAGCGCCTGCAAGGTATCGGTCCAGCTCTTGCCGGCACTGACGATGCCGATGCGGTCTTCGGGCGTCGACTGGACGACCCGGTTGAGATGGTTCGCGCGTGCATACGCAAGTACGGCAGCGTGACGCTCGTCGTAGAGCCGACGTTCCGTCTCGACGTTGGTCACAGGAAAGAAGCGATGGTTCGCAGCCTTCGCGAACGGCTGGCCCGCGAGCTCCAGTGTGGGAAGTACCGGCCGAATCCCATGCGCATGCAGCTGCACGACTTCTCCGCCGTCGCACAGCGTTCCGACAAGCTTCAGCGCCACCCAGCAGCCCGAATAGCGCGAGAGCGCGGCTGCATGCAGGCCATAGTCAAGAATTTCCTGGATGCTCGCCGGGTACAGCACAGGGATGCCGTGGTGCTCGAACGAAAATTCCTGCTGGTAAGGAACGGTCGAGCTTTTCGCTTCATGGTCTTCGCCGCTGAGGATGACCACGGCGCCATGCTTGCTTGTCCCAGCGAAGTTGGCATGCTTGAGTGCGTCACCCGCGCGGTCCAGCCCCGGTCCCTTGCCGTACCAGTAGCCGACCACGCCGTCGACCTCGGGATGGGGGTGTTCCTCCAGCATCTGGGTGCCGCTCAGCATCGAGACGGCGAACTCCTCGTTCTGGGCCTCGCGGTGCGTGATTCCGTGCGCATCGAGCGTCTTGCGCGCTTGCCGCAACGCGATGTCGATGCTTCCCAGGGGTGAGCCCGGATAACCCGTGACGAAGGCTTGACTGCGCAGCCCCGCGGCCCGGTCCGACCGCATCTGCTCGACCATCATCCGGATCAGAGCGCTGTTGCCGTTCAGGAAGGTAATCGCTGTCTCGACGTCGAAGCGTGAGTCCAGCGAAGCGGCGGAGCCGGCCCGCTGGGCGATCGGGTGCCCGTTCGAATCCATGGGGTTCGTCTCCTGTCTGACCGACGGACATTCCTGGTCGGCATTTTTATGGAGAGCAAGGATCTGCCAGTGCAGCCATTTAGACAATAAACTTGAAGTTAAATTCATTATTTACACTGCAAATGTCCGAACACTTCGGTTTCGATCTCAACTTGCTGCGCGTGCTGGTGGCCGTCCATCGATGGCGCAGCGTTTCCAAGGCCGCTGTCGAGCTGGATCTCAGCCAGCCCGCCACCAGCCTTGCACTCGGGCGGCTGCGAAAGAGCTTGGGTGACCCGTTGTTCGTGCGATCACCGGCCGGTATGCTCCCGACGGCGCGGTGCACCCAGGTGGTGGAAGCGGCGAGGAAAGCGCTCACCGAGATCGACGAGACCGTGCAGCACGGCACGGTGTTCGATCCAGCCACGACCCGCCGCGACTTCGTCCTGACCATGGCGGACGTCGGGGAGCTGCACTTCATGCCCCGCCTGATGGCGCATCTGCAGCGCGAAGCGCCCCACTGCAACGTGCGATGCGAGACCTTTCCGCTGGAGGACATCGCACGCGCGCTCGAGGATGGCCGCTGCGACCTTGCGCTCGGCTTCTTCCCCAATCTGGAGCGACCGACGCTCTATACGCAGACGCTCTTCATGCACTCATTGGCCTGCGTCGTGCGCGCCGACCACCCCGAGGTGCGCTCATCGCGCATCGGGCTTCGCAAATTCCTGGAGATGTCGCACGCAGTGGTGATCCCGATGGGACGCAGCGGTGAGCTGTTCGAGACGCTCCTGAAGGAGAAAGGTTACAAGCGGCGGGTGCAACTGACCTCCCTGCATTTCCTGACTGTGCCAGCCATCGTCGCCGCGACCGACATGATCGTCACCGTCCCCCGATCCATCGCCGACTACTACACCCGCATCGAGCGGCTGCGCATCGTCGAGCCGCCGATCAATATCCGCCCTTACGCCCTCAAGCAGTTTTGGCACCCGCGGTATCAGTCGGATGCAGCGGTGAAGTGGTTGCGAGAGTCTGTGGTGGAGTTGTTCGGGAACGATGAACATCGACCGTCCGTCATATCTTGAGCCGTTGGGCGATCCTATGCATGCGCTGCTTTTGATGGCGCTGTTTGATCGGTGGAATCGAACAAGTTACGGCCTTCTGCGGTCCAGTCGCCTTTCTGGGTCAAGTGGCCATGCAGATCGCGCCACCCGATGCGTAGCACAGGCCATTGCGTGCTGCTGCCGACGGCAGGCCTCGTCGAAGCGGTGCTGGGCTTGGCCGCCGATCTCCTGCTGCACTTGCCCTGGAACTGCCACGTCTTTTCACCTGAACGCGATGAGCGACACACCCGGACGAACGTATTCCGCCCTCGGCTTCGCCTTGACCCTCAGCGCCTTGAATCGCCGATCCCATGCAATGAACGCCGAGTGCATGGGCGGAATCAGCGCCATCGCATCCACTGGCCCATGCAGATGGCTGTGCACCTCGGCATATGCCTCGAGCTACGTCTTGAATTCCACCGGCACTGTGATCATCAGTTTCACGCTACGCGCGTGGCAGCGCTCCAGGCTTAATCGACTCGTACCTGTGCTCATGGCGAACTCCCGCGCTTGAAGAACAGCGGCTGGTACGGCCGCAGGATGAGAACCCTGCTCACCATCACCCGCATCGGAAATCCCGGCCGGATCGCCAGTTTCGGCTAGATCCTCGCATTGCGCTTTGTGATCTCCTGCCCGGCCTGGTTCACTGTGTCTCGCGCCCCCTCGCGCACGGCGATCACCAGGCGATTTCCGTCCATATCGGCCCGGCTCTGCGGAGCCGCCAACTCTGCGCCACTCCAAGCAGGGTCGACAGCGCCGGACCGGCCATGGTGCGATCCCGATGCCAGTCAGCTCCAGCCCCGCCTATCCGGCCGTATCGATACAGTCACGAACCCCATCGATCTCCGCCCGCCGCACTTCGCGAGTCAGAAAAGCATGCGTGGATCGTTACGTTTCAGCGAGGCCGGGGGCCAAGGGCTCAGGAGGCTGTTGTGCAAGGGGATGCATGATGGCGCCGTCACCATAGGTTCGGATTACCTGCGCAATGACGGTCTGATGCTCTGCAACTACACCGCTTGTTCGTCCCACTCCATCATCAACAGGCGGTCCAAACCGCATGGTTAAAGGACTTAGCTGCGATCGACATGGGTCCTTACCGTCGTTTTTACCGTCAGAAGCGCGGGTCTTTTGCTGGCGCGGGAGATGGAGCGATTTGCGGGGCGTCGACGTTTTCGACATCATCATCAATCAAATGTGATACAGAAAAAGCACCGGACCCGACAGTCATCCTCGGGAGGGAAAGTCGGTTAGGTCTGCCAATCATGCAAGTCATGCGATACCTCAGGTATCGGGTCTTCTTTCGAAGAAGAAGCACTCGGGCAGGATGGCCGGAGCGATGTAGTCGATGTCCCTGACCGACACGCCGCAGGCGAAGAAGCCGCCGCGCCAATGCCGGGCAACATCGACGAGTCGATCGATTTCCTTGCGCGCCTCTTCCGCCGACAAACCGAAACGCCCCGCCTGCGACAAGAAGTTGTAGATGCTGGCCGTGCGACCGTAGTCGCCGACGGTCAAGGCCAGGCGGATGTGAGCATCCCGCGCATCCAGGGCGGGCGCCATAGGCGGCTTCCCGGGCCCGGTAGTGGGCAGCGTTCGAAGGGTCGGCCATTGCAAATCCCTCTGCAATTTTCGCACGCACGACATCCTGTGCGAAACGCAGATGACCGCCTTGGCCGAAGCCACCGGCGACACCGCCTACCTGGTGGTGTGCAGCGGCTTCGACGCGGTGTGCATGCACCGGCGGGAGGGCAGTTTTCCGATCAGGGCACTGGTGCCGGAGGCCGGCAGCCGCCGGCCACTGGGCGTCGGTGCGGGCGGACTGGCCATGCTGGCGGCCGTCGAATCGGAAGAACGCCAGCACATCATCGAACGCGTCGCCCTGGCCTTGCCCGACTTCGGCCGGCTGGACGCGGTGACGCTGGCTCAGGCCTGCGACCAGGCACGCGCCGACGGGGTCGCCGTCATCAGCAACCGCGTCGGTCTGGGCGTCACCGCGGTCGGCATGACGGTGCGCGACACGCTGGGCCAGCCTATCGCCGCCATGAGCGTCATGGCGCTGTCGCAGCGCATGGGTCCCCAGCGCATCCGCCAGATCGCGGACCTAGTGGGGAGTCCGTCCGACAGGTGGAAGTCAGATTTCGACAAGGACGCTGATCAAGGGTTTGCGCTAAGCGACCGCCAGCCGAGAAATGCCATCATTTAAATATCGTACGAAACGAATCGTATTGATAAATGACTGGAGAACAACTTGGCAATCCAAAAATCCCGCGGCCGCGTCGCCGTCATCGGGGCTGGTCCTGGTGGCCTGGCCACTACTCTTGCCCTGCACCGACTGGGCTTCCAAGTCACCTTGTACGAGCGTTATCACGAAATCAAGGCGGCGGGCAACATCCTCAATCTCTGGCCCACACCGCAGAAGGTGCTCCGGGTTCTGGGCGTTGACACCGATGACCTCGGTGCCGCCGCCCTGACGCAGTTGCGCCGCTTCGATGGGCACAAGCGCGCCGATTTCGTGATCCCGCAGGCGGTGGTCGACGAATACCAGGGCGGCTTCATCGGCCTGCTCCGCTGGGGTCTCTATAAACGCATGCTCGACGCCCTGCCGGCCGGCGCGCTGCAGCTCGACCACCGCTGCACCAGCATCGTCGATCGCGGCCGCGACGTGGTCATCTCGTTCGAGGGCCGCGACGACGTGATCGCCGACATCGTTGTGGGTGCCGACGGCATCGATAGCAAGGTGCGCAAGGAGCTGTGGGGCGACGCACCGATCCGCAACCACGACCTGCACCTGATGGGTGGCTACTTCTTCACCGACGAGCCCATCGGCACCCGGGGCGTGTTTGCACACGACCGCACCGTGCAGGGCAGCTACACGCCGATCCGGCACGAAGGCCGCAACGGCTACGAATGGTGGGTACTGGAGTCCTGGAAGGCCGGCATGCCCTTCACGGAGAACATCAAGGACCGTGCGCTGTCGCTCATCTCGCACTTCGACGCACCGCTGCCCGGCTTTGTGCGGCGCACCGACCCGGCGCACACGCACCGTTGGGAAATCCGCGACCGGCCGCCGCTCAAGCAGTGGTCGAAGGGCCGCATCACGCTGGTCGGGGATGCCGCCCACCCGACCTCGCCTTACGCCGCCTATGGCGCCGGCATGTCCATAGAGGACGGCTACTTCCTGGGGCGCGAGCTGCAAAACGTCGACGTCGCCGACCTCGATTCCGTGCGCCGCGCCTTGCAGGCGTTCGAGGACCGCCGCAAGCCGCATTGCGCCCGCGTCTCGCAGGAGGCGTGGGTGGCCGGCAAGGTCTTCCACAAGACCCCGGCATTCCTGCGGCCGCTGCGCGATTTCATCATGGACCACACCACCCTGATGCAGCGTGTTCATGGCGACGCCTATCCGGCGCTCATCCTGGCGCAGCTGGCGGAGGTGGAGGACCCACCGCCACGGCGCCTGCGTCCGGCGCCGGCCAGCGTAGCCGTGACCCCCTGAGTCCGCGGGCAGCGTTCACGCCGCCCCCCCTCCCGACGGCCTTCCGCAGGCCGACCTTCCATGGCGTCCCGCCCGACGCCGGGGGTGGCCTGCGCCGCGCATTTTCGACAACAACGAGGAGACAACGAGATGAAGACCAAGAAACGTCGCGGCATCGCCCGCCACCGCCCCGCCATGTGGGCGGCCGCCAGTTGCGTGTGTGCGTCAAACGCGCTGGCGTTCGAATTCGAGACCGGTAACCCAGACCTGAGCGCGCGCTGGGACAATACCCTGAAGTACAGCGCCGCCGCCCGCGTCAAGGGCCAGAGTTCGGGCCTGACATCGCTGCCCAATACCGACGACGGCAACCGCAATTTCAGCAAGGGCTTGATCTCCAACCGGGTCGACCTGCTTTCAGAACTCGACGTGGTGTACGCCAAGCGCTACGGCCTGCGCCTGAGCGCCGCCAGTTGGTACGACGACACTTACAACCGCAGTAACGACAACCCCGGTTTGGCCGGCGGCGCCTTCCCCAATCAGGTCTCGGCGCCGTACAACGAGTTCACCGCCACTACCCGCCGCCTGCATGGCCGCAGCATCGAGGCGCTGGACGCCTTCGTCTTCGGCGGCTTCGACCTCGGCCAGACCCGCGCCACCGTGCGCCTAGGCAACCATAGTCTGGTATGGGGCGAAAGCCTGTTCTTCGGCGCCAACGCAGTGGCCGGGGGCATGAACCCAGTGGATGTCATCAAGCTGCTGTCGGTGCCGAACACGCAGTTCAAGGAGGCGATCCGCCCCGTACCGCAGGTTTCGGCGCAGTGGCAACTCAACCCGTCGCTGTCGTTCGGCGCGTTCTACCAGTTCCGCTGGGAACCCAACCGGCTGCCGGCGGCCGGCAGCTACTTCTCGGGCTTCGACTCCAACCCCGAGGGTGGAGAACGCCTGCTGCTTGCGGGCCCGGGCAGCCCCTTCGCTGCCAATGCCGGCCGCCTTCCCGACCAACGCGCACGCAATAGCGGCCAGGGCGGCGTGCAGGTGCGATGGCAGGGCGACGAGTCCGACTTCGGCCTGTACCTGATCCGCTTCCACCAGCGCTCGCACCAGCAGATCACCAACATCGGCCTGGCGTCCGCGTCGGGCGGCGGTTTCATTCCAGGACCCATCGGCTACCGCTTGGCCTACCAAGAAGGCATCACCGCGCTTGGCGCCAGTGCCTCGCGGACCTTCGGCGACGTCAACCTGGCGGCGGAAGTCTCGGTGCGACATAACCAGGACCTAGCCAGCACCCGGGCCAACGACACCGGCTTCTTCACGGGCCTGAACAGCGACAACAGCTCCAAGCCGGCCTACGCAGTCGGCAAGACGGCGCACGTCAACGTGAACGCCATGTGGACCATGCCGAACTCGCCGTTGTACAACGAAGCGAGCCTGGTAGCCGAGGTGGCCTGGAACCGGGTGATGTCGGTGACCCGCAACGCCAACGCACTGGACCCCAACGCCACCCGTGATGCCGTGGCGCTGCGCGCCTTGTTCGAACCGGCCTACCGGCAGGTGCTGCCCGGCCTCGACCTGTCGGTGCCGGTCGGCCTGGGCTACAGCCCCAAGGGCTCACGCTCGATGGCGCTCGGCGCCGGCGCCCTTCCGCCGTCCGGCGGCGGCGACTTCACGCTCGGCGTCAAGGGAACCTACCTGGGCGTCTGGCACTTCAGCCTGGCCTATACCCACTTCCTGGGCGGGCAGGGGCCCCTGCTCGACGGCAGCAACTCCTACTCCTACCGGCAGTACCTGAAGGACCGCGACTTCATCGCCCTTTCCGTGCGCCGAGCCATCTAATTACACATTCCGAAGAACATCATGAAGACACCTCATTCGACCACCCTGTCAATCCTGATCGCGATTACGCTAGCGGCCGGTGCTGCACGCGCGGAAGTCACGGCGGCGGAAGCTGCACGCCTGAAGACCGAGCTGACCCCGCTCGGTGCGGAACGTGCCGGCAACAAAGAAGGCACCATTCCCGCTTGGACAGGTGGTCTGACCACACCCACTCCCGGCGTCCAGAACGGCCGCCGTCCGGACCCGTTCGCCGCCGATAGACCCCTGCTGCAGATCACCGCGAAGAACATGGAGCAGCATGCCGACAAACTGACTGACGGCACCCGAGCGATGCTGGCCAAGTACCCGGAAAGCTTCAGGGTCGACGTCTATCCCACCCGACGTACGGCCGCAGCGCCTCAATGGATCTACGACAACACCTTCCTCAACGCCACACGGGCCGTCGTCCAGGACAACGGCAGCGGCCCCGTGGCCAAGGGCGCCTATGGCGGTGTCCCCTTCCCGATCCCGAAGACGGGCGCGGATGTGATGCTGAACGCCCAGGTGCGCTGGCGCGGCGAGTCTTGGAACACCCAGAGCAACGGCTACCAGGTCACCTCCGAAGGTCGGGCGGTGCTGGTGCATTCACTCAACGTGGACAATCTGGCGCCTTACTACTTTAAGGAGGGTACGCCCGAGAAGTTCAGCGGGTCCTATTGGATGGTCCGCGTCGCCACCTCCGCACCGACCATTCGCGCCGGCGAGGCCATCCTGGGACACCAGGCGGTAGACGAGAGCAAGACCTCCACGTGGGTCTACCTTACCGGCCAGCGTCGGGTACGTAAGCTGCCCAACTCCTGCTGCGACACGCCGCACCCGACCGCCGCCGGCATCGTCACCTTTGACGAGATCGAGACCTATGCCTCGCGCATGGATCGCTACGACTGGAAGCTGGTCGGCAAGAAGGAGATGTATATCCCGTACAACTCCAACCGGATCCTGCAGCCGGCCAAGGACAGCGACATCCTAGGTGCCCACCATCTCAACCCCGATGTCGTCCGCTGGGAGCTCCATCGCGTGTGGGTGGTCGAGGCAGCCTTGCGCCCCGGCCAGCGCCACACCTCGCCCAAGAGCGTGTACTACGTGGACGAGGACAGCTGGTGGCCAGTGCTGGCCGATCGCTGGGACGCCAACGGCCAGCTGGCCCGCATGCCCTTCTCCATCCCAGTGGCCATGCCGGACCTCCCCGGCGTGGTGGGCACCGTCTGGGGCACCTACGACCTTCTGGCGGGCACCTACTTCACATCGGAGCTGATGAACTCCTACAAGGAGCAATACAAGCTGCTGACGCCGCGTCTGACCGAGAGCCATTTCTCGTCCGAAACACTGGCGGGTGAAGCGGTCCGCTGAGTTCCGTGGCGTAGGGGCGGCACGGGGGCGGGACGACCGGGCGTGGCTGATAAGATCTCAAACGATTATCCAAGCGATACGGATCGTTTTACCAACGTTCGAAAGACCATCATCCATGCCCACAGCCGCTCCTGAAACCACTGACCCGGGCGTACGCACCCGGGGCCGGCCTCGCAACGAGGCCACGCGAGCGCAGATCCTCTCCGCCACCATGCGCCTGCTGGAAACCAACACCGTGCAGGCCATCACCATCGAAGCCATCGCACGGGAGGCCGGAGCCGGCAAGGCCACCATCTACCGCTGGTGGGAATCGAAGGCGTTGGTGGTGATAGACGCCTTCATGGAAAACCACGTAGTAAAGACGCCGATGCGCCGTGATTTGCCGCCGGGCGATGCCATCGCCCTGCACATCGCCGCCCTAACCCGGCAGTACGCAGGCTGGTCCGGACGAATCGTGGCGCAGATCATTGCGGAGGGTCAGGCCAACCCGGACGTGGCCCGCGAGTTCCGCGAGCGCTTCCACTACGGCCGCCGCGCGGTGGTCCGCGAAGTGCTGGCCGAATGGCGGAGTTCGGGCGGCTTGCCGCCGTCCACCAACCTGGAACTGCTGGCAGACATGTTCTACGCACCCATCTACATGCGCCTGCTGCTGGGCCACGCGCCGTTGGACCAGGGTTTTGTGCAGGAGCATGTGGCATTCGTGTACGGCCTGCTGGGTGTGCCGGTACCCACCTTCGATCGGAAGGACGGCAAGGGCTGAGCCGCCGCTTACCCCCACATCACCAACCGGAGGTCGCCACCGACGCCTATTGCCGATTCAGCGATTTCAGCCTTTCTCAAATTGACGAACGATACGTTTCGTTCAATAATAAAATAACAACAACAAGACGAGAGACAAGACATGCTTTTACGAGTGATGTGGTTCGTGCCGCCCGCCATAGCGGTGGTGGCCCAAGCCCGCGGGCCGGTCCGAGTGGAGGGGGAGCGCAACCTCTCCTCCCAAGCGCAGTTCGAGGCACTTTCGCGCGGCACCGTCGACGCGGTGGTGACCTCCATGGACAACGTGATGGCCTGGAACCGCTTGCCAGGACCGCAGGATTTCCGCATCGTGGCGCAGTTGGAGCGCAGCACGCCGCTTTCACTGGTGGCCCGGCGGGGCTTCCGGGAACTGGGCCATCTGCGTGGCACCGTGATATTGGTCGATTCGGCCAGCAACGGTTTTGTGGTGGCTCTGCGGGCAATGCTCCAGGACGGCGGCCTGCAGACCGGCGACTACACCCTGCGCGAAACGGGAGGCGTGCGCGAACGCCTGGAGGGCCTGCGCTCGTCCCTGGGCGCGGCCACCCTGCTCGGCCCGCCATTCGACGCCATGGCCATGGCCGACGGCATGGAGCAACTGGGCCGGGTCCAGGAAAGCTATCCCGACTTCCCAGGCCAGGGCCTCGTAATGCGTGACTCGGCCTCGCCGGAGGTACGCGAGGCCGTGCGCACCTGGCTGGCGGACCTTCAGCAGGCCGGCGCCGACATCGCGCGCCAGCCCGAGAACGCCTACGCGGCGATGGCCGCCACCGGCCTGCCCGCACCGGCGATCGAGGCAATGTTGGCCGACCGCCCCGCGTCGCTGCAGCCCAGCCGCGCGGGCATCGCGCTGCTGATCCGCCAGCGCGGCCGCTTCGGCCTGCCGGGCGCAGACGACGAATACGCCACCCTGGTCGACACGGACCTCCTTCCCCCTCCACTGGACACGCCATGACCCGCTATGCCCTAGGTACCTTCTCGAAGAACGACGGCCCCCGCTTCGCCGGACTGGTGATCGACGACCGCGTAGCACCGATGAACCGGCTCGCCGAGGCCGTGGGCGCCAGCCAGGCCCTGGCGCATGCGCGCGTGCTGGACCTGCTAGAACGCTGGGACGACGCCCGGCCCTGGCTCGCCGCCCTAGCCGCCGGCGCCGCGCAGTTCCCAGACTGGCGGCCGGCAGCCACCCTGACGATCCACCCGCCCGTCGATCTGCCCCGCCAGGTGTTCTGCACCGGCGCCAACTACCGCAAGCACGTGGTCGACCTCACCGTCGATTCCGGCGTCGGACCCGAGGGCCTGGATGCGCAGGGCCTGCGCCGCTGGGCCGAAAACATGATGGACGAGCGGGCGGCCAACGGCGAACCCTATGTATTCACCAAGCCGGTGTCGGCAATCAGCGGCCCCTTCGAGCCCCTGGTGCTGCCCGTCACCACCACCAAGCCAGACTGGGAGCTGGAGCTCGCCGTGGTGATCGGCCGGGGCGGCTATCGCATCCGGCGGGAGGACGCGCTCTCGCACGTGGCCGGCTACGCCATCGTCAACGACATCTCGGCACGCGACCTGATCGCCCGCACCGACTACAAGATGCTGGGCACCGACTGGCTGCGCTCCAAGGGCCAGCCAGGTTTTCTGCCCTTCGGGCCCTATCTGGTTCCGGCCGAATTCGTGCCACGGCCGCATGCGCTGGCGATGCGCCTGAGCGTGGGCGGTCGTACCATGCAGGACGAAACCACCGCCGACATGATCTTCGGCATCGAGCGGCAGATCGAATACATCTCTACCTATGCCCGCCTGCTGCCGGGCGACGTGATCTGCACCGGTTCGCCGGCCGGCAACGGCACCCACTACAACCGCTTCCTGCAGCCTGGCGACGTGATGGAGTCCACCATCGAAGGCCTGGGCACTCAGCGCACCATCTGCCAGGCCTCCGCCTGACACCCAGGGAAAGCAGAATGGCAATGGCCAAGAAACTCAGGATCCTGGTGGTCGGCGGCGGCATCGGCGGCATGGCGCTCGCGATTGGTGCGGCCCACAACGGGATGGAAGTGCGCGTGATCGAAGCCGGACACCGGCTGGATCAGCATGGCACCGGCATCAACCTGATGGGCAACGCATTGAAGGCACTCGATTCGCTCGGGCTGGCCGACGCGTGCCTGGAGAACGGCTACGGCTGGGACACGGTGCGCAACAAGAACGCGCGTGGCGAGTTGCTGAACCAGCTCGACTCGCCCCGCTTCTTCCGGCCCGACGCGCCGAGCGCACTCGGCATCATGCGGCCGCGGCTGGCGGAAATCCTCGAAGCCAACGCCCTGGCGCATGGCGTGAAGATCGAACACCGCACGCGGGTCTCCGGCATGATCCAGGACGACGACGGTGTCACCGTCAGCCTGGACAACGGCGAGACCGATCGCTGCGACCTGCTGGTGGCCGCCGACGGCGTCTATTCGACGACACGCGAGATGGTCTTTGGCACCCAGCACCGCCCCACCTACGTCGGCCAGGGCAGCTGGCGCTACACCGCGCGGCGCAGCGCCGAGGTCGAGGGTTTGAACCTCTACCACGACGACCGCGGCCATGCCGTCGGCGCACTGCCGCTGTCGCTGGAACTGTGCTATTTCTTCTTCGTGGAGAACAGCGAGACCCGGCCCTGCGTGCCGACCGCGGAGATCCAAGCCATGTTCAGGCAGCGGCTGGAGGGCTTCGACGCGCCCGAGATCCGCGACGCGGTCGCGGCCCTGAACGCCGACAGCTACATCAGCTTCCGCCCCTTCGACGTCCTGCTGATGCCACAGCCCTGGTACCACGGCCGCGTGGTGCTGCTGGGCGACGCTGCGCACTCGGTCACGCCGCACCTCACCTCGGGCGGCGGCATGGCCGTCGAGGACGCCGTGGTGCTGGGCCAGGAGCTTGCGCACAGCCCGGACGACGTGCCGCGCGCACTGGCCGCCTATTGCGAGCGTCGCGGCCCGCGGGTGAAGAAGGTCTACGAGACCACGCTGGCCATCTCGCAGATCGAACAAGACCCGCTGGGCAGCGGCGGCGCCGCCATGGCGCTGATGCACGAGGGCTACGCATTCCTGGCGCAGCCCTTCTGAAGGCACCGGATGTCAGGGCGCGGCGGCGAGGAAGACCTCCCCCACATCCGTGACCACAAGCGGCACCGGCGTGAGCGCCTGTCCCAGGCAGGGCCCGAGCGTGCAGCGCCCGGTATCGATCTCGAACTCCGCGCCATGTCCGTTGCACACGATGCGGCTGCCTTCCCGATTCAGGTAGGCATGGCGGCGCCATGCCATCGCGCTGCCCGGCCAGTGCGGGCAGGCGTCCCGGTAGGCGAACAGCTCGCCGTCGCGCCTGACCACGAACATCGTGTCGGAGCCAGCGCGCGAAGGCATGAAGCCCCGCGCACCGCCTTCGGGCAACTCGTCCCGGTGACACAGGCGGAGGCTTGCATCCATGGCTCAGTCCTTCTTAGGCTGCGGGCCGTTGGGCGCCCACTTCTCACGCCAATCGAACAGGAAGATCTGCGAGCGATCGGTCTCCGCGACGGCCTCGCGCGCCACCCAGCTGTCGTCGTGCAGGTCCATGTCGGCGTCATATTCGACATGGCAGCCCAGCGGGCTGTTGAAGTACCAGAACCAGTTGGAACCGAAGCGGTGCCGGCCCGGTCCCCAGTGCGACTGGTAGCCCTTGCCGACGAAGGCATAGCCCGCCACCAGGAGTTCGGTCGGTCCGCCCATGTGGAAGGTGAAATGCTCGCAACCCTGCATGAAGGGCGGCGTCTTGATGAAGAACAGGGTGTGGTGGTCCTGGGTACCAGCCGGACGCAGGAACGGCCCGAGCCCTACGAACCGGTCGCTCACGCGAAAGCCCAGCCGCTCGACGTAGAAGGCTTCGGCCTTCTCGAGGTCGGGCACGAAGTACACGACGTGCGAAAGACTGCGCGGGCGCGGAATCACACCCGGGCCTTCGGCCGGCGACGCCGGTGTATTGATCGGCCGGTTCGCGTCGCCCGGCGCGTTCACGCGCTCCGCGGGCAGCTGGAGCGGCCGGCGCCGGCTCACCTTGAAACCGAGCACGAAGCCGACATCGTCCACCGACTCGATCGATCCATCGTCAAGCCAGCGCACTTCGCGGTCGGTGGAGAGTTCTGCCGCGATCGCCTCCAGCGTCACCACGTCCGCCACTCCGTAGACCGTCTTGCGCAACAGGTTGGCGGTCTGCAGGGTCCTGCGCGCCAGCGAGGCGTCCTCGGCGTGCCGCACGATCACGGCGGTGCCGTCGAGTGCCTCGAAGCGCCCCTCGCTGACCGGCTCCAGGCCGTAGTCGGTGAGGTAGCGGGTACAGGCGTCGAGGTCCTCCACGCCAAAAATCAATTCATCGGGTCCAAGGATGTTCACGGTGTCTTCTTTCTGGTTTCTCCATCAGGTTGCGATGGCCCGGGCAAGGTTATGCAAGGCACGCGTCGCCACAAAATCGTTTATCTGGATGCACGATATCGAGCGCACCGATACATCCAGGGTTAGCCCCGGGAAGGCCTATGCACTATCAAAAGCTCGACCTGAACCTGCTCGTGGCACTCGATGTGCTGCTGCACGAGGCCAACATCGGCAAAGCCGCCGCACGCCTGCACCTGAGCCAATCCTCCACTAGCGGTGCGCTGGCCCGTCTGCGGGCGTATTTCGACGATCCGCTGCTGGTGCTGGTCGGCCGGCGCATGGAACTCACGCCACGCGCCCAGGTGCTGCGTGACGCCGTGCACGACCTGCTGCTGCGGGTGGACGCGACCATCACCGCCCGCCCGAGCTTCGACCCGCAGACCCACGACCGCGAGTTCCGCCTGTCCCTTAGCGACTACACCCTGCACACCCTCATGCCGGAGGTCCACCGCGTGCTGGCCCGCGCGGCGCCGCGGGTTCGGCTGCGCCTGCTGCCGCAGGTGCGCGAGGCCAGCCTGGCGCTGGAGCATGGCGAGGTCGACCTCCTCATCATCCCCGAGCCATTCCAGGCACCACAGCACCCCTGGGAGGCGCTGCTGGAGGAGCGATTCGTGTCGGTCGTCTGGTCGGAATCCGCATTGGCGCAGGGTCCGCTCACCGAGGACCGCTACGCGCGGGCGCAGCACGTGCTGATGGTGCCGCAGGGCGAGGGTGACCAGTCCTACGAGGACGTGGTACTCCGCGACGCACGCATCGGGCGGACCGCCAGCGTGGTCTGCTCGAGCTTCACCGCCCTGCCCGCCCTGGTGGTCGGCACCGAGCGTATCGCCACGCTGCAGGAGCGGCTGGCCGTGCAGGCGGCACGGCACCTGCCGGTCGTGGTGAAGGAGCCGCCGCGTGCCATCGGGATGCGCCAGGGTGTCCAGTGGCACCGCTTCCGCAGCGATGACCCCGGCATCCGCTGGCTGGTCCAGATGCTGCGCGAGGCCAGCCGCAGCGTGGACGATTAACCGGTGGCCAGCGGGTTTTCACTACAGCATATTTCGATACTGTCCGTATAGTATTTATTTACTGTACCAATCGGAATTGCGATGAAATCGACTCTGGGATCGAGGCCGCCCCTGCTGCGGCGAACTTTGCTGGCGGCAGCTGCCACCCTGTTTGCCGCGGGACCGCTCGCCATGGCCGCCCCGGCCTCGCGGGAGGCCGCGGCTGGCGTGGTGGGCGACGCGCTCACCCGCCCGGCGCTGCCGGTGCGCCATCCCGGCCAGGTGATGCTCCTGTCGGCGGCCGCTGCCGGTCGCCGCCTGGTGGTGGCAGGCGAGCGCGGCGTGCTGGCCGTGTCCGACGACGGCGCCGCCAGCTGGCAGCAGGTCGGCATACCGGTCAGCGTGACGCTGACCATGGTGCGTTTCGCCGACGAGCGCCACGGCGTGGTGATCGGCCACGGCGGCACCGTGCTCACCACCTCGGATGGCGGAAGCACCTGGACGCAGCGGCTCGACGGCCGCCGCATGGCCGACATCGCGCTGGCGGCCGCGCTGGCCTCGGGCGATGCCGCGCGCATCCGCGAGGCCGAAGGCCTGGTCGCCGACGGCCCAGACAAGCCGCTGCTGGACGTCGCCATGTTCGATGCACGCCGCATGCTGGTCATCGGCGCCTACGGCCTGGTGTTCGGCACCGAAGACGGCGGCGCCACCTGGCAGCCCTGGATGAGCCGGCTCGACAACCCGCGCGCCCTGCACCTCTACACCCTGCGCCGCGCCGGCGACACCCTGCTCATCGCGGGTGAACAGGGCTTGCTGCTCAAGTCCGATGACGCCGGGAAGCGCTTCGAGCGGCTGGCCAGTCCCTACAAGGGCAGTTTTTTCACCGCCGAGATGCCCACGCCGCGCGACCTGGTGGTGGCCGGGATGCGCGGCAATGTCTGGCGCTCACCCGACGGCGGCCGGTCGTGGCATGCGCTGGCCACGCCCGCTCCGGTGTCCATCACCGCTTCGGCACTGCGGCCCGACGGCACGCTGGTGCTGGCGACCCAGGCCGGTACGCTGCTGGAGGGTCGCGAGTCCCTGCAGGCGCTGGCCACGCCGCCCCTGCCGCCGCTCAACGCGGCGCTGGTGCTGGACAACGGCTCCCTGCTGGCCCTGGGCCTGCAGGGCGCACGACTGCTGCCCGCGGACGGCGCACAGGGGAGCGCGAAATGATGGCCGCTTCCTCGCACCCGGCAGCACAACCGGATTCCGCCCCCTTCGATCCGCGTTCGGGCTCGCTGGTCGAACGTGCATTCTTCAACCACCGGCCCTGGGTCGTCGCGCTGTGCCTGCTGACCACGCTTTTGCTGGGCTGGCAGGCGCTGCAAGTCCGACTGAACGCCAGTTTCGAGAAGTCGATCCCGACCGGCCACCCCTACATCGTCAACTACCTGGCACACCAGAAGGAGCTGTCCGGCCTGGGCAACGCGGTGCGGATCGCGGTGGCCAATCCGGGTGGCGACATCTACGACGCGGCCTACCTGGAGACCCTGCGCAAGATCTCCGACGAGGCCTTCCTGCTGCCCGGCGTGGCCCGCAACCAGATGAAGTCGCTGTGGACGCCCTCGACCCGCTGGAGTGGCGTGACCGAGGACGGCCTGGAGGGTGGCCCGGTGATCCCCGACGGCTACGACGGCTCGCCGCAGAGCCTTCAGGCACTGGCGGCCAACATCGCCCGCTCCGGGGAGATTGGCCAGCTGGTGGCGCTGGACGCCCGCTCTTCGGTGATCTACCTGCCGCTGCTCTCGAAGGACGCCCAGGGGCAGCCGCTGGACTACCCCGACCTCGCAGTCCGCCTGGAGTCGCTGCGCGGCAAATACCAGGCGCAGGGCGTGGAGATCCACATCACCGGCTTCGCCAAGATCGTGGGCGACCTGATCGAAGGCGTGCGCGCGGTGTTGGGCTTCTTTGCGCTGGCGGTGCTGATCGCCTCCGTCATGGTCTACATCCACACCCGCTGCCTGCGCTCGACGGCACTGGTGGTGGCGGCCTCGCTGGTGGCCGTGGTCTGGCAGCTGGGCATGCTCCCGCTACTGGGCTACACACTCGACCCCTACTCGATCCTGGTGCCCTTCCTCGTGTTCGCCATCGGCATGAGCCACGGTGCACAGAAGATGAACGGGATCATGCAGGACATCGGCCGCGGCATCGACAAGCTGGTCGCCGCCCGGTTCACGTTCCGCCGGCTTTTCCTGGCCGGGCTGACCGCGCTGCTGGCCGACGCGGTGGGTTTCGCGGTGCTGCTGATCATCGACATCCAGTCGATCCGCGAGCTGGCCGTGGCGGCCTCGATCGGCGTGGCGGCGCTGATCTTCACCAACTTGATCCTGCTGCCCATCCTGCTGAGCTACACCGGCGTGAGCGTCAGTGCAGCCCGGCGCAGCCTGCAGGCCGACAGCGACGCGCAGGCGCAGGGCGACCGCGCGTCGCTGTGGCGCTGGCTGGACCGTTTCACCACGCGGCGCCATGCCGCTCTGGCCCTCGTCGCCGCGGCGCTGCTTGGCGCGGCCGGGTTCGCCGCCAGCACGCGGCTCAAGATCGGCGACCTGGACCCCGGCGCACCCGAGCTCCGGGCGCAAAGCCGATACAACCGCGACGTCGGCTTCATGAGCAATGCGTACGGCGCCTCCAGCGACGTGCTGGCCATCATGGTCACCACGCCCGACGGCGAATGCTCCCGCCTGGCGGTGCTCAACAAGGTGGACGCGCTGGAATGGGCGCTGCGCCAGCTCGAGGGCGTGGAAAACACCGGCACGCTGGCCCTGCTGAACCGGCGCGTTCTGGCCGGGCTCAATGAGGGCAATCCGAAGTGGACGGAATTCCTGCCCAATCAGGACATGCTGAACACCGTTACCGCCGGTGCGCCGCGCGGCCTCTACAACGAAGCCTGCAACCTGCTGACGATGTACGTCAACCTGCGTGACCACAAGGCCGAGACGCTGGCCCGCGTGATCGCACACGTGGAGGCGTTCGCCGCCGCCAACAACGGCCCGGACGCTCGCTTTGAGCTGGCCGCCGGATCCGCCGGCATCGAGGCGGCGACCAACATCGTGGTGCACAAGGCATGGGTGCAGATGCTGTTGCTGGTGTACGGCGCCGTGGTGCTGCTGTGCCTGGTCGCGTTCCGGTCCTGGCGCGCGGTGGTCGTGGCGGTGCTGCCGCTGCTGCTCACCTCGGTGCTGGCCGAGGCCCTCATGGTGGTGCTCGGCATGGGCGTGAAAGTGGCGACCTTGCCGGTGATCGCGCTGGGCGTGGGCATCGGCGTCGACTACGCGCTGTACATACTGTCGGTGACGATGGCCCAACTGCGTGAGGGCAGGAGCCTGTCTCAGGCCTACCACCGGGCGCTGCTGCTGACTGGGCGCGTGGTGCTGCTCACCGGCGTGACGCTGGCCATGGGTGTCATCACCTGGGTGGCGAGCCCGATCAAGTTCCAGGCCGACATGGGCGTGCTGCTGGCGTTCATGTTCCTCTGGAACATGCTGGGCGCCCTGGTGCTGCTGCCGGCACTGGCCCACTTCCTGCTGATGCCTGCGCGCACCACCTGATCCGCTCGGCAACAAAAAAGGCCCGGCACCACCAGCGTGCGTGGTGCCGGGACTTTCGGCCTGGGCCGGTGCTGCTGGCTAGTGCGTGTCGGCGGCGTTCGCCGGGTCTGTCGCTAGCGGCAGGTTGCGCTTCAGCCATCCGGTGAGCAGGCCGGGGTACAGGGGATCGCCATCCGCGAACGGGAAGTGGTCGCCCTTCAGGATCGCCAGCTCCGCGAACGAGCGGGTGCGCTCGTAGATGCTGATCGCCTCGGTGGTCGGGGTCACCGAGTCGTCGGCGCCGTGGCAGATCAGGAACGGACGTGGCGCGATGCGCTCCACAACGTCTTCCGGCTTGAAGTCGAAGATGCTCTGCGCGGTATCGACCGGGAAATCCATGATGCAGCCGGGCGGCAGCAAGGGCCGCAGCGCCTCGGGCACCGGCACGATGTCCCAGCGCATGACACGCATCGACTGGCCGGTTTCCGCCTGGTACTCGCGGCCGCGTTGCAGCATGGCCAAGAACCGCTCCCACCCGCCCCCGCCCGAGTGCTGCAGCTCGAGCTTGCGCTCGCCGTGCGCCCAGCCGCCGATGGAGATCACCGCGGCCACGCGGGCGTCCACCGCGCCGACATACATCGAGATGGCCCCACCGAAGCTCTGGCCGCTGACGGCGATGGCATCGGCCCGCACCGCAGGGTGTGCCGACAGATAGTCGATCGCGGCCTGCGCATCGACCACCTGGTCCTCGCACAGGATGTGCCCGCGGATGCCTTCGCTGTCGCCGCATCCGCGCATGTCGAAGCGTAGCGCCACGTAGCCCAGCGACTCGTAGAGGCGGGCCTCCCCAATGTGCGTGGGGCCGTCCTTGTTGCCGCCGAAGCCGTGTATGACGATCAGCGCGGGCCGGCGCTCGCTGGGGGCGAGGCCGTCCGGCACGTGCAGCACGCCGGACAGGCGCCGGCCGGCGGAGTCGAAGTCGATCTTGGTTTGCATGGAGGGGTATCTTTCTTTAAGCGTAGCGGAGCAGCACGGACTTGCCCTCGAGGTATGACTCGAATGACTCATCGCCCAGGTCGCGGCCGTAGCCCGATGCACGGCGCCCGCCCTCGGGCAGGCCGGGCCATGGGACCGGCTCGGTATTGACGGCTACGCGGCCCGAGCGGATGCGAGGCACCACCGAATGCATGGTGGCTATGTCGCGCGTCCAGAGGCTGGCGGAAAGGCCGAAGATCGTGTCGTTCGCCAGCGCGATAGCGTGTTCGGTGTCCTCGAAAGGCATCACAGTGAGCACCGGCCCGAAGACCTCTTCCTGCATGACGGTGCACCGGTTGTCCTGCGTGGTGAGCACGGTGGGCCGAACGAAGAATCCGGCCGTGTCCAGGCGCGGATCGGCGGTCAGGCGCACCGCGCCCGCTTGCTCGGCGGCGTCGATGTACGCCAGCACGCGGGCGCGCTGACGCGCGTTGACCAGCGGGCCAAGCTGGGTGGTGGCCAGCAGCCCCGCGCCCACCTGCAGCGCGTCAGCATGACGCGCCAGTTGCTCGATGGCGGCGGCATATATATCGCGGTGGATGTAGAGCCTAGAGCCGGCCGCGCAGACCTGCCCGGAGTTGGCGAAGATACTGTTGGCGATGCCCTGGATGGCGCGCGTCAGGTCGGCGTCGGGGAACAGGATCTGCGGCGACTTTCCACCCAGTTCCAGCGTCAGCTTGGTGACGTTCTCAGCGGCCGCGCGGGCGACCTTCTTGCCGGTCGCCGTCGACCCCGTGAAGGTGAGCTTGTCGATGCCCGGGTGGGAGGCCAGAGCCTCGCCGCCCTGGGCGCCGCCGCCGGTCACGATGTTGACCGCGCCGGCCGGAAAGCCGGCTTCTTGGACCAGCCGCGCCAAGTACAGGATGCCGAGCGACGCCTCTTCCGAGGGCTTGATCACCACGGTGCAGCCGGCAGCCAGTGCCGGTGCGAGCTTCCAGGCAGCGATCATCACGGGCACGTTCCACGGGACGATGGCGCCAACTACCCCCACCGGCTCCTTCTGCGTGTAGCCGAAAAACCCGGCCTCGGGCAGGCCGCCGCTGATCTGCATCGTCTTGCCATGCCCGCGGCGGGCCAAGCCCGCCATGTAGCGAAAGGTGTCGATAGCGCCACCGACATTCAACTGCGACGCGAGCCAGATCGGCATACCGACGTCCAGCACCTCGAGCTCGGCCAAGATGTCGCGGTCGCGCTCCATAAGGTCAGCCAGGCGCAGCAGCAGTGCCTGGCGCTGTGCGCCGTCGAGCTGGGACCACGGGCCGCGCTCGAACGCGTGGCGCGCCGCAGCGACGGCATCGTTCACGCCATCGGCACCGCCCTCCGCGATGGTCGAAATGACCTTGCCGCTGCTGGGGTCGACGACATCGAGGCTGTGGCCGCCACGGTTCCATTCACCGTCGACGAATATCCTAGGCGATTCATCAAGGGCATGGCGCGTGCCAGCCGATATAAGCGATAGATCATTTTCAAACATCAGACCTGCCTCTTGTAAAGTAATGGGTAAGAATAATTTTCAATATCGACAAAAGGCTCAATCGGCGGCTTTGGCGGGCTGGTCGATCAATATGAAAGCCATGCGGCAGACCTTGTCCGAGCGATTCGACCAGCTGTGGTTGGTGGCCTGCTGCACCAGAACGTCGCCGGCTTTCATCAGGCGTTCACCTTCGTCGAGCATCGCGTAGATCTCGCCTTCAAGGCAAATCGCATAATCCAGCGTCTGGGTTTTGTGGAACCAGAAATGGCGCGGCCGATTTACGTCGCGCACCCCTTCCGCGTCGAGAAAACCCTGCAGTTTTTCCTGGTCGTACTGGTCGTCCGGTGGGAACTCCGCAACGCGCAGTAGCGAACCGCCCGGCGAGTGAAACCCGAAGCGCTGACCGGCGGGCGCCGGGTCTTGACCGGATGCGCTTGCCTCGCCGGTCACCCATACCACCTGCGCCTTCGGCACCCCGGGCTGCACCACGCGGTTGGGCGTCGGCTCGTCGAACAGGAAGTACGAACGACCGTACTCGTTCTCAGCCGTCACGAGCCGACGTACAGGCGTATACAGATATGTTTCAGAAGTGGTATCGGTCATAGTACCGCTCATAAAATACTCCTTTTAAAGACGAAACGTATCGTTGATTATAAAGGTACAAAATGTCAGCGATGAGACCAAGATCTCAAGAGAGGGTTAACACTTATGGGCAGACTATCTTTGCGCTGTAATCATCTCACTCAGGAACTTTACGATACGTCTCGTTCCGATACAAAGGAGATGAAATGGATCGACGGATGGCATTGAAGGGAACAGTGGCCGCAGCACTGGCAGCGGCAGGCGACGCCTGGGCACAACCGGCGTCCATAACCTTGCTGGTAGGCTACAACGCCGGCTCGACGCCGGACACGGTGGCTCGGTTGATCGGTCGTTTTGCCGGCCTGCAGCTGCACCGGTCTGTGATCGTGGACAACCGCGGCGGCGCTGGTGGCCAAATCGCCCTGAGCAATCTGAAGAACAGCGCTGCCGACGGCTCCTTCCTGGCACTGACGCCGGCAAGTCCGCTCTCGCTTTTTCCCAGCACGTATAAGAAACTGCCCTATTCGCCGCTGGAGGATTTCGCGCCAATATGCTCGACCTGTGCCATCGATTTCGCATTTGCCGTGCCAGCTAGCCATCCTGCGAAGACATTGGCCGAATTCATTAAATGGGCGAAGAAAAATGGATCGGATGGCAATATCGGAAATCCCGGCACAGGCACTGCGCCGCATTTTCTTGCTTGGGCACTCAAGAAAGCTGCCGGGCTGGAAGTGCCGGACGTTCCTTATCGTAATACTCCCCAGATTGCACTGGAACTTGCAGCAGGCAGCCTGTCCTCTGGTATTGCGGCGGCGGCCCTTTTTGCTGAATTCGTAAAGGCCGGAAAGATCCGCGTCTTGGCCACCAGCGGCGTCCAGCGCAACTTACTCTATCCACACAGCCCAACGTTCGCTGAAGAGGGTTTCGGCTCGTTGACTACCCAGGAGTGGTACTGCTTGATGATGCGTTCCAGCGTGCCGCGGGCCGCGTCCGACCTCGTGTTCGACGCCATGCGGTCCCTGGTGGGCAACGCCGCGTATCGGGAGGGCCTCGCGGGGCAAGGTATGCTGCCGGTGGTGCAGGGCCGTGCCTGGATGACCGAGCGCCTCAAGGCCGAGACAGAGCATTGGCGCGAGGTGGTGAAGGCCACCGGCTTCGTAGCTGACTAAAACGGCTAACACGACCTACAGGGACTTCCCACCTCATCAACAGCGGCTCATAGTTTTTCTTCCTGATAAACGGTACCGTGTTCGGCGTCGTGGTCGAGGAGGTCTTCAGGCTGGTGCTCAGCACCACAGCGCCCTTGCTGAGCACCATGTCGGTGGTGTAGGGCTTGATGTGGCTTAGGTTGTCCACCTATTCAGCCCGGAACGACTCGACCATGGCGAGAAGGTCGTTGAAGTACACGAGTTCCACGTCCTTGTCGGCCACCGCAAGGCGGGTGAACTCCCGCTTGAGGATGAGCTCCAGCGTGTGCCCTGAAGCGTGGCAATCTTGAGCTTGGGCTTGCCAGCTCCGATGTAGCCTTTGATGTCGTCCATCGACATGAGGCCGAGCTTTGCGTGCGCCACGACTTCCATGACGCCCCAACCTCCGGCAGCTGCGATGCCTCGGATGGGAACACCACTGTTTGCCGCGAAAAACGGGAGTATGAAGGGATTGGTACTGCATTCGATGGCGCGCCCAGCCAACACAGCGTTGTTGTCGCCTGGATCGGCGAAGAAGACGGTCTCCGCATGCAGCCCTTGCTGCACGAAACAACCGCTTTCCTTGGCAACGAACAACGGTGCCATGTCGATGGCAACGAAGTGCCCGGCCTTGGGGCCTGTGCCGAAGGCCAAGACCTTCAAGCTCACGATTGTCCTACCAGCCGAATTGAAGCAGCGCCTTGAGCGGTACGCGCAATTGCACAGCCATGGCCAAATCCATAGCGCGTTAGCGCTGTTGAAAAAACGGGTTTATAGCCTCCACAGCCTCATCCATTCGCCCTTCCCTCTCCGCATTGCGCATGAAGTCGACCCCTTCCACGAGGATCTCGCTAGGCGTGGGCGTCTGCTGGAAGATCACCATGACCTGATCGGCGAACTTGTCAGCGGCATGAATCGCACGTTGTACTTCTGACCCGGCGTCAGGTCCGTCTGCACGGCCGGCGGCACCAACTCGATCACTTCCACCTTGCCCCTCAGGACCGCACGCAGCGACACCGTATAGCTATGGATCGCAGCCTTGATCGCCGAGTAGGTCGGCGCGATGACCAACGGCACGAAGGCGAGACCCGAACTCACATTGACGATGGCCGCATCGGGCTGACGGATCAGATGTTCGATCAGTGCGTTCGTGAGGCGGATCGGCCCGAGCAGGTTGCTGGTCACGCTGGCTTCGGCATCGCTCAGGTCTCGGAACTTGTCGAGGCCCGACTCCATGCGCATGATGTCGACGCTGTTGACCAGCACGTTGGCTTCGGGGAAGTCCTTGGTGAGCTTCTCCGCAAATGCCGCGACTTTAGCAGGATCGTCCATATCGAGCGTGAGCGCGTGCATGCGCGACCGGTCTCCAATCGCCGTCTTCAGCGGCTCCATGCGCCGGCCCGCGATGATCACGGTGTTGCCGAGGTCATGGAAGCGATGCGCGAGCGCTCGCCGATCCCCGTGCCGCCGCCGGTAATGAGGATGGTGTTCTGGGTGGTTTTCATGTCAGAGTTTCTTTTGAGAGATGAGTTCAGTCTGTGCCAAAGGCTTGGCGTTCTTCGGTGAATGCGATCAGGCCCGGCCGAGGGTGCCCTCTGCGAGCAGCTCGCGCGTCCGCTTGAGCGTCGAGAGAAGTGCCGCCCTGTAGCCCTTGTCACTGTCGAACAGCGCCTGCTCGGCCTGCTCCTCGGGGCCGTTCGACTTTTTGCCGCGCAGGCCGATGTAGCAATAGAAGCGAAGCTGAAGTTCCCCGGCCTCGTCCTTGAACAGTTCGTTGACGATCGCACCTTCGCGCGGCCCGGTGGCCTGGAAAAAAGTCACCTTGCTCTGCGGCTCGAGCGCGATGATCTCGCGCAGATCGGTGCCGGCGATCGTCGCTTCGCGCACGAAATGGGTGGCGCTTTCTTCTGTGACGTCGCAGCGTGTGCAAAGGCCCGGAGGGAGGAACAGGCGCGCGTCGCGCGCTTTAAGGACCAAGCCTGCCCACGCTTGGGCACGGGTCAGCGGAATCTCGCCAATGGGATTGACTGGCACGATGGCGGTCGAATAGATCATGAAGAAACTCCTTGTGTGTCGGTTGATAGGTCAGGCCGACGCCGAGATTTCGGAAGCGAATTCGCGATACGAGCGCAGCGGGCGGCCCAGCAGCGTCGTCAGGCGTTCGATGTCTCCTGCGTCCGGGTTCATGCCCTCGGTGAGGAAGCGTTCGCTCATCAGGCGCATGTCGTATGCCATCCAGCTGGGCATGAAGTTCAGCAGGTTCTTCTCGAAGCCCGCGGTGTCGTCGCCGCCGTAGTTGATCGGGCGACCCAGCACGTCCGACCAGATGCCGGCGACCTCGGTCCCGGTCAATGCGTCGGGGCCCACCAGATTGATCCGGCTCAGCGCAAGCGATCCGGATGCCTGTTCGCGACGAACCAGCTCGATGGCCGCGATCTCGGCGATGTCGCGCGTGTCGATCATGCCCAGGCCCTTGCTGCCGATGGGCATTGGATAAACGCCGTAGCCGGTGATGACGTCCTTGACGGTGATGTCGTTCTGCATGAAGTAGGCCGGGCGCAGGATGGTGGCGGCGAAGCCCATCTGCTCGAGCATTCGCTCCACGCCGAACTTGCCGGCGAAGTGGGGAACGTTCAGGTACTTGTCGCTGTGGATCACCGACAAGTAGACGACCCGGTCGATACCCGCATCACGGGCCAGGTTGAGGGTCACCAGGGCCTGCGTGAACTCGTCCGGGACCACGCCGTTGAGCAGGAACAGCGTAGACACGCCAGCCATGGCTCGGCGCAGCGACTCGACGTCGAGCAGATCGCCTTGAACGACTTCGACGCCGGCCGGGAGTGTGGTCTTCGCCGGGTCACGGACGAGTGCGCGGACCGCAGCTCCGCGGTCCACGAGTTGCTGCACGACTTGGCGGCCGATGGCGCCAGAGGCGCCGGTGATGAGGATGGTCATAAAAAACTCCGGTTGGTTGAAACGAGCCTTGATCCTCCTTGTTCCGAATGAAGCGCGATAGACGTTATATTTGGACACTTCGTCTCACGGGTGGAACAGATGGACCTACTTGCCCTGGCCGACTTCAATCTGGTGGCAAAGCACGGCGGTTTTGGGCGTGCGGCCCGTGAATCAGGGCGCCCCAAGGCAACCCTGTCCCGACGGGTGTCCGATCTCGAAAGCGGCCTCAACCTGCGCTTGTTCGAACGGGGCGCGAGAGTGCTGAAGCTCACCGAAGAGGGGCGCGCCCTTTACGAGAGGACGTCGGTGCTTCTGACGGAAATCGATGAAACGGCGACAGCCATCGCCTCCGGCGGCGACACCCCGCGCGGCAATTTGCGGGTGAGTGCACCGCTGCTCTTCTCTCAGGCTGCCATGGGCAAAATCGCCGCGCGGTTCGCCCTGAAATATCCCGAGATCCGCCTCGAGGTGACCACGGAGGATCGGGCGGTCGACATGGTGGAAGAAGGCTACGACCTGGTGATCCGCGTCAACCCGGATCCGGATGCCAGGCTGGCGGGGCGGATCTTCATGAGGGATCGCCTGGTCGTTGTTGCCGCTCCGCAGCTCAAGCCGCCCACGGGCAAGGCAACGGTTCCCGCAGTGATGCGCGGCGGAGGGATGAGTGCCGCAGCATCGTCATGGGAATACACGGGAATATCCGGCAAAAAGCGCATCACCGTGCACCCCATGCTTTGGCTTTCCTCCTTGTTCATGGTGCGAGAGGCTGTCCGTGCGGGCGTCGGCGCTGCCCGTTTGCCGGTGTCTCTCGTGACAGGAGACCTGGCCGCTGGGACCTTGCTCCGTTGGGGCGACGTTGAAGGGCCGGAGATCGCACTTTGGGCCTTGTACCCGTCTCGCAGGCTCCTGAGCAGCCGCGTATCGACGTTTCTCGACTTCTTAAAAGAGTCGTTTCCGTCCGGCTCTCCCGGTGAGCTAGCAGCCTTCATCAATTAGTTCACGTCCATAGCTCCACGACCGGGTCGTTGCTCTCAGCCCTGCAGCGAGGATGCGCTGAGAACCTAGAGTCACGGTTTTGGCCCGCCGCGGGTTGTCCGTCTCCACTTCGAATGAAGCCATGAAGGCCTCGCTCGCTTTAGAGCACCCTCCGCCCTCAACCCAGCTCATTGAGGCAACGCCTCCAGCCGCCTCTGTGCGCGGACGCGCTGGTCGGTTGCAATCCGGTTGCCGGCACGAAAAGCAAACTACCTCGCACGATCGAAAAAGTGAATGATCCAGTCTCGCAAGCACCCTCACTTCGGCAGCGTCGAGGCCTCGACACGGGTAGATTTGAAGCCTCGATCCACGGCACGCCGGCGCGCTGAACTGGTGCTACGTGAAGCCGGTGAGCCCCCGCAAGGCCTGCGAGACCTTCGGCACTAGGATGGTGGCCTGGCCACCTTGTTGGACGACGGTCGGCAGATGCTGATCAACCGAGGGTTCTGATGGAACAAGACAGCCACAAGGAAGAATTGCCTCTTCCCCACCCCCGAGGAGGAGGCGGTGATCCGCCAGATATTGTTCCGCTGCATGCACGCGAATACTGAGCGCACGGTGATCCGACGACTGCACTATTCGCTCTGCCGCGACTGCGGCAAGGACATGATGCTGGGCTCCGAGAACGAAGCCAAAGCCATCAGCGACGCTGAGATCGTTCGCCGCTGGAAGACCGGCCTACCGCGGCCTGCATCGCACCTCGTCGTGGCTCAAGCCGCGCTCGCCGAGGTCGGCCGCGCTGGGTGGGAGGTCAGGATGCGGCAGACCACGCCCGCTGCACAGATGCATCCGCCGCACACGGCGCGGCGCGGCTTCGGATACGGCTACTTGTGGTGGCTGCTCGAGGAGCCGCAGAACTCGCCGCTGAGCGGCGCGTACATGGCCTGGGGTGTGCATGGCCAGTACATCCTCGTGGTGCCGAAACGGCAGATGGTGATCGCACACAAGCGCCAAGTGCCCGTCGCGGGCAACTGGAACGTCAGCTGGGTCGGCCCGGTGGCGTTTCTGCGCGCAGCGCGAATGTTGGCCGAAGCACCCTGTCGGGTGGGAGAGGAATGAGTTCGCTGCGCGTACAACGAATGGCAGCCATGGGACCCTAAGCTGTCTTCAATCTGCGCTGCCAATTGTGCGGAAGCTGGCATAGAACCAGAACGGCTGCCCGACGATTCCGAAGATGCAGGCCCAGCGGCGCCAGGACTCGCGGCGCTCCTGCGAGCCCCATGCGGCGAGCGCGCCGAGGATGGGGATGGCGATTTGATCGAGGGACATAGGCGATTGTCAACAGCGTGTACTCCGTCAGGGCGGCACAATCTCGCCCATGACGGAGACGGAAAAGCTACCTGACGAGGAACTGGGCCGCCGAGCCGCTGAGTGGCGAAGGCGAGCACTGCAGGGCGAGTTGCATGCGCGAGGCATGGCACACGAACTGGAAACCGAGTTGCGGCGCCGCAACGGCGCACTGCTCCCGGGCCACGACACGCTCGACATGCGTTCGCTCGAAAGCAAGCAGAAGCGGTCTTCGCGGTGGGCGTTCTGGCGGCGAGGCCAATAAAGCCGTCCTTAGCCCAACTGGGGTGAGGAGGCCGCAAGCGATCAACCGTTCACGACTGGCTGCTTGACAGTCATGCTCGCCATAGTTCTAAGACATTAGAGGATGTACGCGAGTGTAGGAAAATGCGTACAGATGAGAGAAATACGACTGCACTGGAAGCCTGAGATCCTGCACGTCCGTGAAGAAATCCTCAGCCTGCTCGAATGGCAAGAGCGGTCGACTGTCAGCGTTTTACTGCTCGAGTCGATGGTCAAGGCCGGGAATGCCATCCACGGCCCCGGCACACACTGGATCGAGTCGAGGGTGCGTCCGACGATTTGAGGGATTGTGGAAAGTAGGAGTTCGCCTTTTCTCACGGCTGCGCCCGCCCGCGAACTTCACGCCACCCGGCTGGTCTACCGACTCTACAGCGCCGCCAACCTGGCAGTGCGCAAGCGCAAGAAGGTCAAGCGCCCGACCAGTGAACGCGTGCCGCTGCAATTGGCCACGACGGCCAATGAGGTGTCGAGCATGGACTTCGTCAGCGACAGCCTGAGCACGGGGCGGCGCATCAAGTGCTTGACGGTCGCCGACGACTTCAGCCACGAATGCGTGAGCATCGCGGTGGACTGGGGCATCTCGGGCCAGTACGTCACACGGTTGCTCGACCAGGCGGCTGTCTTCAGAGGCTACCCGCTGGCCGTGCGCACCGACAACGGCCCGGAGTTCACCAGCCGGGCCTTCATGGCCCGGGCCACCACGCATGGCATCCGCCATATCCTGATCGAGCCGGGACGACCCGTGCAGAACGGCTACATCGAGAGCTTCAATGGCAAGTTCAGGGATGAGTGCCTGAACGAGCAATGGTTCGAGACGCTGCACCAGGCCAGATCGGCCATTGCCGTCTGGAGGCGGGACTTCAACGAGGTCAGGCCGCACAGCAGTTGTGGGCGAATACCACCGGCGAAGTTCGCCGAGCTGCATCGCCAGCGCGCTGGCGATGCAGCTCGAGCCAGTTCAACGACCACTGAGATCGAGATCAATTAATCTTGCAACCCCGGACTTCCTAGTTACGAATGGCACGGCGCGAGGGGGCAGGTCACCCCAGGCCAGCGCGGCGGTTGACTCAACATCAGCGACGATGGCTCCGCGCCCACGGCTTCTCAGCACGCTCTGCGATGGAGCTCTCCAAGGTGCGCTGGGACCCGCCAGCCCACTCCATCATCTTGGAGGCCTGAAAACCCGCTTCAAACCTGGGATCTAATGAAAAGCTGCGGCGTTTTACCGTCAGTTTTACCGTTGACTCCGGTTCTCGAAAGACGATGTGCGACAGCTTGCGATCGAGCACTCTTCGTCAAGCTGCAATATTCAAACGCAGATGGCACTAGCGCTTGCGCCCCCAACGAGCGACGAATTGCAGCTACGTTGGCGGGTTTAATCGACCTTGGCCCCGGAGGCCTTCACGACCTGAGCCCAGCGACCGATCTCGCTGTGGATCAGGGCCTTAAATTCGGCGGGGGTGCCGCCCATCGGACCGGCGCCAAGCTTGCCCAGGGCGTCGCGCACAGCGGCTGTGCGCAAGCCACGGTTCACCTCGGCGTTGATCTGGTCGATCACTGCCTGAGGCGTTCCACGCGGCGCCAGCAGCCCCCACCAGGAGCTGATGTCGAAACCTCTGTAGCCCAGCTCATCGAGCGTCGGCACGTCGGGAAGCACCGAGGACCGCGTGGCCGAGGTCACGGCCAAAGGCTTGAACTTTCCGCTTCGGATGTGCGGCTGCGCAGTGGGCACCACGTCGAACATGAAGTCCAGGTGGCCACCGAGGAAATCGGTGATCGCCGGCGTCGAGCCCTTGTAGGGCACGTGCGTGGCCTTGGCTTGCACGGTCGCGAGGAAGTATTCGGAGGTCAGATGGGTCAGGTTGCCATTGCCGGCCGAACCGTAGTTGAGCTTGCCCGGCTTGACCTTGAGCAGCGAGACAAAGGCGGGTACGCTGTCCACGCCGAGCGAAGGCTGCACCACGAGCACAGCCGCGGTGCCCGCGACCTTGACGATCGGGTCGAAGTCTTTCTCGCTGTCGTAGGGCAGCTTTACGTACAGGCCGGGGTTGATGGTAAGTGGGCCGATGGGGCCCAGCAGAAGGTCGTTGCCGGTGGCCGGCGCGTGCCACCGCCTCCATGCCGATCGCGCCGCCGGCGCCAGCCCGGTTGTCCACGATAACCTGCGCGTCCCAAGCCTGTGTCAGGTGGTTGGCGATGATGCGGGCCACGGAATCGACCGCGCCCCCGGCGGGAAAGGGTACGACGATGCGGATCGGCTTTTGCGCGAAGGTCGGAGTTGCGGCATGGGCCGGAACCAGGATGCACAGGGCCAGGGCCAGGGCGGCGGCGCTCAAGATGCTGGAAATGGTCTTCATCACAGGGTCTTCTACTCGTTGTTCTGGCGTTTTCTGGACGGTGGTACCGGCCTCGTCGATTGAGGGAGGAGGCAGTCGCTGGGATGTCCAAGGAGAGTTCAGTGAGAAAAACGGCCAGCAGGCGGTACAGCCCGCTGACAGGCAGGCCGGATTGTTCGGCCGAACCGGGCATTTGCACCATAGAGATGTCCGATAGACGAACATCACTGACCAATTTCCGACGCGGCGCTTGAGAGCCGATGTCGTGCTCGTCAAGCTTCCGGCGAGCGCTGCTTCCTGCCCATCCTCACGAAGATCGAACTGCCCGCACTCGACGACAGAGCCCTGCTGCTCACCGGCCCCGCCATCAGGGAAGCGTTAGGGCGGGTTCCATCCCGCAGTGGTCGTACGTTGCCAGGTGAGTTCGGACAGCGTCATTGCACGGTTCGGCACTATCTTGCGTTCCGGGACGATTCACACGAAGACCGATTGGCGTTTCCGCATCAACGTCTCAACGGCCCGACTCGCGTCTTGCAGCATGCCGGCGACCTGATGGGTACGTCGTTGGTTCAGGCGCTGGGTGAGTGCCGCGACGCTCAGCGCGCCGATCGCCTGGCCCATGGAGTCCTTGAAGGCGACACCGACCGCGCGCACGCCGAGGCTCACGCGGTTCTGTATCACGGCCGCGCCGATCTCCCGTGATTGCTCGCAGGCCTCGGCCAGGTCGTCCGCGGACAGCTTGCCGAACGCGGGAAGGCTGGGCGCCACGCGCGCGATGATCTCTGCGCGCTCCTCGTCGCCGATGGCCGAGAGGATCGCGAGCCCGCCCGCACCCACGCCCAGCGGGCGCCGGCTGCCGACCTCGAGCACCAGTGCACGGATCGGGAACTCGCCCTCGCGGCGGTGCATGCACACCGCGTCGAAACCGCTGCGAACCACCAGGTAGATGGTGTCGCCGGTCTCGCATGCCAGCGCGTTCATCGCCGGTTCGCAGAGGTCGCGGATGTCATGCATCGTCGATCCGGCCACGCCCAGTTCGAATGCCAGTGGCCCCAGCTTGTAGCGCCGCGTCTCGCTGTTGTGGATGGCCAGCCGTTCCGCCGCCAGTTGGCCCAGCAGGCGATGCACAGACGGATGGGGAAGTTGCGACTTGGCCGCCAATTCGGACAGTGCAAGTCCACGGGTGCCAGCCGTAGCCAGCAGTTTGAGCAGCACCACCCCTCGCTTTAGCGAGCCCGCATTGGAGATTGTTTTCATGTTCGATTAGTGGACAAACGACTGGTTTGTGTGCCTCCATTAGAAAACAATCAAGTGACACGTTCCGCGAAATATTCCGTTAATCGTACTTTCGTGGAGAAACGTCCGAAGGCTCCGTGTCCGCACCGGAGCCCACCCAGGAGACAAGATGAAATCTCGAGAACGCATACCTCGCCGAACCCAAAGCACTCCATGACACCTCCCTCTCTCCACGCGGACCGGCCGCTCGCCGGCAGGGTGGCTGTGGTCACCGGCGGCAGCAGCGGCATCGGCGCGGCCTGCGTGCGGCTGCTGGCCGCGCAAGGCGCGACCCTGGTAATCGGTTTCCATCACGGCCAGGACCGTGCACAGGCGCTGTGCGCCGAGCTTGCTGGCGCTGGCCATCGGACGTTGCACATTCCTTTGACCGACGAGGCTGCGCATGCCGCGATGGCGCGCGAGCTCGAAGCCGGCTTCGGCCGCGTCGATGTGCTGGTTAACTCGGCCGGATTCACGCAGCGCGTCGTGCACTCGGACCTCGAGGCGCTGGACATGGCGCTGTTCAACGAGATCCTAAGTGCGAACGCGGGCGGGCCGTTCTCCATCATCCGCTCGCTGATGCCACTGCTGCGCGCGTCGGACGATGCGACGGTCGTGAATGTCTCGTCGGTGTCGGCCTTCACCGGCCTGGGCAGCAACATCGCCTACTGCGCGGCCAAGGCCGCACTCGACACCATGACCATGTCGCTTGCGCGGGCCTTTGGGCCGGGTGTCCGATTCCTCAGCGTAGCGCCCGCGTCCGTCGACACCGATTTCGTTCAGGGCCGCAGCCGCGTCGAACTCGAGAAGAAGGCCGCGCTCACCCCGCTGGGCCGCGTCGTTTCGCCGGAAGACGTGGCACTGTCGGTGCTGGCCTGCATCACCCATCTGCGCACGGCCACCGGCACGCGCATCGTGATCGATGGAGGGCACAGCCTGTGAGCACGTTCGCGATCGATGCCACGCACGACGCTGGGCTACGCAGCTGGATCGAAACGGCGAATGCCGAAGGCGCGGACTTTCCAATCCAGAACCTGCCACTGGCCGTGTTTCGCCGTCAGCCTGCTGAGGCGTTTCGCTGCGGTGTCGGCATCGGCGACCGCATCTTCGACGTCGGCGCTTGCCTGGCGCTGTTCGAGGGCTCGGCGTACGACGCCGCCTCGGCATGCCGCGCGCCGACGCTGAACGCGCTGATGGCGTTGGGCTCCGACGCTGCGTCGGCCCTGCGCGCACGCGTGTCGCAGTTGCTCGCCGCAGGCGCGCAGGCGCCACGCGAAACCGTGGCAAATGCACTTCATGAGATCAACGCGGTCGAGTTGGCTTTGCCGGTCAAGATTGGCGGATTCACCGACTTCTTCGCATCGGTGCACCACGCGACCAATGCAGGCCGGCTGTTCCGTCCCGACATGCCGCTGCTGCCCAACTACAAGTACGTGCCCATCGCCTACAACGGCCGCGCCAACAGCGTGCACGTCAGCGGCGCTCCGGTGCAACGGCCTCATGGCCAGTTGAAGGGGCCGGCCGACGCCGCGCCGCGCTTCGCCCCGGCCCAGCGGTTGGACCACGAGGTTGAACTCGGCGCCTACATCGGCGCAGGCTCGAAGGCCGGCGCGCCGGTTGCGGTGGACGACGCATGGCGCCATCTGTTCGGCTTCTCGCTGCTCAACGACTGGTCGGCGCGCGACATCCAGGCCTGGGAGTACCAGCCGCTCGGACCCTTTATGGCCAAGAGCTTCGCGACGACCGTCGCGCCCTGGGTCGTCACGGCGCAGGCCCTGGCGCCGTTCCGCGTGCCCGCGGCCGCACGGCCTGCAGGCGATCCGGCGCCGCTGCCGTACCTGCATGGCGACGAGGACGCGCGCCACGGCGGCCTGCGCATCGCGCTCGATGCACATCTGCAAAGTCAGCGCATGGCGCAACAAGGGGTGTCGGCGATGCGGCTGTCGCGCTCGGGTTCGGAACTGCTTTACTGGACCTTCGCCCAGATGGTCGCCCACTACACGAGCAATGGCAGCGCGCTCGACACCGGCGACTTGCTGGGCTCGGGCACGGTGTCGGGCGAGACTGCCGACGCATTTGGCAGCTTGCTCGAGATCACGACCGGCGGCACGAAGCCGCTGACCTTGCCCACCGGCGAACAGCGCAGATTCCTTGCCGATGGCGACGAACTCACGCTCACGGGGCGATGCGAGGCACCGGGGCGCGTTGGCATCGGATTCGGCCGCTGCGCGGCGCGCATCACCGCCGCGACCGCCTGAGATCCAACCGAAACCCACGCCACGGAGACCCACGCGAATGCTCGTCGAACAACGCACCTACACCACGCATCCCGGCAAATGGCGGGACTATCTGGCGCTCTACGAAGCCGAGGGCCTGTCGATCCAGCGGCGCATCCTGGGCCGCATGGTGGGCTACTACCGGACCGAGACCGGGGCACTCAACCAGATCGTCCACATGTGGGCCTACGAGGACATGAACGAGCGTGCCGAACGTCGCGAGGCATTGATGGCCGATGCCGCCTGGCGCGGGTACGTGGCCCGCATGCTGCCGCTGCTGCAGAGCCAGGATTCGAAGATCCTGCTGCCGGCGCCGTTCTTCCAGCCGCAGTGGCAGGCGTGAGCCTCGCAACGAGGCGCACAGGAGACACCATGTCATCGACAACCCCCGTCCACGACGCGGACGAGCGCTACCAGGCCGGCTTCGGCAACCAGTTCGCGAGTGAAGCGCGACCCGGCGCACTGCCGGTCGGACGCAACTCGCCGCAGCAGGCACCGCTGAACCTGTATGCCGAGCTGTTATCGGGTACCGCCTTCACGGCACCGCGCGACCACAACCTGCGCACCTGGATGTACCGCCTGCATCCCAGTGCGATGCACGCGCCGTCCCGACGCATCGATGATGGCTGCTGGCGCACCGGGCCGTTCAACGAAGTGGATACGCCGGCGAACCGCCTGCGCTGGAACCCCTGGCCCATGCCGGCCGAAGGCACGGACTTCATCGACGGCATGGTGACCATCGCGGGCAACGGCGACGCGCATGCACAGACCGGCGTGGCCGCCCATGTCTACCGCGCCAATCGCTCGATGCACAAACGCTATTTCATGGACTCGGACGGCGAACTGCTCATCGTTCCTCAGTCCGGCGCTTTGATGGTCCACACCGAACTGGGTCGCCTGCACCTAAGTCCGGGCGAGATCGCGCTGATCCCGCGCGGCATGCGCTTTCGCGTGGAGTTGGTTGACGACGAGGCGCGCGGCTACGTTTGCGAGAACTACGGCACGCCCTTCCGGCTGCCCGAACTCGGGCCCATCGGTTCCAACGGGCTGGCGAACGCGCGCGACTTCCTCGCCCCCGTGGCCGCCTTCGAACCGGACCAGGGCCCAGTGCGCATCGTCAACAAGTTCCTGGGCCATCTGTGGGAAGACGAACAGGACCATTCGCCGCTTGATGTGGTCGCATGGCACGGCAATCTCACGCCGTACAAGTACGACCTGGCCCGCTTCATGGCGATCGGCACCATCAGCTTCGACCACCCCGACCCGTCGATCTACACGGTACTCACTTCGAACACCGACACCCCCGGCGTGGCGAACTGCGACTTCGTGATCTTCCCGCCGCGCTGGCTGGTGGCCGAAGACACCTTCCGTCCGCCCTGGTTTCACCGCAACGTGATGAGCGAACTAATGGGGCTGGTGCGTGGCGTCTACGACGCCAAGGCCGAGGGCTTCGTGCCCGGCGGCATCAGCCTGCACAACTGCATGCTGCCGCACGGCCCGGATGCAGCCACCTTCGACAAGGCCAGTACCGCCGAACTCAAGCCGCACCGGGTGGACAACACGCTGGCCTTCATGTTCGAGAGCCGGCACGTGTTCCGCCCGACGGCGCAGGCCTTGAACGCCGACAACCTCCAGCCCGACTACGACACCGTGTGGGATGGATTTCGCAAAGGCTTGAACAACCCAGAAGAAGGAGGCCATTCATGAACACGATCGACAGACGCCATTTCCTGCGCGCCGCATGCGCATGGGGCGCCGCGGCGATCGGTGCCACAAGTTACGCGCAGACCGACTATCCCTCGCGCCCGCTGCAGCTGAGCCACGGATTCGGCGCGGGCGGGAATGCTGACGTTGTCTCGCGCCTTGTGGCGCAGCGCTTGAACGAGACCTTGAAGCAGCCGGTGGTTGTCGAGATCAAGAGCGGAGCCGGTGGTGCAATCGCCAGTGACTTTGTCGCGAAGAGCAAGCCCGATGGCTACAACCTGGTCATGCTGACCGGTGCGCACACTGTTTCTGCGGCCTTGCGCAAGACCTTGCCCTACGACGCGGTCAAGGACTTTGCGTTCATCTCGACCGTCACGAGCTTTCCCTTCGTCGTGGCCGTGCGCGCCGAACACCCGGCACACACGCTCGAAGAATTGCTGGCGATGGCGCGCAAGGAGCCGGGTCGCGTCACGTTCACCTCGGTGGGTGTGGGCTCGACGCAGCACATGGTCGGCGAGCTGCTGGCCGATACCGCGGGCGTCAAGTTGCTGCACGTGCCCTACCGCGGCGGTGGTGCGCCGGTGCAAGCGGTGATCGCAGGCGACGTGGACATCTTGACCGACACGCTGACCGTCGCCGCGCCGCACATCAAGTCGGGCCGGTTGCGCGCGCTGGGCGTGACCAGTTTGCGCGCATGGCCTTCGACGCCCGAAGTGCCGCCGGTCAGCACCGTGCTCAAGGGCTTCGAAGTGCGTTCGTGGCTGGGTCTGGCCGCGGCCGCAGGGACTCGCCAGGGGATCGTCACGCGGCTCAACGACGGCGTGCGGGCGGCGGCGAAGGATCAGGCCTTCCTCGCGACGCTGGCCAATCTGGGCAGCGAGGCGTCGCCTTCCTCGCCCGCAGAGATGAAGGTCATGGTCGAGCGCGAGATCGAGCGTTGGCGCGGCGTGGTGGCACAGGTCGGAATTCCGTCTCAATGACACAGGAGCACTCCGTGAAAAATCAGACCCTCGATGTGGTGGGCCTGTGCGGCAGCCTGCGGTCGGCATCGATCAACCGCATGGCCCTGCAACTCGCGTCGGAATGCATGCCGGCGCACATGGCGCTGGAGATCGTCGATTGGCGGGAGATTCCGCCCTTCGATGCCGACCTCCTTGCGGAAGGCATGCCGCCAGCGGTACTGGCATTGCGTGAGCGGTTGCGGAGCGCCGATGCGCTGGTCATCGCGACGCCCGAGTACAACTTCTCGATTCCCGGCATGCTGAAGAATGCGCTCGACTGGATCTCGCGGGGCGACGATCAGCCCTTGCGACGCAAGCCGGTGGCGATCCTGTCGGCGGCGCCAGGAGCAGTAGGCGGCGCGCGCGTGCAGTACGACCTACGCAAGGTACTGCTCTTCATGGACGCGATGGTGCTGGCCAAGCCGGAGATTTTCATTCCTCACGCGACGAGCAAGTTTGACGCCCATGGGCATTGCATCGACGAGGCAACCCGCGCCTTCGTGGGCAAACAGATGGATGCACTCGTGGCCTGGGTTGCGGACGTCCGCGCGATATCCCGCACGAAGACCTGAGGGACCTGCGATGACCAGGGCAGACTGCGATGGTCAGCGACACCCGCATTGAGCCGCAGTAGTGAGCGCGATCACGTTTAGGGCACAAGGAGCACCCGCCATGACTTCCTCCAACTTTTCGGCCACGGCCGCATTCGACATCCTCGTCGTGGGCTACGGTCCCAGCGGGGCAACCTTTGCCAACCTGATGGCTCGACGCGGCTACCGCGTGGCCGTCGTGGACCAGGCAACCCAGATCTACGGCAAGCCTCGAGCCATCACCGCCGACCAAGAGGTCATGCGGATTTTTCAGGAACTCGGACTTGCCGAAGAGATCGCTGCTACCACGTCCCCGCACCCGGGTACAGACTTCGTCGGCATCGACGGTCAGGTGATCAAGCGCTTTTATCCGGCGCCGCCGCCCCATCTGCTGGCCTGGGAGCCGACCTGGATGTTCGTGCAGCCAGAACTGGAAGCCACGCTGCGCCGGGGCCTGGAAGCCCAGGCAGGCGTCGACATCTTCCTGGGCCACGAGTTCATCGGGTGCAATCAGGACGCCGATGGTGTAGCAGCTACCTTGCGGCGTCTGTCGGACGGCGTCGAGACAACCCTGACCGGACGCTACCTTGTCGGCGCCGACGGCGGCCGCAGCGCAGTGCGTCGGCGCATGAACGCCTCGATCGAAGACCTGGCCTTCGACGAGTGGTGGATGGTGGTCGACGCGCATCTGCGCGGCCTCATTGACCTCCCGACGCGCTGTGTCCAGTACTGCCGACCCTCTCGGCCGGGCACCTACATCATCGGGCCCGACAAACTGCGGCGCTGGGAAATCAAACTGCTGCCTGGCGAGACACCGGCGGATTTCGCTACGGACGAGGCGGTGGTTGCAGTCCTATCCGAGTTCGTTGACACACGCCAGCTCGCGTTGTTCCGCACGGCGATCTATCGCTTCCATGCGTTGGTGGTGAACCACTGGCGGCAAGAACGCATGTTCCTGATGGGCGACGCAGCGCATCAGATGCCGCCCTTCCTCGGCCAGGGACTGTGCGCGGGAATCCGCGATGCGATCAACCTGGCATGGAAGATCGACGGTGTCGAGCGGCGGGGCTATGCGCCAGTGCTGCTCGATAGCTACGAGGTAGAGCGCAAGAAGCATGTACGCACGGTGGTTGGACACGCCAAGTCATTCGGACTCATCATTGGCGAACTCGACACTCAGGTGGCGCTCGAGCGCGATAGGAGACTAAGCGAGGAGCTTGCCAGCGGCCAAGCCGTCACCGTGCGCCAGAAATTCATTCCGTCGTTGGAAGCGGGCCTCATCGGTCGGCTGCCCGACGGCGGGTTGGCGCCCGGCGCTGGGGACCTCTTCGTCCAGCCCTGGATCGTCGAAGGCGATGTAGCAAGGCGCCTCGACGACCTCCTCACGCCGGGATTCCTGATGATCGCGACCCAACCCTCTGCGCTCGCCTGGATGACCGACGCGCTTGCGACGCAATGGCAGCGCGTCGGCGGCAGCCAGTTGCTCGTGGTTCAGCGCGATCACGAGCCTCTGCCTGTCGAAGCGCATTTCGTGCGTGAGCGCGATGGACTGGTAGCCGAGCAGCTGCGCGCGCTGCAAGCGCAGGTCTTGCTGGTGCGCCCCGACCGCTACGTCTTCGCGGCAGCGCGGAACCCCGAAGAATTGGCCGCACTGCTCGACCAACTCGAGCGCGGGCTCTTCGCTGTCGTTGACGCCGGCCGAGAGAGCCAGATGAGCACAGCCTGACTTTCATTCGCCCCTAACCTGAATCACAACAACGGAGACATATATCATGCCCAAATTCTCTTACATGACGCGGCGGACCCTCGCCTTTGGCGTCGCCGGTGCGTTGCTGAGCGTCGGTGCCCTTGCGCAAAACTACCCCACCAAGCCGATACGCTGGGTCGTCGGCTTCCCAGCGGGCGGCGGAACCGACGTACTGGCACGCACGGTGGCATCACCCATGTCGACCGCGCTCGGCCAGCAGGTACTGGTGGACAACAGGGCCGGCGCGGCCGGCATGATCGCCGCCGAAACCGTGGCGCGTGCGGAGCCGGACGGCTATACGCTACTGACGGCGGACATCGCGATTCTTGCGCTCAATCCCGCGATCTACCCGAAGGTGAAATACAACCCGTTGGTCGACTTCATCAATGTCGGTTTAATGGCCCGTTTTCCACTTCTGATCGCGACGCACCCGTCCAGCGGCATCAAATCGATCCAGCAACTGGTGGCGGAGGGCAAAAAAGGGGCGAATGTCAACTACGCCTCGGCAGGCGTCGGAACGCCACACCACATGGCCATGGAGGTACTGCTTTCGACGACGGGCATCAAGGCCACGCATGTCCCCTACAAGGGCGACGCACCAGCACTGCAGGACGTCGCCGGAGGGCAAGTTCCCCTTGCCGTGGTGGCGCCTTCGTTGTCGCTTCCATTCGTCAAAGAAGGCCGGCTTGTTCCCTTAGCCGTAACCTCCGACAAGCGCATGCCGCAACTGCCGGATGTGCCAACCCTTAAGGAGCTTGGTTACTCGTCCGCGGGGGTCTACGCCTGGCAAGGAATGGTGGTGCCCAAGGGCACGCCTGCAGGCGTGGTGGCAACGTTGTCAGGTCAGATGCGCCATGCGATCGAACAACCGGCAGTTCGCCAGAAATTAGCTGACCTTGGCATGGAAGCAATTGGTAGTGATTCTGCTGAAATGGAGCGATACGTGCGAGAACAAATTGCCTTCTGGGCACAGCTGATCCCTCGACGAGGAATCAAGGCTGACTGAGGTGGCGATCGTCTCCCTTCGGTGAGTTGCCATTTTCGGTTCTTCGATGCGTTCCCTCAGACGAACCCCATGGGCGTAGTTCTCTGCGCCAGCGGCGCTCCGAAGTCCTCCGCCTGCACAGAGCTCCGATCCCTAACCAACGCCCGCCGATCGCGATGACTGCCCGCGTTTTGAACTGCCGCACCGAGAACTTCCCGACCACGTGATCCAGGATCGAGTTCGAGATTTCGAGGGCGAGACCTTACCCAGCATCGTGCCTCGAATCTCGCTCGCGAAGACTCGCTCGAACAGCCTGCGCGTTTCAGCCAGGGTATCGGTGAGGCAACCTGTTGGAGAAGCGCCTGCAGCTGATGTGGGCCTGGGCGGTGTACGCACAACCCATCAGCGGATAGACAGGGTCACCAACCCAAATACACACCAGCTACTTCTTCGTCTGCCATCAGACCAGTTAACGGCACTAAGAGGCTGCCCTTATGAATGCCGCAGCTGCTCGATAAATACTATTCGCTTCGAACCGGTTAGCTCGGTAAAGTCCGACAGATGATCGAGCGCAATCGGCGCCAGCGGCGGCGACAGCCATGCGTCGCGCTCGACACTGGCCGCCTGCGCAGCTCGCCTGTCGAAGACGCGCATGAGGGGACGCAGTCGCCGCTCTTGTTCTTCAAAGCGGGGCAAATATAAGTCAATCCGCTGATCGCGGACGCGGTTCTGTCGGGTCGCAGCGGTCGACTCAATTCAGCGACGATAACTCCGCGCCCACGGCCTCTCAGCACGCTCTACGCTGCAGCTCTCCAAGGAACGCTGCGCCCCGCCAGCCCACTCCATCATCAACAGGCCGTCCAAACCCGCATGGTTAAAGGACTTGGCTGTGATTGACATGGGTCTATACCGTCGTTTTTACCGTCAGAAGCGCAGATCTTTTGCTGGCGCGGGAGATGGAGCGATTTGCGGGGCGTCGACGTTTTCGACATCATCATCAATCAGATGAGAGGATACAGAAAAAGCACCGGACCGACAGTCATCCTCGGGAGGGACAGTCGGTTAGTAGCCGACGGTCAGCCAGGTCGCGCCTCTCCAAGCTGACCACAGGTGCGGGCGCGACGTCATAGGCCGGAGACAGCCGCCATCCCTTCTGCGTGCGTAGTAGAGCGTGGTTGCGCGGATGTTCATCGTTGTTGGTCACAGCGGCCTTGAAGACCATCCACCTGAATAGTTCGGTGCAGTCGGCCGCGTGCGCGGAACTTGGTGCCACGGTTGCGGCGGTAGCTCGAACCTCGCCCTTAACGACAACTCGTTCACGACTGGGCCGCGCGGTCGCAGCGGCGCGGGCGCTTCCAACACCATCAGAACATCGCTGCAAGAATCAGCGCCGGAGTTCCTCGCCCATGGCGATGTAGTAGCGTAGGTGCCGCAAATCCATCCGCATTCGATGTCTCCTTCTTGACGGCTCACATGAGGTTCGCGGCGCTTCCTGCTGCGGACTGGGGCCGCCAGCGTTGGGGCAACCCGCGTCGGGGTGAGCTCACACCCACCATCACCGTCTGGTCGGATGCTTCGGCACAGTGTTCCAGGGCCTTGCGCAGCGCAGTGTCCACGCTGCGCAAGGAGATGCGAAGCCAGGCGGCGACTTCCTGGCGGGTTTTGTCTTCGAGGCGAAGTGCGATCAGCACCGAACGATGGCGGCGCGGCAGGCGCTGCAGCGCGCGCTCCACCGCTTCTAGCTCGGAGCGGGCTTCGGCAATGACGTCGGGGCCGGGCGAATGGTCGGCCAGTGCGTCCAGCTCGGATTCCACGCCGCTCGCATACTGCATGGGCCGGTTGCTGCGCAGGCGGTCCATCGCCAGGTTGCAGGCCACGCGGTAGACGTAGGCCTCGGGGCTTTGCACGGGCTCGGACACGTTCATCTCGCCCAGGCGCAGCCAGGCATCGTGCAGGCAGTCGCTGGCCAAGTCGGGACACCCCAGATGGCGAAGCAAGCTCCGGTGCAGGCTGCTGTAGTTCGCCGCGAGCACGCCGCGCAACAAGATGCCTGGTGTTCGGTCACCGGCATCGTCACCAATCACAAAACCATCTCCATCGCCGGAGGCCTCCAGACAAAACCAAGTACTCACGTCTAGCATGGAAACCTCCGCATCGATCTGCCCCCATAGCGGCTGCCCCGAAGGGGCTGCAGCGAAATCGGCACGTATTGCCATTTACGGGCGAAGCGGTATGCGCGCGCACCTAATCCCGAATGTCTCGGCATTCACGGGCGTTCACCGGTCATGATCCGCAACTGATTTTTCTAGACGAGTTCCAGCTACCAGACCCGCAGGAAAAGGCGAAAAAAGGTTTCCCTGCATCTACAAGCGGTGTGATTTCAAGGGCCTGCCGCCAACTTCAACAAGATCAACATTGCCGCCCAGAGCGCGTCATTTCGCCCTCACATTGACACCTGTCCCAAGCAGGAAACAAGTCAACTTAAAACGAGCAGGCCCGCAGGAAATGACCGCACGTTGAGGTCAAAGGTGTGCTGAATTTGCAGCAGCGCAGTTTCGATTTCGGTGATCTTGATGCGCGCGGTGACGGTCTTGGCGCGCAGGGCGTCGCCGATCAGTACCACGCGCCCTGGGCGGTAGCGGTTGACTTCTTCTACGACAGCAGGCAGCGGCGCCTGCTCGAAGACCAGTTCACCCTTGCGCCAGGTCGAGATGTTCTCCGGAACAGCGGCGGCGATCTCGCTGACGGTCTGGTGGCTATACACAACGAGCTGCCGCTCCTGCAGCAGACGCCGGCTCGCCGGATGGTCAACACTCACTTGGCCATGCAGGCAGGTGACGCAGGTTCGACCATCGAGGTACTTGACCTCGAAGCCCGCCGCTTCGGCGATGACCCACCCCAAACCAGCTTTAATCCGAAACGGCTGCCCGTTTCCGAAGACCTCCACTGCGGCTTCGCCTTCCAGCAACTCCACCCCGACCGATTGACCCTGCTCATTCACTCGACGCAAGCTGGTACGAGTGTTCATCACTATGGCTACACGATCGTTCAGGGAGACTTCGCGCTGCTCGCCCACAGCCGTGCTGTAGTCGGCGCCCCACTGCTCGACGGAAGGCCACATGCCCAAGGGCGAATAGGCGGCGACACCCGCAGCGGCCGCGCCGCCGATCGCCGTACTGAGAAACGCGCGCCGACCGAACCGGGGTCGGTAGAGCGTCTTGCGGTGGTAGCGCGCAGCCTCGGCGCTGGTGCTCAGCACGCTACCGGAGACCGATTCCAGCAATCGCCATTGGCGCGCCGCTTCCTGGAAGGCCGCCAGATGGACAGGATCGGCGTCGCGCCAGCGCTTGAATGCCTGCGCCTCCCATTCGCTGACATGCCCCGAAGTGAGCTTGCGCACCCACGCCTGCGAATCCTTCAGCACATTGGGCAGGTTGCCGTGATCGTGGGGTGTTGTCATTGCTTCATTTTCGACCGGCCGTACCTGGCCGCACGGAAGGCGGGGTGCTCTTCCAGGAGCTGCCCCCGCCTATCAGACGATTCTCGAGCCACAAACCCGCTGAAAAATCTCGCACGCGCGCCATGAATCCCTGTTACTGCCGCTGCAGCAGGCGAGCTGCGCAGTATTCCTGCGCGGTCTTGAGTTCACACTCCACGGTGCGCAACGAGACCCCCAGCCGCTTGGCAACTTCCCTCTGAGGCCAGTGCTCCCATCGCACGAGAAGCAATATCTCGCGACGGCGTGCCGGCATCTCGTTGACCACGGCCTTCAAGGCTTCCAGTTCAGATCGCGCCTCGGCGATCTGGGCCGGCCCCGGCGCCGGGTCTGGGATGACGCTCATCAACTCCTGCAGATCCTCTACCGACAACATTCGGCTCTGGCTACGCCGGATATCGATGGCCAGGTTGACGCCCATGCGAACCAAATAGGCCTGTGGATTGGCAACCGGGCCGGCCACATGGCCGTCGCGCTGCAAGCGCAGCCAGACTTCATGCAGCGCATCGCCCGCCAGTTCAGCGTTGCCGAGTTGGATGGAGAGGCTTTGCTTGATTTGGTCGTAGCGCTGGATCAGTGCGCTGCGCAGCATCGGCAGGACGTTGTCAGTCATGGCGCCCCCCCGTCTCGCACGGCCGCCCCGCCACCCTGTCGCTCGGCAGGATGACCAGCATGAGCGGCTGGCGCAGATCCGACGGCGGAGAATCATCCATTCGCAAGCCATTCAATGCGGCGACCATCGCCTTGTCACGGCCGGTATCGCCGGTCGAACCGATCAAGCGCGGCGCCAGTTGGCCTGCGGAATCGACATTCAGCCGCAGCGAAGCCTGGTAGTTACCTGGCACGGTGCGTGGATCGGCGCACAACGCTTGCCAAACGCGCATCTGAATCAAGCCGTCGTAACGTCGATCCAACCCTGGCCCGTTCGCTGCATCTGCGGTGACGGTGGCTCCCTGCTTGAGCACGAAGGCATTTTGGAGCCTGCCGCCCGGGTTGTCCGCCACCAAGCCTGTACCCGCCAATAGGGCCGCTAACGCGGCCTCCGGGGCATACTGACCCTTGACGGGGCCCGACAGGCGGCCCGCCACCAGCGCATCACTGAATAGGACGGTCTGGTCCGCAATGACGGCATAGCGCCGCAACGCCGACGCCAGCGGCTGCGTGGGCAAATCGAAATCTAGGAAAGCCCTATGAGGCGAGGCGGCAACACCATTCTCCGCACCCGTCGTCGAGGACGCTAGAACAGGTTCTACGGCCATCCACAACATGCAGGCACATACCGCCTTGCGGCCTATGTCTCGCGCAACAGCACGCAACACAGCCTCCCCCCGCGCAACGCCCTCCTGAAGACACTTTGCCGCCCTCCGTCAAGATGCTCGGGATGAAACGAGGAGGGAGAGGATCGCTTCAGCACGGCAACAAGAATCCTATTGAAAACAGAGATCCTGCCCACAGGAGGTTGCATGCATGTGACAACAAGTAGCCCGAAGCCCAGGATGGCGTTGAGAAGAACCTCCACGTATGCAGCGTTGGAGCCGCTATGCAAGGACGCAGAACGAGCCATGTCCGCGGTGCTCTTACCCCCCATCCAGGCCTTGGACATCGAGAAACTGCGGGAACGCTCATCCGGACTCGTCTAGGAATAGCCCATCCCTAAGTGACCGCTGGCGGCCGAGTCACGCTCTAAGAAGTACCGATGATGAAAATGAATTTATGCCGACGGTTGGCACTGATCATGGGGGCCCCATCACTCTCAACCAGACGAACCGAGATCGAGCAGCAAGGAGCGGACGACGCGCCATCGGCAACGCCCGCATGGCCCACTCAGACGGCTCGATCACAACCTTGTTCAGATTCCTCGAACTCACCGAGCCGCCTGCACTGGCGTGACCGGTGGTGGGCGTGGCTGCTGGCTTCGTGGCTTCTGACGACCCTTTTAGCTCCGACCTTTTGGATCATAGGCATCCTGCTGGCGCTCGATTCCCGGAGCGACCACCCCGCATTCTGGCCCTTGCTCATGGGCAGCGTCGCGCTCACCCATGCAGTGACGATCGTGTGTGTCAATCAGCGCCAGCACCGGAAGGCATACGTTTGCCGCGAAGGCCTGGCACGGCACTACTGCGGCATAAGCCAGCGCATAGGCGCTGTGTTTTTTCTGGGCGTGGGTTGGGGCAGCGGTTTTCTGCCGGCCCTCACCTTGCCGACCGCTCAGATCCACTTCTCCCTGGTAGCCACAGCCACAGCGTTAATGTGGAACGCGCTGCTCGCTTGGCTTTTTAGCCTGAGTTCTTTCGCCCACGCGGGCGTGATATACGCCCGCCTTGGGTTTGCCTATCGAAGATGTTCTGTTCAGACTTGAAAGGTCCTGATCACTTCGAGCGAACCGCGGGGTAAGGCACATATGTCTGCATTCACAGCCCATGACCCTTTCGCGCTCTCCCGAGCGCTTCGACTTGCGAGATTCATAGACGATGGTTTGCGGTATGTCAGACGGTTTGGTCATCGTAGTGACCCTTGAAGGAGTGACATGAAACAAAGTCTCGAATGATGGTCTAACGCGAACTTCACAGCACCGTCACGTTCGACCATCGCGCAACGGTCCGACATCACTGATGAGATCGCAGACCGATGCGCATCTTTCCCGGCCACAAACCTACTGAGGGGTTGTATGCAGCGCTGAGGCTCTTATCCTTTTGCAATCCACGTCATGTCAGCACCAAATCTTGGAAGATCGTCCTGGACCATGTCCCAAAGCGAGTCCCAGTTGATCATGTCAGCCGACTTCCAAGTGAAGTCCCAGAAGAACGCTACCCAATGATTCAGAAGGGCGTCGTGCTTCTGGAGGCTCGAAATGGACTGAAGGCCCAGTACGTTGTGAGCGATCAAACCCATGCTGTGCGCTATGGCGTCCTGGCGCATCGGCTCCATCAGATCCCTCTTACTATGGCCATGCGCATAGGTGTTGATGCGATCAATAGCACCAACCACCCGATCGAGACTTCGTCCCAACAGCGCCTTATCATTCGCATCGTCGACTGTTTTCTGCATTTTCGTGGACACCTTCAACGTAGAAATTCTCACCTCGCACAACTGATTTCAGCTCTTTAGGCGAAATGCCTTTGGGTGTGAACCGGCTTCAGCACCCATTGGCAGGAATGCCGAAAACACCGAGACTAGGCACCATCCTTGACCGTTTGATGAAGAAAACTCGGGAGCTTTTAGTCAAGCGAATGCGAATGCATCTTTCGCGATGAAAACGGGCAACATTGGGCAGATGCGAATCCTTTACTCCACCGCAGATTTATCGCGTCGCTCGTTCTGATTCCGGACGGACGGAACCCTTTGAAAGGTCCCTCACTTCGAGGTGATCGGCCCGCAAGGAGTGCAGCCAACCGTAGTTGATACAGAACTCTGCAGGATCAGCATGCAAAAATGACTCATCGTTCAGACAGCGAAAAATCATATCGATCACACGAGGATGGGCGCTGACCATCTTGATATCTTGGACGAATGCCTGCAGCTCGGGCAGAGGCTCAGAGCGCAACGAGTAGCCGACGAACCAACGCCACAGCATGTTGTAGACCAAGCCCTTGCGCACGCGCTTGGGGTCGGCCAACGAATAGACGATCTGCAGAAGCCAAGCGCGTGTGACCATTCGCGCGTCGACCCCACTTGCACACTGCGGGGTCAGTTCGTTCATCACGAGGCCTTCGTAGGCCAGCACACTGTCAATAGCCTCGCGCAACGCTACCAGCCCGTGATCCGGTTCCGCATAGGACTTCAGGCAGTCATCTTCCACTCTGAACGAGTGCGAAACGATCCACACCCACGGCGCCCCATAACGATCGACAAGCACAGGCCTTGTTCGAGCGACTTCGACATGCTTGGACAGTTCTTTGTCCAACGTATGCATCGGTACGCTCCTAGGCTGACCATAAGAGACCTTTGGCTCCGGCTTCTTCTTCATCCAGATTCCTCCGCCCGCCCGCACGTGGATGCCCCACAGGCAGTCTTGGGCAATTCCCAACCATGATCCGCGACTGTTTTTTCTAGACGAGTGCCGAATGGCAAACCCGCAGGAAAACCCGCGAATGTTCTTCAGGTTAGTGGAGGCCAGTACTCAGGGCACCCGGAGGATTCCGGCAGGGCCGTAATCAGGCCGTGCGGGGGCGGCGATGCGGATCAGGATGCCGGCGCGATCCAGCGTCACACCGTCACGCTCGACCGACACGAGCCTGACGTCTCGCATCAGCGTCTCACCGGCCATGAAGGCCCGGGGCGATGTGCCGTTGACCCCGAGCACGGCGACCGCGCGGTCCTGCCGGCGCACGAGGCCGACCACGGCAACGCTCAGTCGCAGTTTCCCCGGTCCCAGCCAGGAAGCGACCGTCTGGGCGGCAGGGTCTGCGCGAAACGCCGCGACCGCCGGTGCCTGCTGCGGCGCCGGCTGGCGCACGTGTAGCCGGTCGACCCAGAAGCACACGCCGACGAGGACGGCAGCCAAGCCGGCCGCATGCACTGCATGCGGCAGCGAGACCGCGGGTGGCCATTTCCATGTTCGGGTCATCGTGCAACTCCTTCAATGTCTGCGGTCCGCATGGAGGCGGCGCACCGCGCCCCTTCGGAAGAAGACCCAGTATTAGCAGAGACATGTTGGAAATTCATGTCAACGCCACATTCGGCGCTTACTATTTTTCGAGCCATCACGGATGGACCTGCACGCCACATGGAACGGCAACGCTGCTTTATGAACTCCCTTCGCCGCAATCTGGGCTTCTCGCTGATCGAGGTCATGGTCATACTGGTCATCGTCGGCATCGCGACCGCCGCAATCTCGCTGAGCGCCGCACCCGACCCAGCCGAACCGCTGAGGCTCGACGCGCGCGAGCTGGCCCTGCGACTTGCCACAGCTCAGCGCGAAGTGCGCATCGACGGTCGCGTCATCGCCTGGGAAGCGCATGGCGATGGCTACCAGTTCGTGCGCGGAACATGGATCCTCACGCCTGGCAGCGTGGTCCCCATCGTCTCGACCGCCGGTGAAATCGATCGTTTCGCGCTCGACGACGCACTGCGCCCGCGTCGATGGCGGGCCGGCGTAGTGGAAGTCGCTCCGGCGCCCCTCCTGCTCCTGACCTCCGAATGGATCGGCACGCCTTTCTCCCTCGAACTGCGCAGCGGTCCGCACACGGCCTCGATCGTGCGCGATGCTACAGGCGGCTTCCGGGTGCAATGACGATGCACGCGCACCCGCTCCTTCGTCGACCGGTCAGGCCCTGCCTTGCAAGGGGCTTCACGCTCATCGAAGTGCTGATCGCGCTCGCCATCATCAGCATCGCGCTAGCGGCCTTCGTGCGCCTGACGAGCCAGACCGCCACCAACCTTGGGCAGCTCGAGGAGCGGTCGCTCGCGATGCTCTCCGCGCAGAACAGCCTGGCCGAGCTGCAGATCGATGCGCTGCCGTCCGCCGGACTCCGACAGGTTGCATGTCCTCAGGCGGGCCAGCCCTTCATATGCCGGGTTCAGATCGGTCCACTCCAGGAAGGCATGCGCATGGTAGCGGTCGACGTCTACCTGGGCCTCAACAGCGACCGACGTCTGGCCAGCCTGCAATCGCGGCTGCTGGAGCGGCACCGATGAAAGAGCCGGGCATCTGCAAGCGACGATGCGTGGCCCCGGGCTTCACCCTGATCGAGGTGATGATCGCCATCGTGATCATGGCGGTCCTGAGCCTGATCGCCTGGCGCGGTCTCGACAGCATGGGACGCGCCAACACACAGCTGCAGGTGCGCACAGAAGAAGCGGCACGGTTGATGCGCGCGCTGCAGCAGATCGAACGCGACCTGAGCTGGCGCACCACGGTCGAGCTACCTTCGGCCGCCCTCGACGCGTCGAGTCAAGACGACGCGCAGGCAGCGCTCGCGACACAACCGCAGATACCGACGCCGCTGCTGCCGATGGGTATAGAGGCACGGCGCTCTGGCCAGGGGCCATTCCTGATCGAACTGGTGCGCACCGCGCCCGCCGCACCGGGGCGCTGGCTGCGCGTGCAGTGGTGGCTGCAATCCGGCACGCTGTACCGCGCGGCAGGCGCGGCGGCCGATGGCTACCCGCTTCCCGCGCCGCAGACGGCCGACCGCGTCGCGGTGCTGGAAGGCATCGCGTCGTTCGAGATGCGCGCGTGGGAACCTGAGCAAGGCTGGCGCCCGCTGCCAGCCACCAGCGTGGCGCGCGCACCAGCTTCCGGAATCGAGGTCTCGCTGGGCATTCGCACCGACGCGGGACCAGCCCTGCGGTACCGTCGCGTCATCGCGCTGGATTGAGCGACGGGATGGAAAGAACCCGGGAGGGTTCGCCCGCCCCGGGGCATCGCATGAGTCGTTTCGCTCTACCCCGATCCGGTTTCATCTCGAACATGTCGAGCGAAGACGTCACATTCGTCGCTCAGGCGCGAAAGTGCCGCGCGGTCTGCTGCGAGACGGGGGATGTCGAGCTGGGTTGCCGGCATGTCTTTTGAGGCGCCGACGACGTCTGTGCGCGCGGGTCGATCCCCGGATGCACCGTCTGGCCCGTGGCCTTCGCGCAGCGCTCGAGGGCCTGGCGCAGCGCCGTGTCCACGCGGCGCAGGGAGATCTGATGCCGGTCCGCGACTTCCTGGTGGGTCTTCTCTTCAAGGCGCAGGGCGACCAAAACGGCGCGCTGGCGGCGCGGCAGGTGCTGCATGGCGCGCTCGACCACATACACGTCCGAACGTACCTCGGCAATCGACTCCGGGCCGGGCGACCGGTCGGCCAGATACTCGAACAGGGCCTGGCCATCCTCGATATGCGGCAGCGGGCGGTTGCGGCGCAGGCAGTCCACCGCCACGTTGCAGGCCGTGCGGTAGACGTAGGCTTCGGGGTTCTGAACTTCCGGCGCGGCCATGTCGCCAAGCCGCAGTCAGGTGTCGTGCGGGCTTGTCGCTGGCCAGGTCAGCATCGCCGAGATGGTGCAGCACGCGCCGATGCAGCCAGCCGTAGTTCACGACCAGGCACTCACGCACGCGCTACCGGGGGATGCCTTGCCCGCTCCCTCGGCGTCCTAGCGGTCGCCCCTGGGATCCGGAGACTTCAGGCGCAACCAGGGACTCATATCCAACATGGGAATCTCCGCATCTTGGCCCTCTCGAAGGATCGCACCGCTGGTGTTGCGCGCGAAACGCACGAGAGGGTTCAGGCAACTACTTGCTTCGCCGCAGCTCGCGCTGCTCAGCTTCGGACAGCTTCGACATCACGGCCGGGTCGAACGCATCGCCGTGCGCCGCGATCTGAACGAAGCTGCGTGGGTCATAGGGGATCGGTGCCTTGCTTTGCATACCGGCTCGCGGCAGCGGCGGTGCCTGTTTCCCCTCTTCCACCGGCTCGTTGCCGAAGCCCAGCACGCGCACCGTGAAGACCGAGGGCAGGTTCTGGCGAGCCGATGCTCGGTCACGCTGCATTACGTCCTGAGCTGCCGCACTCGCTTGCGAAGCCGCAGCACTGGCATTGGTGAGCGCGCCGACGTTCACTGCTGCAATCGTCGGAATGCCTGACGACTCGCCCTTGACCGCGATGTTGGCGGCATTGACCACGTGCAGGGCCGCGATGTTGACGTTCCCCGACACGCGGATGCCTGCTTCGCCCGCATCGATGGTGCCCAGCGGCGCGATCAGGTCGATGTCGCCGGCCGGCACCTCCGCGATAGGCGCCAGCGTCGCGATGCCCGCGCCCGTGCTCGGCACGTCCGAGGACAGCGTCACGTTGCCCCAGCTGTCGTAGGCGCGCTTGGGCGGCGTGTAGACCACGGTCGTCTTGGAGCCGCGGCCCGCATTGATGTCGCCCTCAGCCGACCAGGCGAGGATATGACCGCCAAAGGTGGTCATGATCCGGCTCTGCCCGAGCAGGATATCGTCCAGCGCATACAGGTGTATGTTGCCCGCGCCCTGGGTGACAACACCCGGAACGACGCCAGTCACTGGTACCGGCACCTTGCCCTCGACGCCGAAGATCTGGCTGCCGCCCGGAGTCAGCATCTCGATGTCGCCGCCGAACAGGGTGTTGACCCCGGCCGAGCCATACATCGTGATGTCGCCCTTGTAGGTGATCGGCCTGCCCTGCGCATCGGTGCTGGGGAACAATGCTGTGATCGCATTGCGACCGCGCAGGTAGCTGCCCTGGCGGGCGCTCGTGGTGTCGTTGTATTCACGTCCACCGGCCTTGAGTTCGGCGAAGTACACGCCGCGCGCATAGACGCGTTGCTGCTCGGGCGACAGCCGGTTGAAAACCGCCAGGGCGTCTTCCGAGCCGTCGTAGCCGAAGCGCTCCTCGAGCCAGTTCACCAGATGCAGCTGGCTTGCCTCGCGGTAGTCGTTGGGCAGGATGCGCTTGGGCTGGCTGCTGTCCGCGTCGCGACTGGCCTGCAGCTTGTCGAGGAAGGTTTGCGCCTCCTTGTCCTCGCCCGTGAAGCCGTGCGCCTCGCGCAGCCAGTCGGCCAGGCTCAGCTTTCGGCTGTAGACGTAGGGCACCTTGCCCGGCTGGCTGGCCAGCGAAGCGCCGGCGTCCGCGAGGTTCGCCGGGTCCAGGTAGCGCCGCAGGAAGCCAGCGTAGTCGGCGCCTTGGCTGCCCAGGCCGGCCTGCATCACGATGCTGGCGCCGGGTCGTGCGTCGCCGGGCACCACCGGGCCGATGCTGCGCACGGCGGTTTCGCCGTACACGGGCACCCCTTGCAAAGTTTGTCCGACCTGCCCCGCCATCAGGATGTTGCGGCCCGCGCTGATCTCGAGCGTGCCGGGGCCGGCAACGTCGAAGCTGCTGTAGAGGATGTCGCGGCCGGCCTCGACGATGGAGACGTCGGTGGGGTTGTTGTGGACGAACAGGTTGCCGGTTCGGGCGCCGGAGCCGTAACCCGAAGAGGTCAACGGTAATTCGTTAGGAAGAAACGGAGATATTTGCCCGAGCACGGATCCGGAGCGCACGATGTCGCGCCCGGCACGCATCCAGACCGGCCCCGCTCCCTCGTACCACGTCTGCCCGATCCGTCCACCGCCAATGAACGCCAGGGTTCCGCCACTCTCCAGGCCGAGGATGTCGCCGTCTCGCGCATACAGCCGCGCCGGTACGATCGTTTTTCGAATGGCAGCCGCTGCTGTGTCGGGACCGAATGCGAACAGCGAGTATCTACCGCCCCAAGTCAACTCCGGAAACACGGCATCGTCTGCCAAGTTATCTGCCTGCAGGGCAAGTCCATCTGCTGGCTGCTGGGCCGCAAAGGCGGGCCTCAGCGGAGTCGGCAGCGCGTCAGCGCTTGCCCCGGACTGAGAAACGACAGAGCCATCGGCATAGATGGAATTTCCTGCCAGCAGACTCAGCTTAGCATTGGCCGACGGAGCGAGGAGCAGAGATTGGCCCAGCACCGAATCCCCTCGCAAGAACACGTTGCCTGCGGCCGCCACCGCCTGGAGTTGCGATGGGTAGACCAGCCGACCGTCCGTCGCATCGTAGTCGCGCCGTGGCATGCCTTCCGGAGCCTTGGCCATTGGTGTCACGGGTGCGAGATCCCCGCCGCCGGACATCAGGTTGATGGCGGTGTTTTCTGTCCACAACGAGAACCAGCCATGGCCGCCCGACGGGTAAGGTATGCCATTGAAGGTAAAGGGCAGCGAGTACGGCAACGGCACACGTCCTGGGTCGCCGCTGCCGGCCAGGACCAAGTCCCCGCGGGTGTCCAGCGTCGCGATGGCATCGCCCAGCTTCAACACGAGACCTCCCGTCGCAGTGCCAAGCGAGGCCGTATTCGGATCGTAGGCGCGAATGTCGCGCGAATCCGGCGCCCCAAGACCGTACGACAACGCAATGCCCCCTAGTTCCCCCGCCCGCACTTGCACGGCGCCGCGCAGATTGGCCAGCACACCGTTGACATCTGGATTTTGGAGGCTGTAATTGTCGACCGGTGCATTAGGGTCGCCGCGGCCAGACGCCGCCCGTGCTTGCAATCCGGCATTCACGTTGCCAATATTTAGCCGCAGATCGCCCCCTCCCGTGAGCATCAGATGACCATCGGCAGTCACTCTTCCGGTACTCCCCACCGCCAGTGCCAGGCCTTCGCTGCGAGGCCTGTCGCCCACTCCGCCGCGCCGAGAGAGCATGCCGGCATTGCCCCCCACCTCGACATCCACGTTGCCGCCGCCCAGAGTGCCGATGCCGGTGAAGCCGACGAGCTCCGGGATGGCGGCCACGGCCAGGCGATCTGCATCGTCCAGCGCCCATTCCTCATTCGTCACGGCTGCTCCGAGGACATACGCCCCGAAATTAATCCACCAAGCGGTGTCGATCGGGTCCACGCCAATGGTGCCGCCACTGGCTTGGCGCCACAGCCAGTTGCCCATGCTGGAGTTGCTGCGCTGTGAACGCAATTCTTGGCCAAGAGGATAGCCGTTCGGGGTATAGGTCCCGAGCAAGTCTCCCGCCAGATTGCCTCCGGCTCGCAGCAGAAGGTTGCCGCCGCCGTCTGGGTGCCAAGCGGTGTAGCCACTGTGATTAAAGGCAGCGGAGGTACCCGCCGTGTAGATACCGTAGAGCGAGTGCGTGGCGACATCGCCACTGGCGATGAGGTCCAGATCGCCGGTCCCGGTGCGAAGCACGCTGAAGTTCTGTGCCACCGGATGGACCTTGATCACCTCGCCGGTAACCCATTTGTCCGGTGTCCCGGGAATCTCGGGCGTCGGCTCGCCGAGCGAAATGCAGATGCCCGGATCCATACAGGCCGACTGCAGATCGTCCGAAACGGGCGTACCGGGCTTGAAGCCGTAGACCTCCGCGCCCAATCCATCCCATACGTAGCGGACTCGCACACATATGCCGGCGTCGACACAGGCCGATTCCAATTCAGCAGGAACCGGCGTGTTGGGTTCGAAGCCATAAACCTCTGCACCCAGCGCGTCCCAGTACCACTTTCCGCCCGGCTGCGCCGGCGTGCCCGGCGTACCCGGAACCAGCGTCTTCTCGCGCTGCTCGTACAAGCTGTAGTGCGTGTCGGCCAGCACCAGGCTAGCCTCGGCTCCCGGCCGCACGATCCGGGTGTCGGCCGCGGCGATGTCCGCCCCGGCTACGAGGCGCAGTGACCACGACAGCGAGCCCTCGGGCAGCATGGCCGCCACCGCCCAATTGCGCCCCATGCGGCCGTCGTTCACCGTGCGCAGCGGCACCGACAGCGCGTCGTCCGGCAGCTTCACATCGGTCATCGACGGAATCAGCGCGCCCGTCGGCAAGGCCAGGTTGCCGGCCAGCAAGACCGACAAGCCCGGCAGCGGAACGCCGCGCGGCCAGGCCAGCGCCTTCAGCGCGGCCTGCGCCGGTAGCACGCTGCCGGCATCCAGGCGCGTGTCGGCGGGCAGGGTCACGCCCTGCCGCAACACCGTGCCCGCGGGGTACAGGACATTGCCCGCGGCATCGCGCACCGCGGCGCGCAGCACGGTGCCGGCCGGCAGCGTCAGCGCCTCGTTGAGCGTCGCCGGCACCGGCACGACAGTGCCCGCCGGCAGCGTCAGGGCCTGGATCGGCAGGTCGTAGTTGAGCACCTTGCCGCCTACGAAGCGCGTGCCCTCCGCCAGCGTGACTCCTGGCCCCGGCACCACCACGTCGCCGCCATAGCCCTGCACGCCCGGGGTCAGCACCCACCCCTTGTCGTCGAGCGAATCGGGCGGCGGCGCGAAGCCGTCGTTGATGCTGCCGTAGATGGAGAGATTGCCGCCCGCGCGGATCGCCAGGGCGCCCGGCTCGCCGGACCCGTAGACGCCGGTCTTCTGCACATGCGGGTTGAGGCTGGCGTAACGGTAGCCCGACAGATCGATGTCGCCGCTGACAACCATCGCGCCGTCCGGCGTGGCACTCACGATCTCCACCGCCGGCCGCAGATGGAAGGCGTCGCGGTAGCTTGCGTTGTTTAATCCCGCCAGCTTGCGGTTCAGCAGGTCGGCATTGGCCAGAGCCTTGTCGATGAATGCCGTGCTGTCGTCGTGCTTGCGATTCAGGTAGTCCTGGTCGATCACCTGGTAGGGCCGGCCATCGGAGGACAGGTCCAGCACCGGTAGGCCGTTCGCGTCCTTAACCTTGCCGTACTCGGCATCGGCGTAGCGCTGCACGGCATTGACCGCGATCGACCTCGCGCCCCGGATGTCGAGCCGGCCGCTCGCGTCGATGGCGATGTCGCCGTGGGTGGCCGCTCCGGTTGTGCCGCCGCCGCCCGCGCCATCGATCCGCGGCGCGTACAGGTCCAGCGTGCCGCGCTCGCGGCCGTCGTACAGCGCGGGGCGCGCCTTCACCCGCGCATCGTCGGTGCCGTGGCGCAGGTCAATGCGTGCACCTTCGGCCAGCGTCAGCAGGCCGTCGCCCGAATTGAGTTCGACCATGGCTCGGTTCGGGCTGTCGATGATCTGGCCGTGGCTGTCCAGCCGCAGCTGTGTGCCGTGCGCGTCGAGCACCGCGCTGCCCACCAGCGTCAGGCCCTGCTTCGCGGCCAGGCGGATGCTGCCGACACGCTCGCCGCTGGCATCGACGGTGCCCGCCACGGTGAGATGGCCGTTGTCCAGCGAGACCTCGACCTGGCTGGCCTTGAGATCGTTGCCGATGGTCAGGCTTCCCTGCTTCAGCTGGAAGCTGCGCAGTCCAACCACCTCGCCGAGGTTCAGCCGCTGGTTCAGCGCGGCGAACTGCTCGTCCAGGCTGCCGGCACCGCTCAGGCGCTGGGCCCGCAGCTCGATACCGCCCGCCAGGTAGGGCACCATGGTGCCGCCCGCGTTGTAGTGGCCGCTGGCCCCGCCAAGGATGTGGCCCTGCAGGTCGACCAAGCCCGCAGCCTCGTCCAGCGCGATGGCGGTCAACCGCCCCGCCTGGTTGTTACGGGCCGAGAGATCGATGATCGAATCCGCGGCCTGGCGGATGTTCCCGCGGCGGCTTTCCAGCGTGGCATCGCCGCCCCAGCTGTACTGGGTGGCGCCCGGATCGCCGAAGAACGTCACGCTGCGCCCCGACAGGTCGAGCCGGGCCCCCCCACCCAGCACGAGGTCGGACTCCGCGGCCAGCGTGAGCTTGCCGCTGGGCAGCGCCACGGTGGTGTCCAGGTTCAGCGCGCCGCCAGCTGCGAGCGACAGCTCGGCGCCCAGCGGCTGGATCCCTGCCGCATCGGCCGCGCCAGCAGCCGGCGCGGTCACTGTGATCGTTCCGCCCGCCGTGATCTTGTTGACCGAGCCCGCCTCGCCGGTGAGTAGCGGCGTGACGATGTTGAGGTTGCCGCCGCTGTACTGGTAGCCCTTACCGGCCACGTATTCGCCCTGCCGCTCGTAGACCGCCAGGGAGCCCTTGTTGTTCGCGGTGATGCGCTCGCTGGCAGCGAGGTTGACCTTAGCAAAGCCCAGCACTTGCCGGTCGAGCGCGCTGACGCCGTCGGGCTGTCCATAGGGACCGTAGCCGAAGGTCATGCGCTTGGCCTGCACGTCCAGTGTGCCGCTCCCCGTGCCGGCACCGCCGGCCACCACCGCCCCGGGCTGTCCGGCCGCACCGTTCCAAATCAGGTGGCCGGTCTTGATTCGGGCCGTGTCGCCGGCGCCGCCGTAGCCGTAAACGGCCGGCGTGGTCAGCATCAGGTTGCTCAGCCGCGACTTGCCGTCCGCGTCCAGCGTGGACAGGGTCACCGAGCCGAGGAAGTTCAGCGAGCCCCCCGCGATCAGTTCCAGCGTCTCCAGCGCCGGCGCGCCAGACTCAGCATCGCCCTGCAACAGGCGGTCCATCACCTGCTGGTTCAGCGCAAGGCCCAGGGCGAGCGCACCGCGCGCGCTCGCGGCGGCCAGCGATTCGGTGCTGCCGACATTGAAGGCCCCGACCGCGAGGCTCAGATGGCGCGTGCCATAACGCACCGCGCTGTCGAGCTCGAACTCGTTGTCGGTGGCAAAGGCGATGCTGCCTTCCGAATACAGACGGGTCGTCCCCGTGCAGCCGCCGGCCGTGCAGAGACCGATGCGGATGGGACCTGGAGATCCGTTGTCATTTTTTTGCGGCGCCAGCCATTGCAAGCGGCCGTTGGAGACAGCCACTACGCTGTTGTTACTAGGCTGGTAAATGAATCCTTTGCTCGAGTCATAGGCTGCCGCACCCTGGCCCAGGGTGTTGATGACCGCGCCCTGCTCGATCTCGATTGATCCGCTGATCGTCGCAAAGCCCTTCGTGATTAACATCACTTCCGGAGCCGCGAGCGTCGCGCCGCTGCGCATGACGATGGCGCCGGCTGGCGTGCCGCCCTGATCGAACCGCACCAGATTGCCCCCCTGGCCATACACCGCCAGCGGCATGCCACCGATGGCGATCCGGTTCACGTCCACCTTGCTCAAGTCCGAAGCCTGCAGGGCAACGCCATAGTCCATGCCGGGCACACTCCGATCGCCGAGGATCTCGATCGTGTTCCCGAGCACGGCCAAGGTACTGCCAAACCCGTCCTTCGCGGGTTCGCCACGCACCGTGCCTTCGAACCGAAAACTGAGTTCCTGCGGGTTCGCCGTTCGATCGGCGAGTTCGAGCAGCAGTGCCTTGGCGTCCGCCTCGAGCTGGGCGCGCGGCACGCCGAGCCGGGCCGCATCCGTGCGCACGAAATCGGAGTAGGAGGTTTCGTTGTACTGCGAGTAGGTGCGCAGCACGTCGGCCGGCGTCAGGATCACTTGGCTGGCCAGGCTGTCTCCGATGGAGGTGCCCGCCACCGACAGGCGGCCCGAGGTGGACCAGGAGCGGTTGCGCATGGCGATCGGCACGGCCGGCACTCCCTGTTCTCGCAGCCCGCCCGCGCCGTTGATCTCCACGCGAAAGGCGCCCGGCAGCAGCGCATAGGTAGAGGGCATCAGCGTGTAGGTGCCCGCCGGCAGGCCGGGCACGCCGGCGCCGATGGTGATCTGCTGGCCGACGACAGGGTCCACCGCGCCGGCTTCTCCACCCAGCGGTGCCTGGCTCGCCTGCTTGCCCGGCACGATCGCGTAGACCGGATTGCTGCCGAGTCCCGGCAGGGTGAAACCCTTGCTGGAGATCTGCATCAGGGGATTGAAACGCGCGTCGGTGGAGCCGCCGCGCCCAGACACGAAGCCCGCACCCGCGAGCGTGCCGCCGCCCGACAGATCGATCGTGGCGCCTTCGCGCACGTCCACGTGCTGGCCCAGCAAGCGCACGCTGCCGGCCGTCCCCACGCCCTGCAGCTTGACCTGCTCACCGGCGTACTGCCAGGCCACGCCGTCGCTCGTGCCGCCATAGGGCATGACCAGGCCCGCCGCGCTGACGGAAGTCTCGCTGCCCTCGAGCAGGTTCACGGCGCGCGTGATGCTACCCTCGTCGCCCCCCTTGTTCACGCCGAGATACAACGCGCCCAGCGGCGCGCGCAGCACGCCGCCTTGATCGATCACGGCCGCGCCCAGTGTCAGGCTGCCGAACACCGAATACGGCAACTCTGACAATTCGTCGGTCGTGCGCGCCAGGCTCAGGGTCCGCTCGGGATCGAAGCCGGCGATGTTGCCACGCCAGCCGGCATAGACCTTGGCCGCGGCGCCGGTGACCGGATAAATCTGCGCTGCGGCCAGGGTCAGGTCGCCCGGCGCGTAGACCGTGCCCGAATCGATGCGCAAGTCCCCGCCGCTGCGCAATGCGATCTGCCCGATGCCGCGCCGGTCGATTAGTGGGTCGTCTGCGCTGGTGACGCCCGGAATCGTCAGCCGCCCGCCGCTGCCCAGGCCCTGGCCGCCGCGCACGTCGAGCAGGCGACCGGCTTCCAGGCTCAGACTGCCCACGGGAGGCTGTTGCGAGACGTTCAGCCGCGAATCGCCGTAATGCATGCCCAGCCAATCGATACGGCTGCCCGAAGGATTGTCGGCCAGGGCAGAGGCTGCCAAACGGATGGAGGGAGCGGCCAGTTTCACCCGGCTGTCCACAACCGCGGCATCCGTCCATCCCAGCGAGCCCGCATAGAGATTCAACGCCTGACCCAGCGACAGGGACACGCTGCCATCGAAGGCGATCATGCCGCCGCTGTGCAGCGTCAAGGTATCGAAGCCTCCGGTGCTGACCTGGTCGGCCCCCAGGCGCGCATGGCCGTACTGCAGCCGATCGGCAGCCACTTCGACGCCGACGCCTGCGGCCAACGCGCTCGGCACCTTTCCCTGACCCAGCACCAGTTCGCGGATCTGACGCAGCGGCGCCGGCGTTTCGGGAATGACGCCGAAGTTGGCGATGCTCACCGACAGGTGCCCGCCCGCCGCTCCCGCACCGCCTGCCAGCGCGCGCATCTCGCCGTCGAGGTAGAGCCCCCGGGTGGAACCGAGCGAGATCGAGCCACCATGGCTTGCAACTGCCGTGCGGCCCTGCCCCGGCACGTCGAGCACCGCCTGGGCGCCCGAGGCATCGAGCAGCGCGCCTTCGCGCAGCACCACGAACCGGTCCACGGCCGTGCTGCTGCCGTCGCGCGGATCGACTTCGCCGCCGATCACGATCTGCCCGCCATCGCCCACCAGCCCATAGCGACGGCCCTGCACGTCCACCGCGGTGGCCGCGCGCGCTGCGACGTCGAGCACGGCATGCTCGCCGATCCAGGCCGACAGCCCCTTGGCCTCGTCGGCGTTCAATTTCGCGGCGATGCTGCCCAGCTCGATGCGACCGCCCCAGGCCTCAAGCCGGCCGTCCACGGTCAGCTGCCCAGCGCTGCGCAGCACGATGGACTGCCCGGGATCGACGGCCACGCGCGCATCGCGGCCGATTAGCAGCGTGGTCGAACTCGCGGTCGTATCGGCATCTCCAGCCTGCAACGTCAGGCTGGCGCCGGCACGCCGGGTCAGCACGCCCGCCGTGGGATCTTCCTGGTACAACGGCGGTGTCCAGACCTCGAGCGCCGCGGAAGACGGACTGCCCGTCGGCAGATCCTTGGCGCCCGCCACGAGGCGAAACACCGGCATCCTCGCCTCGACCTGTGCACCGTCGGCCACTGTCGTCCCGTGCTCGCCCACGACCTTGTAGGCCGAGAAGCCCTGGGTGAAGAAGTCGCTGTCCAGGCGCAGCGTCCCGAGCTCCGCGGGCGCATCGGGCGCGCCGCCGATCAGCACCCGCGCCGTCTGCAGATCCAGCGTGCCGCCGCCTGCAACCCCATGGGCGCGCAGTTGCCCTTGCAGGGACAGGACCCCGTCGACGGGCTCGGTGCCCGCGCTGGCACTGGCGACACCACGGCCAGCCTGCAGCGTGATGTCGCCGCCCTTGCCGCCCTTGACACTGGCATCGCTCATGATCGCCGCGCCCGAGGACACGTCGATCAGCGAGCCCTGCGCCAGCGCGACGTCGCCCGTGCTGCGCAGCGAGACGCGCCCGCCGTTCCGGTAGGGCAGCGCGGCAATGTCCGCCGGGTCCTTCAGCAAGTTGCTCCACAGGCCTTGGGTATCGATCCTGACGCCATCCGCGACGGTGACACCGGCCGTCACGCCGTTCGGTGCCGCCAGGATGGTGTCCTCGACGCGGAGGTTGCTGCTGACCTGCTCGAGCACATTGCCGAGGCGGATCGTTCCGCCCGCGCTGCGGAGATCGGCCTTCACCTCGACCTGCGGCCCGTACAGCGTGATCTCGCCGGCCGGCGCCATCTGCAGCGCGCCCTCCACCGCGATGCGCCGGCCCGCGGCGATCCTGATGCCGCCGAGCTCGAAGCCGCTGAGCTGCGCGCTGTCCAGGTACAAGGTCGTGCCGCGGTCGTCGGGCAGCACGCCGTCCAGGCCCAGGCCGGCGGCGATCTTGCGTGCCTCTTCGGCGATGACCACGTTCTGCGGCGTGTCGGCATTGGCGCTCAGGCCGTACAGCCAGCTGCCGCTACTCTTGACGTAGTAGGGCACGTAGCTGCCCACCACGAGCTGGCCGCGGCGCGCCACCGCCTGCTGCGACTGGTTGTAGCCGTCGAGCGCGGCCTGCGCCGCCTGCGTCTGGCGGCTGCCCTGGAAGGTGTCGCCCGCGATCTCGCCCTCGAGCACCGCGCTCTTCGTGCCGATCACCAGCACGCCGGCATCCCGGCCCGCGGTGTAGCCGCTCTCCAATCGCCGCTGCGGGCCGATCAGCGGGTTGTAGAAGTAGTCGGTGGTGTTCTTGCCCCAGCGCGCGTGCTCGTCCTCAAAGCCCTTGTACAGGCCCTTGTAGAGCAGGTCGCCCGGCGCCCTCGACACTTCGTAGAGCCGGCCGTCCGAACCCTTGAGCCAGCTCTGCTTGAGAAAGCCGGTCTGCACATCGAGCGTGCCGCCCGACAGGTTGACCAGCGAGCCGCTCTGGGTGACGACATCGTTGCCCGAGAACTGCACGATGCCGCCCTGCGCCATCCATTCGCCCACCGTGTGGCCCTGGGTGCCCAGATAGCCCGACACCTCGAGCAGCCCGCCGGCCGTGTACCAGCGATCACTGGAGTAACCATTGGTGCCCTTCGGCACGAAGACCAGACTGCGGCGGTCGATCCAGACGTCGTTGTTGTTGAGGCTCTTGCCGTCGCGGTTGATCGGGGCATCGCGCTGTTCGTTGCCCTGGATGTTGACCTTGACGTTGTTGGACTCCATCGAGACCTTGACGCCGATGGCGCCCGAGACGTCGATGAGCGCGCCCTCGCGCACGAGGCTGCGCCGCTTCGCATCGACCATCACTTGGCCTCCGGTGGCCAGCGTCAGCGAGCCGCCTTTGAAGTCGGCCGTGCCGCCGCTGCCGATCTCGATGCGCGAAAGGTCTCTGCGGTCGTTGCCCGCCGCAATGATGTCGCCCGTGCTGTCGATGACCGGCGCCATCAAACCCGCGCGCTGGCTATCGAGCGCGGTGGCATTGCCGGTGTCCAGCACGATGGCCGTGGTGCTGCCCGCGCCCAGCGTCACCGTGCCGGCATCGCCGATCGCCTTCAGGTGGACCGTGCCGCGGGTGTTGACCGAGGTGCTGCTCAGGACCACGCCGTCCTGGCGCACCTCGCGTCCCGTCAGCGTGACATCGCCCAGCGGCGCCTGGATCAGCCCGCTGTTGACGACCTTGCCCGCCAGGCTGTCGGAGCCGAACGCGGGCGTCACCTCGTTGCCGCGCGTGGTGGAGAGCTGGTTGCCGGTCGAGCCCACGCCCTTGCGGATGAAGAAGCTGTCGCCGGCGGCAAGCACCGTCTGGCCCGACGGCGTGCTGATCTGCCCCGCGTTGTGCACCTCGCTGCCCAGCAGCATCACGTAGCCGCCGCCCTGCGTGGCCGACTGGGGCGTGCGTGTGCTGATCTGCGCACCGGCCTGCACCTCGACCTTGCCCAGCGCATCGGTGAAGCTCGCGTTGGTATCGCTGCCGTACACACCGCCGCCGCGGAACTGGTCGTCGGTGATCTTGGCCGCGGCGGCCACGAGGTTGCGCGTGTCGACCTGGCTGGTGCCCGAGAACACCACGCCATTGCGGTTGGCGATCAGCACCGTGCCGTCGGCCTTGATCTGGCCCTGGATCTGCGAAGGGCGCGCCTGCGGATCGTTGACCTTGTTGAGCACGGCCCAGCTCGGGTCCTGCTTGAAATCGACCGTGGTGTTGCGCCCGACGTTGAAGGTCTCCCAGTTCAGGATCGCCTTGTCGCCGGCCTGCTGGATCGCGACGTTGGTGCGGCCGTCGACCTGCGTCTGCACCGGTGCATTGGCGTTGTGCCAACCGGCGGTGAGGCTGTGGGTGTCGATCTCGAGGCCGCCCTCGGCCAGGCCGTCGGGCACCGAGGGATCGTTGCCCGCGGCACGGCGCGCGGCTGCCTGCGCGGCCTGCTGCGCGGCGATACCACGTGCCGCGAGATTCAAGTTGCTGATTGAGCGATTCAGTTGCTCATTGGCACGTTGCTGCTGCCCCTGCGGGCTGGTCAGCATCGAGGCGGGCATGCCATTGGCGAGTCGGCCAGTTTGCATGGCGTTGTTCTGAATCAGGTTCTTCTGCGCCATCCAGCCTGCGCTGAAGGCGCGCTGCGCGTGCGCACCGCCGACCACGCCGCCCGCCGCCATCAGCACGGCGATGGCCCGCGCCATCGGGGCCAGGCGCCACGACATACCCCTCGGTTGCCCTGCCTGTTCCTTGCCGCTGCCCCTGTGAGTGCTCATGAGAATTCCTGCCGAAGTGGATGTCGAAGCCAGGCCAACTGCACGCACCGGGGCGTGGGTGACCGTTTTTCTAGACGAGTACCAACTGGCAAACCCGCAGACCGATCCTCGAAAAATTTGGCGGCCGGCATTTTCATCCGTCTCGCGGCCGGCGGCGCGGGAACGAGGACCTTTCTTGCACGAAGGATTCGCAGGCGAGCGGCGATCGCCGTCGCCAATGGATTGCTGGAATGGGTCTGCGCATCGATCTAGAAGAGAGCAGCTTGCCAAAGCCGCCTCCAAATCCTCGAAAACACTATCAGATGACGATGAAAGCGGCCTCACGCCGTTGACTGCCCCCGGACGGCGCGGCGTCGGCAGTGCCCGCACCGGCGTCGCTTCCGGCCGGCCCGCACTTCTCGACGATGCCGTGAACGCGCCCAGGGCCTTGCACTGACGCGCCCTGGCAGGCATGCCTGCTGGGAGCGGCGATGGCACCGACCTTCTGGCTCGTGGACACGCTGCTGGCGATCGATCCGCGCAACGATCACCCGCCTTCTAATTCTCGCTGTGGGGCAACGTTGCGTTCTGAAATGCGGTGCGCATCAACCAGCGCCAGCTCCGGCAGCCCTATGCCTACCGCTAGACGCTGGCGCTGCATTACCGCAGTATGCTGCCGACGCATGAGCGCGACCCTGTTCGGCCCTGCCACGCTCGCCGCGGTCGCCACCGCACTGCTGTGGAACCTGCTGCTGGTCTGGCTGTTCGGCTGGCTCTCGTTCGCGCATGCGGGCGGGTTGCATGCGCGGATCGGGTTCGTCTATCCGCACCGTGGCCCACGGACCTAGGTTCGCGCGTCAACGGCTCCTACGTGTCGAGATGCTGGGCCCGCAAGGTGCGCAACAGGTCATGGTTGATGCGAAACTCCTCGGATTCGCCATGGAACAGCGCACTGTTGGCCAGGCGACGGAAGACGATGCCCACGACGTGCGGATGGGCTCTGGCCACGTTCATCTCCTGGACGAATGCGCGCGACTTGGGCATCGGCTCGGAGCGCAGCAGGTAGCCGACGAACCAGCGCCCCTGCATCTTTGTAGCCCAGGCCCTGGCGCACGCGCTTGGGGTCGGCATCGAATAGACGCCTGCAACAGCAAGGCGCGCACGATGATCCGAGCGCCGATCACGCTCGCGCACTGGGCGCCCAGTTCGTTCGACACCGAATCCTCGTCGGACAGCAGGCCATCGATCCCGCCCGCAGATCGAGCAAGCCATGATCGCTCTGCACGAAGGTCTCCAACCACAAGCCATGCGAGAGATCCAGACCCAGGGCTCGCCATAGCGGTCGACTAGCACCGGCGCGGGCTGCGCGATTTCGGCCTGCTTCGACAGCTCCCTGTCCAGAGCGTGCATCGGGATGCTGCCGGGCTGCCGTAGGGAATGTTGAATCTCGGTTTCTTCCCTCTCATCTTCTGGATTTCTCCGTTCGCCCGAAGTGCCGCATCTCATGCATCCGTGAGACGTGAGCACGCACGGCCCCGCATCGAAGGAGCACCGCGGGCATCCACCCCCTGGCCATCACTCTCAGGCCGGACGGCCCTTGCCGGTGCAGACACTCGCGTAGCCAATGCTCTCCGGGTTGGTGGAGATGAAGAACGCGTTGTAGACAGCGGTCCTCCAGTTGGCCGGCAGCTTCATGAACGAATGCGCGGCGATCGCTGCGTCGTTGTCCGTGGTGTTGTAGTGCTGGCGGGAGAAGTTGCTGATCCGGGCGTTGTCGGTCGCGCTCGCATAGCATTGGCTGATGATCAGGTGGACGCATCAATGAACGGATAGCCATACGAGGGGTTCGCCACGGCTGCACTGGAAGAGCCAGCACCGATACCCCAATACGCGGCCGGAGTCGCCGGATTGGCCGGCGGATTGACGGAGAGCGACCCTGAAGCACTCAAATCAGACGGCAGAAAATTGTGTGTCACGCCATTGATCGTGCGAGTGATAGCGACCACCTTGGACGGATCGTCGAGCGCAACCTTTTCGGGGCTTTCATAGGTGATGGAGTACGGGTAGCCAAAGCCGCCATCACACCATCGCTGCCGGTCATGGCCATGTATTTGCCGGTTTTGCTGACGTCTACGACCGACGAGAAGGTTCTGCTGACCGCAGGCACCCTGATTCCGCTCACGAAGTTGAGGGGGCGTAGAAGATTTCGTTGGTACCGTTGCTGTCTGCGCGATAGATAACTTGATCGGCTGGTTCAGAGTCGAGAATCCAACGACCTGGTTTCAGTTGACGATGCTCGGGTCGGCGAAGATCTGTGCCAGCTGGACGCTGGTCAGATTCACCGAAGTGAGGGCAACCGGCACCTGGATCAGTCGGCCAAAGTTCGTCTTTCCCAGCGTGGGGTGTGCGTTGTAGGCGTTTTCCTCGGCGTCGGTCAACAGTGAATCGCTGCCGGCGTAGTCGACGGTCACCGCCGGCGAGTAATAAGGAGCACCGCCAACTGTCAGCAGGCCCGAGTTGTTTTCGAAGAAGGAGTTCTTGCCCGCGCCGCTGCCCACGCCGACATAGGCGTTAAAACTCGAGCTGAGGATCGTGCCCGCAACTGTCTTGTTCCGAATGCTGGGGGTCAACGCCGTAGCATTCGCGGCCAGCCATAGAGCCCTTCGGGCAGCGTCGCACCGCCGCCCACGACTTGGACCGAGACGCCACCGATCCAGGCTATCACACTGAAGACGAGCAGCGCTTTGTGCTTGAAGACAGTATTCATTCAATACTCCTCGAACATTCTTCAAATAGAGACCCGAGGAGTCGCGCGGAATCTCAAGCGACCCGCTCGCGACTCGATTCACGCCGCTTCACTCTGGGTACAGGGCTGATTTTTGGGCACGCGGTTTCGCCCGGCCGCTTCGCGAAGCTGATCGATACCAACCCCGAAATTGGAAGGCCGGCCAGACACAAATTCCTGGCCGGCCAGAACGAAGGTTGAAAGTGGGCCCGCGTTGCCAACGCCTCGCGGGCATCCATCAAACCCTAGGTATCACACACGCTCAGGCCGGGCGGCCCTTGCCGGCGCAGACGCTGGTAAAACCCACGCTCTCCGGGCTGGTTGCTGTGTAGAACGCGTCGAAAATTGCGGTCCTCCAGTTGGCCGGCAGCTTGATGAACGAGTGCGCGGTGATCGCGGCGTCGTTGTCCGTGGTGTTGTAGTGCTGGCGAAAGAAGTTGCGGATGCGGACGTTGTCGGCCGCACTCGCATAGCACTGGCTAAAGATCAGGTTGGTCGCGCCAACGATCGGGTAGCCCGCCGCGGGATTAGCCAGAGGGCTCACGCCAGACGCCACATAGCCGATGCCCCAGCTGGTGGCGAGTGCCGAAGCTGCCGGAGGATTGATACCAGTGAGTGCAGCCGTGACATTCACCTCGGTCGGCAACAGATTGCTCGTCACGCCGTTAATCGTGCGCGTGATGGCCACGACCTTGGTCGCGTCACCGAACGCAACCTTGTCCGGGCTCACGTACGTGATCGAGTAGGGGTTGGCGGCCAGCGCCGCCACCACGCCATCGCTACCGGTCGCGGCGATGTACTTGCTGGTGTTAGTGACGTTCACGACCGAGGAGTACGTGGTGCCGACCGAAGGCACGAAAGTGGTAGTAGGGTCGCTATCGATATCCACCTTGTTGAGGTGGCGCAGGAAAATCTCGGTGGTGCCGCTGCTTTCTGCGCGATAGATGACCTTGATCGGCTGATTCAGGCCCGGGATGATCTGATTCCAGTTGGTGATGGCTGGATTGGCAAAGATATCGAGCAGTTGAACGCTGGTCAGGTTCAACGAGGGGCGGCCGGCGATGTTGTACGGCACGGTCACCGAGGTGAGGACAGCCGGCACCTGGATCAGGCGACCAAAGTTCGTCTTGCCCAGTGCGTTGGCGGGAGCGTCGTAGGCCGTTTGTTCGGCTGCGGTCACCAGCGAGTCGCTGCCGGCGTAGTCGACGGTCACCGCCGGCGAGTAATAAGGTGCGCCGCCAACCGTTAGCAGGCCCGAGTTGTTTTGGAAGAAAGAGTTCTTTCCCGCGCCGCTGCCCACGCCGACATAGGCGTTGAAGCCCGGGCTGGGGACTGTGCCCGCAGCGGTTTTGTTCAGAATACCGATGCTCGACGTCGTGGCAGTCAGGGCCTTGCCATAGAGGCCTTCGGGCAACGTTGCACCGCCACCCGCGACCTGGGCCGAAGCAGCAGCGGCCATGGTCATCACACCGACTGCGACCAGCGCCGACAGCGCCTTGCGTTTGAATTTAACGGAATTCATCGAATTGCTCCTAAGCAAACTAGAAAAGTTTGAGAAAACAGAAATGAACCGAACAGATCCTCAAGCACCTCTGCGCTCACTACTTGCAGCGCCCCAACACCCTTGGACCCACATGTCGCCATTGCCTTGGCGACGAGATAAGTTTGCAGATCGTCGATGACCATGAGTTGAAAAAATTACCCGAACATTCCATCAATTTCACCTGAACATTCAAGCACTTAAGGCGAGCTTCGAAGCCTCGATGGAAAGCAGCCAAGCACGTGCAAGATCGCCTTGCAAAGAGGATGCAAGCTCTTGATTCTTCATACCAATCTGTTGTCGATCGCTCGGATCAAACTGCGTCGTGCATGGACTTGTCACGCTTCAAGAACGGGCGCTCGATGAAAAATCCTCCCGAACATTGGGAAAAGCACACCCGAACATCTGTCTAGCGCGCATCCTTCGGCGCTTTCGCGAGCAAAGTTTTTCGAGATCGTTCGGGAACTTAGCGTGCAATAAGCGATAGCCGCATCAGCATCGAACTGCTGATTCGCGATCGAGACCCCAATCGACGCATCGTTGCTGGATGCGTCAAGATTGCCTGCGGCTGCGGCTGCGGCTGCGGCTGCGGCTCGCCTGAGCCTCACTGCACCATCTGATTGATCTCCATGATCGGCAGCAGAACGGCCAGCACGATCAGCATCACCACGCCGCCCATGCCGAGGATCATCAAGGGCTCCAACAATGCTGTGAGGCGCGCGGCACGCCGCTCGAGGTCGCGCGACAAATTGGCGGCCGCTCGATCGAGCATGGGTGCGAGTGCGCCGGTCTTCTCACCGCTCGCAACCATGTGGATCAGGTTTGAGGGAAACAGCTTCTGCACCCGCAGCGCAGACGCGAGCGGCGCGCCTTCCCTGACGCGCGCGGTGGTATCGGCCGCGCACTGCCTGAGCCGGTCGTTGCCCATGGTCTGGCGCGCCGCCTCGAGTGCGCGCAGCAGGGGCACGCCGGCATCCATGAGGATGGCCAGCGTCGAGGCGAAGCGCGCAGTGTTCACACCCAGCACGTACCGCCCCACCATCGGAAAGCTCAGCATTGCGCTGTGCCAGCGCAGGCGCACTGCGTCGTCTCGCAGCGACCATCGCCAGGCCGCGAAGATGCCGGCCGCCGCCGTCGCGGTGAGCCATCCCCATTCGCGTACGAAACCGCTCGCGGCTAGCATGGCCTGCGTGAGCATCGGCAGTTCCTGGCGTGCCTGCGAGAAGGCGCTGACCACCTGCGGCACCACGTAGCCGAGCAGGAAGATCACGATGCACACCGAGACGAAGGCGACGACCGCGGGATAGATGAAGGCCGTGAGCATCTTGCTGTGCAGATTGTCTCGGCTCTCCAAGTAATCGGCCAGCCGTTCCATCACGCGCGCAAGATCGCCCGAGTCCTCGCCCGCGCTCACCAGCGCGCGGTAGATCGCGGGGAAGTCGCGCGGGCGCTCGCCGAGGGCGTCGGCCAGCCGCATGCCACCGCGCACATGATTGCAGACGGAGGTCAGTGCCTCGGCGACGACCTTGTGCTCCGCCTGCTCGATGGTGGCCATCAGCGCCGACTCCAGTGGCAGGCGCGCGCCCAGCAGGCTCGCCAGTTCGCGCGTGGCCCAGCAGAGGTCTGCGGCGCCGAGCCGTGGACCGAGCCAAGCAAGGCCGCCGCCGGCTGCGGCACTCTCGTAGACATCCAGCGCCGTCAATCCACGTTCGCGCAACTGCAAGCGCACCGCGCGCACCGAGTCGGCCAACATCGTGCCTGTCTGGATCTTGCCCGTCGCATTGGCGGCTTCAAAGTGGAATCGCGGCATGCGCCCCTCCCTGGTTACCCGTCGTCGCGCGTGACACGTAAGATCTCCTCCGAGGTACTGACGCCCGCAGTGACCCAGCGCTGACCGTCCTCGCGCATGGTGCGCATACCCCGGCGGCGCGCCGCGTCGCGCATGGCTTGCTCGTTGCCACCGTCGTGGATGATCCGGCGGATCTCATCGTCGATGACGAAGAGCTCGTGGATGCCGGTGCGCCCCTTGAAGCCCGACTGGTTGCAATGGGCGCAACCCACAGACACCCAGCGGATGCTGCCATCAGCCTGCGTCTCTGCGAGCTTGCACTTCGGACACAGGCAGCGCACCAGCCGCTGGGCCAGCACACCGAGCAATGAGGAAGACAGCAGGAACGGCTCGATACCCATATCGGTCAGGCGCGTGACCGCCGAGATCGCATCGTTGGTGTGCAGCGAGGCCAGCACGCCGTGCCCCGTGAGCGAGGACTGCACCGCGATCTGCGCAGTTTCCAGATCGCGGATCTCACCGATCATGATGTTGTCCGGGTCTTGCCGCAGCGCAGCCCGCAACGCCGCTCCGAAGGTCATCCCGATCTTGCTGTGCACCGGGATCTGGTTAACGCCGGGCAGGTCGTACTCGACCGGATCTTCCACCGAGAGAATGTTGCTCACGCTCTTGTCGAGCTGGCCAAGCGCGGCGTAGAGCGTGGTGGTCTTGCCGCTGCCGGTGGGGCCGGTCACGAGCACGATGCCGTGCGGCTGGCGAATCAGCCGCGTGAGCGCCTCCAGCGTGTCGGGCGCCAGCCCCAGGCGCTGCAACTGCAGGCGGCCCGCGTCCTTCTCGAGCAAGCGAAGCACGGCGCGCTCGCCGTGCACGGTGGGCACGGTCGACACGCGAACGTCGATGGGGCGCCCACCCACGCGCAGGGTGATGCGCCCATCCTGCGGGATTCGCTTCTCGGCGATGTCAAGCTGCGACATGATCTTGATGCGCGAGATCAGCGCGGCGTGCAACTCCTTGCGTGGCGAGACCACGTCGCGCAGCGTGCCGTCGACGCGATAGCGCACCACTGAGTGCGTCTCGAAGGCCTCGAAGTGCACGTCGCTGGCGCCGTCGCGCGCGGCCTGCGCGAGCAGCGCGTTAATCATGCGGATGACGGGCGCGTCGTCCTGTGCGTCCAGCAGGTCGGCCACGGCCGGGATGTCCTGCATCAGCCGTTCCAGGTCGACCTCGGACTCGGCCGCGCCGACCACGGCGGCGGCACTGCCGGTCTCGGCATAGCCCGCGGACAGCAGCGCGTCCATCTCCTGGTCGGACACCTCGCGCCACGCATGGATGTCGGTCTGGCGCTGCGCCTCAGTCAATGCCCAACCCGGCGTGCGCGCGCTGATCGCGAGCGACATTGCATCGCCCTCACGGCACGCAACGATGCGTTGCGCACGGGCCCAGGCGTGCGGCAGGATCGGCGTGGATTGCAACTCGGGGCGCAGAGGCAGAGGAAGGGCCGCGTTCATGGTGCCACCACGATCTCCGGCTTGTAGCCCAGTTCGCGCAGCACGCCCACGGCGGTGTCGACCGCGCGCGCATCGCGCGGCAGGTCCACGCGTATCGCATGGCCGATGCCGCCCGGCCCGGACACGATGTACGCAGCCATTCCACTGATGCGCACACGCCTGGCAATGTGCACCGCATCCTCCTGCTGAGAGACGTCGGCCACCTGAAGCACGCTCCTGTTGTTATCGGGTGTGGCGTAGAGCACTGCAGGGTCACCGGTGACGCCGACGTTGGAAGGCAGCTGAGATCGGATTTCGGGTTCCTTCGGCGCGTTCGAAGCAAGCCGCTCGCGCACCTCCTTGGATGTTTGTGTGGCGGGCGCCTGCTGCTCGCGAGTGGTGCTCCATTGTTCCGGCCGCAGGTCCACCTTGGGTGGCCGCCCGGCCACGGGCACGTCGGCCGGTGGCAAGATGGGTGCAGCCATGTCGGGCAAAAGCAGATGCTTGCCAGGCTGCCCCCGGCTTTGCTGCATGCGCATGAAGTTGTAGCGGTCCTGGGTGAGACCTCGGCCCGCATTGGCATCACGGATCACATAGGGCCGCAAGAAAACCATCAAGTTGGTTTTCACGCGTTGCCGTTTGTCATACCGGAACAGATTGCCAAGCACAGGAATCGTTCCGAGACCTGGCACCGATTCCGTCGTGTTGGTGACGCTGTCCTCCAACAGACCGCCCAGAACCATGATCTGACCGTCATCGAGCAGCACACTGGTGTCCAACGCCCGTTTGTTTGTGACGATGCCCCCCACACCGGAATTCTGGTCGTCGATGCTCGAGACTTCCTGGTAGATGTCGAGCTTGACGGTGCCACCTTCTGAGATCTGCGGCCGGATCTTGAGTTGCAGGCCGATGTCCTCGCGCGTCACGGTCTGGAACGGGTTGTCGGAGCCGCCGCCCCCCGGCGTGATGTACTGGCCGCTGACGAAGGGCACTGTCTTGCCGACGATGATCGACGCCACTTCGTTGTCCAGCGTCAGGATGTTCGGCGTCGAAAGAATGTTGGCGCCGCCCTTGGTTTGCAAGGCACGTGCCAGCAGGTTGAGATTCAAGATCTCGCCCCCACCGGGAAGCTTCACCGTGCCGTCGACGATGCCCAGGTTGAGGCCCTTGGGAAGCAGATCGATGGTGTTGGTCGCGCTATTGTTCAGGCCCGCGCCACCGCCAAGGTTGGTCCCACCAATGAATCGGCCATTGTTCCGCATCCATTGAATCCCCAGTTGTGCCGCATCTTGTTCCGTGACCTCCACGATCAGGCTTTCGACCAAAACCTGTGCTCGCCGCTGGTCGAGCATGTCGATGACACGCCGGATGCTGCGGTACATCGGCTCGGGCGCCGCGATGATGAGCGCGTTGGTGGTCGCGTCGGCCTGCACCGTCACGCCGTTCGCCGAGAACGCGGTGCCCGTGCCACCGCCCTGCTGTGCACCGCCAGCGTTGCCGCTGCCCGCACCAAAACGCGCACTGGCACCGCCGGTGCTGTTCGTCGCACCCCGCGCACTGGCGCCTGACGTTGGGGCGCTGGTTCTGGCCGTGCTACCCGAATTTCCCGTACCGCCTGGAGACCCGGTGCCACCGAGCATGCCACCGGCCCCGAGCGCCGCGCGAGCGCTGTCACCGCTTCCTAGCGCCGTGCTGCCCGAGTCGCCAGTGAGCAGCCCTCTGAGCACTCCAGACAGGTAAATCGCCTGTGCATTGCGCAGATACACAACATGAAGGTTGCCAGGGTCCTCCTGCGTGTTGTCAAGCTTGATGACTAGGTCGCGTGCAAGTGATGTGCGCGCCGGACTGCTCGAACGGATGATGACGCTGTTGGAACGCGGGTCGGCCAGCACGACGATGTCGCGCTTGGGCTCGTTCCCACCGCCTTGCAACAGTTCATTGGCGAGTCCTGCGATGTCCACCGCGACCCCGTTGTGGACCTTGACCACATCAGTGTCGAGTGATGCCGGCGTGTCGATGCTCTCGATGATGCGCGCGATGCGCTCAAGGTTGTCGACGTAGTCTGTGATAACCAAGGTGTTGTTGGCCGCGTAGGCAACGATGCTGTTCTCCGGGGCGATCATCGGCTTGAGTACCGGGACAAGCGCATCGGCGCTCTCATATGCCAGTCGGAAGGTACGGGTGGCAATGCCACCGCCGGGGGTTTTCGCATTGACTGAGCCGCCTTGCAGCTTTGCATCGGCGACCGGCACCACGCGGCTGACCTTGCCCACATCGACGATGGTGAAGCCGCGCATGCGCAGGGCCGACACCAGCATGTCGTAGGCCGTCACCGCCGGGATCTCTCCGTCGGAGACCAAGGTGATCTGGCCCTTGACGCGCGGGTCCATCAGGAAGTTGCGGCCCAGGAACCGAGACAGTCCGGAGATCACGGCCTGAATGTCGGCGTCGACGAAGTTCATCACCGCCTTGTCCTCAGCGCCCCCCCCGGACCGGTACGCCGGCATGGCCGAGCTCGCGGGACGCCGCTCGGACTGGACGGGGCGCACGACGCGCCCCGTGGTGCCCGGCGCGGGCGCCGCGCCCGGGACTGTGGGCTGCGCGGGCAGCTTCGGCGCGGCCGCAGCCTCGGCGACCGGGCCCGAACTCGGCACGTAGGTGCCGTCGCGGAACAGTGACTCCTCCGTCGTCGTCGCGGCGCATCCAGCCAGCGCCAGACAGCACAGCAGCGCACAGCGCATTCCTCTTCGACCCACGTTCGCTCGCATCATGATCCGTTCCCCGTTTTTCGTTGCACTGTCACCGTGGCACGAGCCCGGACCTGCTCCATGGGGCCCGATGAACCGCGGCCCTCGGACCGCTGCAGCGTGACCTGCTGCACCGCCATCCCCAGACGTGCCGGGGCATTGAGCAACCAGGCCATCACCCGCGGCACATCGGCGGCACCTTCGAATTCGATCTGCCATGCGGCATCAGCCTCACGCAGCCGGTAGGCGCCGGCCAGGCCCGCCGCATCCAGGCTCGCGCGCAAGCGCTGTTCCACCGACGCATCGCCCAGTGCAGCCGTCGGGCTGTCGACATCGGCCAGCACCTCCTTGAGCGCCGCGGCCTGCGAGCGCAGGCGTGGCAGTTCGTTGCTCCAGTGTTGCAGCGTGTCCAGCGCCGGCTTGGCCAGCAGTAACCAAACGGCCGCCACGGCCACGACCACCGCCATCGCGATGACCTGCTGGCGCTCGCGCCGCGACAGCCCGCGCCAGCGGGCCTGTCCCTGCGCCAGCACCGGCTGCAGACGCGATCGGAGCGCCGTCGACCACGCATGCCAGAGCATCGGTGCCTGCGGTCCGCGTTGAGGCCCGCGCCGCGTACGCCAACGGCCGCTCATCGCAAAGTTCCCGAAGCGGCAGCCTTCGGCGCGGGCGCCGTCCGGGACGCAGCCCCGTCGCTCTTAGTCGCGGCAGCGACCTGCATTCGGAGGCCGCCATCCTCGGCCTGCACCGCGAGCCCCCGCTCCTCTGCCCGTCCTTGCAGGGACTTCAGCTCGTCCGGGCCCGGTGCGGCGCCCTCACGCCAGCGGACTTGCAATTGGCCGTCGCGGAACTCCAGCCGCTGCACCTGTCCCCCCGCCTGGGTGAGCAGCCCTGCGGAAGCCCGCACGAGCGCGGCGAAGTCCGCCGATGCCACCGTACCCGAGCCCGCATGCCGCGCATCGCGCAGTTGCCGCGCCTGCTGCAGCGGATTGAGCACCACCGACACATCGGGATACGCGGCCTTGACCTGCGCTGCCATCTGGCGCGTCAACGCCTGGCCCTGCGCGGCGACCTGCGACGCGTGAAGGTGGAGGCCCGCGAGCCACACAAGCGCAGCGGCCGCGGCCCAGCCGATCGCCGGGCGCAACCAGCGACGGTCGGCTTCATGAGTCCCGTTCCCGCCCGTCGACAGCGTCCAGTGCCAGCCACTGCCGGTCCAGGGGCCGGCTACCTCGTCCACTTGCAACCAGTGCAATGGCGGCGAACCGGGAAGCAGCAGCTGCAGCCTCGCCTCAATCTGTGACGGTTCCATGCACTCAGCAGGAATGGGATGCAGGTTGCCGTCGTCGTTGCCGGTCCGCACGATCAGCCAATCATCAACGACGATCGCGCTGGCAACGCCTTCCTGCGGACCGGGCAGGAAGGCAGGCGGTGGGTACACCGCCTGCACAGGCAGGCCGTGGTCCAGCAGCGTCCGCAGGCAGCCAGACAGGACATCAGTCCCCATCCAGGCCACCGGCACCGAGCCCTTCTCGCTGCGCGGGCCGAAACCGACCGCGAGGCCCTTCGGCGACGCCAGCGCCAGCAGCTCAACGGCGCCGAGTACTGCGCTGCGCTGGCGCCGGGCCGGCAACGGCGGCAATTCGATCTGCGTCATCGACACGTCAGTCGGATGCGGGCAGACCTCAACACGCCGGGGTTGGTAGCGCGCGGCAATCGCCGCCAGTCCCTCGATGCGTTCGCTGTGCCAAGTCCCCTGCGGCGTGCGCCAAGCGCACCGCACCGGCGATGCCTCCATGTGCCGCGCGGGCGGCAGCATCAATCGCAAGAGATCGACGCGTGTCACCTTCAAGCGCCCTCTCGCAGCCACATCACCCGAGGCAACGTTTCCTTGTCGTCATGCAGCAGCGCCTGCATCAGCAGCGTCGTGCGGGACATTTGCAGGGCACTCGAGACTCGGAACCACTGGCTGGTAATGCCGATGAGGATTTCGCTCTCGTCGAGATGCGGCATCTGTAGCCTGTTCGCGAAGTCGCCGCGGTTGATGAACCACTGCCCGTTGTCACGCATCTGCAGCAGCGCACGCGCACGGTCCAGCGCGAGGCCGGGCACCCAGGCGGCAAGCACCTCGGCCTTCGCGGTGTTGGCATTGATCCACGTCCTTTGCGGCAGGACCGTGACGAACGGGCCAAGGCGCGCGACGCTGCCGGCTTCCACGCCGGGCACGGCCAGCAGGTCTTCGACCGCGCGCAGACGCGGCGCCTGTTCGCGCGCGGGCAGGTCCGCCAGGCCCAGTTGCTGTGCCGCCTCCCTGGCCGCCTTGAGCTCGGACGGCAGAGAAGGAGCGGCCGACTGCCGATCCGCTTCAACCAAGCTCACGGCGACCCGCCTCGCCATGCGACCGGCCTGGTCCGCCGACACGCCGAGCAGCGTGCACAGCCGCAGGAAGGCTGCGCTCTCGACTGGGTCGATCTGCCCGCCGTTCACGAGGTTGCGCAGATTGAACTTGGACTGCTCGTCGATGATCTCGGTGAACGCGCGCGCCGGTGCGCCCTCGATCTGGCCGAGCACTTGTCCGTTCACCGGCCGACTCCACAGGCCGTCGAGGCGGGTGGCCGGCTCGCGCTGCGCCTCGGCGCGCAGCACGAGCTGCGCGCGACCGATCTCGCCGCGCAGCAGCCAGTGCGCCTGCGCCAGCGTCTGTTCCGCCTGGGCCGCGCGGATGGCCGCAGTCTGCCTTCCAAGCAGGGCCGAGGCCAGCACCGCGATCACTGCCACCACCAGCAGCACACCGACGACGGCCATGCCCTGTGGGACATGGTTTGGCTGCACGCAACGTCGTCTTTCCCGGCCCGCGGGCTGCGTCCTGGTTTCACCCATGGAGACCGCCTACAGCTGCCAGGAACCGATGTCGGTGTTGGCTTTTTCTCCGCCGGGCTCTCCGTCGGCGCCGAGAGAGAACACGTCGATCTCACCGTTGGTGCCGGGGTTGAGGTATTGGTAGGACTTGCCCCAGGGATCGTTGGGCAGCCGCTCAAGGTAGTTGCGCCAGTTCGGCGGGACCTTGCCCCCAGTGGGTTTCTCAACCAGCGCCCGCAGGCCCTGAGCCGCGCTGGGGTACTCGCCGTTGTCGAGGCGGTATAGCTTGAGCGCCTGCATCACGGACCCCACGTCCTGGCGTGCCGCCGTGGCGCGCGCTTGGTCGGGGCGCCCCATCAGGTTGGGCACGATCAATGCCGCGAGCACGCCCATGATGACCAACACCACCATGATTTCGATCAACGTGAATCCCTGCTGCAGCCGCAGGCGCAGGTGCTTCTTTTTGAGGGTCCCTGCGGCCATGTTGCGCTCTCCGGATCAGTGCATTGGACAGCTGGAAATGATGATGGCCCCGCGTGTCAGCTTGATGGAGAAAGTTCGGGAACATTTGCGGTTTCGCGTTCCCAAAACGCACGATCCTTCGTGCTTGGATGCCAATTTCACCCGAACATTTGGGATGGATCTGCCAAGCATGTGCGTCAGCAGCTTGGGCCCCAGGTGACGCGAAGACAAGAAATCCACCGGGACCGGATAGACAACTTCTGCCGTTTCGGAGCGCTCCGTCAGGAAGAAGATCGACCGGAGCCGACCTGCTCTGGCAGGATAAGCACCGCCACCGGTTGACGCTATTTCGGCTGGCGCTGAGGCGGCCAATCCGCACAGGCTGCAGGTCAGTGATAGCCCATGATTCAGTGCCTTGACAAAGCGATCTATCTGAATGGCCTGCCTTCAAGTGGTAGCACTTGGCACGGTGATCCGTCAGCGCGTGCAAGCGGTAGGGACGAAATCGCGGGCATCCAACGCATCATGGCCAAGGCCTGGGACTTGCTGCATCCAAGGATGCATGAGGAGGCGGCATGAACAGGAACCACGACGTCGAATTGACGTACCCTAAGTGCAGATTTAGACCGCGCCGCGCCGGAGGGCACCCAAATGCGAGTCCAGAAGTCGAACGGTGGTTTACATGTCTACGCAGTCGCTGGCACGTATGTTGGCATGCTCGGCTTTGAACCCGGGGCGGTTCAGTAAGACTAGGTTGAGATCGACGTAGTCGTTCTTCGAGATGAATCCGAGAGCGCGAGCAACGGCGAAGCGTTGGCTGAAGTTCGATAGAGGACCGACTGCTTGAAACAGGGGTTCAGCGATCTTTTCATCGACCACAAGCGAGCGCAAGTAGATGCCAAGATAGTTCTCAACTAAGCCTCCACCAGAACCACTGCGCCGCGGTCAGACTCTCTGTGGAACGAGTCGATCATCGTGTTCCAGTTGAAAAGGTTTAATTCGTGCGGCTTGCCGCCAGCAATCGTCGCCTGCTGGCTGTGATCAAGAAGACGGTGGATGCGGACGCCAAAGAGTCCTTTTTTTCCATCATTCCAAGACTTCTCGATTTCGTACTTCACCCATTGACGGCTCGCTGTTTCTGCGCCAACCAACACGACGGTGCAGGTCCGTCCGGTCAGTTGCTCGTCAATCCATCTGCGGATTGCCGTGTCGCCACCGCGCTTCACTTCTTCCCACTTGTTGTCGGTGGCAGAGGGGTTGCCTTCGACGACGCCAATATTACGAACTTGAGATGCGCGCCAAGCATCTCGCTGGTAGTGAAAGCTGAAAAATACCCTGCGCGCCATACCGGCCTCCTTGAGTTAACTATCGTCGTTCGTCGATTGATCTTCGGCTGTGCCTTGCATCGGCGTGGGGGGGCAGTGCCGAGTGGAACAAGCCGGCAAAGTCCACGCTGAAAATTGCGGACTCCTTGGGAATGCCGAGTCGTTCGGCAAGTTGGCGAGCCGCCCCACCGGGAGCTGCAACGGCCAGGGTCTTGGCTACAGGATGAAAGCGCCCAAACAAGTCAAACTCTGCCTCGACTCCTTCCATGCCTCCGATGAATACTGCGGCAGTCAGATCGGATCGAGACAACATGGCTTTACGCATGTTCAATAGGCTGGCCTCCCTATCATTGAGTACAGCATCGACAAAAACGACATTGCCGAAGTGTTTGTTCTCATCCGGAAATCGGTCTTCAAAAAACCGGCTCTAGTACAGCACGACCGACTTCGCGTAGTCGATCCCGAGGTCTTCGCAAATGGACCAGATCATCGGCGTGATCGCAGGATGCCCGCCCCAGACGATCTGTTGCGTCTTGATCACTGCCATCACCAGTTCACGGACGGCGCACTGGATCAAAAATGGGTCGGCGGTTTCGTGGTAGTTGCCACGGCCAACCAACGGCACACTGGCGGACAGGAAGATTGCGCCCATCTCTTATGCCTCCCAATCTGCGAACTGCCACGCAGCTTCGCTGGCCTTGACCCAACGAGCGCCCCGAACATGGCTTCCTACCCAGTCGAGATGTCCAAGCCAGCTGGGGTGGAGACCGATCGGGTCATACACCACGGCGACAGAGCGATCAGGCGCATTGGTCGTCGCATCATGCAAAGTTATCGAAGTAGGCACGCCGACGGTGGGGTAGACCACAACATCCCGCCCGTCCGGCAGCTGAACATACACGGCCTTGTTCAGACCAACGCCCGCAACCTGTCCGCCGAGCTGCTCTACCGCGTTGCGGATGTTGCTACCCAGGTTGAGATTGCGAACTGCATGGCTTTGGCTGCGCACGGCCTCGAGTTGCAGACAGATTCGCACTACGGCTTCCTCTTTCAGCCGACCCGTTGCCGGATCCACCTCATCGGGAACAAGTTCAGCTCGGCTTGCGGTCCCGGTGCGTACCGAAGGTGTCGAATCTGGCCAACCAACGCGGAGCACCGAGATACCCTTGGCCAGCGCACGGCCGAATTCGGCGCTCGTCCAACGGCTGCCGAAGTAGTTTGGAGTGTCTAGCATGACCAGAACATCCGAATCGCAGAGGCGATGCCACAGCATGGCCTGAATCCTCAGCCGGAGCGATGCCGTGGGTGTCAAGGAAAACATCAAACAATCGGGCAGAGAACGCGTCGAACAGCTGCAATGCAGCCTGCCGTGCCTCGTCTCGGCGATAGCTCACAAAGACCCGGCGCTGACGAGGCAATAAGCCCGCACACTCCAACAGCGCCGAGGTCGTCCGTTGAACACCGCTGACGTTGTAGGCTAGACAATTCAAAGGGCGCAGCACCTCCGGAATCTCTTCATGTACTTTGGTGATGTCAGAAACGACCGGCAGTATTGGAATACCGCGACGCAGCAAACTTGCAATATTGGATACAGGGGCGCCTGCAGCACCGAAGAACACTGCAGCGGCAGACTTGGTCTGTGCAGGATCGAACGCATCCGGGCGCACATGCCAAGCAATCTCGCCTCCTAGGCGCAGTCCGAAAGGTGCAGTTGCAGCCGAGATGCTGCTTTCAAGCTCACCGAGGATCGCATCGGTCGGCGCGCCGAGGACAGCCAGTTCATAGAGGACTGTCAAGGGACTACCTTCAAAGATTTCTGACGAACACACCATTGGTGTTCTGCCCAGGGTCCCATACAGCGAGCTCGTTCTTGTCAGACAGATCGACGCGGCGATACAACTGCAGATATTCGTTGCCGTGCGTCTGTGCACCGTCTTCGGTCGGGACAATCAAGATGCGGTCGAGCTGACTTCGGCGTCGCCAGGAACAGAAAATACTCCAGGTCAACGATCTTCTGCTTGATGCGCTGCGCAGTTTCCCGGCTCGGGGTATCCGGCATTTCGGCGTCCTGCCAATCGATGTAAACGCGCCAGCCGGCATCGGACAGTAGTTGAACCAAGCCCTTCGCCAAGTTCGCGTCATGGTGGCTATGGCACAGGAATGCTGTCTTGACGCCCAATGTCCGGGCCTCGTTCAAAGACCGGGTTACGACGGTGGCTTGTCGCGTCGCCGCCGAACGCAATGCATCGATCTTGATTGCCATATGATTTCCCCTCGTTCTTCGTCTATCTGTTCACAAACTATTCGAACCAAATGCGGTTACCGTAACAACGGGAGCCGCCTTGCGCTTCTTGGCTGTCTCAACACTACGCTTGTCGATCTGTGAGCGCCACGTTTCCAGCGCCATGATGTCGACGAGCAATTCATCGGGTTCAGGGATCGCAACGCCACCCAGCAGCGCCTTGTCGTGTGCGTAATTCGAGCACTTCGTCATACCGGCATTCACTTGAGCATAGTCGTCGTCTTCGACGCTGACGCCAGCGAGTCGCTGCGTTTCCACTCCTTTGCGGAAACGCAGGATGACCTCGCGCAACAGCACCTCTTCGACGGCGCGCTCCCACGCCATGCGCAGCCGAAAATAGGCATCGACAGTCTGCTTCCGGTGCTCCTGCTCTTCGCCGTCCTTGTGCAGTTTGGCTATGGCCTGATGCCGGGCCTTCAAGGCGCCGATACGCTTGCTCGCATTCTTGCCCTCGAACGGCAGTTCAGGATCGGCAATGCCGAATCCCTCTGCACGCCGAGTCAAGCTCTGCGTGGCAATCGTCGCGCCGGCCAGCTTTGCTTCCTCCGCGAGGAGACAGAGGAAATAGATGTCGTGAGTGAACACGATCACTTGGCGTTGCGCAGCTTCGGTGGCCAAGCGCTTTGCCACGCGCTCGCGCCGGCGATGATCGAGCGAAGACACCGGATCGTCGAACACGATGCCGCCCTTGCCACCGCTCAACCCGACTTCTGCCAGGAAGGCAGCGATCGCTACCGCGCGCTGCTCACCCTCGCTCAGGATATCGCCGGGGCTGCGGCTCTGCGGCAGTTCCAGTTTCAGCTTGTGCAGCGCCTTGCCCCTGTCGGCACGGCTCTGAAGTGAAACACGCAGCGTACCGACACCCAGCGCTTTGAATTCGCGGTTCAACGCTTCGGCCAGTTCCTTGGAGACTACTTTCTCAGCCAACTCTGAGGCTTTCAGCGAGATGGCGTTGGTCTTGACGGCCGACAGACACTTCACGAGCTTCGCTTGGTGGCTGAGTTTCGCGACCGCCGTGACGACAGCGTCCTTGACCTGGCTCAGTCGTATGCGTGCATCGAGTTCACCAAACTGCTTTTGCAGGGCCGCCCGCGCCTTTTCGTCCGATGCCTTCTCCAATGTTTCGGCCTCGGTGTTCAGCTTGTCTGCCAGAGCCTGGAGCCGCGCAGCCGGGCTGACTAAGGGCTGATCGATACCGTCCCATTGGTGCGAAAGCACTGCAGCCTTGATTGCTTCCTGGCGAGCGGTCAGCAACGGCTCGAATGCTTTTGCATCAGCCGCAAGTTGCGGGTCGAGGACTTCGATTTCGCCATGGGTTACATCGTCCAGATTCAGCGTCAGGACATGTGCGACGAAAGGCTTGTATTGGGCGAACAGTGCGGTTCGGCGAGCCTGGGATGTTTTCTCGGCCTCCTGCTGGATGAAGGCCTCGAAGCGCAGCATGCGCTCCGCGCCTTCGCCGAGAGGCTGCTGGCACAGTGGGCAGGGTGCTTCAGCGCCCAAGTCGGGGAACGCCTTGTCCGGGTGGGATTCGACCGCGAACCTGCGGGCTGCATCGAAGAGCTCGCGCCAGACCTCGCCGCCGGTACCCGGCAACAGGTTCTCGCCTTCCTTGAACTGCTTGGCTGCGAGCGCGGCCGCCGCCTGCGCTGTGCGATAACTGTCCGCCAGGCCGCGCAGCTTTGCGGAGACCACCTGGTCGACCAGCGCACCCTTGTTTGTGGCATTTGTCGAGATGGCGGCCACGCGGCGAGCGCGCAGGCGCAACTGGGTTGCTTTCTCCTTCGGATTGTTCTCTTTCAGGCTCTTGTCGAATGCGACGCGCTGGGTCAGTTCTTCAGGCGTAAGCGTGGCCAGCGCATCGACCTGGGCAGTAGTCGTCTTGGCAGACAGCGATGTGATCAGCTTGCCGACGAGCGTGTCGCCCTGCAGCGGCACGAACGCGGTGAGGTCGGCAGCGAACTGTGCATGCTCGGTTTCGATCGAAGTCTTCAATTGCTTGCAGACCTTCGCCAGTCCTTCGAACACGTCCAGCCCATAGGGCACGTAGGAAAAATCATCCTCGCTGTCGAGGTAGGCGCGCGCGCAGCGTGAATCGAAGATGGCGAATGACGACAACTCGGGAGGCGCAGCCTTGCCCTGGGTCCAGTGCGCATCCCTGGCAACGCCGTCCACGGCAATTTCGAAGGCTGCCTCTGGATCGCCAGCCTTGCCGGCCGGCAGATTGGCGTTTGGATGGATGGCTTCCATCTGATCTCGAGCACGGCAGGCGCGCTTGAGCACGCGTGAGTACCCGGATTTCCCCGAGCCGTTGTCGCCGTAAATAACCGTCATTCCCGCCGCGCTGAACGGCAGATGCTGGTTCTCCGCGATCGCATTGACGTGGCGCATGTTCTTTATGGCGCGCAGCTCAACGTGCGTCGTCGCCTTGACCGGCGCGGGAATCTGATCGGCCGTGAGCGGCTTGGGCTTGCGGTCCTTGGGGTCGGGGATATCGTGTGCTGCCTTGAGCAGAGCGAAAAGATCCTCCTGATCCTCTGCCGTCAGGGTCTGTTTGGCCAGCAAGCGGGCGACCGCATCGCTTTGCCATGTGGCCAGCCCCTGCGTCCAGACCAGTATTTCCTGCAGTATCGACATGGGTCTCCTCCAGTCGTTGTCGTTGCTTTTCCTCTTCGGAATGCGCGTATGAGCGTGACCACTGAGCTCATGCAGCAGTAGTCATCGCGGAACATTCAGAAACATTATGGCGTTCCGGCGTCCCGCCGTCAGGCTTTTCGGGCGTTGCCCCGTGCCAAGCTGTGCCTGTCACCGCCTTGCGGCTTCTATCCTTCACGCCTCCGGCCATCTCTGCGTTCCTGGCCTGCGCGCTACGCTTGCCGTTGGACGGTGGAGTGAGACGGTGGGGTGGACTTGCTGTTCCCTTCAACCTACCACGCTGTTCTCTGCGTCAAGGTCTGCGCGCATTGCATGCGCTTGCGTCCTGGCGGCCGTCTGCGAACCCTGACACCTGCGCTGCAGCGTGCTGGGGCCGGTCTCGGGCAATTCCGCCCGCTACAGACCGGAGCAGACCATGTCGCATCTTTCTCTTTCCATCGAATCTTCCCTTCTCGTTCGCGATGTCGCGGGTGAGTACCGGCCAGCAAGCGCCGACGAAGTGCTGCAGGCCGCACAGCGGCTGCTGGGGGCGCAACTGCGCGGGCGTGAAGTGCTGCCGTCGCCGCAGGCGGTACGGGACTTCCTGCGGGTCAAGCTGGGCGGGCTGGAGCACGAAGTGTTCGCGGTGCTGATGCTCGATGCGCAGAACCGGCTGATTGAATACGTCGAGCTGTTCCGGGGCACGGTGAGCCAGGCGTCGGTCTATCCGCGGGAGGTTGTCAAGGAATCGCTGGCGCGCAATGCCGCAGCGCTGGTCCTGGTGCACAACCATCCGTCAGGGGTTGCTGAGCCGTCGCGGGCCGATGAGCACCTGACGCAAACGTTGAAGGCTGCGTTGGCGCTGGTGGACGTGCGCGTGCTGGACCACCTGATCGTCGCGGGCAGCGACGTGCTCAGCTTCGCGGAGGGCGGGTTGCTGTGACACAAGGGGCCTGCGGGCCCTTTGATTCTTTCCTTGTCGTGCGCGCTGCGCGCATGGTCCCGCGTACTCCAGGGGAGTGGCTTGCTCCAATCCCCGCCGCGCAGGCTTGGCGCCCCTCGATACCGCCGACCAGGCAGCGCCTGATCGGCCAGTCCATGTTGCCGATACGCGCTGGCGCGCTTGGTCACCTCCAGCCAGGCGTGCCCACGGCACGCGGGGGCGCTCGCCGCGCGGCCGTGGGTTCGTCGCTCCCCTGGCCGTTGGCCGGGTTTCCGTCTTTCCCCTCCTTCATCGCTGATCCCGCGACCGTAGCCGGTGGTGCCTGGCCGCCAAGGCACGCAGGGCCCTGTCCTCGCCTGCGGCTGCGGGCCGTACCAACCCTGCGCTTGTTTCCTTGACGGCCCGTCCCCGCCGGCCCGGTTTTTTCGCGGGCGATGAACTCAGGAAAGACGGCGGCAACGGCGACCAGCCCAGGTCACTGCGCCGAACCCACCGAAGCCAACACCGGGCTCCGAATCTTGGAATCCGGCTGGGGTGGGAGCCACAGGAGAGCCGCGCATGCAGATACCGACACCTTGAATTCCTTCCCTCTTTCTTCCCTTTTTCACTTTCAACGTCCCGGCAAGGGACAGGATATTTCAATATGAACACCGCTACCCTTCACGAAACCACCGCCGTCGCCGCTGCTGTCGCAGCCGTCACGGCTGCGCAGGAACTGCTGCTGATTCCGCTGTCCAAGCTGCGGCCTTCGAGCCGCAACGTGCGCAAGAGCGGCGGCACGTCAATACCCGAACTCGCTGCCAGCATCGCCCGCGTCGGCTTGCTGCAAAACCTCAACGTGGTGCTGGCCGCCGATGGCGATTACTACGAGGTCGTGGCCGGTCGCCGTCGCCTCGCCGCGCTCAAGCTGCTGGTCAAGCGGCGCAAGCTCGCCAAGGACTTCGAGGTGCCCTGCCTGCTGGGGTCCGATGCGGCGGCGCGCACCGTGAGTCTGACCGAGAACGTGCAGCGCGAAGCCATGCACCCCGCCGACCAGTTCGAGGCCTTCGCTGATCTGGTGGGCGAGGGACGCCCCATCGAGGACATTGCCGCCGACTTCGGCGTGACGCCCTTGGTGGTGCAGCGGCGCTTGAAGCTCGCCAACGTCTCGCCGCGCCTGTTGGCCGACTACCGGGCTGACGCCGTGACGCTGGAGCAATTGATGGCCCTTGCCATCACCGACGACCATGCGGCGCAGGAGGCGGCGTTCTATGAATCGCCGCAGTGGCAGCGCAGCCCGGAGGCGCTGCGCGACCACCTCACGCATGAAGAGATCGACGCGGGCCGCGATGCGCTCGCGAAGTTCGTGGGCGTTGAGGTCTACGAGCAGGCTGGCGGGGCCGTGCGGCGCGACCTGTTCGCGGACGAGCAGAACGGCATCTTCCTCACGGATGCAGCGCTGCTGGAGTCGCTGACGAAAGACAGGCTCGTGCCGATGGCCGAGCAGGTGCAGGCCGAGGGCTGGGGTTGGGTGGACGTGGCCCCGCGTGCCACCTACGCCGACTTGCACCAGTTCCAGCGCATGCGCAGCAAGCGGCGCGAACCGAGCAAGGCCGAAGCCAAGCGCATCGCCAAGCTCGAAGCGCAGCAACGCAAGCTGCAAGACCATCTGGACGACGAGAACGAGGACATGACGGACGAGCAGGCGCAGGCAATGCAGGACGAGATGGGCAGCCTGGGCAATGAGCTGGAAGCCTTCGAGCGCACGCTGATGGTCTATCCGCCGCGCGGGATGGCGACGGCGGGGGCCGTGGTGTCACTCAACCACATGGGCGGGGTGATCGTGCATCGCGGGCTGCTGCCCGAGGCACAGGCCAAGGCATTGCGAGAGCAAGAACGCGACGGGCAAGGTACGTGTGACGAAGCCGAAGGGGGTAGCGGGCAGCGGGAAGCCAAGCTCACCATTTCGGAGAAGCTGGTCAAGCGCCTGAGTGCCCATCGCACCGCTGCCCTGCAGGCCGAGGTCGCCCGGCATCCGCATGTTGCGCTGGTGGCCGTGGTGCACCGGCTTGCGTTGCGCGTCATCCATGACGCGCACTACGGTTCGTCCATTAACATCACCGCCAACCCGCAGGCCCGGCTGGAGCAGTACGCGCCGGACGTAGCCGAGGCACCGGCTGCGGTGGGCATGCGACAGGTGCGGGAGGCTTGGGGCAAGCGCCTGCCCAGCGACCCGGATGCGCTGTTCGCCGAGTTGCTGGCAATGCCACAGCAGGAGTTGCTGTCGCTGCTGGCAGTGTGCGTGGGTTTCACGGTGACCGCCATCGCTTCGCGTGAGGACGAAGCCCCGGCTGCTGCGCTGGCGCAAGCAGTCGGGCTGGACATGCACGCGTGGTGGACGCCGACCGCAGCAGGCTACTTCGACCACGTCTCCAAGGCCAGGGCACTTGAAGGAGTGCGGGCCTTCGCGCCCGGCGAGGTGAACCGGCTCGGCAAGCTCAAGAAGGCGCAGATCGCCAGCGAGGCCGAGCGGCTGGCAGCGGGCACGGGCTGGCTGCCTGCGATGTTCCGCGCCCCGGAGGTAACGCCGGCTGACGTTGCAAGCCCTGACCCGATTGCTGAGGGGCAGGCCGATGCCGAAAACCACGAGGACGCGCACGCAACGGCGTGATCCTTATGACTCCCCGGCCGCGAGGCCGGGGATCAAGAAATCGGCGCGACGCGCGCGGCAGGTCTGCCGCGCGCGTATTGACTTCCCGGAACGCGCAAGTCCAACGCTCCCTGCGGGCCGCCTTACGCCAGCGCCCGCTGCGGTGGGTTGGGGATGCCTGCTGGTCACGGGAGCATCGAACAGCACCGATCGCCTGCAATCCAGCGCGCTGATCGAGCCTTCGACAACCCCATCCGGATAACCCATGAACCACCAAGGCGTCAGCGAGATATTCTTTGAAGAGTCCTACACCGTGCCGGCGGACCAGACGGCGAAGTCGCTTTTCGCGCGGCTTCCGCACGGAAACGGGTATGCGGAGCGACTGATCGAATGTCTTGCCACGGGATACCTGGTGGCAGTGGTCGAATCCATTTGCATTCGTGAGATGCATCAGCACGTCGATGCCACCACAGAAGTGGTGGTCGGTCGAACCGTCCGCATCGACCATCGGGGGCCAATCCCGCCAGGGTCGCCACTGCGGCTGCGCGGATGGCTCGAACGGCTGGGGGACCGGAGCGCGACATTCCGCGTTCAGGCCCACGATGCGCACGAGGTCGTCTGCGAAGCCACTGTCACGCTGGTGGCTGTCCAGCGGGCGCAGATGGAGTCGCGCATCGCGACAAAGGTATTGGCACTCCAATGCCCTGGAACCTAGAAGTGGGCGTCCCGCCGGTGGCGGAGCGCAGACACGACGCAGCTTGCTGCGCTCGGATGTCGTGCAAGCCGTCCTGATTAAAGCGGGCGAATAGTCCGCCAGACGACGGTGGCGCACAGAGAGCGTTCCGATGCGCAACTCCTTCCGCGCCACAAATGCCGATCTACTGGCAGCGCCGATGCAATGGGATCGTTCTCCCTTTTCGTTGCGCGGCTGACATGGACTGGGATCGCTTGGGGGGCCGTGCCGGAAACGCTGTTGCGGCGGAGACGGTGCAGGGGCCATGGGTCCTTTCGATACAGGATCACACCCACAGCGGCCTTGCATTTGTCGTGAATCCTGGCGAGGGCACGGCGGCGTTGCACTTCGTTTCGCGCCGCCTCGGGCTTCTTCGCCACAACCGTCCGGCCCGACAAATTTCCCCGACCTGCGGTCTTCCTCGCGAGGCAAATTTCTCGGGCCTCCCGGTCCTTCACTGCGTTGCGACCCCTTCGCTGCGCTATGGGGTGCGGCGCGCCCGGACCCTCACCCATCGGATCACGCCAAGGCCGCGATGGGCGCGACCTGGTCAACTTCATAAGGACTTCATCATGGCCAACATCGGCACCTTCACAGCACAAAACGACAGCTATACCGGCACGGTTCGCACCCTGACGCTCAACGTCAAGGTCAAGATCGTGCCCAACGACAAGGAGAGCGAGAACGCCCCGGACTACCGCATCGTTGCCGGCAACTTTGAGATCGGCGCAGCGTGGAAGAAGCTCAGCCGGGCTGAACGCCCCTACCTCTCGGTGACCCTGGATGACCCGTCGTTCCCGGCAACGATCTACGCCCGCCTGGTCGAAGGCGAGGACGGCGCGCACAATCTGATCTGGTCGCGCAGCAAGGGCGACTGAGCGTCGCCCTCGGCGCCCCGCCACCGGCGCGGCGCTTTTCTTCTGCCACTTCGCTACTTCACCAGGTCGGGCAGGCAGTCGGCGAACGCAGGCTGGATCTTGCTCATGGGCTTGGCGACCGCTTCATCCCATGTCAGGACCGCCAAGGTCATGGCGGTCATCGTGAGCAATCCATTGGAATTGCGCAGGATCTGCAGGGCCAGGTGGACCGGAAAGCCCTCGGACTGGCGGCGCAGTGGGCGGATGCCGCCGTGCACGAACGAGTTCAGTGAATGCCAGGGCACATCCTTGAAATGCGCCAGCATCTGATGCGCGGCCGCGGGCACGTTTGGTCCGACACGTTTGCCAATCTGCTCGATCATCTCGCTGGCCGAGGGGAGGTTCTTCGCGGCCTGCTCGCTCTGCAGGGTCAGCGGTGCGCTGAGCTTCTCGATGGCCAGATCGCTGGCGGCATATTGCAGCCACATGGCGCGGGTCAAGGCCTCGAACTGAAGCCGCATCAGGCCGACCGCCGACGTGGCCAATCCCATCGCCATCAAGGCGCGCAGGCTGAGCCCATGCTCGAGCGCCACGGAGCACATGCCGAAGGCGGCCTCGCCACGAGCTGAGGGATCGAACTCAGCGCCGTCGAGCAGGTGCAGCAACGAGCTGCACGAAGCGTCGGACCGACGGAGCATGACTTCCAGGGGATCGTCCGAGGGTTCTTGTTGGGGAGCTTCCATGCAGGCATCGTATTCGCTCCCTGTTGGGCTGCGCGTCATCAGACCGGCGCAGACTCGCCCCTGACTCACGGGTTTGCTGATGTTCCCAATTTAGTAAACCCGTATCTGCGTCTGCTTGCCAATCCGCTTTTACGGCTTTACGGCTCCACGGTTCAACGGCGATTTCGTGAAGGCGGCTTTACGCTTCGGAGGGTTTGTTGAATGCCGGATCGCCGGCTCTACGACTCTCCAGATATCCGTCATCCAGACCAAGCGTTTTTGTGCGTCTCCGGCGATGCCGGCCGCGCTGTCGTGCTGCGCATCAAGCCGCCGGTGGCGTCTCGCCCCTTCGGGCTTCCATCGCTGACGCCTTCGCGCCAGTCGGCGCTGCGCGCTGCGCTTGCCAAAAATCAGGTGCGTAGCGCTGGTGGGGGGGCTGGCTTGCTGTTCCCTTCACCGTATCACGCCGTTCTCACCGTCAAGGTCTGCGCGTGCTGTACACGCTGGCGGCCTCGCGGCCGTCTGTCGAACCCTGACAGCTGCGCTGCGCCGTGCTGCTTCCGGTCTCGGGCAATTCCGCCCTGATTCCTTCCAAGGAGAAGACCATGACGAAGCTCATCACGGACGAACAACGCGCGCAGCTGCTGGCCAACGGCCGGCAGTCCCTCGAACAGAAAAACTTCGATCCAGCCCCGGTGGTCAAGCTGTTCACCCCGGACGCCGGGGCGACCTGGCTGCTGACCGAGATCGACCCGGACGACCACGATCATGCGTTCGGTCTGTGCGACCTGGGCCTGGGCTACCCCGAGCTGGGGTGGGTCAGTCTGGCAGAGATCGCAACTGTGCGCGGCCGGCTCGGGCTTCCCATTGAGCGGGACTTGCACTTCGAGGCGCAGAAACGCTTGAGCACCTATGCGCGAGAGGCGCGTCTCGCCGGTCGAATCGTGGCCTAGCCATGACGCATCGGCAGCCGGCGACAGTCGGCGGCCGATCTACTCCTCATTCCTATGCAGACGCGCCTCGGTTTCCAGCATTAGTTCCCCAGCGCTACGGCCCAGCGCTCGTGCGATCTTCAGGATCATCGCCAAGGTCGGCATGTGCTCGCCGCGCTCGATCTTGCCCATGTGCGAACGCTCGATACCAGCCTGGTGCGCCAGGGTTTCCTGGGCAACGCCATCTTCGGTGCGCAAGGCGCGCACCGCATCGCCAAAGGCCCGTGCCGGGCCTGCCTCAAATGTCGTCGCGCCGGTCGGCCGCCCGCGCTGTATTCCCTGCTTCTGCATGCACAGAAGCGTTACGTTATAAAGCAATTAAAACCACGTTATCTTTAACTCATAAAATGGCCACTTCTGGCGACTGGGGTGGCGCAAATGCATTCGCTGCCGCACTCCATCTGCCGCTTTCCCGACTTGCACAGTTCTATCTGAAAGCTATATTCGTATTCATCCCGGCGATAACGATGACATTCCTAACCGACGAACAGCGCCTTCGAATGCTGGCAAATGGCGCCGCGCGCACGCGTGGCGAAACCATTGACCCGCTGCCCGTGGTCAAGCTCTACACCCTCGACGCAGGAGCCGCCTGGTTGCTGACTGAACTCGATGCCGACGCGGATCGCGCCTTTGGGCTGTGCGATGCCGGCACCGGTAGCCCGGAGCTGGGTCAAGTCAGTCTCTCGGCCCTCGAAGGCGTCCGCGGCCCGCGCGGCATGCGCATCGTTGCTGATCCACACTTCAAGCCGCGCCAGCCACTCTCGGGCTACCTGGCAGACGCACAACGGGACGGGTCGATCAACGACTGACCGATCGCAGGTAGTCGCCGATGGCGCGATGCAGTGTCGCTTCGAAAGCGAGCTTGTGCGCCCTTCCCTGTGGCAGGTTTCATCTTCCAAGGAGGATTCCTGTGACCAAGCTCAACCCCGAAGACCTGCCTGGCGCCCCGTGGGCCCTCACCGCCGCCTATCTGTACGTGCTGGACCTTGACGACTCAGGCGTCGCATGGGAATACCTGCGCCGACATCCGGACTACGGCTCGGACTGGGCACGTCGCAGGCGCGTTGTGTCCTTCGCCCGCTGGGGGTTGCGATGTCGCCGAAGATCCAGGTCTCGACGGGCGCTCTGCGCGTCCGCTGTGGCTGTCCTTCCAGGACGGATTGCTGCAGGTGCGGGCCGCGCATGCGCACGACGCCGCAGCCCACCGTTTCGACTTGTGGCGCATTCCCGGCCGCAAGCGCCTGGCGCTTGACGGCCCAGACCTGTCGCTCACTGCCGACCTCAGCGCACGGCGCATGCGCTTGTCGCTGGCGAGCAGCTTGGCTGATGGTGCTGCCTATGTGAGCGCAGTGCCGCTGACGCCCCGCCTGCGGGGCCAGCTCAATGCCTTCCATGCGCAGGCACAGGCCCTGGAAGGTCATGCACCCCGGGTCGATCCTGCGCGGGCGGTCACCCGCGCCGCGCTGCTGCATCTGCGCGCTTTGCAGGCGCTCGATGCCGCGCAGGCGGGCGCATCGCACCGGGACATCGCCCAAGCCTTGTTCGGCCTCGAAGCCGTCGTCCTGCGCTGGCACGAGGATGGCGAACTGCGCGCGCAGGTGCGCCACCTGCTGCGGCGTGCGCAGGGATACGTGACCGGCGGCTATTTAGCTCTCGCTGGCGTGCCGCACACCACAGCAGAGCACCCCGGAGACGAGCCGGTGCGCTGAATCTCTCCCTGCCTTGATCGGGCCTGATTCCCGAGACTGCCTCCATCGGGCCGCGAATGGTTTGCGGCCCATCGACAGCGATGGAGTCCGTCATGGCAGTTGGCAGTTCGCTTCCTCACCGCACGACCGCAGCGGTTGCGCCGCAGCCTGCTGCGGTTCCGGCTGCGCCGGCCAATCCAGAGTTTCTGACCACCGACGAAGCTGGCGCCTTCCTGCGGCTGTCGCCGCGGACGCTGGAGAAGCAGCGTGTGCTCGGCGGCGGTCCGCGCTTTCGCAAATTCGGTGCGCGCGTGGTCTACGCCGCCGCCGATCTGCGCGCCTGGGCCGACAGTCACACCTACGGCATGACCTCGGACCCAGGCTACGTGCAGCGCGACTCCGTTCGCTGACTAGCTTGGGCAACGCCGCATGTCCAAGCGCATGAGCGAACGCGAACAGCTCTCGCTGTTCCGCGCGCTGCCGCACGACGGCATGGCGCTGCGCGATGCGCAGGATCTGATGGCCTACCCCTTCTTTTCGCTGGCCAAGTCGCCGCGCATCGTGCCGATCCGCTTCGAGGCTGGTGGCATTTCGCTCACCGTAGAGGGCGTGCCCGAGCATGGCATCGCCACCATCTGGGACGCTGATGTGCTGATCTGGGCTGCCAGCCAGATCATCCAGGCCAAGAAAGAAGGCATCGCACCTTCGCGGCTGATGGCGGCCACGCCCTACGAGATTCTGCGCTTTGCGCAGCGTGGCACCGGTCGCAGCGATTACCTCGCGCTGCGCGCCGCGCTGGACCGCCTGCAGTCAACCACCGTCGCCACCACGCTGCACCAGCGCGAGCGCCCGAATGGCGGCAAGCGGGTGCACCGCTTTTCCTGGATCAACGAGTGGAAGGAGTACATCCGGCCGGATGGGCGCTCCGACGGCATCGAGCTGATCCTTGCCGACTGGTTCTTCACCGGCGTGATGGAAGACGCGCTCGTGCTCACGCTTGATCCCACGTATTTCCGGCTTTCGGGCGGCATCGAACGCTGGCTGTACCGGCTCGTGCGCAAGCACGGCGGGCGGCAACCTAATGGTTGGCGCTTCGAGATGCGGCACCTGTACTTGAAGTCCGGCGCGCTCCAGCGCTCCCGCGACTTCGCCGCCCACGTGCGCGGCCTGGCACTGCGCCAGGCGCTGCCGGGCTACCGCTTGTCCGTCGAACGCAGGGGCGGAATCGAGTGGTTGATTTTTCATCCTTGCACCGACAACTCCCCGAAGACCGACTTATCCACTCCTCGCGTGGACCGAGACTTATCCACAGCTTCTGTTGAAGAACCTGTGGATTTCATGGGGACGGGCTCGGTGGATCACCGGCGCGGGACTCGGGTGATCACCGGCGCAACCATCGGTGGATCACCGGCGCAAAACGTCCCGCAGCCCGCGCCCCGCAACGGTTTCGGGCCTCCCTAAACATCTAAAGGGATACATAAATGGAATTCACGCGCGCGCGAACCGAAGCTGCCCAAAAAGCGGGCAGCGCCTCGCAGGAGGCAGTCCGAACACCAGAAAACCGCTTGCCAGGAAGACCGTACCGGCCTGGCAAGGTGATCGCATTGCTCAACCAGAAAGGCGGCGCGGGCAAGACCACGCTCGCCACGCACCTGGCCGGCGAGCTGGCGATGGCGGGAAGCCGCGTGACGCTGCTCGACGCCGATCCGCAGGGCTCGGCCCTTGACTGGGCGCAACGGCGGCTTCAGAACGGCCAGGGACGGCTCTACGGCGTGTTCGGGCTGGCCCGGGACTCGCTCCACCAGGAGGCGCCTCAGATTGCCCTGGAGGCGGATTACGTGGTGATCGATGGGCCGCCCCGCGTGGCGGCCCTTGCGCGCTCCGCGCTGCTGGCCGCCGACCTGGTGCTGATCCCCGTCCAGCCCAGCGCCTACGACGTCTGGGCCAGCCACGAGATGGTGACGCTCATTGCCGAAGCCCGGGTGTTCAGGCCGCAGCTTCGTGCGGCCTTCGTGATCAACCGGCGTGTGGTCGGCACGGTGATCGGCCGAGAAGCGCGCGCCGCCCTGGCCGATCAGCCCTTTGCCGCTCTGCAGGCCGAAGTCTCGCAGCGCATCGTATTTGCCGACAGCGTAGCCGCCGGGCGGCTCGCATGCGAGGCCGCGCCGAAGTGCGCCGCCGCGCGCGAGATCGCGGCACTGGCGCAGGCAGTGCAGGAGATGTTGCGATGACGGCCTCAGCGTCATCCTCAATGCCGAGGCGGGCATCAATCGGCCGCAAACCTGCCGCCGACCTGGCATCGACCTGGGTGCGCCAGGCCGATGCACCGGAGACCATCGCGAAGGCGTCGATCTTCACCGCGCGCCTCACCATCGACGTGACGCCGGCGCTGCGGGGCCGCATCAAGGTGATCGCCTTCGAGCGTGGCCTCACTGCGGCCGAGATGCTGCGCGAGCTGCTGGAGCGTGAGTACGGCGGAGGCCAGTCATGATGCAGCCGTCGCCCATTGCCGTGCAGACTTGGCCCCGCGCAGCGCTGCCGCCAAGGCCTGCCCCTATGCGCGTCTCGCTCGCCTTCGTCGAGCATCGCGTGAACGTCTGGCTGCGCTTCGGCCAGCCGGTGCGCGAGACGGTGCTCGACCGCTGGCGGCGCGTGGCAACCTTCGAGCCCAACGCGGTGTGTTGCCGAGTTAAATGGATCGGCAACGACTACGGTACGGCGCTCTGGCAGCTCATGGTGCTGCAGGCACCGATGCCGTTCGATGGTGCACAGCGCATCGCCGGCGTGGTGCCTTGCGCGCGCATCCTGCTGCGCGCCGATGGCGAGGAGCAGGTCAAGGCGGTGCTCGAAAAGATCGACGCCATCGAAGCGCTCGGCATCGAACCGGCTACGGTTGCCTCGACGTACTGGCACACCGTTGGAAACCGGCTGGCTGCGCGCCAGCCGCTGCCGGACTACACCAGCGGGCGCCATGCGGCGCATCTTGCGCGCGAGGCGCTGCGATGAGCCGTCGGGTGCTTTTTGCCGCCATGGGCATCGGCCTCGCTGCGCTGTGCGCGCCGGCCTTCATGCCGATGTCGGTGCATGAACGTGTGTTCCTGGTCTACAACCCGACGGACAGCGTGCCGCGCGGCTGGTACCAAATCGGCAGCATCGACAGCGCAGCTGCGCTGCACGTCGGCAGCATCGTGCTCGCCCGGCTTCCTGTCGACGTAGCAGCCTTCGCAGAACAACGCCGCTACCTGCCGAACGGTGTGCCGATCCTCAAGCGTATCGGCGCCATTGCACCGCAGTCCGTGTGCGTTCGAGAACAGGTCGTGCTGATTAATGGCGCAGTGGTGACGACCGCACGCACACATGACGGCGCGCGCTGGCCACTGCAGGCTTGGCAGCATTGCCGCCCCCTCGCCAGCGGCGAACTGTTCCTGCTCAGCGACACGAACCCGGCGTCTTTCGACAGCCGCTACTTCGGCCCCATCACCGCCTCTGCCGTGCTCGGCATCGCGCGACCCCGGTGGACATGGAACACGCCATGAGATCTGCCTTATCGCATCACCCAAGAAGCCACCGGACTGCAGCCGGGCATGCGCCCGCGCTGCACTCCATCGTGCAGGGAGCCCGCCGCCAGCGTGCAGCTCGCGCTGCACCGACGCCGCCCCTCGGGCAGCGCTGCGCGCCCGGTGCGCGGCTGGCGGCAGGTCGGAGCCGGGAGCGGATGCGGAAGGCGGATACGGAGGGCCAGATAAAGGGGGTGGCACGCCGTGCCCCCGAAAGCCAGTCTGCACGTGGGTTTGCGGCGGCACCGCGAGGGGGCTCGCATGTGCCTTGTCGACACGGGACCCCGCATGGCTACGGCGTTTGCCGCGTGCCGTTTGCGCTGGCGTGCGCCATGCTGCGCTCGGGGTTTCGCCATGGCCCGCCGTAAAGAACCACAGGATGGTGACCGCATCCGCGTCAAGCCCACGGCGCCGAAGTCGCGCGGCGGACCGCGCTCGCAGCGCTTCATCTCGCAGGTTCTGAAAGAGGTGTCGAAGGGCGGCGCCACGCGCTCTGGCAAGAACGCAGGGCGACCCGCTAACACCTTCGGCCGGGGCCGCGTCGCGGCCGCGATGGCCGGGCAGCGCCTGGGCGCGAACGCCCGGCGCATCATCATCAAGAGCCGCTTCGTGGTGCTCCGTCGCGCCAGTCCGAGCTCCGTGGCCGTCCACCTGCGCTACATCGAGCGAGACGGCGTCACGCGCGATGGGCAGAAGGGCCAGGCCTACGGGCAAGACACAGACGCGGCGGATCTCGAGGCCTTCCAGGAACGCGGCCGGGGCGACCGGCACCAGTTCCGCTTCATCGTCTCGCCCGAGGACGGGTTGGAGCTTGAAGACCTCCGGGGATTCACCCGTCATCTCATGCGCCGCATGGAGCTTGACCTGGAGAGCCGGCTGGACTGGGTGGCCGTCGATCACTGGGACACGGAAAACCCGCACACTCACATCGTGTTGAACGGGCGGACCGCCAGCAACGAGGATCTGGTGATTGCGCCGGACTACATGTCCCACGGCATGCGCATGCGAGCCAGCGAGATCGCCACCGAGTGGCTGGGGCCGCGCACCGAAGCGGAGGTGCGACAGAGCCTGCTACGCGAGGTGGACCAACAGCGGCTGACCGGCCTGGACCGGGCACTGATCAGACAAGCCGGCCGAGAAGGCTGCATCGACCTCACGAGTCCCCCTTACGATCAGCAGCGCCAGAACGCGGCGCGCGCCAGGCTGCAGCGGCTCGAAGGCATGGGACTGGCCCAGCGGGTGGGCGCCCACCGTTGGATGCTACACCCCAGCATGACGGCCGCTCTCGATGCGATGGGCGAGCGCGAGGACGCGCTGGACGCCACGCGGCGCGCGCTGGATGGCCAGCAGCGTGAGCTCGTGCTGCATGGCACAGCAGAGGGCAGCGCCGCTCCCGTTATCGGTCCCATCGTCGGCAAGGGATTGACCGATGAACTGAGCGACTGCGGCTATCTGGTGGTCGACGGCATTGATGGCCGCGCTCACTACCTGAAGCTGCCGCCCAACGCCGAATTGGCCAAGCTTCCGATGCACGCCATTGTGGAGGCAAAGCCACGGCCGGGGAGGCAAGTGGATTGGAAGATCATGGCCGTGTCGGAGAACCGTATCTATCGCGTAGCAGACCATCTAAGCCAGCTTCGACGAGCTGGCGATGACGATCCACAGGCCACTGTCGAAGTACATGTGCGCAGACTCGAAGCCTTGCGCCGCGGGGGTCTTGTTGAGCGCATGGCCGATGGCATTTGGAGCATCCCGGGGAACCTGGTGCAAAGCGCCCAGCAGCACGATGCGCGGAAATCTGACGGTCACATGATCGAGCTGCGCTCGCATCTTCCCATCGAGCAGCAAATCCGAGCCGTCGGCGCGACCTGGCTGGATCGGAACTTGGTGACCGACGCGGGCATCGCGAATCGGGGCTTCGGCGCCAAGGCGCGCGATGCGATGCAATCCCGCGCGGCGTTCCTCGTCGAGCAGGGCCTGGCCGAACGCCGGGGGCAGCGCTTGATTCTCGCGCGCAATCTGCTGACTACGCTGCGCGATCGAGAACTGGCAGCCGCCGGGCGATCATTGCAGGACCAGACCGGCCAGAGCTACAGGCCCCTGCGAGACAGCCAGCAAGTCAGTGGCATCTATCGCCGCTCCGTCCAGCTTGTCAGCGGGCGCTTTGCCGTGCTCGAGGACGGCATGAGCTTCAGCCTGGTGCCGTGGCGGCCAGTGATCGAACGGCGCCTAGGGCAGCAAGTCTCGGCCGAGGTTCGCAGTTCTTTTGTCACTTGGAATCTTGGCAGGCAACGCGGCCCTTCTGTCTGATGTTGTCAGAGCCAACGCTGCTGCAGGATCTGGCTGTCGTGTGACGCGCCCCGCGGCGATATTCTCGAAAAGTGGAGAGTTGGACCTGCCGGCGAGCTGTGAGAACCTCGAGTATGCCAAGTCCCCAGATCTGTATCGTGGCGCGCCATTAGCTCCGAAAGCCGCCCTGCTCATCCAACCCATGTAGCCGATGACGAGCTTGTTCGCCTCGCGAATTTGTGGCGCTCTCGCGCGCCATTCGTGGTGATCGTGAGGCGTGCGAATCGCTCACACGCTGGAAATCCAACAGAACCGCAGGCAGAACGACGGACTACGACGCGTTGCGCGCTGTGGTGTCCGAATTCGCCGACAGCCAAGGCGGCCAGCATGCCCGGGCCTTCCTTGGGCTCGGTTACAAGAGCGGTTGGCACAGCACCCCTGGCGCCGATGACTACTCAGGATACAAAGCGTGCCTTGAGTTGGTCGTCTGAGGCCGGCTGCCTCGCGCACGCCAAACGCAAGTTCCATGAGCTGTGGCCCAGCCACGGCAGCCCGATCGATGAGCAGGCCCTGAAGTTCGTCGGCGAGCTCTACTAGATCGAGCGGGTCGCGGCTGAACTGGCCGCCAAAGACCGCGAGCATGTGCGCCAGGAGCGCTCGCGCAAAGTCGCCAATGCGCCGAACCAATGGCTCATCGCGCAGCGCCAGAAGGTGCCCGAGGGCTCATTGACCGTCAAGGCCATCACTACAGCCTCAAGCGCTGGCTGGCGATGACACGCTATATCGCCTGCTGCCGCACCACTGGCAGCAATTGGCAAGTTCCTGATCCGGAGCCGTCTCCAAGACGGGTTCACCGCGCGCTTATCGCACGACGGCGTACTCGATGGGATCAAGAGCCTGCTCAATGCGGCGTGACCGCCCCTCGTAGCACTACAAGGCCTGACGGCCTGAATGACCTCGACGTGGCGTACGCGCTACGGACCGCAGGTGGTCGGTAACGCGGGAGGGCCAACGACTGAGCGCAAGGCACCTCAGGACTCAGTAGGCGCGATTTTAGAAAGCAGACGTAGCAACTGCTCTCTCTCCGAAGCCGTCAGAGCGGTCGCGATCTCGACTTCGAAGGTCTTCACGAGTTGTTGATACTTTTTTAGGGCCTCAGCACCTTTCTCAGTTAACACAAGAGCGTAGTTGCGTCTATCGCCCATGCGCTCTCGCCGCAAGACCTCCATGCCCTCCAAGTCGTCAATCACCTTCACAACGCTCGGCCCGGCGATGTTCAGCATCGCGCCGAGAGCAGACTGATTGATGCCTGGATTCACGCCAACGGTCGCCAGAGCACTCAGGCGCGCCGGCGACATGGGTGGCTCCAGATACTTTGCGAACGCACCGTCGCTGCGCACGAGAGCTCGGCGCAAGGCATACCCAACAGAGTCTTCCAAAAGGTACTTTCCCATCGCAATCGCAGAACTTTTTGTGGCTGCTGATGCAGGTGAGCGCTTGCCACGGGGCGCGCTCTTCTCGCCAGAAACAGAAACTTCGCTCATAAACCACGTCGCCTCAATGCGGTGTAACGAGCCATTTTAGCGCAGCACATCATAACTATTAGTGTGGCGAACCGTTAGCCAATCTATTTACCCGTGCAGTGTTGCGCAGTCGACTCATCGGCGGCAGCCCAATCGCTTCCGAATCCTCAAGCCCCCTGCTCCTTTTCAGGCGCCTTGTCGTGACGGAAGAGAAGGGGCGGGATGAAGCGCCAGACGTAGGGAAAGTACTGATCAAGGAGCCATCTTCCGCGGTTGACCCCGCAGTCTTAGCCTCATACATTGTTAGCCAGGCTAATCATTAGCCATTCGAGGCAACAATGAATCATTCACCCCTGTCTGCCAGCGAGCTCGCCCAGCGTGAGGCCTACTACGAAGAGTTGCGTGGCGAGAGCCTTGCCCCTCTCTGGGCTTCCTTGACCCGCCTGGTTCCGCCTTCCCCTCAACCCAGTGCGAAGCCATTCTCGTGGAGCTACGCGGCGGTGCGAGAGCACTTGCTCACGGCAGGGACGTTGATCACGGCAGAAGAAGCCGAAAGACGCGTGCTCGTTCTTGAGAATCCCACGCTTGCTGGTCAGTCTCGGATCACAGATACGCTTTATGCCGGCCTCCAACTGATCCTTCCGGGCGAGGTTGCACCGGCCCATCGCCATGTGCAGTCAGCGCTGCGGTTCGTGATCGAGGGTGAAGGTGCTTACACCGCAGTGAACGGTGAGCGCGTCTCGATGTCCCCGGGCGACTTCATCATCACGCCAGCATGGACTTGGCACGACCACGGCAGCGAGTCGGAAGGCCCCGTTGTATGGATGGACGGGCTCGATGTGCCCTTTGTCGACTTCTTGAAAGCTGGCTTCCGCGAGCAGTACGAGCAGACCGCTCAGATCCCCCATCGCAGCGAAGGCGAGGCACGCCTGCGTTACGGGAGCGGAATGCTCCGCCCCTCGGACAAGGCAACGAACTCTTCACCGCTGTTCAAGTATCCGTACGCACAAACCAAAGCGGCGCTGCAGTTGATCGCACGTAGCGAAGAGGTTGATCCACACCGCGGTTTCGAGATTCGCTACGTCAACCCAACGACCGGTGGCGACGCTCTGCCCACCATTGCAGCGGGCATGCGCCTGCTGCCAGCCGGGTTCAAGACGGCCCCTTATCGATCCACCGCTGGGTGCGTGATCGTGCTTGTCGAAGGAAGCATCCGGGCAACCGTCGGAGAGGAGTCGATCACGCTAGCGCCCAAGGACGTGCTGACGGTTCCTGCGTGGTCGCGAATCGAGATCGAGGCCACGGAAGAAAGCATCTTCTTCAATTTCTCCGATGCCCCTGTTCATCAAAAGCTTGGCCTCTGGCGCGAAGAGCGCGCCTGACTTCAGAACACAGCACTGCCACACATCATGAAAATCTGCCGCTTCAACAACGACCATGTTGGCCTCGTCGACGGGGAAACCGTCATCGATGTCACCGACCTTTTCGATCGCCAACAGGCCTGGCCCGTGCCCCACGGGGACACGATCATCCGGCAGATTGCCGGCCTGAAGGATCAGCTCACGGAAGCGCTTGGTAGCGACCGGCCGCGTGTCGCTTTGAGCAGCGTTCGGCTCGAGAGCCCGGTCGCGAACCCCTCGAAGATCGTGGGCGCACCGATCAACTACAAAGCGCATATCGCCGAAGCCAATGCTGATTCCGCGATCAGCCATGGCCATGTCTACACCTCTCTGGATCAGTACGGACTTTTCCTCAAAGCGAACACGTCGCTGATCGGCGTGGCAGATGAGGTCAAGGTCCGTTTTGAAGAACGTCGCACCGACCACGAAGTTGAACTCGCGGTCGTCATCGGGCGCGAAGCGCGGATGGTCACCAAGGAATCGGCGCTTGACTATGTCTTGGGCTACGCGGTCGGCTTGGACATGACGGTGCGTGGCAAAGAATTCCCGACGTTTCGCAAGTCTGTCGATACGTACTGCGTGCTCGGACCATGGATCATCACCGCCGACGAGGTCGCAGACCCTAACGCCTTGGCTCTGTCGTTGACGGTGAACGGTGAGCCGCGCCAGCAGTCCAACACCGACAAGCTGATCTTCAACGTGCAACGGCTGATCGAGTACGCCTCGTCGTTCTATACGCTCTATCCAGGCGACATCATCATGACTGGGACGCCAGACGGTGTCGGTGCTGTGGTGCCCGGCGATGTCATTGATGCCGAAGTCCAAGGCATTGCCAAGATTCAAGTGCGCGTCGCTGCAGGCTACGTCACCCCGGCGGGCAACTGAGCCATGCACACCTATCGCTACGAGCGCCTCCTTCAGTGGAGTGAATGCGACGCCGGTGGAATCATCTTTTTCCCCAACTACGGGCGATGGATGGTCGACGGCTTGAACCAGATGTTCTTGTCGCTCGGCATCGATCCGAACGCAGTGGTCGATGCGGAGACGCGTGGCGGCCTGCCGGTGCTGCAGCTTTCAATGCAGTTTCATCAAGCGCCGAAGCTCCACGAAACCGTGATCCACGAGATCGCCGTAGAGAAGATCGGCGGCAAATCGCTCGGATTCAAGCATCGGTTTTTTGTCGGCGACGCGCTGTGCATGGAGTCCAGCGAAACCCGTGTTTGGGCTACGCACTCTCTCACCCATCCCCCCGTACTTACGACGCTGCCCGTGCCGGACCAGGTGCGAACGGCTCTCTCAGCCGAAAGCTGATCACCCGGCCTTCCTGTCCAACTCAAGGAGACTCTCATGGCAAGCAACAAAGTAATCATCACCATCGCCCCCACCGGCGGCATGGCAAAGAAATCCCACAACCCGAACCTGCCGACACAGCCTGAAGAAATCGCGGAATCGGTACATCGCTGCTACAACGCCGGCGCCTCGGTGGTCGCGATCCACGCGCGCCGTCCTGACGACGAAGCTACCTGCAACGCCAACATCTATCGCAAGATCAACCAGTTGGTGCGCGAGCGGTGCAACATCGTCATCAACAACTCCACCGGTGGCGGCGTTGACGGCGACATGCTGATCGAACGACCCGACGGTCTCTACGACGTCAATTTTGAAGAGCGCCTGAAGGGGCTGGACGCGGGTGCCGAGATGGCGACCTTCGACGGCTTCACCGTCGCAGCAATCCATGGCAAGCGAGAGATGCTCGTCAGCACGACGCCGAGCCAGTGCGACCGGCTTGCCGCACGCTTTATCGAGCGCGGCATCAAGCCCGAATGGGAAGTTTTCAGTCCCGCGCACATCCTTCAAGACGCCACCCGTCTGATCACGGTTTGCGACAAGCCGCCGTATTTCTTCAACTTCGTGCTGAACGTGGACCGCGGCTTTCAAGGAGCCATGCCTTACACGCCTGACATCCTGCAGATGATGGTGAAGCTGCTGCCGCCGAACTCGATCTTCAACGTGTCGGCAGGCGGACCTGCACAACTTCCTGCCACCACGCACGCCCTTCTGCTTGGCGGTCATGTGCGAGTCGGCCTGGAAGACAACCTTTGGTACAGCAAAGGCGTGCTGGCCACCAACGAGATGCTTGTCGAGCGGCAGGTCCGTATCGTTCGCGAGCTCGGGTTCGAGCCGGCGACGCCGGATGAAGCTCGCCAGATGATGGGCTTGGTTTAAGGCGCATGGTGGCACTGCTTGCGCTCGAAAACATCCGCGTAGCGGGCTTGGCCGGCGCCGGTTCCGTGGGCACCGCCTGGGCGGCCCTGATGCTGGCCAAGGAGCTGAAGGTCGTCGTCTACGATCCTTCCCAGGGCGCAGAGGAGCGCCTCATTGCAGGTGTCACCGCGGCGTGGCCAGCCTTGCTTTCTCTCGGCCTCGCCCCCCAGCCAACGCCGCCGTTCGAAGCGATCAGCTTTGCTGACTCGCTCGCAGACATGGCACGGCAGAGCGATCTCGTACAGGAGAACGTCGCCGAGGCGCTGGAGATCAAGCGCGATGTCATCGCGCAGATTGATGGTGCGTTGCCGCCAGACCGATTGATTCTGTCGAGCAGCGGAGGTGTTCCGCCCACCAAGCTCCAGGCCTTCTGCAGCCATCCGGAGCGTCTGCTCCTTGGACACCCGTTTCACCCTGCTTACATCGTTCCATTGATCGAGGTGGTCGCAGGGGAAAAGACCGCGCCGGAGGCTGTCGCCCTCGCGCGCGCTTTCTACGAAAAGCTCGGCAAGCACCCGATCACGCTTCAGAAGGAAATGACGGGACACCTGTCAAATCGACTGCAGTTCGCGCTTCTGCGCGAGGCCATTCATTGCCTGCACGAGGGCGTGGCCAGCGCCGAAGACATCGACGCTGCCATGCGCTTCGGCCTTGGGCCACGGTGGGCCGTGATGGGTCCACTGATGACGTTCAACCTTGCAGGCGGTGACGGCGGCGTGGAACAGCTTCTTTCGCGCTTTCGATCCGATGTCGATGGTTGGTGGGCCTCCCTGGGACAGCCAACGTTGACGGACGAAGTCGTTGCGTCGGTCAGCCAAGGCGCGCAGGTGCTGCGTCGTGGCAGATCCAATTCGGATTGGTCGGCTTGGCGCGACCGTGAACTCGTGGACTTCCTGTCGTACCGAAAAGATCACCCTTACGCTGGCTTCGGTGCGTCTGTGGAACAGGCTTCATCAACGGGAGTTGCGTGATGGACAGCGACTATGGCTTCCACGCGGACGTGATCCGCAAGCACATCGAACTGGTGCCCGGCTACGAGGCCCTTCGCAGCCGCCTGGCGCCTGTGGTGGACGTGTCCCCTGAGTCGATCCAGCAGATTCTGGACGCAGCTGCCCAGTTTGCCGAAGATGTTCTTGTACCCATCAATCGCGCCGGCGATGTTGAAGGTTGCCGGATCGAAGACGGTCGAGTGAAAACCGCTTCTGGCTACCCCGAGGCTTGGAAGAGCTTCGCAGAAGGCGGCTGGAATAGCGTCGATCAGCCCGAAACATTTGGCGGCCAGGGGCTGCCGACCTTCGTCAACGCGGCGTGCCGAGAGCTCTTCGATCGAGCGTGCATGGCCATCGGCATGGTCAGCGGCCCCACAAGGGCTGCGACGCAGGTGCTTGAACAGTTTGCGCCGAAGGAGCTACAGGAAGAATGGATTCCAAAGTTCGTTACGGGCGAGTGGGCTGCGACCATCTGTATCTCTGAGGCTGACGCGGGTTCTGACGTCGGCCGAATCCGCACCCGTGCGATACAGGGCGCTGAAGGCACATGGCGGCTGACTGGCGAGAAAATGTGGACCACGTTCGGCGACAACGATCTGGTCCAGCGCATCGGACATCTGGTCCTTGGACGGACGCCTGACGCTCCCGCCGGAAGTGCCGGCCTGAGCTTGTTCCTGGTCCCCAATCTTGTTCGCGATGCATCTGGCGCACTCGCGCCAAACGGAGTCAAAGCACGCCGCATCGAAGAGAAGCTCGGGCTGCATGGCTCTCCCACCTGCGCGATGGGCTTTGAAGACGCGCAGTGCCACTTGCTGGGCAAACCTCACCGGGGGCTTGCGCAGATGTTCGTGATGATCCAGACGATGCGCCAGATGGTGGCCATCGAAGGCGTAGGCATGGCATTCGGTGCCGAACAGGTAGCGAACCGCTACGCTGCAGATCGGCGTCAAGGGGGCAGCCCTTCACAACCGCCCGTCGCGATCAACACGCATGCGGATGTTCAGCGGCAACTGCTCACGATGGCCAGCAGGGTCGAGGTGCTGCACGGTCTGGTGTACGAGATGGTTATACGAATCGACGCCCAGCAGCTCGATTCGGCAAGCGCCGCTGGCCAACGGCCGGTGACCGACAACGTGGCGCAATGGCTGCTGCCGATCGTGAAGGCCTCATGTGCCGACGCCGGCCACGAAGTGCCGGACGAGGCGATTCAGGTGCTTGGGGGCGCTGGCTACACAACTGAGTGGCCAGCGGAACAGTGGATGCGCGACGCTCGGATGATGTCGATTGCCGAAGGCACGACGGGCGTCCAGGCTCTCGATCTCATCCATCGGAGGTTGTGGCGCGACAACGGCGCGGCACTCAGCGAGTTTCTCGCTGTCGCGTCTTCTGAGATATCACAAGCCGATATCGCGATTGCGGCTCCGGCCGCAGACACCCTTGCCCTCCTTCGCAGCACCGGGGACCACTTGCTCACGTTGCAGGGCCACCCGAAGGAGGCCGAGGCCGGCGCTGTCGCTTTCCTGCGGCTGGCCATGCTGGCGGCCACAGGATGGATTGCTGTGCGGCTCTCGTCTGCCAAGGGCGATGACCGTGTCACCAAACGCCTTGTTGCAGCAGGCAGCTTCTGGCTGAGCGACCTTGAAGAGCGTGCCTCCTTCGTGGCCCGGCAGGCCACCGCAGGCGCTTCGTCCCTGGCTTTCTTTGAACACATCTGACCGCATCCGCGGAACCATCCCATGACTCAAACCGACTTCATTTCCTACGAGCTGCGCGACAACATTGCTCTCATCTCGATCGATCGCCCGGAAAAGCGCAATGCGATGAATCAGGCCATGTTCGAGGCGCTCGGAGAAGCAGCAGAACGCGCACAAAAAGAAGCGCGTGTGGGCATCATCTACACCCGCAACGACAACTTCTCGGCCGGCTTGGATCTGGCCGAGCACATGGGCCGCACACCGATCGACGGCTTGCATGACTCTCGTGCGCAGCACGCTCTTCTGAACATGGTCGAGCAAGGAAAAATCCCGTTCATCGCCGCCCTTCAGGGCGCCACGATCGGCGCTGGACTCGAGATCGCAGCCTCTGCCCACATCCGTGTGGCGGATGCGACGACCTACTTCGCGTTGCCAGAGGGCAAGCGGGGAATCTTTGTCGGTGGGGGTGGGTCGGTGCGGGTCGCGCGGTTGCTCAGCGTGACGCGCATGGTCGAAATGATGCTCACAGCTCGCGTCATGAAGGCAGACGAGGCCCTCTCCGCAAACCTGGTGAACTTCGTGACAAAGACGGGCGGTGCGCTCGACAAGGCGCTCGAACTCGCTGCAGGAATCGCAAAGAACTCGCCGATCTCCAACTACGCAATCATCAACGCGCTCCCACGCATCCACGACATGTCGCACGACGACGGCCTGTTCGTCGAGTCGCTGATGGCAGCGATGACACAAACAAGCCCAGAGGCGCAGGCCGGTCTCAAAGAGTTCATTGAAAAGCGCGCTGACCGGCTGAAGCCGGTGACCGCGGACGAAGCCAAGACCTGAAGCAAGAGACGGAGACAAACCATGCGAGTCAAGATCCTCGGCGGCGGGCCCGCCGGCCTGTATGCGGGCTTTCGAATCAAGCGTCAGTTCCCGGCTTCGGAAGTTGTCGTGTACGAGCAAAACGCTCCAGGCGAAACCTTCGGCTTCGGTGTCGTTTTCTCAGACAAGGCCCTTGAGTTCTTGAGCGCGGAAGATCCTGAGACCTTGGCCGCTATCACCGCGGGCCTGGAATCCTGGAGCGACATCGAGCTGCGCATCCACGGTGAATCCATTCGGATCGATGGCGTCGTATTCACGGCGATCGCTCGGCTGCGGCTCCTCCAGGTGCTTCGTGAGCGTGCCGAATCCGCCGGCGTCACGCTCGTGAACAACAAGCTCATCACCGACCTGTCTGAGCTGGGCGATGCTGACCTGGTCATCGGCGCCGATGGCGTCAATTCTCTGGTGCGCCGTAGCCACGAACAAGAGTTCGGGACCAAGATTGACCTGCTCAACAACCGATTCGCATGGTTCGGAGCCACCAGGCCTTTCAACTTCTTGACCCAGACCTTCAAGGCAACGCCGGACGGCAACTTCAACGCGCACCACTACCGGTACTCGCCGGACATGAGCACGTTCCTGGTGGAAGTCAACGAAGCGACGTTTGACCGGATCGGGTTCGCGTCCATGACCGAAGACGAGTCGCGCCAACGCTGCGAAGCGGTGTTTGCCGAGGAACTTGACGGCGCCAAGCTCGTGACGAATAAATCTTTGTGGCGCCGGTTCCCGAACATCAGTAACGCCCACTGGTCACATGGAAAGTATGTGCTGATCGGAGATGCACTCCGCACCGCGCATTTCTCGATCGGTTCTGGCACCCGTTTGGCGCTTGAGGACGTTCAGGCCCTCACCAGGGCCTTGGGCGAACATGCCGACAGCATTCCCGATGCGATTGCAGCGTTCGAATCTGGCCGGCGCCCGATCGTGGACAAGTTGATCGCGGCCTCGGCGCGCAGCTCCGGCTGGTACGAGAACTTTCAAGAGCACATGAAGTTGCCGGCGTGGGAATTTGCCATGAGCTACATCAGTCGTTCTGGCCGAATCGACACGGAGCGTCTGAGAGCCATGTCACCTCGCTTCGTGGCGGGTGTCGAAGCGTGGCGCAGTGCGCACCCTAAAGCCTGAACCGGCAAAAGGCAGGAACTTTTCATGTCCTTTCTGACTGCATCCGTCTTCGGCGACATCGTGCAGGCGCAGCGTGCGCTTGGCGAAAAGATTGCGTTCCAGGACGACACCCGAGCCGTCAGATTTGACGACTTCGGTCGTCGCGTCGACGCCCTCGTCCAATCCCTGCTTGCTGCCGGTCTGCAGCCAGGTGATCGCATCGCACTCCTAGGCCGCAACAGCGTGTCCTTCGCCGAGTGGATTGCGACCTGCTCGGCTGGCTTCATCCCGGTCCCACTCAATTGGCGCCTGTCGCGTCCTGAACTTGAGCATCTGCTTGCTGACTGTGCCCCTGCAATCCTTGTCGCAGACGCAGCGTGGATCGAGGCTGCGGACGACATGGCCAAGGGGGCCGAGTTCGTCAAACTTCGGGTGGCGGCGGGTGCGTCTCACGAAGGTTGGGTCGACCACGAAACGTTGACGCTGCCAGCAGCAAACCCAGTCGAAGTCCCGCAGGTCAGCCCTGATGACATCGCGTGTCTAATCTACACCAGCGGCACGACAAGCGCCCCCAAGGGTGCAGAAATCAGTCATCGGGGGTTAGTCGAAAACTGCCGCGTTTCGGCGACTAAAGCGATCGGAGTGACTGCTGCCGACAAGGTGCTCTGCGTTATGCCGATGTTCCACGTCGGGGGACTCTGTTACTACTTGCTCCCGAGCTTCAGTGCGGGTGCCACCACGCTACTGCGCCCCTTGTTCGATCTTGGCGACCTGGTCTCGAGCCTCGCCAAGCATGCCATCACGAACGTACACCTTGTGCCGACCATGTTGGGCGACCTGATCGGCCATCCGGAGGCCGCGTCAGCATCGACAAGCTTGCGAAGAATCGTTTATGCAGGGTCCGCAATGCCCGTCGCGCATCTGAAAAAGGCCATGTCGGTACTGGGCGACTGTTCGTTTTCGCAGTCCTACGGCTCGACCGAAGGCGGGATCATCTCAACGCTCACTCCTGAGGACCACACCGCTGCTGCAACAGAGCCAAGCAAGGCACATCGTCTTGCGTCGTGCGGACAGCCGATGGGTGCGAGCGAGGTGCGCATAGAGACGGTCGATGGCGAACTCGCCCCCACTGCGACCGCCGGGGAAGTGCTGGTCAAGAGCCCACGGACGATGGTGGGCTACTGGCAACAAGCTGCAAAAAGCCAGGCTGCATTTTCGGATGGGTACCTGCGCACAGGTGACATCGGCTACCTGGACGGCGATGGATATCTGTACCTCGTCGATCGCAAGAACGACATGGTCGTCACGGGTGGCGAAAACGTCTTCCCTTCAGAGGTCGAACAAGTCTTACATCTCTCGCCGGACGTCAGCGAGGCCGCTGTTTTTGGCGTCCCCGATCCTCGTTGGATCGAGAAGGTCGTGGCTGCCGTGGTGCTCAGACCAGGAGCCACCACGACGCGCGAGGAGCTGATCGCATTTGCACGTGTGCATCTCGCCGCCTTCAAGTGCCCGAAGGAGATCTACCTGGTCACAGATTTGCCCAAGAGCGGTGCCGGAAAAGTGCTCCGCAAGACGCTCCGAAATCAGTTCGGCTCTTCATCAGAGCCCAAGTAGCCGAGAAACGCTCGATTTTTCCAGTCCCATGCGAGGACAGGCGAGCCCGCCATTTCAGTCCATCAACAATCAGGAGACCACCATGAAATTCAATCGCGCTACCACCACTGTCGCGGCGGCCATCCTGGCACTGCTTGCAGGCACTGCCACTGCTCAAATCAAAGTCGGGATCATCACCGGGGCGACGGGCCCCGGGGCTTCGCTCGGCATCCCCTACAAGAACACCTTCAGCGCAACGCCGGCGACGCTCGGGGGCGAACCTGTGACATACATCGTCGTTGACGACGCCACCGACCCGGCTGCGGCAGCGAGGTTGGCTCGCAAGCTGATCACCGAAGACAAGGTGGATCTAATCATCGGCTCGGGCAACGTCCCGACGGCCTCCTCCATCAGCTTTGTCGCCTCTGAAACGAAGACACCGCAGATTGCTCTGTCGCCGCTGAGCGGCGAGCCCGCGAAAAATCCTTGGGTCTTCTCTATGTCCCTGCCAACGTCGTTGCAAATGGGCGCCGTTGCGGATCACATCAAGGCGGAGGGCGCCAAGAAGGTCGGCTTCATCGGCTTCAGCGATTCATGGGGTGACCAGGTCTACACGGCTCTCATGGCTCACGCGCCGAACTATGGCTACACGGTCACAACGAATGAACGTTATGCCCGCCTTGACACATCCGTCACAAGCCAGGCTCTCAAGGTGGTTGCGTCCAAGCCCGACGTTGTTGTCTTAGGCGGATCGGGAACGCCTGGCGCCCTGCCCCACACGGCTCTCATCGAGCGAGGCTTCAAAGGCCAGATATACCATAGCGCCGCAGTTGTCAATCCAGAGTTCCTCAAGATCGGAGGCAAGTCGCTAGAAGGCGCGCTGGTCTCTGCTGGGCCCGTCGTTGTTGCAGAGCAGCTTCCCGACTCGAGCCCGGTCAAGAAGCAGGGTCTGGAGTTCACGAAGGCCTACGAAGCGAAGTACGGCCCAGGCACTCGGAACTCGTTCTCGGCCTACTCCTGGGACGCTTACCTCCTCGCGGACAAGGCCGCGGCAATCGCTAAGACCAAGGCGAAGCCAGGCACGCCGGAGTTCCGCCAAGCGCTGCGTGACGCTCTCGAATCGACCAAGGAGCTTGCTGGAGCTCAAGGCGTCTACACCATGACGCCGACCGACCATGCGGGCGCCGACAAGCGGGCTGTCGTGCTGCTTCGTGTCGAGAACGGCACCTGGAAGTTGGCGAACTGATCTGCCTTGAGCCACCAAAGAGACCGGAGCGAGACAAGATGAACAGCAAAACCATGCGCGCAGCACGCCTCCATGACGTCGGCGGTCAGTTTCAGGTCGACGAGGTTCCCGTACCTGAGGTGCGCCCCCTCGATGTCTTGATCGAGGTGAAGGCAGCGGGCGTTGTGCCAAACCTGCGCAACGTCATTACCAACTATCCCACCTGGTTTCCCTATCTGCCACTGCCGAAGCTGCCTGCGATCTACGGCTTGGACACGGTCGGTGTCGTGAGTGCGGTTGGCAGTCAGGTCCGCTCGGGCATCAAGCCAGGTGATCGTGTGTACGTGAACCCAGGGCTGTCATGTGGAGGATGCGTCGCTTGTCGACGCGGCGACTCCGTGAACTGCACGGCCTACACCTTCATGGGCTATTTCGGCTTCGGTCCGGGCTCACAGCAGCTGTTTGAAGACTACCCGTACGGAGGATTCGGCCAGTACCTCGTTGCTCCCGTTGCCAACTTGGTGAAGCTGCCGGACACGGTCACCTTCGAACAAGCCGCACGTTTCGGGTACCTGGGCACTGGGTACTCGGCACTCAAGAAGTCCAACTTCGCGCCAGGGCAAACGGTCCTGATCGGTGGCGGGACGGGCACGTTGGGCGTGGGCACTGTGATGCTCGCACTCGCAATGGGCGCCTCGAAGATCTTTCCAACAGGCCGGAACAAGGCGCTGTTGGAAAAGTTGCAGCAGTTGGACCCCTTGCGGATCCATCCGGTCGCCGTTGGAGAAAAAACAGTCGCTGAAACCGTCATGGCCGCCACCGACGGGCTCGGTGTCGATGTCGTCATCCAGGCGCTCGGCGCCAACGCGCCTGCTGCTGCTGTGCTGGATTCGTTCAACGCGCTGCGTCGCGGCGGCAAGGCGATCAACGTCGGAGGCGTTGCGGAGACGTTGGCTCTGGAGCCCATTCCACTGATGGTCCAGCAGAAATCGCTGATCGGCTCGTTGTGGTTCACCACGGCCGAGGGCGAAGACATGGCGGCAATGGCTGCAGCCGGTCAGCTCGACCTCAGCGTCTTCGAGCATGAGGTGTTTCCCCTCGAGAAGGTGAACGAGGCGCTTGACGCCGTCGACCAGCGCACCGGCGGTTTTACCAACATCGTGATCAAACACTGAGTGCCTGCCGCAGTGTCTTTTGGAGAAATACATGCAAGTTCGCCGAATCGTTACCGGGCACGACAGCGCCGGCAAATCAGTCTTTGTCTCGGATGGCGCTCTGACTCGTCACGTCGCCTTTGATCACGTTCCGGGCCTCAGCGCCGGTCTTGGCTGGGAGACGTCACCTGGGGTGACGGTGCCCTGCCCGGCCGGGGACCCCACGGCCTCGTCCGCGTCGTGGGTTCCGTCTGCCGGTGGCACGAACGTCATGATCATCACGTTCCCGCCCGACTCTGTGATGACCGGTCCGGATTTTGATCCTGCTGCAGCCGGCGGCGAGTATGTTCAAAAACTCCCAGGGCTTGCCAAGCGGTTCGAGATGGAAAGCCCAGGGATGCACACGACCGACAGCGTCGACTACGGGATGCTCTTGGAAGGCGAGCTTCACCTTGAGCTCGATGACGGTCAATCGAAGGCGCTCAAGGTCCATGACCTCGTTGTGCAAAACGGTACCCGCCACGCGTGGCGCAACCGAAGCGATCGGCCAGCGACCATCCTTTTCGTACTTGTCGGCGCGGCGCGCGGCGCCTGACTTCAGAGAGCAACGTATGGATTTCTCCATTGCATCACTGCTGCTCGTCGACGGCGCCGTCAATGGCGCGGTCTACGCGTTGATGGCGATCGCCATCATTCTGGTTTTCACGGTAACCCGTGTGCTCTTCATCGCTCAGGGCGAATTCGTTGTGTTCGGCGTCGTGACACTCGCTCAGTTGCAAGTTGGCAAGCTTCCATCCGCCGTCTGGCTCGTGGTTGCGATGGCCGCCGCATGCTTGGTTCAGGAAGTTTGGAACGGACTGCGCAACCGCACGGCAGCGCCTTTGATTGCAAGAGCCTGCTTGCGCGTGGTGTGGCTACCGGTCCTGGTCACGGCTTTGGCGTACTGGCTCGCACCCATGAACGCGCCCCTGGCCGTTCAGGTTGCCCTGACGATCGCCATCATCACGCCTCTCGGGTCGATGCTTTACCGTCTGGTCTATCGATCGCTGGCCGATTCGACGGTGTTGACGTTGCTGATCGTTTCGGTCGGCGTTCACTTCGCGCTGACCAGTCTGGCACTCGCATTCTTCGGGCCTGAGGGATTCCGCACGCCGTCGTTCTTCGACGCAACCCTGTCGCTGGGCGAACTGACCGTCAGCAGCCAGAGCGCCATCGTCATCGGCGTTGCTGCGGTGCTCATTGGGCTGCTTTTCTGGCTGTTCACGCGCACTTTCCGTGGAATGAGTCTGCGTGCCACGGCCGTGAACCAGCTTGGCGCTCGGATTGTTGGAATCTCAGCGGAGCGCGCAGGAATGCTGAGCTTTGCGCTTGCCGCAGGAATCGGCGCGCTCTCGGGCGTGCTCATCGGCCCAACGACGACCGTGTTCTACGACACCGGCTTTTTGATTGGACTCAAAGGCTTCATCGCGGCGGTGTTTGCTGGGCTTGCCAGTTTTCCAGGCGCGCTGGTTGGCTCCATTGTGGTGGGACTGCTCGAATCTTTCGGATCGTTCTGGGCAAGCGCGTTCAAGGACTCCATCGTCTTCGCCGCGATCATTCCTATTCTTCTCTGGCGGTCCATGCTGCACCAAGGCGTAGAGGAGCACTGAAATGGCCATGACCAAAACCGCGCCGCTCGCAATCCCGTGCCGTAAAGAGAAGCGGAGGGCACGATTGTCCATCGGACGAGTCGGGGCCATCACGTTCGCGATCCTTGTATTCGCTCTTCCGTTGCTACCGATTCCTGAGTTCCTCATCACCCAGATGAACTACATCGGGATCGACGCTCTGGTGGTGCTCGGGATCGTTCTGCTCACCGGCGTTGTCGGTCTGACCTCCTTCGGCCAGGCAGCTTTCGCCGGCATTGGGGCATACACGACCGCATACCTATGCCTGAAGATGGGCGCTTCGCCGTGGGTCGGACTGCTTGCTGGCCTGCTGCTGACGGGCGCCGTATCAGTCGTTCTGGGCTGGGTCACGCTGCGCATGTCCGGCCACAATCTCCCTCTGGCGACGATCGCGTGGTGCATCGCCCTGTACTACGTGATCGGGAACCTGGATGCGCTTGGGAAGTACGACGGCTTGAACAACGTGCCGCCCATCATGATCGGGACGCACAGCCTTCAAAGCGGCCGCGATTTCTACTACTTGATCTGGACGATCGCCCTGGCCGCAGCGCTGGGCATGCACCACTTGCTTGAGTCTCGCACCGGACGGATTCTCAAAGCCATGAACCCGGATCGTGGCGGGGGCCAAACCATGCCGTCGTCGGTCGGCGCATCCACCTTCCGCTACAAGCTCGTCGTTTTTGTGATCGCGGCCTTGTTGGCATCTGTCTCGGGCTGGCTCTTCGCGCACATGCAACGGGCCGTCACCCCCTCCCCCTTCGGCATTGGCAGGAGCTTGGACTTTCTCTTCATGGCCGTTCTCGGCGGTGTAGGCCACATCTGGGGCGCATTTCTCGGTGCTGGCTTCTCCACGGTTTTGAAGGACGCACTCCAGGACTGGATGCCGGCGATCTTCGGCGCGGGTGCCAGTTTTGAAGGCGTGATCTTCGGCTTGCTCCTGATCATCGTCCTCAAGGTTGCCCCTCAAGGCCTCTGGTCTCTCGTTGGCCGCGTGATCAAGAGATCTAGCCGACCTGTAGATTGGCAAGATGCTGGCTCATTGAAGGCTCGGAAAAAAACGCCCAAGGGCGAGCGCTTACTGGAAGCCATCGGCATCCGCAAGCAGTTCGGCGGCTTGACCGCGGTTCATGACATCGACTTTGCCGTCAATGGTGGCGAGATCGTCGGTCTCATCGGACCGAACGGTGCGGGCAAATCCACGACTTTCAACCTGATCTCAGGTGTTCTGCCGCTCACAAGTGGGGAAGTAAGGGTGAGCGGGGATCGCGTCGACGGGAAGCCATCGCGCTACATCGCCGCGCAAGGCCTTTCGCGAACTTTCCAGCACGTGAAGCTGGTGCCCGACATGACCGTGCTTGAGAACGTCGCGATTGGTTGCTACCTCAGGACATCATCGTCGATTTTGGGATCCATCTTCAGGCTCGATCGCGCAGAGGAGCGCCGCGCGCTCAAAGAGGCAGAGGCGCAGATCCGCCGCATCGGTCTCGGCGGTTCCATGTTTGAACTCGCTGGAAATCTTTCGCTGGGCTCGCAACGCTTGGTCGAAATCGCACGAGCGCTTGCATCGGATCCAACGCTGCTGCTCCTCGATGAGCCAGCTGCCGGGCTGAGGCACGGCGAGAAGCAGGCCCTCTCCAAGGTGCTCAGCCAACTTCGCGCCGAGGGACTGAGCCTCCTGCTGGTGGAGCACGACATGGAGTTTGTGATGAACCTCACCGACCGCATTGTCGTGATGGAGTTTGGCAGGAAGCTCATCGAAGGCACCCCCCAGGAGGTCCAGGACAGTCCTCTCGTCCGCGCTGCTTATATTGGAACGGAGCACTGACATGACCAAGCTTCTTCTAGAAATCGGCGAACTGCGCGCAGGCTACGGAAAAGCAGAAGTGCTATCGGGACTGACGCTGACCGCATCAAAGGGCACGATCGTTTCCGTTCTGGGCCCCAACGGCGCAGGTAAGTCGACGCTGCTCAACGCCCTTGGTGGGGTCATTGGCAGCCGCGGCTCACAGCGCTTCGACGGCGAGGACATCTCGCGACTCTCGCTCGAGCAGCGGGTTATGCGCGGCATCTCCCTCGTCCCCGAAAAACGTGAACTCTTCACGACCATGACGGTGGAAGAGAACGTCCTTCTCGGAGGTCATCGCCCAAGAGAGCTGGGTGTCAAAACCTGGCGCGATACGACCGACTTCGTCTATTCGCTTTTCCCCCGGCTCAAAGAACGCCGGAAGCAGCAAGCGGGCACGTTGTCGGGGGGCGAACGGCAAATGCTTGCTGTCGGGCGAGCGCTGATGGGCCAACCCAAGCTGCTGATGCTTGACGAGCCCAGCCTTGGCCTTGCGCCGTTAATCGTGGCCGAGATGATGAAGGCCATCCATGAGCTCAAAGAAGCAGGTCTGACCGTGCTCCTTGTGGAGCAAAACGCTCGTGCCGCACTTGAAATTTCGGACTGGGCGTACGTGCTTGAAGGCGGTGCGTTTCTTATGCAGGGAAGCGCGGAGCAAATGCGGACCGATCCTCGACTCATCGAGAGCTACCTTGGAACACGAAAAGCTGTCTGAAGGTGGGGTAACCCCGCCCGGATCAACTCCTACCGGGAAGAAAAAGGTGATCCACCTGGACGTCCCTGGATCGTTGGCCAGCGTCGAAGTGGAGGATGACGACGACCACCCCGGTTCACTTTGGTATGCGGTCCCAGCAGTGCTGGTGATGGTTGTCCTGTTGTTTCTGTACGTTGCGCAGATCGGGCGATAACTGTGGATAAGTTGAAGTCAGTGCGAAGCGTTGTCGCCCCTCTCGACAGAGAGAACGTTGACACCGACGCGATCATCCCGAAGCAGTTCATGAAGTCGATCCGTCGTACCGGCTTCGGGCCGAACCTATTTGACGCATGGCGGTACGTTGATCCGGGTGAGCCTGGCAAGCCGCAGTCGCAGCGGATTCCTAACACTGACTTTGTGCTAAACCAACCGCGTTACGCAAACGCACGCATTCTTTTGGCAGGTCCGAACTTCGGGTGCGGATCGAGCCGAGAGCACGCGCCGTGGGCGTTGCAACAGTTTGGCTTCCGGGCGTTGATTGCACCGTCGTTCGGGGAGATTTTCCGGACCAATGTCTTCAAAAATGGCATGCTTCCGATCGTTTTGGATGTCTCCATCGTTAGACGCCTGTTCGACGAAATCGCAGTCGAGCCCGACTACGAACTTGCGATCGACGTATCTGGCCAGCAGATCGCGCTACCGGACGGCTCAGTAATCGGCTTCGAAATTGAGCCATTTCGCAAGCACTGTCTCCTTGAAGGACTTGACGAGATTGAGCTGACGTTGAGCCATGCAGACAGGATCGCTAAATTTGAGAGACAGCGGCTGGCGACTTACCCCTGGCTCAGCAACACCTTGAGCACCGAGCAACAGCGATAAAGGTGCTTCGCGCAGTCTTCCACTGCGTTCTGGGACAAACAAATGGTGAACAAGATCTATCCGTCCGCTGACGCGGCGCCCAAGGGCGCCGTTGCCGATAGGGAAACGCTCGCCGTCGGCGGCTTCGGCCTGTGCAGCAGTCTCGGGGCGCTGATCGCCGCGCTGCCCGATTCGGGTGTCAAGAACCTCACCTGCATTTCGAACAACGCGGGCGTCGACGGCTTCGGCCTGGGCAAGCTGATGGAAACCCGGCAGATCAAGAAAATGGTCGCGAGCTATATCTGCGAGAACAAGAAGTTCAAGCGCCAATACCTCGCCGGCGACCTCGAACTCGAACTCGCGCCGCAGGGCACGTTGGCCGAAAAGCTGCGCGCGGCGGCGCCGGCATTCCGGCCTTCTTCACTAAGACCGTGTCGGCACGCAAGTCGCCAAAGGCACGAGTAGGCGCTGGCCGCCAGCCGGTGGGCTTACTTCGCATTGCTGCGCATGTACTGCCTGCAGCTGAGCTGGCCCTTTGAATGACAGAACACGGTCTATCGCGATCTTTAAAGATAGGAGTAGGACTGTGAGTACGACTAGGAACACGGATACCGTCGGAGTGATCATGAGGGACCAGCGCCGCAGGCGCAGGCCCCTCGCAGAGAAGGCCGCACTGGTACGCCGAAGCTACAAACCGGGCACGAGCGTGTTGCCGGTTGCACGTCCGGAAAGCGTTGCCGCGAGCTTGTTGTTCCAGCGGCGTAGGCTGGAGCACGAGGGAGGGTTGAGCATGGTCTCCGCCGGTGAGGCCGTGGTGCCTGCCTCCGAGCTCGCTGCCGCACACGCCGAAATTGCCAAGCTGCCGCGCTCGCACGTCCATCGACCGCAGGCTCGCTCCGAGAAATGGATCGCCAGTCGGCCAGGCAGAGGCAGCACTATCAGGAAGACCCTCTCATCTCGATTGGCCGAGGCGTGGAGCTCAGCGTCCTGGCACGCGGGATCTAAAGGCCGCCGGTCAACCTGCGGCGTGTACCGATGATTGAACTGCGGCACCTTCGTTATTTCGTTGCAGTCGCGGAAGAACTTAGTTTCCGCCGCGCCGCCGAGCGCATCCACATCGACCCGACGCCGCTGTCACGCACCATCCGCGATCTGGAAGAACAGCTTGAGGTGCAGCTTTTCGTGCGGATGCCGCGCCAACTGCGTCTTACCCCAGCCGGTGCACGTTTGCTGAAGGAAGCCCGCAAGCTCTTCATCCGGGTGGAACGCACGCGCCGCGTCGTGCGCGCGACCGATTCTCGCTACCGTGCCCCTTTGCGCATCGGTGTGGCCGATGGCATAGCTCAACCCAGGCTGTCCGAATGCATCGCTGCCTGGCGGACGCTAGTGCCAGAGACGCCACTCGAGTTGTCGGAAATGAGCGCCGATGAACTGGCCGCCGCTTTGCGACGCGAAGAGATCGATGCCGGCGTATCTTTTGGTCTGCCGGAAGACGAGGCCATCGCTCAGGAGCCGGCCTGGAACTACCCGCTGGTGGCGATGCTGCCGTTTGGGCACGAGCTCGCGTCCTTGGAGAAGGTGGCGCTGGCCGACCTTCTGGCCTTCCCTTTGATCTCATGCAGGGCTGACCGGCAGCCGGGCCTGGTGCAGCAGATGCGCGACATCGTGCGGCGCCATCGAACGCAACTCACGATCACGGGCGAAGCGAGCAGCCTGGCCGGCTACGTCACACGCATCGCCGCCGGCATGGGTGTCGGCTTGGCAGATGCGGGTCATGCCGCCACATTGCACCGCACCGACGTGGTCGCGGTACCGCTCCAAGAAGATGAGCGCATCATCACCTGGGTGCTTCACAAGCAACGGCGCTTCGGCCTGCCTGAAGAGTTGCGGCGCTTCCTGACCCACGCCAAGATGCTGCACTGATCGTTACAAGGCCGGCCGTATCGCAGCGGTGCGTCGCGCCATCGGCCTTGGACAAGCTGCTCATGCTTTGCAATGCTGCAGGCTCGACGGCCTTTAGGCCGTCGTTGATCGGGCCAGCCACTTGCGTTTTCACGTACCCGCCAGCGTACGCCGTGCCACGCCCTGTTGGGTGTGCATCGCGGCGATCCGATTCCAGACTCAAGCAATTGTGCCGCTGCGGCACGTGCGTGCTGGAGGCAGGACGCAAACAAAGACGGAACCAAGACGTGAAAGGGGTGGACGATGCCCACAGGCATCCTTTTCGGACAGATCTGCGTTGTACTGGGCGTGGCCTTCGGCGGCGTGTGGTCGGCAACACAGTGGACGGCTCATGCGCTGGGCTATCAACCGCGGCTCGGAGCTGCATGGTTCGATATTTCCGACGTGCCCGTTTACGAGCCCTGGAAGCTCTTCGAGTGGTGGTACTTCTACGATGCCTACGCACCCGACGTGTTCCTTCGCGGCGGCACCATCGCGGCATCGAGCGGCCTGCTCGCCACCGGCGCTGCCATCAGCATGGCGGTCTGGCGCTCACGTCTGGCCAAACGCGTCACGACTTACGGTTCGGCCCGCTGGGCTGATGCCGATGAGATCCAACAAGCCGGTCTGATCCGCGCCACCGGCGTATTCCTCGGCAAGCTGAGCGGCAAAGTTCTCGCATACCTGCGCCACGACGGCCCGGAGCACGTGATGGTCTTCGCCCCCACGCGCTCAGGCAAGGGTATCGGTCTCGTCATCCCCACGCTGCTGTCCTGGACCGGGTCGGCCGTGATCCACGACATCAAGGGCGAGAACTGGAACCTCACCGCAGGCTGGCGGACGCGATTCAGCCACTGCCTGCTGTTCAACCCGACCGACTCGAAGAGCGCAGCCTACAACCCGCTGCTTGAAGTGCGACGCGGCATGCATGAGGTCCGCGACGTGCAGAACATCGCCGACATCCTGGTCGATCCCGAAGGAGCGTTGGAGCGCCGCAATCATTGGGAAAAAACCAGCCATGCACTGCTGGTTGGTGCAATCCTGCACGTGCTCTACGCGAGCGAGGACAAGACGCTGCGCGGCGTTGCCAACTTCCTGTCCGATCCGGCATGCCCGTTCGAGGTGACGCTGCATCGAATGATGACCACGAAGCATTTGGGTGATGAGGTCCATCCTGTCGTCGCCTCCGCCGCCCGCGAGGTCCTCAACAAAAGTGACAACGAACGCTCCGGCGTCCTGTCCACCGCCATGAGCTTCCTGGGCCTGTACCGCGATCCGACGGTGGCCGCGGTGACTTCCCGCTGCGACTGGCGCATCGCCGACCTGATTTCGGCCAAGCATCCCGTGTCGCTGTACTTGGTCGTTCCGCCTTCAGACATCAGCCGCACCAAGCCCCTGATCCGCCTGATCCTCAACCAAGTCGGCCGGCGATTGACAGAATCGCTCGACGGCTCGGATGGCATCGCGCGCAAGCACAAGCTGCTGATGATGCTCGATGAGTTCCCGGCACTGGGCCGGCTGGACTTCTTTGAGTCCGCACTGGCCTTCATGGCCGGCTATGGGCTGCGCGCCTTCCTGATCGCGCAGTCCTTGAACCAGATCGACAAGGCCTACGGCCAGAACCACTCGATCCTGGACAACTGCCATGTGCGCATCGCGTTCGCCACGAACGACGAACGCACTGCCAAGCGCATCTCGGAGGCACTGGGCACCGGGACTGAATTGCGCGCGCAGCGCAACTACGCCGGCCACCGGCTGGCCCCCTGGCTCGGCCACCTCATGGTCTCGAGGCAGGAGACCGCGCGGCCGCTGCTGACGCCGGGCGAAGTGATGCAGCTTCCGCCCGATGACTCCGTGGTAATGGTCTCGGGCCACCCGCCGATCAAAGCGAAAAAGCTCCGTTACTACGAGGATCGGAACTTCATTGCGCGGGTGCTTCCGCCACCGGTGCTGGCATCAGGTGTCTATGCGGATCGCCCTGCGGCACGCTCTGACGATTGGAGTGGGCTGGCTCCGCTCGCAGCGACGGAATCTTCTTCCGGTGCCGAGGAAGGCGGCTTTGCCGACGAGGGAGGTCACCAGCTCAAGCCCGAACTCGAGATGGCCCCCGACACGCCGATCCTTCCGGCCGACGATGGTCTGCTAGTGCTCGACGATGAGGACGACATGCCATTGCGTCCGCAGGACGTGGACCGGCAACTCACGCGCAGCGCACGTCTTGCCGCCATGGACCCCGACGACGGGATCGCCCTATGAGTCGCACACGCCTGAACATCTTCATCGAACCAGCCCACGCCAAGCGCCTGGACCAGGTCTCCGCGCACAAAGGCGTTTCAAAGTCCGCCGTGATCGCGGCGGCATTGGCGTCATTCCTTTCGCCCGACGGCGAGGACCAGCGGGAGGCGGCCTTGGCCAAGCGCCTTGATCGCCTGTCGCGCCAGTTCGACCGTCTGGAACGCGACCAGGGCGTGCTCATCGAGACCGTCGCCTTGTACCTGCGCCACTACCTGACCGTGGCGCTGCCGGTGCCCGAGCACCAGCAGGAGGCCATGCGCGCCCAGGGCCGCGCCCGCTATGCGCAGTTCATAGAACAACTGGCCCGCCACATCCAGCGCGGCCGCAGCCTGGTTCGCGAGATCCATCAGGAGATCGAGCCGGTTGCACCGGCACAGCAAACGGGTGAAGGCCACCAGCCGCCCTCCTCCGACGGCGCGAGTCATGGAGACGACCCAGCCATGTCTAGTGAAGGAGAAAGAGCATGAGGTCTATCAACATTGCTCAGGGCGGAGGCGCGGGTGACGGCGGTGAATCCGCCGTCCGCCGCATCCGCATGCTGCGCACGGCGATGGGGCCAGAGATCGCGGCGGCGCTCGACGACCCGGAGATCGTTGAAGTGCTTCTGAACCCCGATGGATCGCTGTGGGTGGACCGTCTCGGCACTGGCCGCGCGCCGACCGGCACCGCGCTTCCTGCACCGGTGGTCGAACGGATCATCCGGCTCGTGGCTGCGCACGTTCGCACGGAAGTGCATCCGGGCGCGCCGATCCTTTCAGCCGAGCTGCCTGAGACCGGCGAGCGATTCTTGGGTGTGCTGCCCCCCGTTGTGCGGGCGCCGTCGTTCGCGATCCGCAAGCGGGCGCTGCGGATCATGAACCTCGCACGCTACGTGGAAGACGGCGTGATGACGGCCGAGCAGGCGGCCTTCCTGCGCTCGGCGGTGCACGACCGGCTGAACATCGTCGTCGCGGGCGGGACCAGTACAGGCAAGACAACGCTCGCGAATGCTCTGCTCGACGAAATCGCCGAGACGCGCGATCGGGTGCTGATCCTCGAGGACACAGTGGAGCTGCAGTGCCGCAGTGACGATCACGTGGGCATGCGCACCGAGCCCGGCGTCAGCACCATGGCCGACCTTGTGCGCGCCACCCTTCGGCTGAGGCCGGACCGCATCGTCGTGGGCGAAGTACGCGGCGCCGAGGCACTGGACCTGCTCAAGGCCTGGGGCACAGGGCATCCGGGTGGCATCGCCACCGTGCATGCCGGCTCCGCCGCTGGCGCACTCACGCGGCTCGAACAGCTCGTGCAGGAGGTGAGTGTCACCGTCCCGCGCGCCCTCATCGGCGAGACGGTCAACGTGATCGTCTTCATCGCAGGCCGCGGCCGCGCGCGTCGCGTGCGGGAGATCGCGCGCGTCGTCGGCTTCGACAGTCATGGTTACCAGCTCGACACCTCGCTTGGGCCGGGCTTTCCTTCGATTTCCCACAACCCGTCATCCACAGGAGAACCGACATGACGAATCTGCGTACTTCCGTAAAGCCGCTTCTGATCGCCGCCATTGCTGCGGCGGTGTTGCTCACCGTTGCGCTGCCCGCGCACGCGGCCGGCTCCAGCATGCCGTGGGAGGCACCACTGCAATCCATCCTCGATTCGATCCAGGGGCCGGTGGCGCGCATCGTCGCGGTGATCGTCATCATTGCCACTGGGCTGGCACTGGCGTTCGGTGACACCTCTGGAGGCTTCCGCAAGCTGATCCAGATCGTTTTCGGTCTGTCCATCGCGTTCGCCGCTTCCTCGTTCTTCCTGACCTTCTTCAGCTTCACGGGTGGGGCGGTGCTGGCATGAATGCCACTGCACAGATGCATGGCTCGGCGCCGGGCTTCGAGGTGCCGCTGCACCGATCGCTGACCGAACCGATCCTGATGGGGGGCGTGCCGCGTACCGTGGCGATCGCCAACGGCACGCTGGCCGCAGCGGTCGGGCTGGGCCTGCAGCTTTGGTTGCCCGGCATCGCACTGTGGATCCTCGGGCACTCACTCGCTGTATGGGGCGCCCGCACGGACCCGCAGTTCATGCAGGTCTTCGCGCAGCACATCAAGCACCGTCAACTGCTGGACGTGTGAGGACATCACGATGATGAACCTCACCGAATACCGCAAGCGTCCGGCGCTCCTGGCCGACTGGCTCCCGTGGGCTGGCCTGGTCGCACCCGGCGTCATGCTCAACAAGGATGGCTCCTTCCAGCGCACGGCGCGTTTCCGCGGGCCAGACCTGGACAGCGCGACAAAGGGCGAGCTGGTCGCCACGTCAGCGCGCCTCAACAACGCACTGCGCCGGCTCGGCTCGGGCTGGGCGCTGTTCGTCGAGGCCGAGCGCCGCGAAGCCGCGGACTACCCGGAGTGCTCGTTTCCGGAACCACTGTCCTGGCTCGTCGACGAAGAGCGCCGCGCCGCCTTCGAGGAAGACGCCAGCCACTTCGAGAGCAGCTACCACCTGACGCTGCTGTATCTGCCACCAGAGGAATCGCGCACGCGTGCGGGCCGGCTGCTCTACGAGAACCAGAAGACCAAAGGCGTTGACTGGCGCGAACGGCTTGCCACTTTCGTGTCCGAGACCGAACGCTTCTTCGGGCTGCTCGAAGGCGTCATGCCGGAGATCAGCTGGCTCGACGACGGTCAGACCTTGACCTACCTGCATGCGTGCATTTCGACGCGCCGACATACCGTCGCGGTGCCAGAGGTGCCGATGCACCTCGACACGCTGCTGGCGGATGAGCCACTCGTTGGTGGACTGGCGCCGATGCTGGGGAGCTCACATCTTCGGGCGTTGACCGTGCGCGGCTTCCCGACGTCGACCTGGCCCGGTCTGCTCGACGATTTGAACCGCCTGGGCTTCGCCTACCGCTGGAGCACACGGCTCATCGGCCTGGACAAGCCCGAAGCCGAGAAGGAGCTTGCCCGCCTGCGCCGCCAGTGGTTCGTCAAGCGCAAGAACATCGTCGCGCTGCTGCGCGAGACGATCTTCCAGCAGGAGAGCCCGCTAGTGGATTCCGATGCATCGAACAAGGCATCGGATGCTGACGCGGCGTTGCAGGAGCTGGGCAGCGACCAGGTGGCTTTCGGCTACGTCACCGCTACCGTGACGGTGCTCGATGCCGATGCGGCCGCGGCAGACGAAAAGCTGCGGCAGGTGGAGCGAGCCATCCAGGGTCGCGGATTCGTGACGATCCCTGAAACCCTGAATGCGGTCGATGCCTGGCTCTCGTCGATCCCGGGCCATGCCTACGCCAACGTGCGCCAGCCGATCGTCTCGACGCTGAACCTGGCACACATGATGCCGGTCTCGGCGGTCTGGGCCGGGCCGGAGCGCAATGCGCACCTGGACGGTCCACCGCTGATCGTCACCCGTACCGATGGTGCGACGCCGTTCCGGCTGGTCACGCACATCGGCGATGTGGGCCACACGCTGGTGGTCGGGCCGACCGGCATGGGCAAGTCGGTGCTGCTCGCCACATTGGCGATGCAGTTCCGGCGCTACGCAGGCTCCCAATTGCTCGTCTTTGACATGGGGCGCTCGATGCGCGCCACCGTGCTCGGTCTTGGAGGCGAACACTACGACCTTGGCGCGGACCGAGCCATTGCGTTCCAGCCTCTGGCTCGCATCGACCAGCACGCCTACCGGACCTGGGCAGCCGACTGGATCGAAGGACGCTTGGTTCAGGAAGGCGTCGCTGTCGGCCCGCCCGAGAAGGACGCCGTGTGGTCTGCGCTCAATAGCCTGGCCAGTGCGCCCGCCGAACAACGCACCATGACCGGGCTGTCGGTCCTGCTGCAGTCCAACGCGCTGCGCCAGGCGCTGCAGCCCTACGTGCTGGGTGGTGCGCACGGCACGCTGCTCGACGCGGATTCGGACCGGCTCGGCACGGGTTCGATCCAGTGCTTCGAGATGGAAGAGCTGATGCAAAGCAAAGCAGCGGTGCTGGCCGTGTTGGGGTATCTGTTCGCGCGCTTCGATGAGCGCTTCGACGGAGCGCCGACCTTGTTGATCCTCGACGAGGCGTGGCTGTTCCTCGACGACCCCGTGTTCGCGTCGCGCATCCGGCAGTGGTTGAAGACGCTGCGTAAGAAGAACGTCTCGGTGATTTTCGCGACGCAGTCACTGGCCGACATCCAGAACTCGTCGATCGCGCCGGCCATCGTGGAGAGTTGCGCGAGTCGCATCTTCCTGCCGAACCCGCAAGCCCCCGAGCCGCAGATCCGCTCGATCTACGAAGGCTTCGGCCTGAACACACGGCAGATCGACATCGTCGCGACCTCGCAGCCGAAGCGGGACTACTACTACCAGTCGCGGCTCGGCAACCGGGTCTTCGACCTTGGCCTGGGGCCGGCGGCGCTTGCTTTCGTCGGGGCCTCCTCTCCGGAAGACCAGCGCGCAATCGATGCCGTGCTTGCACAGGGCGATGCCAGTGCATTTGCCGCCACCTGGCTGCGCCATCGCGGCCTCGACTGGGCGGCCGATCTCATCCCCTCGTTTCCTTCCTCTCCATCCTTTTCGTCCACAACTCAGGAGAACACGCCATGAAGAAGACCTTGCTTGCCGTCGCCGCAGCGGCCTTGATCAGCGCGCTGCCCACTGCGCATGCGCAGTGGGTCGTGATCGACCCCACGAACCTCGCGCAGAACCTCATGACGGCCGCTAACACGCTGGAGCAGATCAACAACCAGATCAAGCAACTGCAGAACCAGGCGCAGTCGCTGACGAACCAGGCGAAGAACCTGACCAGTCTGGACTTCAGCGCGCTGAACGAACTACGCGCCGCGCTGTCGGCGACGAACCAGTTGATCCAACAGGCGCAGGGCCTGGCCTTCAACGTGCAGCAGATGGAGACGCAGTTCCAGCAGATGTATCCCGAGTCGTTCAGTGCCACGGTCTCCAGTGGACAGATGGTGCTGGATGCGCGCAAGCGCTGGACGAACTCGCTGGACGCGCTTCGCACCGCGACCAAGGTGCAGTCTCAGGCGGTGCAGAACTTCGCCTCGGACGAATCGACGCTGACGGATCTGGTGAACCGCAGCCAGTCGGCCGTCGGTGCCCTGCAAGCCACGCAGGCGACCAATCAGCTCCTGGCCCTGCAGGCCCGGCAGTCAATCCAAGCGCAGCAGCTTCAGATCACGCAGGACCGCGCGGCGGCGCTGGAGCAGGCGCGGCAAGTTGCCGTCCAGGAGCGAGCGCGCGAGGTGCGCCGCCGCTTCATGGGTGCGAGCACGCCATACACGCCTGCCGCGGTAAATTTCTACAGCGAGTGAGAGGCGAGCCATGAACAAGCTCTTTATCCTCGCAGCCGTGGCTTCAACCCTGCTGATGGTGGCCTGCGGCAAGCCGGCATCCATCGAATCCGTCGAATCTCTCGTGGCTAACCCCGAGCGCTTGAAGGAACTGCGTGCGCAGTGCAAGGCCGACCATGCCAAGGTCGGCGATGCGCAGTGCAATGCAGTGGCAGAGGCCACGCGTCGGCGCTTCTTCGGCAGCGGTGGCCCGACGTACACGCCGCCCGCTTCATCGCCAGCATCGCCGGCGCCGAAGGAATAGCCGTGCAAGACGTGGCGGTCATTGACCGCTTCCTCGACGTCTTCTCGCGCTACATCGATTCCGGCTTTGGGCTGCTGCGCGGTGAGGTGGCCTTCCTCACGGCCACGCTGATCGCGATTGACATGACGCTCGCCGGTCTCTTCTGGGCGATGAGCCATGCCTCAGGGCAAGGTGACGACGTGATCGCCAAGCTCATCAAGAAGGTGCTGTACGTCGGAGCCTTCGCCTACATCATCGGCAACTTCAACAGCTTGGCGGGCATCCTGTTCCGGTCTTTTGCCGGGCTGGGCCTGACCGCTTCGGGATCGGGCATGAGCCAAACGCAGCTGCTGCAGCCAGGCCAGCTCGCCAAGGTCGGCATCGATGCCGGCCGGCCGATCATGGAGCAGATCGGCACCATGACGGGGTTCCCGGAGGTGTTCGCGAACCTCGACACCATCGCGGTGCTGTTCCTCGCATGGCTCGTCTTGATCGTGGCGTTCTTCGTGTTGGCGGTGCAGCTCTTCGTCACGCTGATCGAGTTCAAGCTGACCACGCTCGCGGGCTTCGTGCTGGTGCCCTTCGCGCTGTGGAACAAGACTTCGTTCCTGGCTGAAAAGGTTCTGGGCAACGTGGTGTCGTCGGGGATCAAGGTACTGGTGCTCGCGGTGATCGTGGGCATCGGCTCCGGCCTGTCCGCAGAGTTCACAGTGCCACCAGGTGCAGACCCTAGCATTGACCATGCGCTGGTGATCATGCTGGCATCGCTGGCGATGCTCGGCCTGGGGATCTTCGGGCCGGGGATTGCGACAGGGCTGGTATCTGGCGCGCCGCAGCTGGGCGCCGGTGCTGCGGCAGGCACCGCGATGGGCGCAGCGGGGCTGGCCGTCGCCGGCGGTGCGGCCGTGGCGGGCGCCGGATCCGCGGTCGCGGCGGGTGCGCGGATGGCGCCCGGTGCGGCGCATGCGGCCATCAGCGGCGGCGCGACCGCCGCGCGCTCGGCCAGCGCCCTGGCCAGCGGTGCGAAGTCTGCTTACCAGACGGGCGCGGCCGCATCGGGCGGTAGTGGCGTGCGGGCTGCCGGTGCTGGCCTCGCCAGCCTCGCAAAGGCCGGGGCGAGTGCAGCCGGCCAGCGCGTCGCTTCCGGCGCCAAGACTGTCAAAGACCACGCTGCGAGCTTCGTGGCTGATGCTGTCGCGCCTACCTCTCCTTCTGCATTCGCCTCTGGTCCAGCTGCCGAAGGCAGTGCATCGGCCCCTTCCGCAGCAGAGCCCGCATGGGCGCAGCGCATGCGCCGCAAGCAGCAGGTGACTCAAGCCGCGACGACCGCAGCCCACGTTCTGCGCTCGGGCGACCACGCCGGTGGCGGCGCCAGTCCCAGCCTGCAGGACAGCTCCAACTCCTGAACCCTTTTTGAAAGGAATCCCTGTGCGTTTCAAACGACCCCAGGTGCGGTACTCGGACACGCCCGAGCCCGTCACCCCCTATCAAGCCGCCGCGCAGGTCTGGGACCAGCGCATCGGCGACAGCCGCGTGCAGGCGAAGAACTGGCGCTTGATGGCCTTCGGCAGTCTGTCGCTGGCACTGTTGATGGCCGGCGGCCTGGTCTGGCGCTCGGCGCAGTCCATCGTCACCCCCTATGTCATCGAGGTGGACAACGCAGGGCAGGTGCGCGCCATCGGCGAAGCGGCCGCGCCGTACAAGCCGGCCGATGCGCAAATCGCGTTCCACCTGGCGCGCTTCATCAGCGACGTCCGGTCGCTCTCCATTGACCCGATCGTGGTGCGGCGCAACTGGCTTGAAGCCTATGACTACACGACCGACCGCGGTGCCGCGACGCTGAACGATTACGCGCGCACCAATGATCCGTTCTCCCGCATCGGGCAAAGCTCGGTGGCGGTGGAAGTGACCAGCGTGGTCCGTGCCAGCGATGCTTCGTTTCAGGTGCGCTGGATCGAGCGCAGCTACACGAATGGGTCGCCTTCGGGCACCGAGCGCTGGACGGCCGTGCTCTCCGTCGTGCTGCAGCCGCCGCGCACCGAAGAGCGGCTGCGCAAGAACCCACTGGGCATCTACGTCAACGGCCTGTCCTGGAGCCGTGAACTCGAAGCAACGCAAGGAGCAAAACCGTGAAGACACATTTCCGTAGAACCGTATCGCCGCTGATCCTGCTGGCCACGCTGGCGTCTGCCGCCGGCTGCGCCACGCAGGGCAAGCCGCCACCGGTGATCTCACTCGACGAGCCCGTGGCCGTCGCTGCGAAGGTTTTGCCCGAGCCTGCGAAGCCCATCGAGGTAGTGGCTGTTCTGGAGCCACTGCCGTTGCCCGGGCAGATGAAGGCGCTGCCGGCCGAGACCGAATCGAAGCTGGTGCCGGAGCCGGCCGACGACAAGGTGCGTGTCTCTCGTGCAAACGAAGAAGCGCGCATCGCGCCGACGCGCGAGGGCTATGTGAACGCGATCCAGGTCTGGCCGTATGCGGACGGAGCGCTGTATCAGGTCTACACCAGCCCGGGTCGTGTCACCGTGATCGCGCTGCAGGAGGGTGAGGAACTGGTGACGGTCTCCGCCGGCGACACGGTGCGCTGGATCGTGGGGGATACCGCCAGTGGCGCGGGCACTACCCTGCGCGTCAACGTCCTGGTGAAGCCAACCCGCGTGGGGCTGAAGACGAATCTCGTCGTCACCACGAACCGGCGCACTTACCTGCTGGAGCTGTCCTCGACGCCGCAGGCCTGGATGGCTTCGGTGTCGTGGGACTACCCGAAGGATCGGATGTTTGCGCTACAGAAGCAGGCGCGCGAAGCCCAAGCGGCCATGCCGGTGGACTCGGGCCTGTCGCTGGAGCAACTCAAGTTCCGCTATGCAATTACGGGCGACGGTCCGTCGTGGAAGCCGCTGCGTGCGTTCGACGACGGGCAGCGGGTCTACATCCAATTCCCCGGTGGTATCGCACAGGGCGAATTGCCCCCGCTGTTCGTGATCGGGCCGCAGGGGGACGGGCAGCTCGTGAACTACCGGTTTCGTTCGCCGTACTACATCGTCGATCGGCTTTTTGGCGCGGCGGAACTGAGGCTGGGCGGGTTCAAGGGCAGCAAGGCGGAGGTCGTGCGGATCGAGCGCACGGATGGTGCCGCGCGGAGCGGGTCATGAAGGACGCCAATCCTGCTGTTTCGGCCAAGGCCAGCCCGGAGACGCTGGCGCTGCGCGCGCAGCCGCGCCCAGTCGTTCGCTTAAACCGCCGTGTGCTGGCAGTCGGAGCTGGCACGCTGGCTGCGGCGGTGCTGGGCGGCACGTTGTGGTCGCTGCAATCACAGCAGCGCTCGCGAACTCCTGCAGCCGAGTTGTTCAACGTCGATCGCATTGCGAAGTCGGAGAGCCTGGACCGGCTACCGAAGGACTATGCTGGGCTTCCGCCGGCGCCGAAGGCTGCACCGCCTGTGTTGGGCGAGCCGTTGCCGGGGGATCTCGGGCCGGCCATCGTGCAGTCGCAGCAGCCGATGGAGCAGCGAATGGCCTCGCATGGCACCGATCCGGCGCAACTCACGGCCGAAGAGGCCGCGCGATCTTCGGTGTTCTTCCGGGGATCCGGGAGCAGCGGCGGTAGCGGCAGGCCGATGGCCGCAGTTTCCCCTACGACTCCAGCAGCCAATTCGAATGCAGGCATTGCCGTTCCGACCCAGAATCCGTTCAATGCAACGGCCGGAAACACGCTGCCTGCGGTGCCGTCCGATCCGACGGGCGCGCAGAACCGGCAGGATTCGAAAGAGGCGTTCTTGACGAAAGCGGGAGACGGGGCCACGCGCAATCCCGGGAGCCTGCAACTGCCCACATCGCCGTACCAGGTGATGGCGGGCACGGTGATTTCTGCAGCGCTCTTGACTGGGATCAGTTCGGATCTGCCGGGGCAGGTGATCGCCAACGTGACCGAGGCGGTCTACGACACTGCCACGGGTCGGCAACTATTGGTCCCGCAGGGCTCGCGGCTGATTGGGCGCTACGACAGCCAGGTTTCCTTTGGCCAAAGGCGGGTGCTGCTGGTGTGGACACGGCTGATCCTGCCAGACACGTCGTCGGTGGCGTTGGACCGCTTGCCGGGAATCGATCCAGCGGGCTATGCCGGGCTCGAGGATGGTGTCGACTGGCACTGGGACCGCATCCTGGCCGGCGCGGCGCTGTCCACGCTGTTGGGCGTGGGGGCAGAGCTAGCAGCGCCGGAGAGTCGTACGAACCAGAACGGCAACCGGACGGTGATCGCCATGCGCGAAGGCGCGCAGGACTCGATCAACCAGGTCGGGCAGGAGATCACGAAGCGCAATGCGAGTATTCAGCCGACGTTGACCATCCGACCGGGATTTCCGATGCGGGTGATGGTGAGCAAGGACTTGGTCCTTCGACCGTATCAGCCTCTTTTCTTCGCTTGCGGGAGTTCGCAATGAGCAAGGACGCGAACAGGTTGAGCCTCGGGCCGCTGCCTGCAGCGTCGTCGGTGAAGTTGACGATCACGTTGTCGGCCGACCTGAAAGCACAGCTCGATGCGTATGCGGAGGTGCATGCCCGGCTGCATCAAGTGCCAGTCGATGCCGTGGCACTGGTACCGCACATGCTAACGGCGTTCATCACGCGTGATCGCGGCTTCAAGGCAATGAAGACCAAGCACGCCATAGGGCCACTCGTTTGAGTTGATACCCCGCGCCGCCTCCCTCCCCTACTCCTCGCTTTGCCGCGTCAGGTTGGGGGCGGCGGACATCCCCGGCAATCTATGGACATCCCGCAACCGGTGACGAATGCCAACGCGACAGTTGAAAGGAATGCCCTATGCCAGCCTCCATAACGAACACCTCGCGCAGGACGGCCGAACAGGTCACTTCTGATCAGACGGTCGCTAGAACCGAGCAGGCCACCCAGCTGCTTCGAGAAGCCCTCGCGCTCTTGGATCTTGACTCGAAACCGTCAATGGCGCTGATCGCTATGAAGCGCACACCTGACAGACTTCTGCGACTGCCCGAAGTCGAGCGACTGACTGGCCTCCGTCGCTCGGCAATCTATGAGCAGATGCAACGCGGAATCTTTCCACGATCCGTCAAGGTCGGACCGCGTGCAGCGACATGGTCGGAGATCGCTATTCAGGGGTGGATCTCAGATCGTCTCGGCAGAGGTTTACGCTAAGGCGGACCGATCATCGAATCGCCATTGCATTCTGCATGGGCTCGGGTGCTTGTGCATCCTACTTGGACTCATCGGCAAGCGCCAAGGCAAAGTCAATGGACGAATCCCACATGGCTGCTCTGCAGCGGTTGCAGTCAGTCGATGGGCCGCGAGAGACAGGCCGCTTTCAAGTCCAAAGCGGTCTATAGGCGACGAACCGCAGGCGGCGTTGTGATGAAGCTTCATCGACCGGGACGAAGGTCCAGGGCGTCGACTTCTTCGAGCGTCCGAACCACGGACTCCACCAAATCCGCATCGAAGTCATCTCGGTTTGCCTCTTCGTGCGTGCCCTTGTTCAGGTAGATCCACACCAAATTCGCCACCGGGATGCCCAGGATTCGACCGTATGCGGTCAAGAGCGCGGGCCTGTTGGCGTGGTTGAAGTGCGCCGCGTCGTCGAGCCGCTTGCGCAGGGCTTCGCACAGGTTGCGCAGGCCCGGCTCGGCGCCGACGCCAGCGAGTTGAAGGTTCAGCACGCCCAGCTCGTGGCTGCCGAGCCAACGCCACACCTTCTCCGACAGCATCTCAAGGCCTTGACGGCAGGAAGCGAGGGCATCGCGGTGGTCCAGGCTGTCCTTTGACGCGCGGGCCTTGGCCACGTAGTTCCTGATCGAGACATTGCTCGACACGCGCGGCTGGTAGTCGCCTGCGTGGTGGCGGAACAGATAGACCTTGCAGTCTTCGCGGTGCGCCGCGGCCAAGTGCTGCTGGATGTCCTTGATGAACTCGTTGCTGTGGCAGGTAACGATGAGTTGAGTGTCGGCGAAATGGTCGCTCTCGAAGATCGTCTCGCGGATGCCGCCGCGGTGGTCGTGGTCGATGGCGTTGATGGCGTCGTCGAACACGACCAGGGGGCTTTGGATGCTCTTGGCTTTGGCCAGCAGGATCGCCAGGCCCAGGCAGCGGATGTGGCCTTCGCTGAGGATGCGCAGGGCGTCCACCCGCACGCCGGGATTGCCCCGGAACGCGATCTCGATCTTCTGCTCGCCGTTGAGGGGCAAGTGGAGGGCGGCGAGCTTGTCGGGATCGAGGTCGTTGCGGTTGAACTCGTTGTAGAGGTTCATGGCCGTGTCGTTGAGACCCGCCATCAGCATGCTGGGAAGATGGTTGCGGTAGTCGCGCAGCAGCCCCAGGAATCGGTCGTAGGCAGCCTTGATGGGGGCGTCCCGCGCGATGTCGACCGCTTCTTGAGCCACATCGGCGATGAGTTGGGCGTTGTCCACGTCGAACGCCGCGATCCTGGCCCTCGCAGCGGCGACGCCGTCCATGAGCTGCTTGCGCTTCAAGTCCTGGGCTTGGACCGCCAGTTGCAGGGTGACGAGAGCTGCGCGCTCGTTGGCGTGCTGTTGCCGCTGCTGGCGGGCTCGCTCCGAGGCGGCGTCCTGGGCCGCGATGCGGTCGGCCACCACCAGGATCGCCTCGAGCGTTACGGCCTCGGCCTGTTCACCCTCTTGCGGCTCCTTGGCTGGGTAGACCGTCGACCACCATTCGCCAGGCGGCTCGGCCGCAAGCCCTGCGAGGAACCGGCCCGCGGGCGACGCTTGCTTCTCATGCGCCGCCAGGTAAGCGGACAGCCAGCCAAGCTGGCGGCGCAGCTCGCGCGATGCCGTGCCGACCTTGCGCTGCGCGGTAGCGCGCTGCTCTTGCAGCTCGCCGAGCTCCTTCAAGTCGACCAGGCCCGCCGTGGCCTTCTCAAAAGGGTTGGCCTTGGCATCAGCAAGCGGCGTGTCGCAAGCCGGACAATGGTCGCCGTGGGTGGCTTGCAGCGCGAGGACGGCGGTGTAGAGGTTTTTGAAGGAGACCTGGCTGCTGCGCGCCTCGAGCTTGGCGGCGATGCCGGCGAGCTCTTCCTGGGCCGCGCGCGGCGCTTCGAAGGCGTCCAGCAGGCCATCGCGCGCCACACCGATGGCCGCCGGCGGCAGCGCGCCAAGAATGCCGTCGAGCTCTTGCATGCGCCCCGGTGCCGCGGCCGTACCGATAAACGGTTTGAGCCCGTCGTAGGCCATGCCGTCCTGATGCGCGGCGGCCATCGCGGCCTCTTCGGCCGCCAAGCCCCGCAGGGCTTGGGCCTCGCCGTTGACTGTGGCCTGATCGTTGGCCAGGGCGTTGCGCTTGCTGTTGAGCGCGAGCTGCTTGGTGGCCATCGTCACCAGCTGCGCGTCAATGGACTCGTTGAAGTGGCCGACGAACTCGTTGAACTTCTCCATGCCAAACAGCGTGGCGATCAGCTCCGTGCGCTGCGCCGGGGGCCTGGCCGCAATCCGCGAGAACGCGTCGATGCGGTTTTTCTCGATGAAGCAGAACCGGAAGGTGTCGGCGTTGGCGACGACGGCGACCTCCGCGTTCTGGTGATTGGTCGCCCGCAGGGCCGGCGCCTCGAAGCGGCTGGCGTGCAGGTTGGCCAGGTAGGTGCGCCCGTCGATGCGCTTGGTCTCGGCCTCCTCGACCGAGCCCAGCAGGCCGAACTCCAAGCCTTCGCAGAAGCTCGTCTTGCCGCTGCCATTGGGGCCGTAGAAAAGGACCACCCGCTTTTGCAGGTCGAAGGGCTCCGGGTTGCGAAACCCTCGGAAGGGCCCAATGGTCATACCCCGCAGCCGCTTCCACGGCCAGTCGCCGTCGGCCGCCACGGCCTCCATGCGTGGCGGGCCGTCGGGTGTCTGGGCCAGCTCTTGGCGCGCCTTGCTCACCAGGTAGGTGGAGCGCTGGCTGTGCTGTCGCGAGGTGCGCGCCAGGGCGTCGAAGTGGGCCAGCGCCATGTTGGCCAGGCGCCTTACGTCCGCCGGAGCTTCCGAAGCTGGCGAATGCAACCAGGCCACGAACCGCTCAAAGTCTCGTTTGGAAGATGCCATGTCGCTCCCCGAATCCAATGTCAGCTTGCAGGATCTGCGACCCCTACAACCGGGACTGTCAAAGCCGCGCGCAAAACGCCGGTATGGACCAATCGTAACCAATGGTCTCGAGTCGGACTGCGAGAAGGTCCTCCGATCTGTCTTGCATCTCCAAGAAACGGATTCTTGGGTCGTCAAACCAACATGGAGCAGCCCTTCGCCAACCCAAGGCGAACGACCGCAACCAGTCTCCATCGGCTGGCTGCTGCGGACGCAAAGCATCACGGCGGCTGCAATGCTGAGGGGCCAGGCATCGGCCAGAAGCGGCCGGTCGGAGCATCCGCCACAGGCGCCATACAGCATGAACGGTGAGCCGGCTGCGCGAAATTTCTTGCAGGACCAGCGGATGGCCCATGCACCCGCCAATCAGCAGGCGCGGCGCAGCCGTAAGCAGTTGGCCCGACGCCAACGCCAGCCCCGTCCGATGACTGCTGGCTCAGAAGGGCAAAGTGACGAGAGTTCCTGTCATTTGCTCCTTGGGGGGGTGCTCGATTTACTCGGTCTGAGGGACGAGTTATTTCCTGGCGTCGTTTTGTTATCACGGCGGCGCTGATCAGGCTTGCCCGTTGATTTGGCAATCGGCTTAGGTCCAGGTTTGAGTGCCATCATGCTCTCCTCTGTGGTTTAAAGTTGAGGTGTGCGCGTACCAACATTTGGTGGATAGCGGCACCCTGGGACGGGATCACCTTGCATCACTTTGACTATAGACGGCGAGGCAGGCGAGCGGGTTTTCCCCTCTGGGCGAAGATTTCGAGCGGCTGGTATTGGTCGGTGTTGGCCTGCATCGCGTCATGTCAGACACAATCTTGCTTGACCTCGCGGGTACATTCGGCCATTAGCTGTCGTTCCGACGGACGTGACAACGGTCACTGGCGAGCAAGACTGAAACGATGAAGCTGCCACCGCCCAAGAAGCCCATACCCGCGAAAAAGGCGCTGAGCACGCCTGCCGTGCGGTATCTTGACCTCCACTCCATCCACCAACTGCTGGGTCACGTCCAGCACGGAAAAATTGGCTCCTTGCCTGTGTCACTGCTGTACTTCCAGCTCGAAGCCTTCCTGAAGCGGTCTGAGAAGAACTATGCACAGCCAGTCGGCAGCATTCCCCGCCGCCTTCTTGAGCACAACAAGCAGCCCCGCAAGCTTCACCTCTGCGAGCTCGCTGTCATCGACGCCGATGTCGTCTTCAAGTACGACGCCGCGACGAAGCACACCGACATGCGGTGGAAGGCGTACTTTGAGCACCCACAATTCACGCGCCCCGCGCACGAGCAGCGGGTCGTTCTGCACATCGTCGTGAAGGAGGCCACCGGGCTGACTAGGTCCATCAGTATCCCGCTCCAGGTCTTGATGATGGGTTACGGTGATGTCTCCGAAGGGCACCAGGGATACGCGCACAGCTTGACGTTCATGGACCACAGCGGCGACATCTTGAACCAGGTGTATTACGTGGGCATCACCAGCCGGAACTGGTTGGTGCGGATGGAAGAGCACCTGGCTTGAGATACGGGGCGGCAGCAACAAGCGCTTCCACGCAGCATGGCGGTCGTACACGGGGGATGCGAACGTCATGCTTGGCTCAGAGCTGGTCGTCCTGAACCACAGCTACGAGGGCATCATGGCCTGGGAAGAGCAGATGGTCGACGAGCAGATGGAGGCCGGCAAGTCCCTCAACATGCTTCCAGGGGGAGTCAAGGGCCTGCGACTCCTCCATGAGCACCGGCTCACCAGCCAGGTCGAGGTCAGCCTGGAAGAGCGTGACCGGGCCATTGCGGAGTTCGCTCGCCGGGTGGGTGTGCGGGCTGGCGTGCCCAATCTCTTCCTTGCCGAGTTATGGCGTGACGACGACTTCTACCTGAAGGTCCTGAGAGGGCGGTCGGACGTCCTGTCGCCTGGGCAGGTGCTGGCAATCCGCGACTTGGCGGCGAAGGGGCAGACGGCGCAGCAGATTTCCGAGGTGGTCGGGGCAAGGAACGTGGAGCAGGTCCAACGCGTTCTTGCTGGCAAGACGTACAGCCGCATCAAGCCACCCAGTGAGGAGTGAGCCACGATGCCTTTGACGCACGCCATTGCTGCCTTCCTCAAGGGCGTGACACCCGTCGAGGGGCACGAGCGCTGGCTTGCACGAAGGACGGTGGCGCCCGCGAAGCGAGACCGTGGGCGCGGCCCTAGCCCGGAAGCGGTGACGCTGGCGCTTTACAGGGAGCCGATCCATCAAGGCGGTGATCCACATGGCGGTTGCCCTTTATTGCGCGAAAGCGCCAGAGATGAAGGGCCCGTGTCTTAGTGAGCAGCCTCGGAGCGGCTCAAAAGGCTGCGTCAGCTAACTGTTTTTGAGCGCACGCATGAATCTGCGAATTTAAAGGCCGCGATGGGCACACTCCCGTCGCTCGGCCCTTGCTGAAACGCGTCGGGCTCGGTCGGTGAGTCCGAGTGTCTCCTATTGCTGGAAGCAGGCTTTCGAACCCGGATGCGCGACCGACTGCTCACAGTCTGAAGCTGTCGTCCGTTTCCGGACGCCGAAGGACCGCGTTTGGGCCGCCAACGGCGGGATGCAATAGCGACCTCTTTGAGGGAAAGGACCGCGAAGTTCGAGCGGCCATTCTCACCGATTTAGAACTAGGCGCAGGAACTGTAGCTCCCTACAGTGCCGCCGCGCTGCCGGCGGCCAGTCCATCAAGGTAGTCTGCCCACCGCTGCATCATGACTGTGCGCTGCTTCACGTATTGCGTTCGGTTGTAGGCTCGGCCGTTGGCATCCTTCACGGCGTGGGCAAGTTGAGCCTCGATCACCAGTGGGTCGACTTCCAGCACTTCAGCCAACAGCGTGCGCGCCGTGGCTCGGAAGCCGTGCACAGTTTGGACCGTCGGACCGTAGCCCAACGTCAACAGCGCTGCACGCAGGGTGTTGTCGCTGATTGGACGCTCGTGGCTGCGTTCGCCCGGGAACACCATCACGCCATGGCCGGTAATGGGATGCAGCCTGCGCAGGATTTCGACGGCCTGCGTGGGCAATGGCACAAGGTGCGGATCGCCGTTTTGCTTGCCGTCGATCCGCCGCTTCATGCGTGCGGCGGGCACCGTCCACAGCGCGTTGTGGAGGTCAATCTCTGCCCATGACGCGCCGCGCAGCTCGTTGGGCCGCTGGAACAGCATCGGTGCGAGCTGCAGCGCCGCGCGCACGATAGCGCCGCCTTGGTAGACGCGAATGACTCGGATCAGTTCGCCCAGCTTGCTCGGATCGGTAATGGCTGCGAAGTGCCGTTTTTTGTGGGGAGTCAGCGCGCCTTTGAGATCGGCGGTGACGTCGCGTGATGCCCGCGCCGTGGAGAGTGCATAACGCCACACCGCCCGCGCGGTTTGCAACACCCGGCTAGCCACGTCCAGCGCACCGCGCTCCTCCACGCGTCGCAGCGCGGCCAGCAATTCGACGGCCTCGATTTCGCCGATGCGCCGCTCGGCGAAGTAGGGGAACAGGTCTTTTTCGAGGTTGCGCTTCTCGCGAATGGCGTAGTGGCTGCTCCAGCGCGCTTCGTTCCGGCCGTACCACTCCAGCGCCGTCGCCTTGAAGGTTTCGCCCTCTGCCACCACCCTCTTGAGTTTGGCAAGCTTGCGCACCTGCACCAGATCGATTCCTGCAGCCCGGTCTCGCTTGGCGGCATCGCGGGCGAGCCGGACGGCCTTGAGTGTCACCTCAGGATAGCTGCCCAACGCCAAGCGGCCTTCCTTGCCGTCGGCGTAGGTTTTCCAGAACCATCGTTTGGAGCCTGTGGGACTGACTTCCAAGTAGAGCCCGCCCGCATCCGTCAGGCGGAGCCGCTTCTTGTCAGGGGGGCAGGTGGCGTTCCTGCATTGGATCTCGGTCAACATGGGGAACTCCCACCAGGAACCGTCGATCTCCGAATGAGAACCGGGGAACATCCCACGGCTTTCGACTGTTCTCCCGGTTTGTTCCCCGGAATATTCCCCGGTCTGGGGCTGGCAGTCAACGGATCGCCTCGGACAACAGCGGCTGTGAATCACCCGCTTCTCCAATGAAAAAGGGCGTCCGGTGGATGAAACCGGACGCCCTTGGACGTTATGTTGGTCGGTGTGAAAGGATTCGAACCTTCGACCCCTTGCACCCCATGCAAGTGCGCTACCAGGCTGCGCCACACACCGAAGCCTGTGATTATAGCCGGCGAGATCAGTGTCCTGACGTCAGGAGCTCACGAATTTCGAACAACTCGCGTCGCAGTTGCTGCCACGGCACCGGGTCGGTGACGGCGAGCGGCGCAGCGGAGGCGTGCGTCGCCGCCTCCCACTCTTCCGCATCGATGTCCGTCGCGTCGGCACCCTCGAGATGAATCTCTTCGGCAAGGCCACCCGCCTTGCGGCGTTCGCGCTCGGACTGTGTGAGTTCCTGCAGCTTGTTGCGGGCACCACTGATGGTGAAGCCCTGGTCGTAGAGCAGATCGCGGATGCGCCGGATCATCAGCACCTCGTGGTGCTGGTAATAACGTCGATTGCCGCGCCGCTTCATCGGCCGCAGTTGGGTGAATTCCTGCTCCCAGTAGCGAAGCACGTGCGGCTTGACGCCGCAGAGCTCGCCCACTTCACCGATCGTGAAGTAGCGTTTGACAGGAATCGGTGGGAGGGTTTTCTCCATTGAAATCAAGATCGTGCGCGCGAAACCTCATAGGTTACTCCAGGCACGCGCGCCCCACCAAGCACTTATTCCGTACCGACACGCCAGACTTCGGCAGACGTTGTTTCGCCGGTATCTTCCGCGGCCTCGCCGACCAGCCCGCCCTGGATCTGTTCCTTGAGCTTGGCGCTGGCATGGAAGGTCGCGACGCGACGCGCGCCGATGGGGATCGCCTCGCCGGTGCGCGGGTTGCGCCCGGGCCGCGGCGCCTTCACGCGGATCTGGAAATTGCCGAAGCCCGAGATCTTGACGTCGGTGCCTTCAATCAGACTGCCCGACACGAGCTCGAAGAAGGCCTCGACCATGTCCTTCGACTCGCGCTTGTTCAGGCCGATCTGCTCGAACAGGAGTTCGGCCAGATGCGCCTTGGTGAGCGCGGGCGTTTCGAGGGCTTCGAGCGTGAAATCCATGGGGGTCATCCTCGCAGACGTGCGCCGAGCCGTTCCGCGAGGCGATCGAGGATCGCACGCACGGCCGGGTCGACCTGTTCATCGGTCAGCGTGGCGCTGTCGCTGTGGAAGCTCAGACGCACCGCCATGCTCTTCTCGCCTGCCGCCAATCCGCCATCGCGGCCCGGTTGCGGACGGTAGATGTCGAACAGCGCCGCTTCGCGCAGCAGGCCGTCGGTCGGCGCACCGTCGATGGCTTGCAGCAGCGCATCGTGCGTGACGCGCTCGGCCACGACGACCGCGATGTCGCGCTCGACGGCCTGGTGCTTGGGCACCGGCTGTGCCACGGGCACGGGGCGCGCGGTCACGGCATCGAGGTCGAGTTCGAACACGACGGGCGCGTGCGCGAAGTCCCATTTCTGGCGCCAGCGCGGATGCAGTTCGCCGACCACACCGATGGCTTTGCCGTCGATCAGCACACGGGCTGCGCGCCCGGGGTGCAGCGCGGGATGCTCGGTCGCCTCGAAGGTCGGCACCAGCGGCGCCAGCAGGGCTTCGACATCGCCCTTGACGTCGTAGAAGTCGACCCGCTGCGGCTTGCCGTCCCAGCGCGCATCGGCCGCATCGCCCCAGGCCAGGCCTGCAAGGCGCATCGGCTGGTGGATGCCCTTGACGGTGCTGTCGGTGGTCTCGACTGCGTCGTCGCGCACGAACACGCGGCCGGCTTCGAACACGCGCACGCGCGGTGCCTTGCGGTCGAGGTTGAACTTCAGCACCTGCAGCAGCGAGCCGATCAACGACGAGCGCATCACGCTCATCGGGCTGGCGATGGGATTCAGCAGCTTGATCGGATGGGCATTGCCGGCCAGATCGGCTTCCCAGTGCGCTTCGACAAAGCTGAAGTTGATGGTTTCCTGGTAGCCCAGCGCGGCCGCGCGATGGCGCACCGCGAAGCGGCTGCGCTGCGCTTCGGGGCGCAGGCGAGCCGTGATCGGCGCCAGCGGCGGCGTGGTCGGCAGGTTGTTGTAGCCGATCAGGCGGGCGACCTCTTCGATCAGGTCTTCCTCGATCTGCAGGTCGAAGCGGTGCGGTGCGGGCGTGACGATCACGACGCCCTCGCCTTCCTCGATCGGCAGGCCCAGGCGCTTCAGCACATCGACGCATTGCGCCTGCGTGACGGGCATGCCGATCACGCGCGCCGCGCGGGCCACGCGCAGCGTGACGGGCTTGGCTTCAGGGAGGCGCAGGGTCTGGTCGTCGATCGGGCCGGCAGCGCCGCCGCAGACCTCGACGATCAGTTGCGTGATGCGTTCGATGATCTCGATGGTGCGGCTCGGGTCGACGCCGCGCTCGAAGCGGTGTCCCGCATCGGTCGAGAAGTTGAAGCGGCGCGAGCGGCCCTGGATGGCCTCGGGCCACCAGAAGGCGGCTTCGACATAGATGTTCTTGGTGTCGTCCGACACCGCAGTCGCGTCGCCGCCCATGATGCCGGCCAGCGATTCGACTTCGCGCTCGTCCGCGATCACGCCGACCTTTTCGTCGACGGTCACGGTGTTGCCGTTGAGCAGCTTGAGCTGCTCGCCCGCCTTGCCCCAGCGCACCGTGAGGCCGCCGTGGATCTTGTCGAGGTCGAAGATGTGGGACGGCTGGCCGTACTCGAACATCACGTAGTTCGAGATGTCGACCAGCGGCGAGACGCTGCGCTGCCCGCAGCGCGCGAGGCGCTCGACCAGCCAGGCCGGCGTGGCAGCCCGGGTGTCGACGTTGCGCACGATGCGGCCGGAGAAACGGCCGCACAGCTCGGGCGCCTCGACCTTCACGGGCAGCCGGTCGGCATGGGCCGCGGCGAGCGGCGCGATGGCCGGCGTGGTCAGCGGCGTGCCGGTCAGGGCCGAGAGTTCGCGCGCGATGCCGTAAACGCTGAGGCCGTGCGCCAGGTTCGGCGTGAGCTTGAGCGTGAGCAGCGCATCGTCGAGCTTGAGCACGTCGCGCACGTCGGCGCCGACGGGCGCATCGGCGGCCAGCTCGAGCAGGCCACCGTGGTCTTCACTGAGCTTGAGCTCGCGCGCCGAACACAGCATGCCCTGGCTCTCGACGCCGCGCAGCTTGCCCAGCTTGATCAGGAACGGCTTGCCGTCTTCACCGGGCGGCAGCTCGGCACCGACCAGCGCGCACGGCACCTTGATGCCCACGCGCGCATTGGGCGCGCCGCAGACGATGTTGAGCAAGGCGCCCTGTCCCACGTCGACCTGGCACACGCGCAGGCGATCGGCATTGGGGTGCTGTTCGGCTTCCTTGATCTCGCCGACGACGATCTTGCTGAAAGGCGGCGCGACGGGCCGGCGTTCTTCGACTTCGAAGCCGCCCATGGTGAGCGTCTCGGCCAGGTCAGCGCTGGACAGCGGCGGGTTGCAGAACTCGCGCAACCAGGATTCGGGGAATTGCATCTCTTCGATCTCGATCTGTTTTTCTGGCGTGGAAAGGGCGTGTCAGTGAATCACTGGAACTGCGAGAGAAAACGCAGGTCGCCGTCGAAGAAAAGGCGAAGGTCGCTCACGCCATAGCGCAGCATCGTGAGCCGGTCCGGCCCCATGCCGAAGGCGAAGCCGATGTAGCGCTCGGGGTCCAGCCCCATGTTGCGCACGACGTTGGGGTGCACCTGGCCGGAGCCCGCGACCTCGAGCCAGCGGCCGGCCAGCGGGCCGCTCTGGAACTGGATGTCGATCTCGGCGCTGGGCTCGGTGAACGGGAAGAAGCTGGGGCGAAAGCGCAGCACCAGGTCGTCGCTCTCGAAGAAGGTGCGGCAGAAGTCGGTGAACACGACCTTCAGGTCCTTGAAGCTCACGTTCTCGCCCAGCCACAGGCCTTCGCACTGGTGGAACATCGGCGAATGCGTGGCGTCGCTGTCCACACGGTAGGTGCGGCCGGGGGCGATCACGCGGATCTCGGGTGCCTTCAGCGTGCCGGTGGTGTCTGCTGCAGCGGCCTCGAAGGCGGCCGCGTGCTTCTTGATGTGCTGGTGGGCATAGCGCACCTGCATCGGGCTGGTGTGCGGGCGCAGGTTGTAGGGCACGCCGTCGTCGCCGTCGATGTCGACATAGAAGGTGTCCTGCATCGAACGCGCCGGATGGTTCGGCGGGTTGTTGAGCGAGGTGAAGCTGTGCCAGTCGCTCTCGATCTCGGGGCCGTCGGCCACGTCGAAACCCATGCTGGAGAAGATCGCCTCGATGCGCTCCAGCGTGCGGCTCACGGGATGCAATCCACCGTCCGCGTGCTTGCGGCCCGGCAGGCTCACGTCGAGCGCCTCGGCGCGCAGTTGCACCGCGAGCTCCTCGTCGGCGAGTTGCTGGCGGCGTTCGTTCAGCGCGGCCTCGATGGCCTGCTTGGCCACGTTGATGGCGGCGCCACGCGACTTCTTCTCGTCGACCGGCAGTTGGGCCATGCCCTTCATCAGCTCGGTGATGCGGCCGGCCTTGCCGAGAAACAGCGCCTTGGCGTTTTCAAGCTCCGCGGGGGCCGTCGCCTGGGCGAAGGCGGCACTGGCGGTGTCGACCAGAGAGTCCAACTCGTTCATGGGATTTCTTCGGGAAAAAATAAAAAAGGGCTGGTGCTCTTTCAAGCGCCAGCCCTTGTGCCGTGGGCGCAAACGGACGCCCCCGAAAGGGCTGCCGTCTGCTGTGCGGGATCAAGCAGCCAGCTTGGCCTTGACCTGCTCCACGATGCCGGCAAAAGCGGCCTTGTCATGCACGGCGATGTCCGCAAGCATCTTGCGGTCGATCTCGATGCCGGCCTTGCGGATGCCGTTGGCGAACTGGCTGTAGGTCAGGCCCAGTTCACGCGAGGCGGCGTTGATACGCGCAATCCACAGCTGACGGAAAACACGCTTCTTGGTACGACGATCACGGTAGGCGTATTGGCCTGCCTTCATCACCGCCTGTTTGGCGACGCGGAAGACATTACCGCGGCGACCGCGAAAACCCTTGGCGAGTGCGAGAACTTTTTTGTGGCGGGCGCGAGCCGTTACACCACGTTTGACGCGAGGCATGTATTTACTCCTTGTTCGTCTGAATTAAATGCCACGGCCGGGCAGCATGGCGGCGACAGAAACCATGTTGGTTTCATGCACTGCGACTGCACCACGGAGGTGACGCTTGTTCTTGGTGGTCTTCTTGGTCAGGATGTGACGCTTGAAGGCTTGACCGCGCTTGACGGTGCCACCGGGACGAACGCGGAAACGTTTTTTCGCGCTGCTCTTGGTCTTCATTTTGGGCATGTGCATGCTCCTTTAATTTGTGCTCGTGAGGCGCCACGGAAACTCCGCAGACTTGTTGGCCCCGAGACACTTCTTTATCTCGCCATCGCTTTGCAGCGCCGGCGAAATCCCTTCAAAAACTTCTTCTCTCGTCGCTCAGGCCGGAGCCGTTGCGGGTGCAGCACCTTCTGCTGCGGCCGGTTTCGGCGCGACGCCCGGCTTCTTGCGGCCAGGCGCGATCATCATGATCATCTGGCGGCCTTCCAGCTTGGGGAACTGCTCGACCAGGATGGTGTCGCCCAGCTCGTCGCGGATGCGCTGCAGCAAGGCCAGACCGAGCTCCTGGTGCGTGATCTCGCGACCGCGGAAGCGCAGCGTGATCTTGCATTTGTCGCCGTCTTCAAGGAAGCGCTTGATGTTGCGCATCTTGATGTTGTAGTCGCCGTCGTCGGTACCGGGCCGGAACTTGATTTCCTTGACCTCGATGACCTTCTGCTTCGACTTCGCCTCGGCGGCCTTCTTCTGCTCGTGGTACTTGAACTTACCGTACTCGATCAGACGACACACCGGCGGGTTGGCCGCGGAGACAACCTCCACCAGATCCACATCGGCCTCACCGGCCAGACGCAGAGCCTCGGAAATACTCATGACACCCAATGGCTCGTTTTCCGGGCCCACAAGGCGGACTTCCGGGGCCATGATTTCCCGGTTCAGGCGGTGTTGGCGTTCCTCGCGGTGGCGGCGGTCGCGAAATGCAGTAGCGATGGTCAGAATCCTTCAAACAATTTGCTACAAAAACTGTAGCTAACACCCTCGCATCCACGCGCCACAACCGGCCTGCTTCTAAAAATCAGCGTTTGTGTTGAATGTCGTCGGCGATCTTTTGGGAGAACGCCTCGACCGACATGGCACCGAGGTCAACATTGCCTCGGGCGCGCACTGCGACGGCACCTGCTTCCTTCTCCTTGTCGCCTACGACAATGATGTAGGGAAGCTTTTGCAACGAATGCTTGCGTATTTTATACGTAATCTTCTCGTTGTGCAGATCGAGCTGAACTCTAAGCCCTTGATTCTGCAGCGTTTTCGCCACGGATGCCGCGTAGTCAGCCTGGCCTTCGCTGATATTGAGCACCGCGACCTGGACTGGCGCGAGCCATGCGGGCAGTGCGCCGGCATGGTGTTCGATCAGCATCCCGATGAAGCGCTCGAGGCTGCCGACGATCGCGCGGTGCAGCATCACGGGGTGGGCGCGACCGCTCGTTTCCGTCACGTACTCGCCGCCCAGGCGCTCGGCCGTGTTGAAGTCGACCTGCATCGTGCCGCACTGCCACTGTCGGCCCAGCGCGTCCTTGAGCGTGTATTCGATCTTCGGGCCGTAGAAGGCACCGTCGCCCGGCGAGATGATGAAGTCGACGCCCGAACGGCGCAGCGCCTCCATGACCGCGTGTTCGGCCTTGTCCCACAGTTCGTCGGAGCCGACGCGGTTGTCGGGCCGCGTCGCGACCTTGTAGAGGATGTCCGTGAAGCCGAAGTCGGCATACACCTTCTGCAGCTGCGCCGTGTAGGCCACGCATTCGTCGAGGATCTGGTCTTCCGTGCAGAAGACGTGGCCGTCGTCCTGCGTGAAGCCGCGCACGCGCATGATGCCGTGCAGCGCGCCGCTGGGCTCGTTGCGGTGGCACTGGCCGAACTCGCCATAGCGCAGCGGAAGGTCGCGGTAGCTGCGCAGGTCGCTCTTGAAGATCAGCACGTGGCCCGGGCAGTTCATCGGCTTCAGCGCGTACTCGCGCTTCTCCGACTCCGTCGTGAACATGTTGTCGCGGTAGTTCTGCCAGTGGCCCGTCTTCTCCCACAGGCTCTTGTCGAGGATCTGCGGACCCTTGACTTCCCAGTAGCCCGTGTCGCGGTAGATGGCGCGCATGTACTGCTCGACCTGCTGCCACACGGCCCAGCCCTTGGGGTGCCAGAACACCACGCCCGGCGCCACTTCGTCGATGTGGAACAGGTCGAGTTCCTTGCCCAGCTTGCGGTGGTCGCGCTTCTCGGCTTCCTCGATGCGCTGGATGTACTGCTCGAGCTGCTTCTTGTCGGCCCAGGCCGTGCCGTAGATGCGCTGCAGCTGTTCGTTCTTGGCGTCGCCGCGCCAGTAGGCACCGGCCAGCTTCGTGAGCTTGAAGACCTTGAGGAAACGCGTGTTCGGCACGTGCGGGCCGCGGCACATGTCGACGTATTCCTGGTGGTAGTACAGGCCCATGGCCTGCTCGTCGGGCATGTCCTCGACCAGGCGCAGCTTGTAGTCCTCGCCGCGCGACTTGAAGACCTCGATCACTTCGGCGCGCGGCGTGACCTTCTTGACCACGTCGTAGTCCTGCGCGATCAGCTCGCGCATGCGCTGCTCGATCGCGGCCACGTCCTCGGGCGTGAAGGGGCGCTCGTACGAGATGTCGTAATAGAAGCCCTCGTCGATCACCGGACCGATGACCATCTTGGCCGTTGGATAGAGCTGCTTGACCGCGTGACCGACCAGGTGGGCCGTCGAGTGGCGGATGATCTCCAGCCCCTCGTCGTCCTTGGGCGTGATGATCTGCAGCCTGGCATCGTGATCGATGATGTCGCTGGCGTCGACCAGCTTGCCGTCGACCTTGCCGGCGACCGTCATCTTCGCCAGGCCGGGGCCGATGGAACGGGCAACGTCGGCCACCGAAACCGGGCCGGGGTACTCGCGCTGCGAGTTGTCAGGGAGCGTGATCTGGATCATGAAAAACCTTGGGCGGAAAAACAAAAAAGCGCGGTGATGACCGCGCTTTGCTCTGGTTGAACGGCTGGCCGGACCAGCGTGCGCGGATTACCGGCGCGTTCCTTCGAAGAGGGAAGCGCCGTGGAATGCGTCGGACGTAGTTCGCGGTGTCATAACCAGAATGCCTTTCCCGTTCTTGTGAGGGGCAGAGAGGGCCGAGTTTAACAGCGGGCGCAAAAAAAGCCCGGCACGGGGCCGGGCTCCTGGTGCGGCGCAAGGGCCGATCAGTGGAACTGCTCTTCCTCGGTCGAACCGGTCAGCGCCTTCACGCTGGACGAGCCGCCCTGGATCACCGTGGTCACGTCGTCGAAGTAACCCGCGCCCACTTCCTGCTGGTGCGACACGAAGGTGTAGCCCTTGTCGCGTGCGGCGAATTCGGGTTCCTGCACCATGTTCACGTAGTGCTTCATGCCTTCGCCGTTGGCGTACGCGTGGGCGAACTGGAAGGTGTTGTACCAGTTGATGTGGATGCCGGCCAGGGTGATGAACTGGTACTTGTAGCCCAGCTCGGACAGGTCTTCCTGGAACGAAGCGATCTGCTTGTCGTCGAGATTCTTCTTCCAGTTGAACGAGGGCGAGCAGTTGTACGACAGCAGCTTGCCCGGGCAGGCGGCATGCACGGCCTGCGCGAATTCGCGGGCGAAGCCGATGTCCGGCACGCCGGTTTCGCACCACACCAAGTCCGCGTAGGGGGCGTAGGCGACGCCGCGGCTGATGGCTTGCTCCAGGCCGTTCTTGACGCGGTAGAAGCCTTCCGGCGTGCGCTCGCCGGTCAGGAAGCGCTTGTCGTTGGCGTCATGGTCGGAGGTGATCAGGTTGGCGGCTTCGGCATCGGTGCGGGCCAGCACGATGGTCGGCACACCCATCACGTCGGCCGCGAAACGCGCCGAGATCAGCTTCTCGCAGGCCTCATGCGTGGGCACCAACACCTTGCCGCCCATGTGGCCGCACTTCTTCACGGCCGCCAACTGGTCTTCGAAGTGCACGCCGGCCGCGCCGGAGGCGATCATGTTCTTCATCAGTTCGAAGGCGTTCAGCACGCCACCGAAACCGGCTTCCGCGTCGGCCACGATCGGCAGGAAGTAGTCGATGAACTCCTTGTCGCCCGGGTTGATGCCGCGGCCCCACTGGATTTCGTCGGCGCGCTTGAAGGTGTTGTTGATGCGGCGGACCATGGTCGGCACCGAGTCGTAGGCGTACAGCGACTGGTCGGGGTACATCGTCTCGGAGGTGTTGCCGTCGGCGGCGACCTGCCAGCCCGACAGGTACACGGCCTCGAGCCCGGCCTTGGCCTGCTGCATGGCCTGGCCGGCGGAGATCGCGCCGAAGGCGTTCACGTAGCCCTTCTTGGCGCCGCCGTTGATCTTGTCCCAGAGCTTCTCGGCACCGCGCTTGGCCAGCGTGTGCTCGATGGGCAGCGAGCCACGCAGGCGCACCACGTCGGCGGCGCTGTAGCCGCGCTTGACGCCCTTCCAGCGCGGGTTGCTCGCCCAGTCCTTCTCGAGGGCGGCGATCTGCTGTTCACGGCTGAGCTGTTCGGTGAAATTCTGGGGCATGAGTGACTCCGGAGGTGGGTTGAAAGTGGATCGTTCGGCGCGGGGCCTTGGCGTCTACTGTAGTCCCGACACCTCTGTCTTATGTCTTATATAAGACATATTTTTAGTTCAACAAAATCAATAGCTTATCGATTACTTTTCTCGATACGGAATTTGTTTTCTCATATTGAGAAAAAATACTGCGCTGCAGCAAGCTGAAATTTCGTATGGCGGAATTGGTTTCTACGGATGAAATCGCGGCGCGAGCCGATAGCGCGCGATGTGGCTGGAACCGCCGCGGCGCAGCGTGCCGTCGACGAAGACATGGACGATGCGGGACGGCTGGGGCGATGGGGCATCATTGAATTCAATCTCGTCATCGATTCGATCGCCCTCCAGTGAACCCCACCGCCCCCGACCCGCGCCGTCTGCTGGCCTATGGCTGCCTCGCGCTCAGCATGACGCTCGTCGGCACCTATGTGGCCCTGTCCAAGCCACTGGTCGCGGCCTTCCCCGTGCTGTTGCTGGCCTGGCTGCGCTTCGGCATCGCGGCGCTGGCGATGCCGCACTGGCTCAAACGGCCGACCGACGAGCCGCCGATGACGCGGCGCACGCGCGGGCTGGTCTTCCTCGAATCCTTCCTCGGCAACTTCCTGTTCTCGGTCTGCATGCTGTTCGGCGTGAGCATGACCAGCGCGGTTTCGGCCGGCGTGATCATGGCGTCGATCCCGGCGGTGGTCGCGGTGGCGAGCTGGATCTTCCTGCGCGAACGCATCGGCTGGCGCATCGGCCTGGCGATCGGCTGCGCCGCCGTCGGCATCGGCCTGCTGGCCCTGTCGCCCGCGCATGCCAGTGCGCCCACCGACGCACCGCGAAGCGCCATGCCATGGCTCGGCAACGTGCTGGTCTTCTGCGCGGTGCTCTGCGAAGCCGCCTATGCGGTGATCGGCAAGTCGCTGACCGGCCGCCTCGGACCCAAGCGCATCTCCTCGCTGATCAACCTCTGGGGCTTCGTGCTGTCGACGCCCTTCGGCATCTGGTTCGCGCTGCGCTTCGACTTCGCGGCCGTGGGCACCGGCACCTGGGGCCTGCTGGTGCTCTACGCGCTGGCCGCGAGCATCTGGACCGTGTGGCTCTGGATGACCGGGCTGAAGCATGTGCCCGCGGCGCAGGCCGGCGTGTTCAGCGTGATGCTGCCCGTGAGTGCCGCGCTGGTCGGCGTGCTGGTGCTCGGCGAATCGCTCGGCGGTGCGCAGATCCTGGCCTTCGCGGCCGCGCTCGCGGGGGTCGTTCTGGCCACCTGGCCGGCACGGCGCGGCACACCATCGCTCCACTGATGCGAGCGCTGGAGCGCATCGGTTGAGGACCGCACTTGCTCGCCCCTCTGAAAAAACAACAGCGCCCAATGAAAAAGTCCCTTTTCCCCTTGGAAACGCGTTTCTTCTCCATTAGCATGCGATCTGCCAGTGGAGACGCGCTTTTCATTGGTGAAATGTCCAACCAAAAAAGGAAATCAACCATGGCAACTGCAAAGAAGGCTCCGGCCACGAAAGCGCCCGCAAAGAAGGCCGCTCCGGCAAAGAAGGCCGCTGCACCCGCGAAGAAGGCTGCTGCACCGGCAAAGAAGGCCGCTGCACCCGCGAAGAAGGCTGCGCCCGCAAAGAAGGCAGCACCCGCGAAGAAGGCAGCCGCTCCTGCCAAGAAGCGCACGCCCAACGCCGCGTTCATGAAGGCCCTGACCCCCAGCCCGGCACTGGCTGCCGTCGTCGGTTCGACGCCGCTGCCGCGCACCGCCGTCGTGAGCAAGCTGTGGGACTACATCAAGAAGAACAATCTTCAAGACAAGGCCAACAAGCGCAACATCAACGCCGATGCCAAGCTGAAGGAAATCTTCGGCAAGCCACAGGTCTCGATGTTCGAACTGGCAGCGCTGATCGGCAAGCACGTCAAGTGAGTTGTCGGCGCCTCGTGCGCTGAAGCAAAAAGCCGGCTCGCGCCGGCTTTTTTTTGGCCTGCGCGCAGCGCGCGCAGCGCGCGCATCCGTCAGGACTTCGCCTGTGCGGCCTTCGTGATCGCGCTCAGCGTGACGCGCGTGGTGATCACCTCGGGGTCGAACGGGATCTCGATCAAGGTGCCCGTGTCGGCGGCCAGTGCGCGCAGCAACGCGGCCTCGAACTGGTCGGTGGCCGTCACGCGCTCGGCCGCATAGCCATAGGCGCGGGCCAGCGCGCAGAAGTCGGGGTTGCGCAGCGCTGTGCCGCTCACGTGCTGCGGATAGTCGCGCTCCTGGTGCATGCGGATGGTGCCGAACATGCCGTTGTCGAGCAGCACGATGATGCTCTTGCCGCCATGCTGCGCGGCCGTGGCCAGTTCCTGCCCGTTCATCAGGAAGTCGCCGTCGCCCGCGATCGTGAACGCCACGCGCCCGGTCGTCAGGTTGCAGGCGATGCCGGCCGGCACGCCGTAGCCCATCGCCCCGCTGGTCGGCGCCAGTTGCGTCTTGTGGCCCTTCGCGAGGCCGTGGTAGCGGAAGAAACGATGCACCCAGCTCGCGAAGTTGCCCGCACCGTTGGTGATGGCCGCATCGGCCGGCAGATGCTTCTGCAGCAGCGCCACCACCGCAGCCATGTCGACCGCACCGCGCGGCGCGTCGGCGGGCAGGCCAGGCAACGCCTGCGGCACGAGGTTGGCGAGATAGTCGGCATGCGCGGCCGCGGTCCAGTCTTCCCACGGCAGCTCGGGCGGCGCGCTCAGCACCTCGAGGCTGCGCGCGGCGGCGCTCATGCCGGCGTTGATCGCCAGGTCGGCCTGGTAGACGCGATTGAGCTCTTCCGCGCTCGCATGGATGTGGACCAGCGTCTGCTTCGACCTCGGCGCTTCCAGCAGCGTGTAGCCGCCAGTGGTCATCTCGCCCAGCCGCGGGCCGATCGCGAGGATGAGATCGGCCTCCTTCACGCGCGCCGCGAGCTTGGGGTTGATCGCGATGCCGACGTCGCCCGCATAGAGCGGATGGTGGTTGTCGAAAGTATCCTGGTAGCGGAAGGCGTTGCCCACCGGCAGCCGCCAGTTTTCGGCAAAGCGCTGCAGCGCCTGCGCAGCCTGCGGCGTCCAGCCGCCGCCGCCCGCGATCACGAAGGGCCGCTTCGCCTCGATCAGCAACTGGCGCAGCGTACGCAGCGCGCCGGGGTCGCTCCAGGGCTCGACAGCCTCGACGCGCGCCAGCGGACGCGCCGAGGTCATCGAGCGCAGCATGTCCTCGGGCAGCACGAGCACCACCGGCCCGGGGCGGCCGTTCATCGCGGTCGCGAAGGCGCGGGCGATGTACTCGGGAATGCGGTCGGCATCGTCGATGCGCTCCACGCGCTTGGCGAACCCCTTGGTGCTCGGACCGAAGAAGCTGCCGTAGTCGACCTCCTGGAACGCCTCGCGGTCGCGGAAGTCGCTGCCGACGTCGCCCACGAACAGCACCATCGGCGTCGAATCCTGGAAGGCGTTGTGCACGCCGATCGATGCATTGGTCGCGCCCGGCCCGCGTGTGACGAAGCAGATGCCGGGCCGGCCCGTGAGCTTGCCGTGCGCCTCGGCCATGAAGGCTGCGCCGCCCTCCTGCCGATTGACGATGAACCGGATGCGCTCACGGTGCGCATGAAAGCCCTCGAGCACCGCGAGGTAGCTTTCGCCCGGCACCCCGAAGGCGTGTTCGACGCCCTGCGCCACCAGACATTCAACGATCAAGCGGCCGGCCTGCTGTGCACTCATGAGGGTTCGATGCGAAGAAAGAAGGAGGACGCAGCTTATCGTGACGGCAACGGTTGCGGCGGCCTGCGCCCGCCCCGCCACCATAATTCCCCGCTCGGTTAGTTCGAACACACAGCAGCTCATGGCCTCCTCCCCTTCCAAGCCCACCACCGCGCCGCGCGCACGCGACGCCGACAAGTCGCAACTCTCGATCCTGACCGCCGCGCTGGAGGAGTTTGCGCAGAGCGGCTTCGCCGGGGCGCGGGTCGATCGGATCGCCGAGCAGGCGGGCGTCAACAAGCGGCTCATCTACTACTACTTCGGCAACAAGGACGAGCTGTTCCTGGCCGTGCTCGAGCGCACCTACGCCGACATCCGTTCGGCCGAACAGGCGCTGCACCTGGACGCGATGGACCCGGTCGAGGCGGTGCGCCAGCTGGTCTCCTTCACCTGGCACTACTACCTCGAGCATCCCGAGTTCATCACGCTCCTCAACAGCGAGAACCTGCACCAGGCGGTGCACTTGAAGCAATCGGCACGCATCCAGGAGATGAACTCGCCGCTGGTGCAGATGCTGGCCGACGTGCTCGAACGCGGCCGGCGCGATGCGCTGTTCCGCGACGGCGTCGACCCGATCCAGCTCTACATCTCGATCGCCTCGATCTGCTACTTCTACCTCTCGAACAACGCCACGCTGTCGACCGTCTTCGGGCGCGACCTGCGCGCTCCCAAGGCGCTCGCGCAACGCCTCTCGCACATGACCGAGATGGTGCTCGGCTACGTGCTGCGCTGACCGCCGACCGACTCCCCGTGCTTACCCTCGGTGTCGTTGACACCGATTCCCCGGGCACCAACAATTCACCGATTGGTTACTTAGCTGCGCGATCGGTCTGACGCGCGCGTCACCCCCGGAGACTCCGCCCGATGATTCGCAGGCTTCTTCTGCTCCCGGCCCTGCGCCCGTTCTTCCTGATCATCGTGCTGCTGGTGCTCTGGGACCTCGCCATCCGGCTGTTCAGGATCCCGGCCTATCTGGTGCCACCGCCGCTCGAGGTCGTCAAGCAGCTGATCGCCGAATGGCCGCGGCTGCTCGCCGAAAGCTGGAAGACCACGCTGGCCACGCTGGGCGGCTTCGGGCTCACGATCGTGATCGGCATCCCGATGGCGATGGTCATCGCCTACTCGCGGCTGGTCGAGTCCTATGTCTATCCGCTGCTGGTGTTCTCGCAGAGCATCCCCAAGGTCGCGATCGCGCCGCTGTTCGTGGTGTGGTTCGGCTTCGGCATCTTCCCCAAGGTCATCTCGGCCTTCCTGCTGGGCTTCTTCCCGGTGGTGGTGTCGACGGTGATGGGCTTCAAGTCGGTCGAGCCCGACATGCTCGACCTGGCGCGCTCGATGGGCGCGAGCCGCCTGCAGACCTTCTTCAAGATCAGCCTGCCGCAGGCCCTGCCGGCGATCTTCAGCGGCCTCAAGGTGTCCGTCACGCTGGCCGTGGTGGGCGCGGTGGTCGGCGAGTTCGTCGGCTCCAACTCGGGCATCGGCTACGTGCTGCAGGTGGCCAACGGCAACTTCGACCTGCCCCTGATGTTCGCGGCCCTGGTGGTGCTGTCGAGCATCGGCGTGATCCTGTTCGTGGCGGTCGACCTGGTCGAGCGCCTGATGATTCCCTGGCACGCATCGCAACGCATCGTGCAGTGATTTCCCCGGCACAACGACAGACAGACCCAACGGAGACAACACCATGAAGAACACCCGCTTCCCCACGTTGATCGCCACCGCCGCGGCGCTGGTGATGGCCATGGCGCCTGCGCAGGCGCAGACCAAGGCGCCGGAAAAGGTGACCCTGATGCTCAACTGGTACCTCTACAGCGAGCACGCGCCCTTCTTCCTGGGCAGGGAGCGCGGCTTCTATGCCGAGGAAGGCATCGACCTCGAGATCCAGGAAGGCCGCGGTTCGGCCGTGACCGCGCAGGCGGTGGCCGCCAAGTCGGCCACCTTCGGCTACATCGACGTCACGACCATGATCAAGGCTGCTGCCAAGGGCGCGCCGCTGAAGTCGACCGGCGTGCTGTTCCAGGTCAGCCCGATGTCGGTGATGGGCTTCACCGAGAAGAACATCAAGACCCCCAAGGACATCATCGGCAAGACCGTGGCCGTCACGCCGGGAGACTCGATGTCGCAGATGTGGCCGCTGTTCCTCAAGGTGAACGACATCAAGGCCGACCAGGTGAAGATCGTCTCGGGCGACGGCCAGACCAAGCTCAATGCGGTGATGAACGGCCAGGCCGACCTGCTGCTCGGCTACGTGATGGACCAGGCCATCAAGCTGCAGGATGCGACCGGCAAGCCGGTGACGCCGATCCGCTTCGCCGACTCGGGCGTGAACCAGATCAGCTCCGGCATCATCACCAACAAGGCCTTCCTGGCCGAGAACGGCGACCTGGTGAAGCGCTTCATGCGCGCCTCGACCAAGGCCGCCGAAGCCGCCGAGAAGAGCCCCGAAGCCGCGGTCGACGCGATGCTCAAGGCCAACCCCAAGGCCGGCGTGCGCGACACGCTGATCGTCGGCATGAAGCAGAGCGTGGCGCTCTATCACACCAAGGAAACGGCCAACCAGCGGCCCTTCCGCGTGGGCATGAAGAACGTCAACGACTCGCTCGACCTGCTGGTGCAGTACGGCGGCATGGACGCGTCCACCCGCGGCAAGCCCGAAGACTACGTGACCCTCGACTACCTCCCGCAATAGGCTCGCCCCCAGGCTCCGCGCACCTTGGCCCGTCCTGAGCTTGTCGAAGGGTGTCGCTTCTCCCTCCCCCGACCGGAGGCGACACCGGCGGCCCGGCAAAGCCGGTTCCGCGGTGTCCCTGGACTGGAACCTTCCTTCTCATCTTTCTGCATTGCGCCTCATGCCAACCGAAGTCCTGATCGAAGCCCGCGGCGTCACCAAGGTCTACCAGACCAAGGACGGCCCGGTCGAGTCGCTGAAGCCACTCGACTTCGCCATCCGCAAGGGCGAGTTCGTCTCGGTCGTCGGGCCTTCGGGCTGCGGCAAGAGCACGCTGCTCAAGATGGTGGCGGGCCTGCTGCCGATCACCGACGGCACGCTCACGCTGTCGGGCAAGCCGATCAAGGGCGCGCAGAAGGACGTGGGCATCGTATTCCAGAGCGCCGTGCTGCTGGCCTGGCGCACCGTGCTCGACAACATCCTGCTGCAGGCCGAGATGCGCCACCTGCCGATGGGGCCGGCGCGTGCGCGCGCCGCCGAACTGATCGCCATGGCCGGGCTCAAGGGCTTCGAAGGCAAGTACCCGTGGCAGCTGTCGGGCGGCATGCAGCAGCGCGCGTCGATCTGCCGCGCGCTGCTGCACGACCCCAGCGTGCTGCTGATGGACGAGCCCTTCGGCGCGCTCGACGCGATGACGCGCGAGAAGATGAACCTCGAGCTGCGCCGCATCGTCGGCGCCTCGGGCAAGACGGTGATGCTGATCACGCACAGCATCCCCGAAGCGGTCTACCTGTCGGACCGCGTGATCGTGATGAGCGAACGCCCGGGCTCGATCGCGGCCGTCTACGACATCGCGCTGCCCAAGGAACGCCCGCTCGACATCATGGGTTCGGCCGAATTCGGCGCCTATGCAAAGACCATCCGCGCGCACTTCTTCTCCGAGGGCATCCTCGACCACTGACCCACGGCCGGGCCCCGCAAGCGCCGGCCCGCCGCGATGGCGCGCACCGCGCCGGAGACACACCATGGCCCTCGCCGCGCCCCGCTTCCACGTCGAACACATCGCCTTCTCGGAGCGCGACGTCACGCTGCGGCTGCCCTTCCGCTTCGGCGCCGTGACGGTCACGGCCTGCCCGCAGGTCTACGTGCGCGCGCGCATTCGCTTCGAGGACGGCCGCACCAGCGAAGGCTGTTCGGCCGAGATGATGATTCCGAAGTGGTTCGACAAGAACCCGGCGCTGTCGAACGCACAGAACTTCGAACAGCTGCGCCAGGCCCTGCGCAACGCGCGCGAGGCCTACATCGCGCCCGGCCCCGCGCAAAGCGCGTGGGATCATTTCGCCGAGCACTATGCCGACGTGCTGGCCACGGGCCTGCGCCAGGGCCTGCTGCCGCTGGTGGCCAGCTACGGGCCGGCACTGATCGACCGTGCGGTGCTCGATGCGCTGTGCCTGCACCTCGGCTGCAGCTTCGCCGACGCGATGGCGACGAACGCCGCGGGCATCGACCTCGCACGCCACGGCCTGGCACCGGACCTCGCGGGCTTCGACCTGCCCGCCTTCCTCGCGCAGCAGCGCCCGCGCACGCGCATCGCCGCACGCCACACGGTCGGCCTGGCCGATGCGATCCGCGACGGCGACCTGCCGGCGGACCCGTTGCCCGCCGATGGCCTGCCGACCTCGCTCGAAGCGGCCATCGCGCGCTACGGCCACCGGCACTTCAAGCTCAAGCTCTCGGGCGACACGCCCGCCGACCTGCAGCGGCTGCGCCGCATCGCCGAGGTGATCGAGGGCCGCGCCGAACTCGTCACGCTCGACGGCAACGAGCAGTACGCCGACGCGGCCGCCTTCACCGATTTCCTCGACGCCTTCCAGGCCGCACCGGCCTTGCGCGGCCTGGTCGCGCGCACCGTGTTCATCGAGCAACCCATCGCGCGTGCGCATGCGCTCGAACACGCCATGCACACGACGGTTGCGCGCATGCCGCTCTTGATCGACGAATCCGACGCCACGCTCGACAGCTTTCAGCAGGCGCGCGCGCTCGGCTACACCGGCGTCTCGAGCAAGAGCTGCAAGGGCTTCTACAAGTCGATCGTCAACGCGGCACGCTGCGCCCAGGGCCGCGCCAAAGGCGAAGCGCTGTTCCTCTCGGCCGAAGACCTGACGATGCAGGCCGGCATCGGGCTGCAGCAGGACCTGGCGCTGGTCGGCTGGCTCGGCCTCGACCATGTGGAGCGCAACGGCCACCACTACGTGAACGGCATGGCGGCGCTGCCGAGCGACGAACAGGCCACGCTGCGGGCGCTGCATCCCGCGCTGTACGCGCACAGCGACGGCGCGGCGCGCTTGCGCATCGTCGACGGGCAGATCGCCCTGGCCTCGCTGGCCGCGCCCGGCTTCGGCACCGGCCGTACCGGCGCCGGTGTGCGCTGGGACGCGATGCGCGACCTCTGAGCGGTACCGACAGGCACCGGGTAATCCCTGAGGCCAACCCCGCACGCGCGGATTGACCCGCAGGCCTTCAAGCCGGAAAATTCGCTTCAATTCACCAATTGGTGAATTAGACGATTCACCTGCCCCGGTGGGGGCGCCATAGAAATCAAACGGAGACTTTTCATGACCCCCTTTGCCCGCATTGCCGCGGCCGCCTCGCTGGCGTGCCTCACCGTGCTGACCGCTTCCGGCGCCGCCGCCCAGGGCGCCTACCCGAACAAGCCGATCCGCGTGATCGTGCCCTTCGCGGCCGGCAGCACCACCGACATCATTGCGCGCGCCATCACCGACAAGATGGGCCAGAGCATGGGCCAGACGCTGGTGGTCGACAACCGCGGCGGCGCCAGCGGCACCATCGGCCAGCAGGCCGTCGCCACGGCCGCGCCCGACGGCTACACGATCATGTTGCACTCGTCCTCGCACACGGTGAGCCCGTCGACCTTCGCCAAGCTGCCCTTCGACACGCTGGGCGACTTCGCCGGCATCACCCCGATCGCGACGCTGCCCAACGCACTGGTGATCTCGCCGTCGAAGAACATCAAGACGCTCAAGGAACTGGTGGCCAACGCCAAGGCCAAGCCCGGCACCATCAACTTCGCATCGGCCGGCCAGGGCAGCGCCACGCACCTGAACGCCGAGAAGTTCAAGATGGCCGCCGCCATCGACGCCACCAACATCCCGTTCAAGGGCTCGGCCGATGCCGTGACCGAAGTGCTGTCGGGCCGGGTCGACTATTACTTCTCGCCCATCGCGCCGGTGATCGGCCAGATCAAGGACGGCCATCTGATCGCACTGGCCGTGGGCTCGCCCAAGCGCGCCGCCGCGTTGCCCGACGTGCCGACCACCGCCGAGGCCGGCGTGCCCGGCTCGGAATTCAACTTCTGGATCGGGATGATGGCGCCCGCCAAGACCCCGCGCGAGATCGTCAACCGCCTGCACGACGAAGTCGTGAAGGCGCTCGCCACGCCCGAGGTCAAGGAACGCTTCCTGAAGCTCGGCGCCGATGCCTGGACGCTCACGCCCCCCCAGTTCGACGCCTACATCAAGGACGAAATCGCCAGCAACGCCAAGCTGGTGAAGGCCGCCGGCCTGTCGCCCCAGTAAGCCCCCCAGTCAACCCCGCAAGTAAGCAAAGCAAGCAGAGAAAACCATGGCTACACAACGACTCGGACTCATCATGCACGGCGTCACCGGACGCATGGGCATGAACCAGCACCTTATCCGCTCCATCTGCGCGATCCGCGCCCAGGGCGGCGTCACGCTCTCCAACGGCGACAAGGTGATGCCCGACCCGATCCTCGTCGGCCGCAACGCCGAGAAGATGGAAGCGCTGGCCAAGAAGCACGGCATCGCACGCTGGGGCACCGACCTCGACAAGGCGCTCGAAAACCCCGACGACACGATCTTCTTCGACGCCGGCACCACGCAGATGCGCCCGACGCTGCTGGCCAAGGCCATCCGCGCCGGCAAGCACGTCTACTGCGAGAAGCCGATCGCGACCAACCTCAACGAGGCCGTCGAGATCGCCCGCCTGGCCGAAGGCTCGGGCCTCAAGCACGGCGCGGTGCAGGACAAGCTGTTCCTGCCCGGCCTGCGCAAGCTCGACATGCTGCGCCGCGCGGGCTTCTTCGGCCGCATGCTGAGCGTGCGCCTGGAGTTCGGCTATTGGGTGTTCGAAGGCGACCTGCAGCCCATCCAGCGCCCCAGCTGGAACTACCGCAAGGAAGACGGCGGCGGCATGATCCTGGACATGATGTGCCACTGGCGCTACGTGCTGGACAACCTGTTCGGCGAAGTCAAGTCGGTGTCGTGCATCGGTGCGACCCACATCCCCACGCGCTGGGACGAAGACGGCAAGCCCTACCAGGCCACCGCCGACGACGCCGCCTACGCGACCTGCGAACTGACCGGCCACAACGGCGAGCCGGTGATCGCGCAACTCAACATGAGCTGGGCCACGCGCGTGCGCCGCGACGACCTCGTGACCTTCCATGTCGATGGCACCGACGGCTCGGCCGTGGCCGGCCTGTCGAGCTGCCGCGCCCAGTCGCGCGTGGCCACGCCGCGCCCAGTGTGGAATCCCGACGAGAAGCAGACCATGAACTTCTTCGACCAATGGCAGGAGATTCCGGACTCGCAGGTCTACGACAACGGCTTCAAGATCCAGTGGGAACACTTCATCCGCCACGTGGTCGAGAACGAGCCCTACAAGTGGACGCTGCCCGAAGGCGCCAAGGGCGTTCAGCTGGTCGAGGCCGCGCTGGAATCGTGGCAGGACCGCCGCTGGGTCGACGTGCCCGCACTGAAGGTCTGAGCGCCGTGGCCCTCTCGATCACCCTCCCCACCGCCGGCGGCACGCTGGCGCCCTACGCCCTGCGCGGCACGGTGCTGGCCAAGCCCGCGGCGGGCCTGAAGTTCAACCGCATCGCCTACTCGGCCGCGCACGTGGTGGCCGACCCACTGGCGCAGATCGATCCGTGGCTGCAATCGGCGGTCGACTGGGACACCACCATCGCCTACCGCCGCCACCTGTTCTCGCTGGGCCTGGGCGTGGCCGAGGCCATGGACACGGCACAGCGCGGCATGGGCCTCGACTGGCCCACCTCGCTCGAACTGATCCGCCGTTCGCTCGATGCGGCCAAGGACTTTTCCCGTGATGGACGCGGCGCGCTGGTGGCTTCGGGCTGCGGCACCGATCACCTGAACATCGACGAGGTGAAGAGCGTCGACGACGTGATCCGCGGCTACGAGGAGCAGATGGCCGCGATCGAGAAGCTCGGCGGCAAGCTGATCGTGATGGCCAGCCGCGCGCTGGCCCGCGTGGCGACGGGCCCGGCCGACTACGAACGCGTGTACGACCGCATCCTGCGCCAGGCGAAGCAGCCGGTGGTGCTGCACTGGCTGGGCGACATGTTCGACCCGGCGCTGGCCGGCTACTGGGGCACGAAGGACGTCGACGCCGCCATGGACACCGCGCTGGGCATCATCGCCGCGCACCCGGACAAGGTCGACGGCATCAAGATCTCCCTGCTCGACAAGGACAAGGAGATCTCGATGCGCCGCCGCCTGCCCCCGGGCGTGCGCATGTACACCGGCGACGACTTCAACTACGCCGAACTGATCGCCGGCGACGGCTTCGGCAATGAACCGACGCATGGCAAGAGCGATGCGCTGCTGGGCATCTTCGACGCCATCGCACCGGCGGCCAGCACCGCGCTCGGCGCGCTGGCCAAGGGCGACACCGAGACCTTCCATGCACTGCTCGGACCCACGGTGCCGCTGTCGCGCCACATCTTCGCGGCGCCCACGCGCTTCTACAAGACCGGCGTGGTGTTCATGGCCTGGCTCAACGGCCACCAGAAGCACTTCACGATGGTCGGCGGCCAGCAGAGCACGCGTTCGCTGCAGCACTTCGCCGAGCTGTTCCGCCTGGCCGATGCGGCCAGCGTGCTGGAGAAGCCCGAGCTGGCGGTGCAGCGCATGAAGACGCTGCTCGCGCTGCACGGCATCGAGTGAACAGCACGATGCGCGACTTCTCGCAAGACCACGATTGGCTGTCGATCAACACCGCCACGGTGCGCAAACAGTCGGGCGCCGAGGTGCCGCTCGACCGCATCATCGACCAGTGCGCCGAGCGCGGCATCCGCGCGATCAGCCCCTGGCGCGACCAGGTCGCGGCCGTCGGCCTCGACAAGATCGCCAGGCAGTTGAAGGCGCACGACATCGGCCTCTCGGGCTATTGCCGCGGCGGCTTCTTCCCGGCCGCCGACGCCGTGGGCCTGAAGGCCGCGCTGGACGACAACCGGCGCGCCATCGACGAAGCCAAGACGCTGAACGCACCTTGCGTGGTGCTGGTGGTGGGCGCGCTGCCGGGCGCACTCGAAGGCAAGCCCGCCTACACCGACATCGCGCGCGCCCGCGGCGAGGTGCGCGACGGCATCGCCGCCTCGCTGGAATACGCGCGCGAAGTCGGCATGCCGCTGGCCATCGAACCGCTGCACCCCATGCAGGCGGCCGACCGCGCCTGCATCAACACGCTCGAGCACGCGCTCGATCTCTGCGACGAACTCGACGCAGGCCGGAGCGGCATGCTCGGTGTGGCGCTCGACGTCTATCACGTGTGGTGGGACCCGAAGCTGCAGCAGCAGATCGCACGCGCGGGCCGCGAGCGCCTGCTGGCTTACCACGTGTGCGACTGGCGCACGCCCACGCGCGACCTGCTGTCCGACCGCGGGATGATGGGCGACGGCGTGATCGAACTCAAGAAGATCCGCGGCTGGGTCGAGGCCGCGGGCTTCGCGGGCTTCAGCGAGGTCGAGATCTTCTCGAACCTCGACTGGTGGCAGCGCACGGGCAGCGAGACGCTGGACGTCTGCATCGAGCGGCACCGCAGCGTGGTCTGAGCGATCGGGCCGAAGCGCGTCGCAGCCGTCTGTGCTGCAATGCGATGCATGGCTGAGCCGACCCTCGACGACCTGCGCCGCTACGCGGTGGCGCGCACCCTCTTTCCCCCCACCACGCTGCCCGCCGCGATCCGCAAGCTCGGCTTCGTGCAGGCCGATCCGATCCGCGCACCTGCGCGTGCCCAGGACCTGACGCTGCGCCACCGCGTGAAGGACTACCGCGCCGGCGACCTCGAGAGCCGCTACAGCCGGCTCGCGATCGAGGAGGACTGCCTGGTCAACTACGGCTTCCTGCCACGCGAGCACTTGGCGCTGATGCATCCGCGCGAATCGAAGCGTGCCTGGGATGCCGACACGCAGCGCAAGGCGGCCGAGGTGCTGGCCTATGTGCAGGCCCATGGCCCGGTGCATCCGCGCCAGGTCGAGTTGCACTTCGCGCACGGCCGCGTGACCAACTACTGGGGCGGCTCGAGCAACGCCACCACCCGCCTGCTCGACGGCCTGCACTACCGTGGCCTGCTGCGCGTGGTGCGGCGCGACAGCGGCACACGCGTCTATGCGGCGGTGACGCATTTGCCCGCCGACGACAGCCCCGCGGGCCGTGCGCAGCGCGCGGCCGCCCTGATCGCGCTGGTGGTGCGCAAGTACGCGCCGCTGCCGGCCACGAGCCTGACGTATCTGGTGCGGCTGCTGGGCTATGGCGCGCCACACCTCGCCGCGCAGACCCAGGCCGCGTTGCGCATCGCGCGCGAGGAACTGCTCGCGAGCTGCCGCATCGACGGCACCACCTGGTACTGGCCCGCCGACGAGAAGCCGGCATCCAAGCGCCACGCGCCCGACGATGCGCTGCGCCTGCTCGCGCCCTTCGACCCCGTGGTGTGGGACCGTCGCCGCTTCGAACTGCTCTGGGGCTGGACCTACAAGTTCGAGGCCTACACGCCGGCGCCGCAACGCCGCTTCGGCTACTACGCGCTGCCGATGCTGTGGCACGAGCGCGTGATCGGCTGGGCCAACGTGAGCGCCCCGGGCGGCTCATTGCAGCCGAGCTTCGGCTACGCCGCCACGCCACCGCGCGGCGCGGCCTTTCGCGCGGCGCTCGGCGACGAGCTGCAGCGCATGACACAGTTCCTGGCGCCGCGCTGAGCATCTCCCGGAAAAATCCCCCGCGCCCGAAGGTCTGGCGCGCGGGCGACAACGCCGCCCTCGGCCGGCTTCTAGAATCGGCGCGTGGTCCGGTTCGCCGGGCGACAAGCGTTCTCAGGGCGGGGTGCAATTCCCCACCGGCGGTGATGGCGATTCGTTCGCACAAGCCCGCGAGCGCCTGCGGCACACGACGTGTGCGGCAGGGTCAGCAGATCCGGTGTGATTCCGGGGCCGACGGTCACAGTCCGGATGAAAGAGAGCGCGAACCGTCGGCGTGGCCGCGCGTCTTTTTCGGACGCGCGCCGCGGCTGCGGCTTCGTGCGCCCTGATTCAGGAAACCTGCTTTCAAGGGCACACCATGAGTCAGATCAACGACCTTCCCCTCTCCGCCATCGGCGCCTCGGAAAACTCAGAAGCGCAGCGCGTCGCCTTCATCGAGGCGCAGTGGCATTCCGACATCGTTCACCAGGCGCGCGACGCCTTCCTGGCCGAAATGCAGCGCCAGGGCTTCCCGCGCGAACGCATCGACGTGCTCGATGTGCCCGGCGCGTTCGAGATCCCGCTGCACGCCAAGCGGCTCGCACTGTCGGGCCGCTATGCCGCCATCGTAGGCTGCGCCCTGGTGGTCGACGGCGGCATCTACCGCCACGAGTTCGTCGCCAACACCGTGGTCGGCACGCTGATGTCGCTGCAGCTCGAGACCAACGTGCCGATGCTGTCGGCCGTGCTCACGCCGCATCACTTCCACGAGCATGTCGAGCATCGCAAGTACTTCCATGCGCACTTCGCGGTCAAGGGCACCGAGGCGGCCGACGCCTGCCTCAAGACCATCGAAGGCCTGCGCCAGGTCGAGGCGCTGCTGGCGGCCTGAGCCACGCGCTCCGCGCGGCCTTGGCCCACGCGGGGCCGCGCAGCGTCAGCGCTGCAGCAGGATCGGCAGCGCTGACGCCAGCAGCACCACGCCCGACACGGTCAGCAGCCCCAGCACGATCTGCCGGAAGGCGGCGTCGCTGATGCCGACGTAGAGCCGTGCGCCCAGCAGCACCGGCACCCACACGCAGGCCGCGACGATCGCCAGCATCGGCACCATGGCAACAGTGACATTGCCCGCGCCCATGTGCAGCGCGAAGGCCACCGCGAGCATCGCGAGGTTGAAGTTCTGGATCACCGCGCGCTGGACGTCCTTGTCCATGCGGCGCAGCGTGCACCACAGTGTCGGAATGGCGCCGGCGAAGCCGCCCACGCCGCTGCACACGCCCCCCACCAGTCCGATGACGGCATCGGTCGCCCGGCCGCCGACCGTGATGCGCGGCAGATTGCGCGCCATCAGCATGGCCGGGCACCAGATCACCAGCAGGGTTCCGAGGCAGGCCTTGAACATCGCCACGTCGAGCTGCGGCAGCAGCCACACACCCACCGGCACCCCGACCAGCCCGCCCACGACGAAGGGCAGCAGCAGCCGCTTGTCGAAGGCCCGTTGCCGCGATGCGGCAGCGATCAACTGGCCGGTCAAGGCGCCGAAGGTGGCGAGCACGGCGGCGAGTTTCGGGTCCACCGTCCAGGCCCAGACCGACATCGCGACCAGGCCGAAGGCGAAGCCCGACAGGCCCTGCACGAAACCCGCCACCGCCGCGCCCAGCGCGACGATCAGGTAGAGCGAGAGGCTGCCGTCCAAACGCCGCTCAAGCGGACGCTGGCACCAGCGCCTCGCGTCGCACGCGGCGCACGTTGAAGGCACTGGCGATCAGCACGCCCTGCACGATCGCCAGGCCGACGATCACTTCGGTGTAGCGGCCACCGTCCATCAGCCGGCCGAAGATCAGCGGCGCCACGGCCTGCCCGATGTCGAGGCCGGCGTAGACCACGCCATAGACCCGGCCGGTGGCGTTGGCCGGCGTCGAGCGCTTGACCAGCAGGTCGCGCGACGGACCGGCGATGCCGGACGCGAAGCCCATCGCGCCGAACAGCACCGGCACCAGCACCGGCGCGAAATCCGCGAAGGCCAGCACCAGCGCCAGCGCCGCCGCGATGCCGAAGCCCGCGCCGACGATGCGTTCGCACCGCGACGGGTCGGACGCCAGGAAGCCGCCGACCACCATGCCGGCGGCGCTCGCCACCATGTAGACCGTGAGGCACACCGCCACCAGCGCCAGAGGCACCGCATGCAAATGGCCAGCCGCCACGGGGGCGAAGGTCTGCACCACGCTGATCACCATGGCGTAGAAGAAGAAGAAGCCGAAGCACATCCAGACCGCGGGGATGCGCAGGAAATCGAATTGGCCCGCCGAGCCCGGAGCGCCCTGCCCCGTGGCCTTCTGCACCGCCTTCACGTCGAGCGTGAACACGCTGCGGTAGAGCCACAGCACCACCAGCACCGCCAGCGCCAGCGCGCCCGCTGCCGCCAGCGCGACGCGCCACGAGTACGCCATGGCCAGCGGCACCACGAAGGCCGGCGCCAGCGCCCAGCCCAGGCTGCCGGTGATGCCGTGCACGCTGTAGGCATGGCCCAGGCGCGTGGGCGCGACCTTGCGGTTGAACAGGGTGTAATCGACCGGATGGAAGACGCCGTTGCCCACGCCCGCCACCACCGCGCTGGCCAGCAGCATCCAGTAGCTCTGCGCCATCGCGTAGCCGAAGCCGGCCAGGCCGAGCAGCCCGAGCCCGACGAACAGCACCGGCCGCGGACCCAGCTTGTCGACGATGAAGCCCGAGGCCGCCTGCACCACGCACGAGACCACGAAGAAGACCGTGAGCACCGCGCCCAGTTCGGTGTAGCTGACGTTGAAGGCGTCCTTGAGCCAGGGAAAGAGCGGCGCCAGGATGAGCTGGCTGAAATGGCTGATCGCGTGCGCCAGGCCGACCAGTCCGATCAGCTGGGCGTCGGTGCGCAGGGTGGTCGCGGGGGAAGCACCGGCAGGGGAAGAGGTGGACATGGCAGCAGCGGGGAAAAAGGTGCGCCTATCGTAGGCCGCCATGGCACGGCAGAATGACGATATAAGGACAACATTTGTCGAAATCATGACAGCTGCAAACCCCACCTCTCCCGCCACCGTGGTGGGGCCGCTAACGCCGCACCTCTATGCGCCCGACGCGGTGCGGCCGCTGCGCGCCAAGGAGCAGTTCCTGCGGGCCGACACCTTCGTCGAACTGCATGTGCACCCCTGGCCGCAGCTCACCTTCTCGACCCGCGGCGTGGTTCGGCTGAGCACCGAGGATGGCAGCTACATCGTGCCGCCTTCGCGCGCGCTCTGGGTGCCGGCCGACATACCGCACAGCATCACGCTGATCGAGGACGCCGAGCTGCGCACCGTCTACATCCACCGCTGGCTGGCGCCGGCCTGGGAGAAGTGCGAGGTGCTGGAGATCAGCCCGCTGCTGCGCGCGCTGATGCTCGCGCTCGACACCACACCCGACGGCCAGCCGCCCGCCGAGCCGCATGCACCGCAGCGCGAACGCATGATCGCGCCGCTCCTGATCGACGAGATCGAGCGCGCCACGCAGATCCGCATCGACGTGCCGCTGCCCGCCGACAAGCGCCTGCGCCAGCTGTGCGAAACGCTGCTGCGCAACCCGGCCGACCGCGCCACGCTGGCCGAGCGCGCGCACGCCATCGGCGCGAGCGAACGCACGGTGGCGCGGCTCTTCCGCGACCAGTTGGGCATGAACTGGCAGCAGTGGCGCCAGCAGGCCGTGATGGCGCATGCGCTGCCGCTGCTGGCGCGCGGCATGGCGGTGAGCCAGGTCGCGACCGCCAGCGGCTACGCCACCGACAGCGCGTTCTGCGCGATGTTCAAGGCCGCCACCGGCCGCTCGCCCACCGCCTTCCAGCACCGCAAGCGCGCCTGAGCCGGGCGGCGACGCGCAAGCCGGTTTCCGTATCATCGGCCGGTGCACTTCCTCTCTTCCGGTCCCGGCCCCCGCAGGCCCTTCATGCCATGGCACTGAACCGCGCGCGGCTCGCCACCTGGTTCCCCTTTCTCGGCTGGCCCCGCCCGGACCGCGCCACGCTGCGCGGCGAGATCATGGCCGGGCTCACGGTCGCGATGCTGGTGCTGCCGCAGGGCGTGGCCTACGCCGCGCTGGCCGGCATGCCGCTGGTCACGGGCATCTATGCCTCCTTCATCCCCGCGCTGGTCGGCGTGCTGTTCAGCGCGTCGGCGCGGCTGTCGGTCGGGCCGACCGCGCTCACCAGCCTGCTGATCGGCGCCTCGCTCGGGCCGCTCGCGGTGCCGGGCGGCGCCGACTGGGTCTCGCTGGCCGTGTGGCTGGCGCTGATGTCGGGCGTGCTGCAGCTGCTGATGGGCGCCATGCGCTTCGGCTGGCTGCTGAAGCTGGTCAACTCGCCGGTGCTGATCGGCTTCACGCAGGGCGCGTCGGTGCTGATCGCCTTGTCGCAGCTGCCCGCATTGCTGGGCTTCACCGGCCGGCCGATGGCGCAGTGGCTGTCGGGCCCGCCGCCCGACTGGACGGCGATGGCCTTCGGCTTCTGCACCATGGCCATTCTCTGGACCGCCAAGCAACGCTGGCCTCGGCTGCCGGCCGCGATGCTGGTGGTGGGCCTGGGTGCCATCGTCAGCGCGGCGCTGGGCTATGCGCTGCGAGGCGGCGCGGTGATCGGCACGCTGCCCACCGGCCTGCCCGCGCCCTACCTGCCGGCCGCCATCTCGCTCCACACCTTCGGCGCGCTGCTGCTGCCCGCGCTGATGATCACGATGGTCAGCTTCCTCGAGACGGCCTCGAGCGCCAAGGTCGACAACAGCCGCTCGGGCAAGCTCTGGAACGAGAACCAGGACCTGATCGGCCAGGGCCTGGCCAAGATCGCCTCGGGCCTGTGCGGCGCCTTCGCGACCAGCTCCTCCTTCTCGCGCTCGGCGATCAACCTCTATGCGGGTGCCAAGACGGGCTGGGCCACCATCGTCTGCGTGGTGCTGATCGGCGTTGCGCTGCTGTGGCTGATGCCGCTGCTCTACCACGTGCCCCAGGCGGTGCTGGCCGGGCTGGTGGTCACGGCCATCCTCGGCCTGGTGCGGCCGGCCGCGTTCGTCGCGCTGTGGCGCGTCTCGCGCATCGAGGCCGGCACGGCGATGGCCACCTTCGCGCTGACCATCGCCACCGCGCCCGCGATCTACTGGGGCGTGCTGGCCGGCCTGGCGATGAGCCTGAGCCACTACATGTACCGGCACCTGCACCCGCGCATCATCGAGGTCGGCCTGCACCCGGACGGCCGCCTGCGCGACCGCCACCTGTGGCACCTGCCGCCGCTGCGCGAAGACGTCTGCGCGCTGCGCATGGACGCCGAGCTCGACTTCGCCTCGGCCAGCACGCTCGAGCGTGCGGTCTCCGAACAGCTCGCGGCGCATCCGTCGATCGGCACGCTGTGCCTGTTCGCGCAACCGATCAACCGCATCGACATCACCGGCGCCGAGGTGTTCGGCAGCATCCGGCAGTCGATCGAATCGCGCGGCCTCTCGCTGTGGGTGATCGGGCTCAAGATGCCCGCGCAGACCGTGCTGGAAAAGGCCGGGCTGCTGACGCCGGGCCCGATGCTGCGGGTGTTCGGCACGGACGCCGAAGCGCTGGCGGCGCTGGCCGAGCCGACAACACCCTCGACCGAGGCCTGAAAAGCCGGCTCAGTCCTGCACGCGGCCGCGTAAGCTCTTGATTTCCGAGCGCTGGCTCTTGCCCTCGAGACGCCGCTGCTTCGAGCCGTAGGTGGGCTTGGTCGCGCGGCGCACACGCGGCGGCGCGGCCACGCTGTCGACCACCGCCTGCAGCCGCGCGAGCGCGTCGTTGCGGTTCATCTCCTGCGTGCGGTACTGCTGGGCCTTGAGCACCAGCACGCCTTCCTGCGTGATGCGGCTGTCGCGCAGCGCCAGCAGCCGCTCCTTCACATCGGGCGGCAGCGAGCTCGCAAGGATGTCGTAGCGCAGGTGCACCGCGCTCGACACCTTGTTCACGTTCTGCCCACCCGCGCCCTGCGCGCGGATGGCGCTCAGTTCGACCTCGTCGGGGTCGATGGGGATGGTGAACGGGCGCGGAATCATCCGCGCATTGTCCTGCAACGCCGTGGCGCGTCAGACCCGTTCAAAGATGGCCGCGATGCCCTGGCCGCCGCCGATGCACATCGTGACCAGCGCATAGCGCCCGCCGGTGCGATGCAGCTCGGCGATCGCCTTGGTGGTGATGATCGCGCCGGTCGCGCCCACCGGATGGCCCAGCGAGATGCCCGAGCCGTTGGGATTCACCTTGGCCGGGTCGAAGCCCAGCTCCTGGATCACCGCGCAGGCCTGTGCCGCGAAGGCCTCGTTCGACTCGATCACGTCGAGGTCGCTGACCTTCAGGCCGGTGCGCTCCAGCACCTTGCGCGTGGCCGGCACCGGGCCGATGCCCATGTAGGCCGGCTCGACGCCCGCGTGCGCATAGCCCACCAGGCGCGCCAGCGGCTTCAGGCCCAGCGCCTTCACGCGGTCGCCGTTCGCCAGCACCACGGCGGCCGCGCCGTCGTTGATGCCCGAGGCGTTGCCGGCCGTGACCAGGCCGTCCTTCTTGAAAGCCGGCTTCATCTTCGACAGCGACTCGACCGTGGTGTCGGCACGCACGTGTTCGTCGGTGTCGAACAGCACCATGCCCTTGCGCGTCTTGACCTCGACCGGAACGATCTGATCCTTGAAGCGGCCGGCCGCGATCGCGGCGGCGGCGCGCTGCTGGCTCTGCGCCGCGAGCGCGTCCTGCATCTCGCGCGAGATCTTGTAGCGCGCGGCCACGTTCTCGGCGGTGATGCCCATGTGCATCTTCTCCCATGGGTCGTGCAGGATGCCGAGCATGTAGTCGACCAGCACCGCATCGCCCATGCGCGCGCCGAAGCGTGCGGCGGTGTCGAAGTACGGGCCGCGGCTCATCGACTCCGAGCCGCCGCCGATCGCGATGTCGCAGTCGCCCAGCGCGATCGCCTGCGCCGCCGACACGATGGCCTGGAGGCCCGAGCCGCAGAGGCGGTTGACGTTGAAGGCCGGCGTCTCGATCGGGCAGCCCGCGTCGATGGCGGCCACGCGGCTCAGGTAGGCGTCCTTGACGTCGGTAGGGATCACGTTGCCCATCACCACATGGCCGATGGCATCGGCCGCGACGCCGCTGCGCTCGATCGCGGCCTTGACCGCGGTGGTGGCGAGCTGGGTGTTGGGCACGTCTTTCAGTGCGCCGCCGAAGGTGCCGATGGCCGTGCGGGCGGTGCCGACGACGAAGATGTCGGGGGATGTCATGGGAAGGTCTCCTGCTGCAAGTTGAAAAATCAGTGGCCCATCAATGGCCGATCAGTGGCCGGTGAAGGCGGGCTTTGTCTTCGCGAAGAAGGCGTTGATGCCGATCTTGAAATCATCGCTGCTCGCGCACTCGCGGAAGGCGGCCGATTCGGCATCGAGCTGGCCCGCGAGGTCGCGTTCGAACGAGGTCCGCATCAGCCGTCGCAGGCGCCCCAGTGCCACCGTCGGCCCCTGGGCCAGGCGGCGCGCGAAGGCCAGTGCCTCGGCCTCGAGCTCGGCAGCCGGCACCACGCGGTTGATCAGTCCCATGCGCTCGGCCGCGGCCGCGTCGAACATGTCGCCCAGCATCGCGATCTCGAGTGCGCGGCGCAGGCCGACCAGCCGCGGCAGCGCCCACGAGGCGCCCACGTCGCAGCTGGCGCCGATGTTGACGTAGGCCAGGTTGAAGCGCGTTCCCTCGGCGGCCAGCACGAAGTCGGCCTGCAGCATCAGGCTCAGGCCGGCACCTGCGGCCACACCGTGCACCTGCGCGATCAGCGGGGCGTCCATGCCGGCCAGCACCGTCAGGGCCTCGTGCAGCGGACCGATGAGGTCGGCCGCGCCCTGCACCGGGTCGGCCTGCAGCACGGCCAGGTCGCCGCCGGCCATGAAGCCCTTGCCCACGCCGCTCATGAGCACCGCGCGCACGCTCTTGTCGGCCGCGAGCTCGCGCGCCGCGGCCAGGAAGGCGATGGCCATCGGCACGTCGATGGCGTTCAGGGCCGAGGGCCGGTTGAAGCGCAGCGTGGCGATGCCGCCGTCGCGGCCCACCTGGAGGGGGGAATCGTTGTGGCTCATGCTTGTCCTTTCTTGCGCGGCCTCTTGACCGCAGGGGAAGATTCGGTGGCGGGTTCGCGCCGGGCCGCGGCGGGGCGCTGCCGCACCACGCCATTGAGCAGCAGCGCGATGCCCTGGTCGGCGATCTGTTCGGGCGTGAGCGCACCGTCACCACGGTACCAGCGGCCCACCCAGCTCAGCGCACCGGCCAGCATGAAGGCGGCCATCTTCGGGTCGCAGGGCGCGAGCGAGCCTTCGGCCACGCCGTCGGCGATGAGCCGGCGGAACTGGTGGTCGATGCCGGCCTTGAGCCGGCGCAGTTCGGTCTTGAGCGGCTCGGGCAGCGGGTCTTCGCCGATGCGGATCACGCACATGCCGAAGTCCTGCGTGACCACGCCGGTGTAGATGCGCATGCAGGCCTGGAGCTGGTCGATGGCGCTGCCGCCCGCATGGCGCACGGCCTCGATGCCGTCGTGCATCAGGTCGAGCGCGGTGCGCACGCACTCCAGCAGGATCTGGTCCTTGCTCTCGACGTAGTAGTACAGCGTGGGCTTGCTCACGTGCAGCCGCTCGGCGATGTCGTCGAGCGAAGTGGCGTGGAAGCCGCGTTCGTTGAAGAGCTGCGCGGCCGTCTGCAGCACGGCGTTGCGCTTGACCTCGCGTTGCAGCGCGCGCGCGCTCGCGGGTTCCCACGGGGAGACGGCGGCAGCTTTGGAGCGGAGAGCGGAAGAGGCCATTTCACAAAGGTCAGCGCGGGAAAGTCCGGATGCCGCAAGACGCGGCCAGCAGCGACATTACCGACGAGTAGAAATTCTACGGAGAAGTAGATTTTCCCGCTTTTGAGGCAAACCCTCGCTGCCTTCCACACCTCTTTCATCCATGCACCAGGCCCTTTCCGCTTCCGCCGATGCACCCGTGCTGCAGGTCGAGGCGTTGACGCTGGCTTTCGGTGGCGTGAAGGCGCTCACGGGCGTGGGCTTCAGCGTGCAGCCGGGCTCCATCACCGCGGTGATCGGCCCCAACGGCGCGGGCAAGACATCGCTGTTCAACACCATCTCGGGCTTCTACCGCCCGTCCGCGGGCCGGGTGCTGTTCGAAGGCACCGACATCACGCGCACGCCGGCGCCGCAACGCGCCAAGCTGGGCCTGGCGCGCAGCTTCCAGAACATCGCGCTGTTCCGCGGCATGACGGTGCTCGACAACATCAAGCTGGGGCGCCACGCGCACCTCAAGACCAACGTGCTGGAGGCGTTGTTCTACGTCGGCCGCGCGCGGCGCGAAGAGGCTGAACTGCGGCGCGACGTGGAAGAACGCATCATCGATTTCCTCGAGATCGACCACATCCGCCACGCGCCGGTCTCCGCCCTGCCCTACGGCCTGCAGAAGCGCGTGGAGATGGCGCGCGCGCTGGCGATGCAGCCCAAGGTGCTGATGCTCGACGAGCCCGTCGCGGGCATGAACCGTGAAGAGACCGAGGACATGGCGCGCTTCATCCTCGACGTGCGCGACGAATGGGGCGTGACGGTGCTGATGGTCGAGCACGACATGGGCATGGTGATGGACCTGTCGGACCACGTGGTGGTGCTCAACTTCGGCCAGGTCATCGCACAGGGCGCACCGGCGCAGGTGCAGGCCGACCCCGAGGTGATCCGTGCCTACCTGGGCGCAGGCGACGTGGGCGACCTGCGGCGCAAGCTGCGCGGCGAACAGACGGTCGCGGGAGTCGCGTGATGGACTGGGCCTACCTGTTCGAGATCAGCCTCACGGGCGTGGCCAGCGGCGGCCTCTATGCGCTGGCCGCCCTGGCTTTCGTGCTGGTCTACAAGGCCACGCGCGTGGTCAACATCGCGATCGGCGAGATGCTGATGATCGGCGCCTACCTGTTCTTCACCTTCTCCGCGACCTTCTCGCTGCCGATCTGGGCCGCGGTGATCGGCGCGGTGATCGGCACCGGCCTGCTGGGCGCGATCGTCGAGCGCACCATGATCCGGCCGCTGCTGGGCGAGCCGCCGATCTCGGTCTTCATGGTCACGGTGGGGCTGGCCTCGGTGCTGGTCGGCCTGGTCGAGATCATCTGGACCGCGGACCAGCGCCGCCTGCCCGAGTTCCTGCCCAACACGCCGATCATGATCGGCGAGGCCTTCCTCGCGCCCAAGGTGGCCTATGGCGCACTGATCGCGGCAGGGCTCATCGGCGCGGTGCTGCTGGTGTTCCGCTTCTGGCGCGGCGGCGTGGCCCTGCGCGCCACGGCCTCGGACCAGGCGGCCGCCTACTCGATGGGCATCAACGTGCCGCGCGTGTTCTCGCTGGCCTGGGTCGCCTCGGCCATGATCGCCGCGGTCGCCGGCATCATGGTCGGCGCCATCGGCGGCATCTCCTCGTCGATGGGCGTGTTCGGGCTGTCGGTGCTGGTGGTGGTGATCGTCGGCGGGCTCGACAGCGTGCTGGGAGCGTTGATCGGCGGGGTGTTCATCGGGCTGGTGGAGGCGCTGGCGGGGACCTTTCTCGGGGGTGAGTACAAGTTGCTCGCGACCTTCATCGTGCTGGTGTTGGTGTTGATGGTTCGGCCTTATGGTCTCTTCGGCACGCATGAGATCGAGAGGCTTTGAAATGGCTTTTCGGAACGCAATTCAATGCCGGGGACGCGATCGCGCCGACGGCGTACTCTGCTCCGCGAATGTCCCCCGGCCTGCGGCCTCCTCCTTTATTTCGCTGCGCAGAGCACGCCATCGACACGATCGAGATGCGTTCTGTTGGATCGACGGCCGCACACCCCCACCGCATCCACGTGCGCAGGGTACCGGGTGCTCCCCGCAGCGAAATAAAGAAGGAGGGGGCGAAGCCCCGGGGGACGTTTCGCGGAGGGGAGTACCCGCTGGCCTGTGCACGCGCCCTGAACAGAAGCTTGAACGGCGGGTAAGAACATGCGCATAGGCACCCTCAAGGAAAGCTACATCGCCGACGCGGCGCTGTTCGACTCGCGCACGCAGAAGACCTGGCTCGCGATCGGTGCGGCGCTGCTGCTGCTCTTCCCCTTCATCGCCAGCGACTACTGGCTCTACCTCGCCTGCCTGGTCGCGATCAACGTGGCGAGCGCGAGCGGGCTCAACATCCTCACGGGCTACACCGGGCTGGTGAGCCTGGGCCAGGCCGCGTTCATGGGCCTGGGCGCATACACGGTCGCGATCCTCGAGACGCGGCTGGGCACGCACTTCCTGCTGAACCTGCTGGCCGGCGGCACGGTCGCGATGCTGGGCGGCCTGATCGTGGGCATTCCTTCGCTGCGCGTGAAGGGCCTGTACCTGGCGATCGCCACCATCGCGGCCTCCTTCATCACGCATTTCCTGTTCGCCAACCTCAAGCTCACGGGCGGCACCAGTGGCCTGTCGGTGCCGCCGGCGCAATTCTTCGGCATGGCGCTCGACACCTCCTTCCGCCTCTACTGGGTGATCGTGCCAGTGATGCTGCTGATGGTGCTGGGCGCGGCCAACCTGTTCCGCACCCGCGTGGGCCGGGCCTTCATCGCGATCCGCGACCGCGACATCTCGGCCGAGGTGCTGGGCATTCCGCTGCTGCGCTACAAGCTGCTGTCTTTCGGGCTCTCGTCCTTCTACGCGGGCGTGGCGGGCGGGCTCTGGGCCTATTTCTTCCGCGTGGTCACGCCCGAGAGCTTCCCGCTGCTGATGTCGATCTTTTTCCTGGCCGCGATCATCGTCGGCGGCATGGGCTCGATCCTTGGCGGCATCCTGGGCGCGATCTTCATGACCATGGTGCCAGAGCTGCTCAAGCTCATCGTCGACCTGCTGCCGGGCGGCACCGAGATGACGGTGTTCCTTTCGCCGGTGCGCACCGTGGTGTTCGGTCTCTTGATCGTCGGATTTCTGGTGTTCGAGCCGCACGGGCTCGCAGAAGTGTGGCGGCGCACGCGCCGTTTCTTTCATCTATGGCCTTTCCGATCATGAGCTCGCCCCCAGTCTTCGCGCACTTCGTGTCGCTCCGCCAACCCCCGACCGGGGGCGATACCAGTGGCCCGGCGAAGCCGGTTCCACGGTATCCCTGGAAGGGAGCCCGTCTGGATCGCCCTCACGCCTTTCGTTGGTCCGTTGTTCGATGAAATTCCACCAGGAGACAAGCATGCACAAGACACTTCAGCCCTCTCTGCGCCGCCGTGCGCTCGTGCTCGCCGCTTCGGCCGCGCTCGCCGCACCCTTCGCCGCACATGCCCAGTCCACCGAAGACATCGTGATCGGCGGCTCGATCCCCATGACCGGCGTGTTCGCCTTCGCGGGCGTGGGCATCAACGCCGGCATGGCCGATTACGTGAAGATGGTCAACGACGCGGGCGGCATCAAGGGCCGCAAGCTGCGCTACGTGCCCGAAGACACGGGCTACAAGGTCGACGTCTCGGTCGCGGCCTACAAGAAGATCACCAGCCAGAACAAGGTCAACCTCTACTACGGTGACTCGACTGGCTTCGCCAAGACCATCAACCCCGAGCTCGACCGCAGCGGCCAGATCCTGATGGCGGGCGCGTCCTTCGCGACCGAACTCAACGACCCGGTCAAGTTCCCCAACCAGTTCCTGGTCGGGCCCGACTACACCGAGCAGATCGGCATCCTTCTCAAGCACATCGCCAAGGAGAAGCCGGGCGCCAAGGTGGCCTTCGTCTACTCCGACTCCGAGTTCGGCCGCGACCCGATCGAGGCCAGCGAGGCGGCCGCGAAGAAGCTCGGCCTCACGGTGCCCGTCAAGCTCATGACCCCGGCCGGCAGCGTCGACGTGTCGACCGAAGTCATCAAGCTGCGCCGCGCCGCGCCCGACTACACGATCTTCCACGGCTACATCCTCGCGCCCATTCCCGAGTTCGTGCAGCAGGGCAAGCAGATGGGCATGACCAGCAAGTGGATGGGCACCTTCTGGACCATGGACAGCTCCACCGTCATGAAGATGGGCGACGGCGCCGACGGCTTCATGGGCGTGATGCCCTACCGCTACTACTACGACACCTCGGCCAAGGCGCCGATGCTCGACAAGATCCGCGCGCTGCGCCCCGAGTACCAGAGCACGGCCTACACCCAGGGCTTCCTCACGGCGATGCTGTTCACCGAAGCGGCCAAGCGCACGCTCGATGCCGGCAAACCGCTCGACGGCAAGAACCTCAAGGCCGCGCTCAACACCATCAAGGACTTCGACACCGGCGGCCTGATCGGCACGCCCATCACCATCAGCGGCAACTCGATCCCGGTGGGGCGCGTCTACAAGGCGGACATGAAGGCGCAGAAGATGGTGCCCGCGTCCGACTGGATTTCCTTAAGCAAGTAGCCATGGGAAGCAGGTATCCCTTCCTGGAACACCGCAGAACCGGCTTTGCCGGGCTGCAGGTGTTGCCCCCGGTAGGGGGTTGGCGGAGCGACACGAAGTGCGCGAAGACTGGGGGGGAGCCGTGAACGTGTTGAATGTCAACAACATCGAGGTCGTCTACAACAAGGTGGTGCAGGTGCTCCGCGGCCTGTCGCTGGCCGTGCCGCGCGGCGAGATCGTCGCGCTGCTGGGCAGCAACGGCGCGGGCAAGTCGACCACGCTCAAGGCCATCTCGGGACTGCTCGCGCTGGAAGACGGCGAGGTCGAGGCCGGCCGCATCGAATTCAACGGCCGCAGCACGGCCGAGCGCGCACCGCAGCAACTGGTGCGCGACGGCCTGTGCCATGTGATGGAAGGCCGGCGGGTGTTCGAGGACCTGACCATCGAGGAGAACCTGGTCGCTGCCACCTACGCGCTCACCGGCCGCCCCGATGCCAAGCCGGACTTCGACGCGGTCTACAGCTACTTCCCGCGGCTGCACGAGCGCCGCAAGGGCCTGGCCGGTTACCTCTCGGGCGGTGAGCAGCAGATGCTGGCCATCGGCCGCGCGCTGGTCGCGCAGCCCCAGTTGATCCTGCTCGACGAGCCTTCGCTGGGCTTGTCGCCCAAGCTGGTCGAGGACATCTTCACCATCATCGCGCGCATCAACGCCGAGCGCGGCGTGTCGATGCTGCTGGTCGAACAGAACGCCACGGTGGCGCTCGCGGTGGCGCACCGCGGCTACATCATGGAGAACGGCAAGATCGTGATCGACGGCAGCGCCGAGCGCCTTGCTTCCGACCCGGACGTGCGCGAGTTCTATCTCGGCGTGGGCGGCAGCGGCGAGGCACGCAGCTTCCGCGACATCAAACACTACAAGCGCAGGAAAAGGTGGCTTTCGTGAGCGCAACGCTGCCCCACCTGACCCTGCCGCAGATGCTGCGCGAACAGGCGCGCCTGCAGCCCGCGAAGGTCGCGATCCGGCAGAAGGACTTCGGCATCTGGAAGCCGCTGACCTGGCAGGCCTATGCGCAACGCGCCGAACATGTCGGGCTGGGCCTGCGGGCGCTGGGCCTGACTTTGGGCGGCCATGTGGGCGTGCTGTCGGAGAACCGCACCGAGTGGGTGCTCGCGCAGATGGGCGCAGGCATGGTCGGCGGCATCGCGGTCGGCGTCTACCCGACCAGCCCGGCCAGCGAAGTGGCCTACGTGGTCGGCCATGCGGACATCGAGCTGATCGTCTGCGAGGACCAGGAGCAGACCGACAAGGTGATCGAATCGCTGGCCCTGCTGCCGCGGCTGCGCAGGATCGTGGTGATCGAAACCAAGGGCCTGCGCAACCTCGACGCCGCGCACCGCGACAAGGTCACGACCTTCGCCGAACTCGAGCGGCTGGGCGCGGCCTCGGCCGCGCAGGGCGGTCGCGCGATCATCGACACCGCACTCGCTGCGCAGACCTTCGACGACATCGGCCTGATGATCTACACCTCGGGCTCCACCGGCAAGCCCAAGGGCGCGATGCTGTCGTACCGCAACATCCGCGGCGTGGTGCCCGGCATCATCGATCGGCTGGGCCTCGACGGCGACACCACGCACCTGTCGTACCTGCCCCTGTGCCATGTGGCCGAGCAGATGCTCACGGCCTTCGCGCCGCCCTACCTGGGCTCGCAGGTGCACTTCGGTGAATCGATCCGCACCGTGCAGGAAGACCTGCGCGAGGTGGCGCCCAGCATCTTCCTGGGCGTGCCGCGCATCTGGGAGAAGCTGCACGCGTCGATCAGCATCAAGCTGCAGGAATCCGGCCGGCTGCAGCGCGCGCTTTTCTCTCGCGCCTGGGCGCGCTGCGAAACGCTGACGGCCAAGCCGCGCGCGCAGTGGTCGGTGGCCGATCGCCTGGCCCATGCCGCGAGCTACTGGCTGGTGCTGCGGGCGCTGCAGAACTTCATCGGCCTGCGCCGCGTGCGGGTGGCACTGACCGGCGCCGCGCCGATCGCGCCCGACGTGGTGCACTTCTTCCGCACGCTGGGCGTGCCGCTGGTCGAGGTCTACGGGCTGACCGAGTCGAGCGGCATGGTCACGGGCCACCGACTCGACGCGGTGATGCCCGGCACGGTCGGCCCGCCCACGCTGGGCACGGCGCACCGCATCGGCGAGAACGGCGAGTTGCTGCTGAAAGGCGACATGGTGTTCGCCGGCTACTACAAGAACGAGGAGGCCACGGCACAGTCGATCCGCGACGGCTGGCTGCACACCGGCGACGTGGTGCGCGAAGAGGCCGGCGGCCAGTTGCGCATCGTCGACCGGCTCAAGGACATCATGATCACCGCGGGCGGCAAGAACCTCACGCCCTCGGAGATCGAGAACACGATGAAGGGCAGCCCCTACATCAAGGAGTGCGTGATCGTGGCCGAGGGCCGCAAGTTCGTCGGCGCGCTGATCCAGATCGACTACGAGACAGTCGGCAAGTGGGCCGAGGCGCAGCGCATCCCCTTCACCAACTTCCGCTCGCTCACCGAGCACGCCGACGTGCTGCGGCTGATCGGCGACGAGGTGGCACGCGGCAACGGCAAGCTGGCGCAGGTCTCGCAGATCCGGCAGTTCCACCTGCTGGCCAAGGAACTGGACCACGACGACGGGGATGTCACCGCGACCATGAAGGTGCGGCGTTCCTCGATCTACAAGAACTACGCGAGCGAGATCGAGCGGCTCTACAGCTGACCGAATCCGCCAGGAGTGGCCGCCGCGATCTGCGGTGCACTCACTCCGCCGCGCTTTCCAGCGCGAAGAGCGGCACTTCCGCGCTTCGACTGAGCCAGACCCCCCCGCCCATTTCCTTGAACTTCCGCGTCAGCCCGCGTCGGTACATCTCGGCGCGGTGTCGATAAAGAAGCGGATCGGTGAGGTCTTCGTCCACGACGTCGTTCTCGTAGTCCTCGAGCGTCACGGCTTCGACGTAGAGCGCGCCCTGGCTCAGCACCCCGAGGTTGCGCAGGGCACGCTTCAGGTCGGCCGGGGTCAGATAGGCCAGAACGCCCTGGCAGATGACCAGGTCGAAGGGCTGCCGAGCCTGGTAGTCCACGACCGAGCCACGCTCCCATCCGTAACGACCACACAGGTATTCGCTGATCTCGACGCCCTGGTAGGTCGCCTGCGGAAAGTGCTGGGTCGTGATATCGCGCCAAATTCCGATGCCGCAACCGACATCCAGGACGCGGCGCACAGGGACGCGCAGGTACTTCAGGTAGGAACTGACGAAGGCACCCAGCCGTTCGACATGCTGCCGGTCCGCCACCTTGGTCTTCTTGTCGAAGTAGTAGCGCGCGTAGTACGACGCATCGAAGAGGGCGGCATCAGCAGATTCCATGCGCGGATCGTACCTGCACGCGCCGCACGTCCTTGTGATGCCGGAGGGCGAGGGCCTGTTCCCAGACCCTAATTTCCGCGCGTCGCGGGCCGGGCCGACACGTCGGTCACCTCGCCCGCATCGCCCAGCGCGATCGGGCTGCGCGTCGACTCGCCGCGGGCCCGCGCGCCGACCACGTCGGCCGCTGTGGGTTCGGCCGGCGCCTGCGCGGCGCGGAATCGGTCGAAGCCGCTGCGCGGGTTGAAGCGCATGACCCAGGGCGTCACGGGCTTGCCGGTGAGCCGGGCCCAGCCGTAGCGCAGGCCCCAGACCGCGGCCAGCAGCAGCACCGCGACCGCCAGACTGGCCGCGAAGATCAGGCCGAGGCAGAAGAGGATGAAGCGAAGAACAAAATTCATCATCGGCATTAGGCCAGAGCCTCGGCCGATGGTTCCCCACCGTGGCTGAACGAGAACTGCCCGGGCGACTGGATCGGGTCGGTTTCGACCCGGATCGTGTCCTTGGGCCCGAAGCTGCCGTCGAGCAGCAGCTTCGACAGCGGGTTCTCGATGCGCTGCTGGATCGCCCGCTTGAGCGGCCGCGCGCCGAACACCGGGTCGAAGCCGACCTTGGCGATTTCGGCCAGCGCAGCGGCCGACACGTCGAGGAACAGGTCCATCTTCGCGAGCCGCGCCTGCAGCACCTTGAGCTGGATGGCCGCGATCGATTCGATGTTCTTCGCGTCGAGCGCATGGAACACCACCGTCTCGTCGATCCGGTTCAGGAACTCGGGGCGGAAGTAGTTCTTCAGCTCGTCCCAGACCGCGTCCTTGATCTCCTCGCTCGGCCGGCCCACCATCGCCTGGATGATCGGCGAGCCGATGTTGCTGGTCATCACGATCACGGTGTTCTTGAAGTCCACGGTGCGGCCCTGGCCGTCCGTGAGGCGGCCGTCGTCGAGCACCTGCAGCAGCACGTTGAACACGTCCGGATGCGCCTTCTCGACCTCGTCGAGCAGCACCACGCTGTAGGGCTTGCGGCGCACGGCTTCCGTCAGGTAGCCGCCCTCCTCGTAGCCCACGTAGCCCGGCGGCGCGCCGATCAGGCGGGCGACCGAGTGCTTCTCCATGAACTCGCTCATGTCGATGCGGATCAGGTGGTCTTCGCTGTCGAACAGGAAGCCCGCGAGCGCCTTGCAGAGTTCGGTCTTGCCCACGCCCGTGGGGCCGAGGAACAGGAAGGAACCCGTGGGCCGGCCCGGATCGGACAGGCCCGAGCGGGAGCGGCGGATCGCGTTGGCGACCGCACCGATGGCCTCGTCCTGGCCGACCACGCGCTCGTGCAGCTTGTCTTCCATCACGAGCAACTTGTCGCGCTCGCCCTGCATCAGCTTGGCGACCGGGATGCCGGTGGCGCGCGCCACGACTTCGGCGATCTCTTCCGCGCCGACCTGGGTGCGCAGCAGCGTGGGTGCGCTGGACTTGCCCTTGCTGGCCTCGCTCTCCTCGGCTTCGCGCAGGCGCTTCTCCAACGCCGGCAACTGGCCGTACTGCAGCTCGGCGAGCTTGTTGAAATCGCCCTTGCGCTTCCACTCCTCGATCTCGAACTTGAGCTTGTCGATGTCCTCGCGGATCTTCGCGCTGCCCTGGGCCTGCGCCTTCTCCGCCTGCCAGATCTCGTCGTAGTCGGCGATCTCCTTCTGCAGCTTGACGATCTCGTCCTCGATCAGGCCGAAGCGCTTCTGCGAGGCCTCGTCCTTCTCGCGGCGCACGGCTTCGCGCTCGATCTGCAGCTGGATCAGCCGGCGGTCGAGCCGGTCCATGACCTCGGGCTTGGAGTCCATCTCGATCTTGATCTTGGCCGCGGCCTCGTCGATCAGGTCGATGGCCTTGTCGGGCAGGAAGCGGTCGGTGATGTAGCGATCGCTCAATTCGGCCGCCGCCACGATGGCCGGGTCGGTGATCTGCACGCCATGGTGCACCTCGTACTTCTCCTGCAGCCCGCGCAGGATCGCGATGGTGGCCTCGACCGAGGGCTCGCCCACGATGATCTTCTGGAAGCGGCGCTCCAGCGCTGCATCCTTCTCGATGTACTTGCGGTATTCGTCGAGCGTGGTGGCGCCGACGCAATGCAGTTCGCCCCGCGCCAGCGCGGGCTTGAGCATGTTGCCCGCGTCCATCGCGCCTTCGGCCTTGCCGGCACCGACCATGGTGTGCAGCTCGTCGATGAAGACGATGGTCTGGCCTTCGTCCTTCGCGAGTTCGTTGAGCACGGTCTTCAGGCGCTCCTCGAACTCGCCGCGGAACTTGGCGCCGGCCAGCAGCGCGGCCATGTCGAGCGACAGCACGCGCTTGCCCTTGAGCGACTCGGGCACTTCGCCCGCGACGATGCGCTGGGCCAGGCCTTCGACGATGGCGGTCTTGCCCACGCCGGGTTCGCCGATCAGCACGGGGTTGTTCTTGGTGCGCCGCTGCAGCACCTGGATGGCGCGGCGGATCTCCTCGTCGCGGCCGATCACCGGATCGAGCTTGCCGAGACGTGCGCGCTCGGTCAGGTCCATGCAGTACTTCTTGAGCGCTTCGCGCTGGCCTTCGGCATCGGCGCTGTTCACGCCCTGGCCGCCGCGCACCGCATCGATGGCCGATTCCAGGCTCTTGCGCGTCAGGCCGTTGCTGCGCGCGAGCTGGCCGACGTCGGCCTTGCTGTCGGTCAGCGCCAGCAGGAAGAGTTCGCCCGCGATGAACTGGTCGTTGCGCTTGATGGCCTCCTTCTCGGTGGCCTGCAGCAGCTTGTTGAGCTCGGGGCCGACCTGTACCGCATCGTGGCCCTGCACCTGCGGCAGCTTCTTGATCGCAGCCTCTGCCGCCTGCCCCAGCGCGGCCACGTTGACCCCGGCGCGCTCCAGCAGCGCGCGCGGGCCATCGTCCTGGCGCAGCATGGCCGCGAGCAGGTGGACCGGTTCGATATAAGCGTTGTCGTTGCCCAGCGCCAGCGACTGTGCATCGCCGAGCGCTTCCTGAAATTTGGTGGTGAGTTTGTCTTGGCGCATGGTGGTGTTTCCTGCATACAAAATAGGGCTGTTCGCGCGCCATTCAAGAGCGCGGGCGAATTCAGGCACGGCTATTGCTGCCGGAACCTCTCACCACAATGGATTGGAGTCGATCATGGTTTTTTCAACGCAGCGTGTTCAGCCGGCTCGCCGGGCGCTGACGCTCGGCCTTTTCGCAGCGGCGCTGGGCCTGTCGGGTCTGGCCCAGGCCCAAGGCAGCAGCACACCGATCCGCTTGCTGGTGGGCTTCCCGGCCGGCGCCGGCAGCGATGCGATTGCACGCGCTCTGGGCGAAAAGCTCAAGGACGAGCTGGGCGCACCGGTGGTGATCGAGAACCGTGCCGGCGCGGGCGGCCAGATCGCGGCCCAGGCGCTGAAGGCCGCGCCGGCCGACGGCCACACGCTGTTCCTCACGCACGACCACAGCATCTCCATCCTGCCGCAGGTGGTCAAGAGCCCCGGCTTCAACCCCGCGACCGACTTCGTGCCGGTGGCCGGCTTCGCCACCTTCGCCAACGTGCTGGCGGTTTCGGGCGGCACGCCGGCCAGGAACATGGACGAGTACGTGAAGTGGGTGCGCACCCAGAAGGACGGCAAGGAGACCATCGGCGTGCCCGCGCCGGGCTCGATCCCTGAGTTCCTGGTCAAGCTGATCTCCGACAAGTACAAGCTCGACCTGCAGGCCGCACCCTACCGCGGCAGCGCGCCACTGACGGCCGACATGCTGGGCAACCAGATCACGGCCGGCATCGCCTCGGTGCCCGACTTCATCGAGAACCACAAGGCCGGCAAGGTGCGCATCGTGGCCGTGATCGGCGCCAAGCGCCAGCCGCTGCTGCCCCAGGTGCCGACCTTCACCGAACTGGGCTTCGCGAACCTCGACGACTACCCGTACTACGGCATCTTCGCGCCCGTGGGCACGCCGCAGCCGGTGGTCGACCGCTTCGGCGCGGCCCTGCAGAAGGTGCTGGCGATGCCGGACGTGAAGCAGAAGCTCACGGCCATGGGCTTGAACGTGGCCTATGAGCCGCAGGGGCAGTTCGCGGGACGCGTGCGGACGTACACGCAGACCTGGGAACGCATCATCCAGGCCAGCGGCTTCAAGCCCCAGTGAAGTCTTGCACCCTCTCCCTCCGGGAGAGGGGAAAAAACAGGGTCGAGTGCCGAGGCGAGGTCTTGCCCCCTCTCCCTCCGGGAGAGGGTTGGGGTGAGGGCTCGCAGCCTTTGCACAGGCCGGTCGTGGAACGACGGCCGCCGCCCTCACCCTGCCCTCTCCCGGAGGGAGAGGAGAAAACCACCCCGGAAGAGTCAAGCGTTGAAGGCCTGGATGCCCCAGCGCGCCAGCGCCTCGTCGTCCGCCACACGCGCATCGACCCAGCGTGCCCCCTCGGGCGTCTGTTCCTTCTTCCAGAACGGCGCCTGCGTCTTGAGGTAGTCCATCAGGAATTCGCAGGCCTGGAAGCTCTGGCCGCGATGCGCCGAGACCACCGCCACCATCATGATCTGGTCCAGCGGCTGCAGCAGTCCCACGCGGTGCACGATGCGCGCGCCGAGGATGTCGAAGCGGCGCTGCGCCTCGTCGATCATGGCCTCGATGGCCTTTTCGGTCATGCCGGGGTAGTGCTCGAGTTCCATCGATGCGACCGCACTGCCGTCGTTGCGGTCGCGAACCGTGCCGATGAAACTGCAGACGGCTCCGACACGGGGATCTTCGGCACGCAGCGCCGCGATCTCCTCTGCCAAGTCGAAGTCATGGATCTGGATCGCAACGCGTGCACGGGTCATTGGCGAATTGTGGCATCACGGTAGACTCCGCTCCATGTCCTGCCGCGCCGCGCACCCCCTCCAGCCTTCGTCCGAAGGCCAGGCGTGCGCACGCGGCAACGGCAAAGCCAAAAAACCACAGCTCGTCTGACCGGAGCTGCGGTTCCGTCGTCGGATGAGCGACGGGACCGGCAAGGCTCAGGCTGCAGCCCATGGCACGCGCACATCCGACGATGGTTTTCCCATCGGTCGCTTCCTGCACCAAGGAGCATCGCGTGCCCTCTTCTTCTGCCCTCCCCTTCGACTTCTCGGGTCTCTGGGTTCCCCTGATCACGCCGTTCCGTCACGACGGCTCGGTCGACCATCCCTCGCTCACCGCGCTCGTGCGGCGGCTCGCGCCCACGGGCATCGCCGGCTTCGTGGTCTGCGGCTCGACCGGCGAGGCCGCCGCGCTCGACGAGGCCGAGCAACTGGCCGTGCTGGCCACCGTGGCCGCGGCGGCGCCCGCGCTGCCGCGGGTGATGGGCCTCTCCGGCTACCACCTGGGCCAGACGCTGGACTGGGTGCGCCGGCTCTCCGAACACGACCTGTGCGGGCTGCTCGTGCCCGCGCCCAGCTACATCCGTCCCTCGCAGCAGGGCCTGGTCACCTGGTTCACCGCGATCGCAGATGCGAGCCGCCTGCCGCTGATCGTCTACGACATCCCCTACCGCACCGGCGCGTCGCTCTCACTGGACACCCTGCGCCTGCTTGCGACCCATCCACGCATCCGGGCGCTCAAGGACTGCGGCGGCGACATGGTCAAGACCCGCACCCTGATCGCCGATGGCGCGCTGCAGGTGCTGGCCGGCGAGGATGCGCAGATCTTCTCGACGGTGGCCGAGGGCGGTGCCGGCGCGATTGCCGCGAGCACGCACCTCGAGACCGCGCGGTTCGTGGAGGTGCTGCGGCTGATCGGCGAAGGCCGGCTGGCCGAGGCCCGGCCGGTCTGGCAGGCGCTGCAGCCGCTGATCGCGCTGCTCTTCGCCGAGCCCAACCCGGCGCCGCTCAAGGCATGGCTGAGGGACGCGGGCATGATCGGCGACGCGCACCTTCGCGCGCCGATGACGGCTGTCAGCGACGCGCTGCGCGAGCGCTTGCGCACGGCAGCGCTGCAGGCTTGACCCCACCTTCACCCGGCAGGATGCAGAGACGCCGCTGAAGTGGCTTGATGCCGGCCGGCGGCTCTGCTGCCGGGGGTGCGTCTGGAACAGGTCGACCTGCCAGAAACTGGGCGTTTGCGACTTCGGACATTGCACATCCGACCCGTACACTCGTGCCCCTGGTGCATCACTGCCGAGCGCCTGCTCGACAAGGTCTACATTGCTGACTGCTTACATTGCCGTGGCCACCCCACCCAGCGCCACGTTCGTCCCCCAGCCCGGTCCTGTACGGAAGCCTGGTGATCGCGAGCCACGGCCGGCAGTGCCTGGCCGAGACGCCAGACGCCCTGCGCCGCAGCCGCCATGGCATGGACCGCGAGCCGTCTGCAAGCCGAGTCGGACGGGCTACTAAAGAATATTGACAATGAAGGTCTTACTCTATTCCCACGCCTTCCACCCGTCGGTGGGCGGCGTCGAGACCGTGTCGATGGCGCTGGCGCAGGGTTTCATCGCCACCGGCGGTATCGAGTGTCGGGTCGTCACGCAGAGCAAGGCCGGCAGCGAGGCGCCTGCTGCCTATGGCTTCGAGGTCTTCCGCCACCCCGATCATGCGCAACAGCGCGAACTCGTGCGCTGGGCCGACGTGGTGCTCTTCAATGGGGCCAGCCTCGCACTGCAACCCTGGGTGCTGCTGGCGCGCAAGCCCTTCGTCTGGGTCCACGTGGGCTACCAGGCGGCGTGCATCGACGGATTGGGCTGGGTCGACAACGCCAGCGCGCCCATCACGCCGCTCGCGTCGGTGCGCTTCCACGCACGCCGCAGCGGCTGGGGCACGGCGTTGCGCGAGGGGGCCAAGCTGGGGCTGCGGCGCGCTGTCGCCCGGTTCGCGGTCGACCGCCATGTGGCGATCACAAAGTGGATGCAGCACGCCCTGCCGCTGCCGCGCCAGCTGCAGATCTACAACCCCTTCCCCATCGCGCAGTTCGCCGGTGCGGACACGCCGAACCCCGCGTTCGACTTCTTCTATATGGGCCGGCTGGTCCAGGAAAAGGGCGTGGATGTGCTGGTGCGGGCCTTTGCCGAAATGCTGCGCCACCACGGGCCCGGGCCGCGGCTGTTGCTGATCGGTGACGGCGCGGCACGGCCCGTCATCGAACGCATGGTGGCCGAGTTCGGCCTCGCGGAAGCGGTGGTGTTTGCCGGCCGCCAGTCCGGCGCCGCGCTGGTGGAGGCTGTCGGCCGTGGCGGCATCGGCATCATTCCCTCGGCATGGTACGAGCCGATGGGCGGCGTGGCGATCGAACTCATGGCCGCGGGCAAATGCCTGATCGTGTCGGCGCAAGGCGGCCTGGCCGAATGCGTGGGCGATGCGGGCTTGTGCTTTCCCAACGGCGATCACGCGGCGCTGGCCGAGCGCATGCAGCAACTGCTGAACGACCCGGTGCGCCGGGCCGCACTGTCGTCGGCCGCGCGCACGCGCGCGCAGGAGTTTCTTCCGGGGCGTTTCGTGGCGCAGTACGTCGCGATGCTGCGGGATGTGGTCGCGCGGCGATGACGGCCAGCGCGGGTTGGCCTTGCCCTTGATGTGCAGGACAGAATGAACTTGGAAGTGCGTGGTGTGTCGTACAAGGACAGCTATGCACCGCCTCCCCTACCTTCTTGTCATTTCGATCCTGCTCGCGACTTCGGCCTTGGCTCAGCCATCGGGCCCGGTCAATGAAACCGGATGCAGAGACGAAGAGCTCACGCTCATCCAGGAGATGGAGGTCGCTCAGGCCAGAGGCCGCATGCTGCAACGACGGCAACTCGCCGACCAACTGGCAGCGGTCCAGGTGCGCTGCGGAACGCTGCCTCCGGTGCAAAGCCGCGAAGCCGGCATCGCGCGGCTGCAGCAGGAAATCGCGGCGCTGCGAAAAGAGCTCGATCGCGCGGAGACGGAACTGCGCAAGTTGAGACAAGGGCTTTGAGGGAGTGCTCCTGACGTGACAGCTTCGCCCCGCGCCGGTGGCCCCGAGAATCGGGAAACTAGCCCAGGATCGCGGCCAGCGCATCCACCAATTGGCCGCACTGCGCGCGCGTGCCGATGCTGATGCGCAGGTAGCTGTCGATGCGCGGCTGGCGGAAATGGCGCACCAGCACCGCGCGTTCGCGCAAGGCGGCGGCCAGCGCGGCAGCATCGTGCGCCGGATGCCGCGCGAACACGAAGTTGGCCTGCGAGGGCAGCACCTCGAAGCCGAAGTCTTCGAGCTGCAGCACCAGCCCTTCGCGCGTGTCGATGACGGCGTCACGCGTTTGCTTGAACCAGGCTTCATCCTGCATCGCGGCGATCGCGCCGGCTTGCGCAAGGCGGTCGAGCGGGTAGGAATTGAAGCTGTTCTTCACGCGGGTCAGCGCATCGATCAGCGACGCCTGGCCGCAGGCGAAGCCCACGCGCAGGCCGGCCAGCGAACGTGACTTGGACAGCGTCTGCACCACCAGCAGGTTCGGATGGCGATCGATCAGCGCCAGCGCGCTCTCGCCGCCGAAATCGACATAGGCTTCGTCGACCAGCACCACGCGCGACGGGCAGGCTGCGAGCAGCCGCTCGATGTCGGCCAGCGGCAGGCCGGTGCCCGTGGGCGCATTCGGGTTGGCGATCACCAGACCGGCGCAACCCTGGGCCGCGCGCGCCGCGAGCGCATCGACGTCGATACGCAAGGCTTCGTCGACCGGCTGCAGCACGCAGTCGATGCCGTAGAGCTGCGCATAGACGCGGTAGAAGCTGTAGGTGACGTCCGGGAACAGCAGCGGCTCGGCCTGTTGGAAGAAGGCGAAGAAGGCATGCGCCAGCACCTCGTCGGAACCGTTGCCGACGAACACCTGCGCAAGCTGCAAGCCGTGGCGGGTGGCGATGGCTTCGCGCAGATCCTGCGACTCGGGGTCCGGATAGCGCTCGAGACCATGGGCCGCCGCGGCCTGGATCGCGTCGAGCACGGCGGGCGATGGCGGGTACGGGTTCTCGTTGGTGTTGAGCTTGACCAGCCCGTCGATGCGCGGCTGCTCGCCGGGCACATAGGGCTGGAGCGCGCCGATGCGTGGACTCCAGAATGAAGGGATGTCGGTCATGCAGGCGCGGGCTTCAACCCAGCAGGCGCGCGAGCGTGAGCAGCGCCAGCAGCACCATCCACATCACGACCGAGCGCCACACCAGGCCCACCACGCTGCGCAGGTGCGCGAGATCGGGCTCGCGGCCGCCGGTGCTGCCATCGTCGTGCTCGGGATCGGACCCGTGCGTGTCGCCCGCCTGCGCGTGGGTGAGTGCATCGCCGGCGTCCAGCGGCCGCAGCGTGCCGCCGCCGAGCCGGACATTCACCGCCCCCGAGGTGGCGGCCAGGATCACGCCGTCGTTGGGGTCGGGGAACCGCTTGGCGTCGTTGCGCCAGCAATCGATCGCATCCTCGAAACTGCCGACCACGGCGAAGCCGAGCGCGGTGATGCGTGCGGGCAGCCAGTCGGTCAGGCTCCAGGCACGGCGTGCGGCCTGCTGCACCGAGACGCTCGAGGGCTGCACCGCGGCGCCGTCCTTGTGGGTCCAGTAGCGCGCGACGAATTCACTCATGCGATAGAACACCGCGCCGGCGGGGCCGAGGCCGAGCGCCGCGAGCACCGAGAACCAGGCCAGCACGCCGAACACGTGGCGGTGCGCGGCGATGACCGAATGCTCGATCACGTGGCGCACGATCTCGCTGCGCGGCAGGTCGGCCGCATCGGCATGCTGCCAGTGCGCGAGCAGCGAACGCGCGAGCGGCTGGTCGCCGTCTTCGAGCGCGTCGCGGATGCCGGTGAAGTGATGGCTGAACTGGCGAAAACCCAGCGTGATGTAGAGCATCGCGACACTCCACAGCACCGCGAAGGGCAGGCCCAGCGTGAGCACCAGCAGCCAGTGCACGCCCAGCGTGAGCAGTGTGGGCACGAACACCGCCAGACCCCAGGCCACCCAACCGTGGTGCGACTTGCCGGCATCGAAATTGCGGCTGGTCCAGCGCGTCCAGGCCAGCACCGCGGCATACACCGGGTTGTGGACGGTGAGCGGCCGCACCTGTTCGATCAACAAGGCGCACAGGATGGCAAAGAAGCTCATCGGCCGATGATAGCGAGTCGCTTTCGCGCATCGCCCTGGTTGACGGGAATCGCTGCCCGGTCGGTCGCACGTTGCAGGTTCAACCCACGCTCATGAGACTGGCGTTGCCGCCGGCCGCAGCGGTGTTGACGCTCAAACTGCGCTCGATCAGCAGGCGCTCGAGCACGATCTCGGTCTTGCCGGGCGCCAGGCCCTGCAGGTTGACGATCGGACCCGCGCGCTGCGCCAGTTGCTTGCTCACGCCGCGCAGCTGGTCGGCGTCGCCGTGGTAGATCACCGCGCTGAAGTCGCCTTCACGCGTCCAGTCGCCGATCCAGCCGATCGCGTCGCGCACCGAGGCCGGCAGGCGTGCGGCCAGCGCACGTGCCGCCGCGGTGTCGGGGCAGGCCGGGCGCGCACCGACGGCCAGCACGGCCGCGAGTTGGCACAGCAGGTCGGCATCGGACGCGGCCAGGCACAGCACCGCTTCGCGCGCCGACAGCCGGTAGGTGTTGCGTTCGCCGGTCGGGCCGTCGAGAAGCAACTCGGTGCCGGCCAGCGACTGCGCCGCGTATTGCGCGCAGAGCCTGGCGAGTTCCGGCTGGACCGGGTCGCTCCACTGCGCCAGCGCCGCCAGCAGCGGGCTGTGCGCCGCATCGACCGCATGGCCTTCGACCGCGGTGCCCACGGCCGGCCGCAGGCTCGCGAACACGGCCTGTGCGGGTGCGCTCGACAGCAGCCGGTAGAGGTAGAGCGGGCCGCCCGCCTTGGGGCCGGTGCCCGACAGACCTTCGCCGCCGAAGGGCTGCACGCCCACCACCGCGCCCACCATGTTGCGGTTGACGTAGAGATTGCCGACCTTGGCGCGCGCCACGATCTTGTGGATGGTCTCGTCGATGCGCGAGTGCACGCCCAGCGTGAGGCCGTAGCCGCTCGCGTTGACCTGTTCGAGCAGCGCATCGAGTTCGCTGCGCGCATAGCGCAGCACATGCAGCACCGGGCCGAAGACCTCGCGCTCGAGCTCGTCGATGCGCTCGATCTCGATCAGCGTGGGTGTGACGAAGGTGCCGCGTGCCGCGTCGTCGCCGTGGACGCGGGCGGCCTGGAACACCGGCCGGCCCTTGGCACGCATCGCCTCGATGTGCTGCAGCAGCGACTGCTGCGCCTCGCGGTCGATCACCGGGCCGATGTCGACGTCGAGGTGCTCGGGGTTGCCCAGCGTGCATTCACTCATCGCGCCTTGCAGCATCTCGAGGGTGCGTTCGGCGATGTCCTCCTGCACGCACAGGATGCGCAGGGCGGAACAACGCTGGCCGGCGCTGTCGAAGGCCGAGGCGACCACGTCGGTCACGACCTGCTCGACCAGCGCGGACGAGTCCACGATCATCGCGTTCTGGCCGCCGGTCTCGGCGATCAGCGGGATCGGATGGCCCAGCGCGTCGAGGCGCCCGGCGATCACGCGCTGCAGGATGCGTGCGACCTGCGTCGAGCCGGTGAACAGCACCGCCTGCACGCGCGCATCGGCCACCAGCGCGGCACCGACGACTTCACCGGTGCCCGGCAGCAGTTGCAGCACGCCAGGCGGCAGGCCGGCCGCGTGCAGGATCTGCACCGCCTGCGCCGCGATCAGCGGGGTCTGTTCGGCGGGCTTGGCCAGCACCGTGTTGCCGGCGGCCAGCGCCGCGGCGATCTGGCCGATGAAGATGGCCAGCGGGAAATTCCAGGGGCTGATGCAGACCACCGGGCCCAAGGGGCGGTGGGTCTTGTTGCTGAAACCGGTGCGCACCTGGGCCGCGTAATAGCGCAGGAAGTCGACCGCCTCGCGCACTTCGGCGATGGCGTTGGGCAATGTCTTGCCGGACTCGCGCACCAGCAGGCCCAGCAGCGGCTGCATGCGGCCTTCGAGCGTCTCGGCGCTGCGTTCGAGCATGTCGGCGCGCTCGACGGCGGGCGTGGCCTGCCATATCTGGAAGGCGCCCTGCGCGGACTGCAGCGCGCGTTCCACGTCGTCGGCCGTGGCCTCCTGCACCTGGCCCACCACGTCGTCGTGGCGCGCCGGGTTGCGCACCGGCTGGCGCACGCCCGGGGCCACGGGCTGCGCGAGCATCGGCTGCGCCAGCCAATCGCAGTTGGCCGTGTGCAGCAGCGCGCTCGAGAGCGAGGCCAGCCGCTGCTCGTTCGACAGGTCGAGGCCCGCTGCGTTGGCACGGCCGGGGTACAGGTCGCGCGGCAGCGGAATGCGCGGGTGCGGCAGGCCGGTCCGGCCTTCCGCGAGGCCCTGCGCCTCGACCGCCTTCACCGGATCGGCGACCAGCGATTCGATCGACAGGCTCTTGTCGGCGATGCGGTTGACGAAGGAGGTGTTGGCACCGTTCTCCAGCAGCCGGCGCACCAGGTAGGCCAGCAGCGTCTGGTGGCTGCCCACGGGCGCATAGATGCGGCAGGGGCGGCCGAGCCGGCCCTCGTCGAGCGGGCCCACGACCTGGTCGTACAACGGCTCGCCCATGCCGTGCAGGCACTGGAACTCGTACTGGCCCTCGTAGTAGTTCTGGCCCGCGAGGTGGTAGATGGCGGCCAGCGTGTGCGCGTTGTGGGTGGCGAACTGCGGGTACACCGCTTCGGGCGCCGCCAGCAGCTGGCGCGCGCAGGCCAGGTAGGACACGTCGGTGTGCACCTTGCGGGTGTAGACCGGGTAGTCCTCGAGGCCGTCGATCTGGGCGCGCTTGATCTCGCTGTCCCAATAGGCGCCCTTCACCAGCCGGATCATCAACCGGTGGCGGCTGCGGCGTGCGAGGTCGATCAGGTAGGCGATCACGCCCGCGCAGCGCTTCTGGTAGGCCTGGATCACGAAGCCGATGCCGTTCCAGCCGGCCAGGCCGGGCGCGTGGCACAGGCGCTCGAGCAGGTCGAGCGAGAGCTCGAGCCGGTCGGCCTCCTCGGCGTCGATGTTGAGGCCGATGTCGTACTTGCGCGCCAGCAGCGTCAGCGTGAGCAGGCGCGGGTACAACTCGTCCATCACGCGCGGATACTGCGCGCGGCTGTAGCGCGGATGCAGCGCCGACAGCTTGATCGAGATGCCCGGGCCGCGGTAGATGCCCGCGCCCGAGGCCGCCATGCCGATGGCGTGGATGGCCTGCTCGTACGAGGCCATGTAGCGCAGCGCATCGGCGTCGGTGAGCGCGGCCTCGCCCAGCATGTCGTAGGAGTAGCGGAAACCGCGGGCCTCGAGCTTGCCCGCGTTGGCCAGGGCCTTGCCGATGGTCTCGCCGGTGACGAACTGCTCGCCCATCAGGCGCATCGCCATGTCCACGCCCTTGCGCACCACGGGCTCGCCGCCGCGCGTGAGCACGCGGCCCAGCGAGTGGCTCAGGCCCGATTCGTTGTGGGTGGACACCAGCTTGCCGGTGAACATCAGCCCCCATGTCGCGGCGTTGACGAACAGCGAGGTGCTCTTGCCCAGGTGCGGCTGCCAGTTGCCGTTGCTGATCTTGTCGCGGATGAGCGCGTCGCGCGTGCCCTTGTCGGGGATGCGCAGCAGCGCCTCGGCCAGGCACATCAGCGCCACGCCCTCCTGCGAGGACAGCGAGAACTCCTGCAGCAGGTTCTGCACCACGCCCGCGCGGCCTCCGGCCTGGTGGCCGCGCAGCTTCTCGGACAGCTGGCAGGCCAGGCGGTGCGTCGCGGCGGCCATGTCGTCGGGCAAGCGCGCCTGCGGCAGCAGCATCGCGACCTGCTCGGCCTCGGGGCGGCGATAGGCCGCGGTGATGGCCGCGCGCAGCACGCTCTGCGGCAGCACGTTCTCCGCGAAATCGAGGAAGGGCTGGTGCGCGGCTTCGGGCTCGGCCGCGAGGGACGGGTGTTCCGCGCCGTGGAGCGCGGACGGCGCGCCGCCGAACACCTCGTCGAGCGGCAGACCACGCTCCAGCCGTTCGAGGTGCGAATAGATGGACTGCTTGATCAGCCAATGGGGGGTGCGGTCGACCTTGAGCGCGGCCTTCTTGAGGCGCTCACGAACGCTGTCGTCCAGCTTCACGCCGAGTGTGGTCAGGGACATGGAATGGCTTCGTCGAGATGGGGTTGCGACGAATGTAGGGCAAATACCCAGAGAGGTGCAACCCGATTTACGCGAAGGTGCAACCCGCACGCCCGCAGCCACATGCAAAGAAAACGCGCGCCGAATCCGGCGCGCGTTCTGCCGATGGATGCAGGCGGGCCTTCCGAGGCTCGCCTGCGCTCGCTCGTCAGGCCACGAGGAAGCGGTAGAGGTTGCGCAGCATGCCCGCCGTCGCGCCCCAGACGAAACGCTCCTGTGCACCGTCCTGATAGGGCATCGAGAACCATTGGCGTGCGTTCAGGCCCTCGCCCACCATTTCATGGCGCCGATGGTTGGCCGGGTTCATCAGGTGCGACAGCGGCACCTCGAAGGCATCGGCGACTTCCGACGGACTCAGCGTGAGCCGAAAACCCGGCTGCACCAGCGCGATGACCGGGGTGACGATGAAGGAGGTGACGGTGGTGTAGGTCGGCAGGCTGCCCAGGACCTCGATGTAGTCGGCCGACAGCCCCACCTCTTCCCAGGCCTCGCGCAGCGCGGCGGCCGCGATGTTGGCATCTTCCGGATCGACCCGACCGCCCGGAAATGCCACCTGGCCCGAGTGCGTGGTCATCTGCGACGCACGCTCGGTCAGCAGCACCATGGGCTCGTCGCGCATCACGATCGGCACCAGCACGGCCGCCTGCGCGGGCGTCCGGTTGCCCATGCGCGGCTCGCGGCGCAGTTCAGGCGCCCAGACCGGCGGGCGCGCGAAACGCGCGCGCAGCGCCAGCGCCGTGAGCTGGTCCGCCGCCACCGCCGGCAGGTCGCCGTCGACACGGATCACCGGCACGTCGCGGGGCTCGAACGAGGCCAGCGACACGGCGTTGATCGGTTCGATGGGAGCGAGGGCTTCCAGGGCGGCAGAGCGAGAGGTCAAAAGGTTCTCCGGGACGGAACGAAAGAGAAGATGGCAGCGCCGGTGCGGCACGCCATTGAACATAGGCCAAGTGCCACACGCAAGCAGCGCGCCAATGCAAAAAGCCGCCAGTAACGGCGGCTTTTTTCACGACAAGGCGACTGCTTACTGTGCAGCTGCTGCGGCCGGCGTGTTGCGCTTGCCCGGCAGCTTTTCCTTGATGCGTGCCGAACGACCGCTGCGCTCGCGCAGGTAGTACAGCTTCGCACGACGGACGTCGCCGCGGCGCTTGACTTCGATGCCGGCGATCAGCGGGCTGTAGGTCTGGAACGTACGTTCCACGCCTTCGCCGCTGGAGATCTTGCGCACCGTGAAGCCGCTGTTGAGGCCACGGTTGCGCTTGGCGATCACGACGCCTTCGTAGGCCTGCACGCGCTTGCGGCTGCCTTCGACGACGTTGACGCTGACGATGACCGTGTCACCGGGCATGAAGGAGGGAATGATCTTGCCGAGGCGGGCAATTTCTTCCTGCTCGAGGGTTTCGATGAGGTTCATGATTTCCTGATAGTCGATCGTGTGGGCTGCACAAAAGGCGCTTTTGGCTTTCAGGGGCTCACGTGGAAGAACCAAGGAGAACCGGAACAGACCGAAGCGCGGCCAGACAGAGGATCGGGGAACCGCGGATTATAGCTTTTTTTGCAGCGCTGCCAAATCGGCCTTGGTCAGGCGACCCGCATCGCGCGCCGCCTCGACCAGTTCGGGCCGCCGCGCCGCCGAGATGGCCAGTCGCTGGTCGCGTCGCCAGCGCTCGATCTGCACGTGGTGGCCCGACATCAGCGGGGCCGGCACGGCCTGGCCGTTCCAGTGCTCGGGCCGCGTGTAGTGCGGGCAGTCGAGCAGGCCGTCGAGCGCGGGATTGAAGCTGTCCTGCACATGGCTGGCCTGGTCGCCCAGCACGCCCGGCTGCAGCCGCGTGACCGCATCGAGCAGCGCCATCGCGGCGATCTCGCCACCCGAGAGCACGAAGTCGCCCAGGCTGATCTGGTGCGTGACGCGGGCGTCGATGAAGCGTTGGTCGATGCCTTCGTAGCGACCGCACACCAGCACCGCGCCCTCGCCCGCCGCCCAGGCTTCGACCGCCGCATGGCGCAGCGTCTCACCGATGGGCGAGAACAGCACCACCGGCGCGGGCGCCCCGCGCGCGGCCAGCGCTGCGTCGAGGCAGGCCGACAGCGGCTCAGCCATCATCACCATGCCCGGACCGCCGCCGAAGGGGCGGTCGTCGACACGGCGGTAGTTGCCCTCGGCAAAGTCGCGCGGGTTCCAGAACACGACCTCGACCTGCTTGGATTCGTAGGCGCGCCGCGTCACGCCGCTGGTGAGCAGCGGCGCAAACAGTTCAGGGAACAGCGTGAGGATGTCGAAGCGCATGGCGACGACGCACTCAGTAGTCGGGCTGCCAGTCGACCGTGATCAGACGACCCGCCAGGTCGACCTTGTCGACGAAGGCGGAGACGAAAGGCACCATGCGCTCGACGGGCTTGCCGTCTTGCTCGAACTCGAGCACCAGCGTGGTCTGCGATCCGCCCGAGAGCAGCTCGCGCACCGTGCCCAGCACCACGCCTTCGCGGTTGACCACGTTCAGGCCGATCAGATCGACCCAGTAGTACTCGTCGTCACCCGCCGAGGGGAAGCTCGAACGCGGGACGAACACGCGCGCGCCGCGCAGCGCCTCGGCCGCATTGCGGTCGGGCACGTCGGGCGAAGTCGCGACGATGCAGTCGGAATGTTCCTTCGCCTCGCGGATCGCGAGCCGGAAGGCGCCGGTGCGCGCAGGCGCATTCACCGGACCGGAAGGCTGGATGAACCAGCGCTTCGAAGAGAAGAGCGCCTCGGGTTGGGCGCTGTGGGGCAGGACCTTGAACCAGCCCTTGATGCCCCAGGCATCGGCGATGCGTCCGACCTCGATCGCATCCGCCGGCAGTTCGGCGGCTTCGAGTGTGGGCAGCATCGCCTTGACCGGCTGGCAGCTTAGGCTGCAGCCTTGGGAGCAGCTGCAGCAGCTTGCTTGATCAGGCGGTCGACCGTCGGCGACGCTTGGGCGCCAACGCTCTTCCAGTACGTCAGGCGGTCCTGAGCGATACGGATGCTTTCCTCGTTTTCCTTCGCGGTCGGGTTGTAGAAACCCAGACGCTCGATGAAACGGCCATCGCGGCGAACGCGCTTGTCCGACACGACGATGTTGAAGAACGGACGGCCCTTGGAGCCGCCGCGGGAGAGTCGAATGACGACCATGATTTATCCTTCGGGTGGTGCAGCAAACCCGAAAGGGTCGCCCACAGAGTTCTTCCAGCGTCGAGACACGCGACATGGCCACCCGGCCAGCGACACGCTGAAAAGCCCACGATTATAGCGCGTAGGCTTTTTTTGCCGACTGTTATCTGTGTCGATGGGCTCAGTCAGGTGCTTTTGCGTATGCTTTCGCCCTTCCCAGTACCGTCTGCGCAACGCCTGCGCCTCCCCATGACCCTGATCCTCCGCCCCAGCCGCGACGAAGACGTCGCCGCCATCGCCGCCATCTACGCGCACCACGTGCTCACCGGCACCGGCACCTTCGAGACCGAAGCCCCGAGCGAGGCCGACATGGCCGCGCGCCGCGCCGACGTGCTCGCCAAGGGCCTGCCCTACCTGGTGGCCGAGCGCGACGGCGAGGTGCTCGGCTTCGCGTACTGCACCTGGTTCAAGCCGCGCCCCGCCTACCGCTTCTCGGCCGAGGACTCGATCTACCTGGCCGAGGCCGCGCGCGGCCAGCGCGTGGGCTCCCAATTGCTGACCGCGCTGTCGCAGGCCGCCGAAGCCGTCGGCGTGCGCAAGCTGATCGCGGTGATCGGTGACTCGGCCAATGCCGGATCGGTCGGCGTGCACCGCGCGCAGGGCTTCACCCATGTGGGCGTGCTCAAGGACTGCGGCTGGAAGTTCGGCCGCTGGCTCGACGTGGTGCTGATGGAAAAATCGCTCGGCGTGGGCAGCAGCACCGCGCCCGAATGAAGAAAGACCGAATGAAGAACAAGACCCTGGCCGCCTGGCTCGCCTTCCTGGGCGGGCCGTTCGGCCTGCACCGCTTCTACCTGCACGGACTGGGCGACACCCTGGGCTGGCTGCTGCCGATCCCGACCGCGCTGGGCCTCTACGGCATCGAGCGGGCGCGCATGTTGGGCCTGGACGATGGCCTGAGCTGGGCACTGGTGCCGCTGCTGGGCTTCACCATTGCCGGCTGCGCGCTGACGGCCATCGTCTACGGCCTGACGACGCCGGAGAAATGGAACGCACGCTTCAACGCTTCCGCACCGGCCGATGCCGCGCCCGGTCGCACGGGCTGGATCACCATCGGTGCGGTGGTGATCTCGCTGCTGATCGGCAGCACCGTGCTGATGGCCAGCATCGCGTTCAGCTTCCAGCGCTACTTCGAGCATCAGGTCGAGGAAGGTCGGAAGATCTCGCAGTAGTCAGGCTCGCCCCCAGGCTCCGCGCACCTTGGCCCGTCCTGAGCTTGTCGAAGGGTGTCGCTTCGCCTTCCCCCTTCCGGGGGCCACACCAGCGGCCCGGCAAAGCCGGTTCCGCGGTGTCTCTGGCGAAGCCCCGGAAGCCCCGAGCGCGTATCACGCCGACTTGGGGCGCGTGCGGCGCGTTGACGGCGGCAGCACCCACTCGGACTGCCGCTGGATCAGCGCCCCCGCCACTGTGCGCACTTCCTGCATGGCCTGCTGCGCGATCGCCGTCGACGTGCCGGCACGCCGCGTGACGATGCCGACGGAGCGCACCGGCCCCTCGACGATCTCGCTGACCCGCAGGCCGCGCAAGGTGAGCAGCGGCGTCGTGCCCAGATAGGGCAGCACCGCGATGCCCAGTCCCTGCTTGACGAAGCCCGCGATGGTGCCGACCTGGTCGAACTGCATCTTCGGGCGAAACTCGATGCCGCGCTGCAAATAGGCCGCGCTCATGTAGCGCATGGCGGTGCTGGAATCGGTCATGCTGATCAACGGCAGGTCGACCATGTCATCGAGCCGCATGCGCTCGGCCACCCGGGCATGCCACCGCGCCGAGGACAGCAGCACGAAGCGATCGCGCAGGATCTCCTCGTAGTGCACGTCGGGATGCGACGGCGCGACGGAAGCGATCGAGAAGTCGACCTGGCCGTCGATCAGGCGTTGGATCGACGCGCCGTTGGAGCAGTCGTGGATGGTGATCTGCGGGTCGACATAGCAGACCTCGAGCGCGCTGCAAGCGGCGGGCAACAGCACGTTGGCCAGCGAAGGCAGCGACGCGATGGCCAGTTGCTTCGACGCACGCTCGGCACTCGTGCGCAGACGCTCCAGACCCGCATCGAACTCCCCGATCACGCCGCGCGCCAGCGCCGCCAGCCGCTCACCGCTCTCGGTCAGCTTGACGCTGCGCGTGCTGCGCTCGAACAGGCGCAGGCCCAGTTCCTCCTCGAGATCCCGGATGGCCTTGCTCAACGAGGGCTGTGTGACGAAGAACTGCTCGGCGGTGCGGCTGAAGTTCAGCGAGGCCGTGAGCGCCAGGAACATGCGCAATTGCCGTGGGGAGACATTCATTCCTCCAGTCTATCAATCCATAGCTCGAAAGAATTTCACAGATCAATGCAGGCTCCCTAGGATGGGCCGGCGCAGGGCAATGCCGCCCTGCGGACCGACAAGGAGACGACGTGCTGGATCTGAAGAACAAGGTGGCCCTGGTCATGGGCTGCGGGGCCGTGGCCGAGGGCTGGGGCAATGGACGCGCTACCGCGGTGCTGTTCGCGCGCCAGGGCGCACAGGTATTCGGCACCGACCTCAAGCTGGAGGCCGCACAGGCCACGCTCGACATCATCGAATCCGAAGGCCACGAAGGCGTGGTGCGGCAATGCGATGCCACACGCTCGGACCAGGTCGCGCAAGCGGTGGCCGAATGCATCGAGCGCTTCGGCCGCATCGACATCCTGGTCAACAACGTGGGCGTGTCGCAGCCGGGCGGGCCGGTCGACATGGACGAAGAAGTGTGGGACGCGCAGATCCAGGTCAACCTCAAGGGCGCGTTCCTCGCGTGCAAGCATGTGATCCCGCACATGCAGCGCCAGGGCGGCGGCTCGATCGTCAGCATCTCCTCGGTGGCCGGCCTGCGCTACGTGGGCAAGCCGCAGGTCGGCTACGCGGCGGCCAAGGCGGCGCTGATGCACTTCACGCGCACCAGCGCCGTGATCCACGCGCCCGAACAGATCCGCATGAACTGCGTGGTGCCCGGCCTGATGCACACACCGTTGTTCGAAGGCCTGGCCGCCAAGTACGCCAAAGGCGACACCGAAGGCTTCACCGCGCACCGCAACAACCAGGTGCCGATGAAGCACATGGGCACGGGCTGGGACACAGCCCACGCCACGCTGTTCCTCGCCGCGGACGAGAGCCGCTACATCACCGGCACCGAGATCGTCGTGGACGGCGGCCTCGTGGCTGCCACGCGCTGAGCGACTCGGCACCCGCCCCACCCACAACAAGATTCACGAGAGACAACCCATGATTCACCGCAGACTGCTCATCGCCGGCGCCATGGCAGCCGCCCTCGCCGCGCCGCTCACGGGCTGGGCGCAAGCGCCGTACCCGAACCAGCCGATCCGCCTGATCGTGCCCTTCGCGCCGGGCGGCGCGGTCGACCAGACCGCACGCACGATCAGCAACGCGCTGGGCGAGCGGCTCGGACAGCCGATCGTGGTGGAGAACAAGCCGGGCGCCAGCGGCACGCTGGGCGCCGGGGAGCTCTACCGCGCCAAGCCCGACGGCTACACGCTGATGCTCGCGCTCGACTCGCAGGCGGTGAACCACCACATTGTCAAGAACCTGCCCTTCGACACCTTCAAGGACTTCGATTACCTCAGCCTGTTGGTGACCACGCCGCAGATCCTGGTCACGCGCAACGACCTGCCCCCCAAGACCATCGAGGAGTTCGTGAGCTACGTGAAGGCCCACCCCGGCATCGCGTATGGATCGGCGGGTACCGCGTCGGCCGGGCACGTCAACAGCGCCCAGCTCTCGATCATCAAGCAGTTGCAGACCACGCACATCCCCTACAAGGGCGCTGCGCCGCTGCTGACCGACCTGCTGGGCGGGCATATCGACTTCGCCTTCGCCGGCCTGTCGGTGATGCTGCCGCACGTCAAGGCAGGCAAGGTCAAGGCCATCGCGGTCAGCTCGTCGGGCCGCTCCAGGCAGCTGCCCGACGTGCCGGCGATGAACGAGTCGGTCCCGGGCTTCGAGTTTCCGACCTGGATCGGCCTGGTCGGCCCCAAGGGCCTGCCTGCACCGGTGCGCGAGAAGCTCCTCAAGGCGGTGCACGACGTGATGCACGACCCGCAGGTGGAACGCCGCTTCGCCGATAACGCCTTCGACATCGTGAACAGCAGCCCCGAAGTCTTCGCCACGCGCGTGCGCAAGGACTCGGACATCATGGCCGACCTGGTCAAGCGCAAGATCGTCTCGGGCGACTGACGCCCTCACCCCTCTTCACCGAAAGACCCGCATGGCACGCCTTCCCTACGCCGACACCGACAGCGAGGCCACGCGCCCGCTGGCCCAGCGCATCGTCGCCGAGCGCGGCAGCATCCTTCACCTGTACCAGATGCTGCTGCACAGCCCGCCCGTGGCCCAGGGCTGGCTGGGCTACCTGACCGCGATCCGGCAGCAGTCGACGCTGTCGGGCGCGATCCGCGAGATGGTCATCATCCGCGTGGCGCAGATCAACCGCGCGCCCTACGAGGCCGACCAGCACATCCCGATCGCCCGGCAGGAAGGCGTCTCGGCGGAGAAACTGGATGCCCTGGAGAACTGGGCCGACAGCCCGCTGTTCGACGCCACCGAGCGCGCGGTGCTGGCGTACACCGACGCCATGACTCGCAACGTGCAGGTCGACGAAGCGATTTTTGCCAGCGTGTCCAAGGTCTACGAGCCGCAGCAGTTGGTGGAACTGACCGCGACAGTGGCCGCGTACAACATGGTCTCGCGTTTCCTCGAGGCGCTGCAGATTCATTCGACCGACCATCGGTGAAAAGTGCAGGCCCCGGCATGCGGGCCTGCACTTCTCGCCTTCAGATCAGAAGATCTGCAAACTGACCCAGTAGGCAATCGCCGCCACGAAAGCCGCTGCCGGAATCGTGAAGATCCAGGCCCAGACGATGTTGCCCGCCACGCCCCAGCGCACCGCGCTCGCGCGCTGCACCGAGCCCACGCCGACGATGGCGCCGGTGATGGTGTGGGTGGTCGACACCGGGATGCCCAGGCCGGTGGCCAGGAACAGCGTCAGCGCGCCGCCGGTCTCGGCACAGAAGCCGCCCACGGGCTTGAGCTTGGTGATCTTCTGGCCCATGGTCTTCACGATGCGCCAGCCGCCGAACATGGTGCCCAGCGCGATCGCCGCGTAGCAGCTGATGATGGTCCAGGTGGGTGGCGCGTCGACGGCCGAATGGCCGGTGGCGATCAGCAGCATCCAGATGATGCCGATGGTCTTCTGCGCGTCATTGCCGCCGTGGCCCAGGCTGTAGGCACCGGCAGACACAAGCTGCAGCCGCCGGAACCACCGGTCCACGCGCGAGGGCGTGGCGCGTCGGCAGACCCAGGCCACCGCCACCATCATGAGCGAGCCGAGCAGGAAGCCCAGCAGCGGCGACACGAAGATGAAGGCCACGGTCTTCCAGATGCCGCCGGCCACCAGCGCGCTGGCGCCGGACTTGGCCATCACCGCCCCCACGATGCCGCCGATCAGCGCATGCGACGAGCTGCTCGGGATGCCGTAGTACCAGGTCACGAGGTTCCAGGTGATCGCGCCGATGAGCGCGCCGAACACCACGTGCACGTCGACGATGCCCGGCTGCACGATGCCCTTGCCCACCGTGGCCGCCACGCTCAGGTGGAAGACGAAGATCGCGATCAAATTGAAGAAGGCCGCGAAAGCCACCGCCTGTCCGGGTTTGAGCACCCCTGTCGAGACCACGGTGGCGATCGAGTTCGCCGCGTCGTGGAAGCCGTTCATGAAGTCGAACGCGATCGCCAGCAGCACCAGCAGCACCACGACCCACAGGCCTACCTGTACGGTTGCCATGAGCCCCCGCGCTTCAGGAGTTCTCGAGGACGATGCCCTCGATCACGTTGGCGACGTCCTCGCACTTGTCGGTGATGGTCTCGAGCAGCTCGTAGATGGCCTTGAGCTTGATGACCTCGCGCACGTCGGGCTCTTCACGGAAGAGCTTGCTCATGGCGCTGCGCATCACGCGGTCGGCGTCCGATTCGAGGCGGTCGATTTCCTCGCAGGTCTTGAGCACGGCCTCGGCCACGGCCGGGTCGGCGATCTTGCCGAGGAACTTGACGGCGTCCTTGAGGCGGTCGCAGCACTTCACGCTCAGCGCGGTGAGGCGGACGATCTCTTCGGTCATGTGGCGCACGTCGTAGAGCGCCATGGTCTCGGCCGAGTCCTGGATCAGGTCGGCCACGTCGTCCATCGTGTTGATGAGCTTGTGGATCTGCTCGCGGTCGATGGGCGTGATGAAGGTCTTGTGGATCAGCCGGTTGACGTCGTGCGTGACACGGTCGGCCGCGCGCTCGGCGTTGTCCACGTCGCGGTTGTACTGCTCGCGCAGATGCACGTCGTTGTAGTTGGTGACCAGGTTCTCGAATGCACGCGCGGCCTCCACGATGCGGTCGGCGTGCTGGTTGAACATCTCAAAAAAATTGCCCTCTCGGGGCAGCAGCTTGCCGAACATGACGTTGGCTCCTTAAACAGTACGGATGTCACTGTGATGACGTTTTTGTGACACCCGGGAGTGTAAGGGCCGCGCCGTGGCGGCTGTTGCGTGCGCACCGCAGGCTCAGGACTGGAGCACTTTCGACTTGACGAACAGCGCCGCCTTCTTGAGGTTCTGCAGCCTGCGTGCAAGACTCACCGGCGGAGTGTGCGCACCGGTGCCCGGCACGTAGGCCATGCGCCAGGCCTGCCGCATGAAAGGCGCGTTCGCCCGCAGCAGGCCGCCGCGCTTGTGCTCTGCCGCCAGGTAGTTGCCGTTGTGGGAGCGCAGCATCAGCTCCGCTGCGCTCACCGGAATGCTGTCGAACAGCGCATAGACATCCGCCTCATCGCTGAGCCGCACCGTCTCGTCGGCATCGGGATCGACGCGCAGGTACCGGCCCTGGGCCGTGCGCAGCGCGACCTTGCCGCGGCCCCGATGCTCCAGCACGAACTGGCTGCCATCCGCGCCCGCCCTGCCGCCCGACCAGCTCAGGGTGGCCGAGGCCGCATCCTGGTACTGAAGGAACCGACCGTTCTGCCCTTTGAGCCCGAAGGTATCGGCGGCCGGCGAAGTCAATTGCGGATCGTCGATTTCGTCGAGGCCGACGAAGCGGTAGCCCAGCGCCTGCAGCTGCGGGATGAGTTGCCGCGTCAACTCCAGCGTGCGGCTCTTGGCCGCGACGGTGTCCATGTCGGCCGTGCCGTCGTGCATGACGACCACGCCCCGGCCCTTCTGCGCGATGTCCGCCAGATACGCCTGCGTGGTTTCCTCCACCGATTTGCCCAGGCGCCAGTAGTGGCAGTCGATGCCTGCGATGTCCCAGTAGATCGGGCCCACGTGCCGGAACGAACTGCGGATGTCGACGTTGAGTTCCTTCGCGACCTCGGGCGACCATTTGCCGTAGGTCGCCCTGAAATAGACCGGCCCGCCGTCGTTGTATTTCTGGATGACGGTGTTGGTGCGGATGACCTGGTCGCGCACGTCGCCGTTCACCGAGACGTAGTACGGCAGATCGGGATGCTCGTAGGTGTGGTTGCCGATCAGATGGCCGTCGGCATGCAGCTGGTCGAGGATGTCAGGATGCGCCACCGCGAACTTTCCCACCACGAAGAAGGTCGCGCGGACGCCCCGCTCCTTCAGAAAGCGCCCGATCTCGGCGCTCGCGGGCCCCGGGCCGTCGTCGTAGGTCAGGCACAGCGTCTTATCCGGCAGACGGATGTCCTCGATGCTCTTCAGCGAAAACATGGTGTCGTGTCCCGGGTGAACCGCAAGGCAAGCAAGGGCGCTCAGGCGAACAGGTTCAGGTACTTCTGCGCCACGTTCCGGGTGGAACGATCACGCAGATACGCCACCTTGGCGTTCGACATCGGGTCGCTGTCGCGTTCGTCGAGGGCGCGCTGCAGGAGCTTCGTGAGCGCCTCGACATCGCCCATCGGAAAGACCTCGCCGAATCCATCGACTGCTTCCGCGAGCCCGCCCGCATCGGCTACCACCATCTTGCAACCACACGCCAGGCCCTCGAGCGCGACGATGCCGAAACCTTCCGGGCCTGTCGACGGCACGATCATCACGCGATGGCGGTTCATGGTCCGGGCCAGTTCCTCGTCCCGCATGAAGCCCAGGAATCCGACGCAATCGCCCAGGCCCAGGCGCTCGACCTTGGCATTCAGCGCCTCGTACTCGTAGCCGTGCCCGACGATGTTCAGCCGGAAGGGCCTGTGCAGTCGGCTGCAGGCCTCGATCAGCAGCTCGCACCCCTTCTGCGACACAAGGCGGCCCACGAAGAGAAAGTCGATGCTCCGGGGCTCCTCGGGGTAGAGGCGGAACACCTCGTCCTTGTAGCAGTTGTAGACGACGGTCGAATCGACGGCCAGCGCGCGCGCCACGCTGTGGCTGACCGCGATATTGGTCCCCGCGGCCTTGATCGCGATGTTCTTCAACCGGGTCTTGGGACCGTGGGAGTTGATCAGGTGGAAATCGTTGTGCGAGACCACCCACTTCTTGAAGGGGTTGAACAGAAACAGCCAGACCCCCTTGAGGGTGATGTTCGGCATGTAGACCACGTCGCTCCAGAAGAACAGCTTCAGCTGTGCCCATTTGCTGGAGGCGTGCACGACCTCGATGCCCTGCAGCGGGGCATTCTTCTTCTGGACCTGCTCGGTGACCACCTTGACCTGGTGGCCGGACTTCAAGAATTCCTGGGCCAGCGACAGCGTCAGGTTTTCGATGCCTCCGATCGCCGGGTGAAACACCGAGCTGTAAATCAAGATCTTCATTCGACAGTAATTTCCTGGTTGCCTGGCACCCCCGTACGCAACTGCTCGACAACTGTTTTAGGAATACTTGAATCAGGCGCCGAGTCCTGACTGATGATCGCGCGGTCTCTGTGCTTACTCATCTTAACGCCACCTGATCAATTTACGAACTTTTGAACTAAGAGAGCGGTGCCAGCCACTGTGCAGCTGTGCACATACGACGACAAAACGGCTCAGAGCCGCTGAATCGCCTGGTCCGCCACCCGCGCGAGTGCGGCTGCGCCGACCTGTTCGGGCGCCACCTCGGCCAGCGGCAGCAGCACGAAGGCGCGCTCCTGCAGCCGGGGATGCGGCAATGTCAGGGTCGTGCTCTGCATGACGGTGTCGCCATGGCGCAGCAGGTCGAGGTCGAGGGTGCGCGGGGCGTTGCGGTAGGAGCGCTCGCGCCCGGCACGCCGTTCCAGTTGCTGGAGTTCGGCCAGCAAGGCCTCGGGCGCCAGGGCGGTGTCGAGCGCCACGACCGCATTGATGAAGTCCGGCCCCATCGCGTCGACCGGGGCGCTGCGGTAGAGCGAGGAGCAGGCGGTCACGCGGGTCTGCGTCAGGCCCGCGAGATCGGCCATCGCCTGGCGCACCGTGGCCTGCGCGTCGCCCAGATTGGCGCCGACGGCGACGAAGGCCAGGGTCATGCGTCGGCGGTGCCGGAGCCGCCGTCGCCTGCACCGGCCGGACGCGGCTTGCGGCGGCGGCGGCGCTTGCGCGGCGCTTCGCCATCGGGCGGCACGGCCGACTGTGCGTCGGATTCGGAGTCGGAGTCGGCCTCATCGGACGCGTCGGTGTCCGGCGCCTGCTGGCGACCCGGCGCATCCGATGCGGCCGGCGCGCGCGCGCGCACGCGGGTGCGCACGGGCGTCTTGGCTTCCTCGCGCACCTGGTCGAGCAGGTCCTGGCGGCGCAGGTCGTCGGCGGTGCTGAATTCCTGCCACCACTCGGCGATGGCCTCGCCGACCTCGCCCACGTCGGCGCGCAGCCGCATGAAGTCGAAGGCCGCGCGGAAGCGCGCCTGCTCGACCAGGCTGTAGGGCGTGGAGCCCACGCGCTTGTCGAAGCGCGGCTGCATCATCCAGATCTCGCGCATGTCGCCGCCGAGCTTGCCGCGGCCCGACACGTCGCCGATGCGGGTGTTGAACACGTCGTCGATCGCGTCCTGCAGCGCCGGGAAGGCCGGCTGGCCGCGCTGGCCATGGCGGCCCTCGAGGCGCTGGGCCCAGCCGTCGCGCACGTCGGCCCACAGCACGCAGGCCAGCAGGAAGCTCGGCGCCACCGGCTTGCCTTCGCCCACGCGGCGGTCGGTGTCCGCCAAAGCCGCCTTGACGAAGGGCTGGTCGGCGCGCTCCACCACCACGTCGAGCAGCGGATAGATGCCGGTGGCCAGGCCCAGCTTGCGCAACTGTGCGATGGTGGCGATGGCATGCCCGGTCTGCAGCAGCTTGAGCATCTCGTCGAACAGGCGGCTCTGCGGCACATCGGCCAGCAGCTTGCTCGAGGCGATCAGCGGCGCGGCCGTCTTGGGCTCGATCTCGAAACCCAGCGCGGCCAGCTTGGCCGAGAAGCGGATTGCGCGAATGATGCGCACCGGGTCTTCGCGGTAGCGCGTGATCGGGTCACCGATCATGCGCAGCACGAGCTTCTTGGCGTCCTTGATGCCGTTGTGATAGTCGACCACGATCTGGCTGGCCGGGTCGTAGTACATGGCGTTCACGCTGAAGTCGCGGCGCGCCGCGTCTTCTTCCTGCGGGCCCCAGACGTTGTCGCGCAGCACGCGGCCGCTCGAGTCGACCGCGTGGGTCATGCCCGCGAGTTCGCCCTTGCTGGTGCGCTCGTTGCCCTTGACCTGCTCGGCCGCCGCGTTGTCCATGTAGGCGCGGAAGGTCGAGACCTCGATCACTTCGTGTTCGCGGCCGCGGCCGTACACCACGTGCACGATGCGGAAGCGCCGGCCGATGATGAAGGCGCGGCGGAACAGGCTCTTGACCTGTTCGGGCGTGGCGTTGGTGGCCACGTCGAAGTCCTTGGGCCGCAGGCCCAGCAGCAGGTCGCGCACCGCGCCGCCCACCACATAGGCCTCGTAGCCCGCCTGCTGCAACGTGGTGACCACGTTCTTGGCGCGCTCGTCGACCAGCGCCGGGTCGATGCCGTGCACGCTGGCCGGCACTTCCTGCCGCTTGCCGAAGCGCGACTTGGCGCTGGCGCCCGCGCCGGCGGACTTGCCCAGCAGTTTGTCGATGAATGTCTTGATCATTGGGAGAAGGTCCGGGCGCGGGATGGCGCCCCAGTTGGCTTTATTCGTTTTCGAGCATCGATCGGATCAACGGGATCGTCACCGCGCGCTGCGTCTGCAGCGCATAGCCGTCGAGATGATCGAGCAGCTCCATCAGGCTGCCCAGATCGCGGCTGAAGCGATGCAGCATGTAATCCAGCACCTCGTCGCTCAGCTGCACGCCGCGCGCATCGGCCGCCTGGCGCAACACGGACCGGCGTTCGGCCTCGTCGAGCAGCTGCAAGTGGAACACGTGCCCCCAGCCCAGCCGGGTGCGCAGATCTTCGCGCAACGCCAGGTCGGCCGGCGGCAGTGCGCCGGCCGCCACCACGCCGCATTGCAGGGACTGGGCGTTGACGAACCAGTTGAAGGCCGCATGCTGCTGGACCGCCGTGTAGAGGTGCACGTCGTCGAGCATCACCGCGCCCCAGCGCTCGTCGAATTCGGGCGGATGCAGCGTGGCCGCATTCATCCAGCCGACCAGCGCGCCCTGCTCGCGCAAGGCGCTGTGCACCGATTCGAGCAGGTGCGTCTTGCCGCTGCCGCTTTCGCCCCAGAGGTAGGTCGGTACCGGGGAATGCAGCGTCGGCACGTGCGCCTCGCCGAGCCAGACACGCAGGTGACGCACGGCCGCCTCGTTCGGTCCGGCGAAGAAGCCGGACAGACTGGGGACGGTCGAAAGACCGATGTCGAGCACGAGCTGCTTCATGCCTGGAGCGAAGCGGGCGACAGCCGTGGCAAGGTGGGCACAAAAGAGGGGTTCATGGCGAAGGGCGCGGCGGCCCTTAAAATCGTCATGAATTCTATCGGCCCGGCTGTTCCGGTCCCCGATGCCCCGCCTCCCCCTTCCCCGCCCCGTCTGTCAAGCCTCGCCTGCCCATGAACTCCACCTCGCACACCCCGCTCAGCTACAAGGACGCCGGCGTCGACATCGACGCGGGCGATGCCCTGGTCGACCGCATCAAGCCGCTGGCCAAGAAGACGATGCGCGAAGGCGTGCTGGCCGGCATCGGCGGCTTCGGCGCGCTGTTCGAGGTGCCCAAGCGCTACAAGGAACCCGTGCTGGTCAGCGGCACCGACGGCGTGGGCACCAAGCTCAAGCTGGCCTTCGAATGGCAGATGCACGACACGGTCGGCATCGACCTCGTCGCCATGAGCGTCAACGACGTGCTGGTGCAGGGCGCCGAACCGCTGTTCTTCCTCGACTACTTCGCCTGCGGCAAGCTCGACGTGGACACCGCCGCGGCCGTGGTCGGCGGCATCGCCCGCGGCTGCGAGCTTTCGGGCTGTGCGCTGATCGGCGGCGAAACCGCCGAAATGCCCGGCATGTACCCGGCCGGCGAATACGACCTGGCGGGCTTCGCGGTCGGCGCGGTCGAGAAGTCGAAGATCCTCACCGGACAGGACGTGAAGCCCGGCGACGTGGTGCTGGGCCTGATCTCCAGCGGCGTGCATTCCAACGGTTTCAGCCTGGTGCGCAAGGTCATCGAGCGCGCGGGCGCCGACCTGCCCGCCACACTCGACGGCAAGCCCTTCCGCGAAGCCATCATGGAACCCACGCATCTGTACGTGAAGCCCGTGCTCGAGGCGCTGACCAAGCACCCGATCAAGGCGCTGGCCCACATCACCGGCGGCGGACTGCTGGAGAACATCCCGCGCGTGCTGCCCGAAGGCACGGCCGCGCACCTGAAGAAGGGCAGCTGGCCGCAGACCGAACTGTTCGCCTGGCTGCAGAAGGTGGCCGGCATCGACGACATCGAGATGAACCGCACCTTCAACAACGGCATCGGCATGGTGGTGGTGATCGATGCGGCCGAAGCCGCCGCCTGCGCCGCCACGCTGCGCGCCGCGGGCGAGACGGTGCACGAGATCGGCACCATCGCCGAACGCGGTACCGGCGCAGCCGTCGTCGTCGCCTGACCCGCCCCGACTGACGCCGCCCGCCACGTGATCGAAGCCTCCGCCGCCGTCCGATCCCGTCCCGTGCTGATTGCCAGCTATGTGCTGATCGCCGCGGCCCTGTTGCTGATCATGTGGCAGGGCCTGCTGCCCGGCCTGCTGTGCGTCTGCATCGGCTTTCTCGCCACGCGCTGGTTCGCGCGCGTGATCGAGGCCGGCCTGCGGCGCAGCCGGCGCATCAAGACACCGCCTCCGGCCGGCGCGTTGACCTCGCCGACCGCGCGCACCATCGCCGCCACGCTGGTGATGCTGGCGCCCATGGCGCTGATGGCGCTGGCTTTCTCCGAGGCGCGCGACTTCGTGCTCAACGCCTCGGAGCAGTACCGCGAGCTGCTCGACTACATCGCGCGTACCGTGCTCGAGCTGCGGCTCAAGCTGCCGCCCGAGATGGCGGTCTACCTGCCCGAAGGCGCGGCCGAGATCCAGCGCGTGATCGCCGGTTACCTGCGCGCCCAGGCCGGCGCACTGGCGCTCACGGGGCGCGCCTGGCTGGGCGGCCTGCTGTTCGCTTACGTGGGCCTGATCGTGGGTTCGCTCGCGGCCGTCGCGCATGCGACCACGACGCGGCGCGCGCTGGCCGAACAACTGCATCGGCGCATCACGCTGTTCGGCGAGACCTTCGGCCAGATCGTCGCGGCCCAGTTCTGGATCGCGGCCTTCAACACATTCCTGACGGGCGTCTTCCTGCTGTTCCTGCTGCCGCTGTGGGACCTGCGCCTGCCCTACACGCCCGCGCTGATCACGCTGACCTTCGTCGCCGGCCTGGTGCCGATCGTGGGCAACCTGCTGTGCAACGTGGTGATCACCGTGGTCGGGCTCTCGGTGTCGCCGGTCACGGCGCTGGCCTGCCTGGGCTTTCTGATCCTGATCCACAAGGCCGAGTACGTCATCAACGCCAAGGTGGTGGGCAGCCGCACGCAGATGGCCGTGTGGGAGCTGCTGGCCGTGATGTTCGTGGCCGAGGCGGTGTTCGGGCCCGCGGGCCTGGTGGCGGCGCCGCTGTTCTACGCCTACCTCAAGAAAGAGCTGCAGGCCGCGCAGCTGGTCTGAGCCCGCGGCCCGCGCGCCGGGCCGCTCTGTTTCCTTTCCTCGTTTCTCGCGCCGTTCCCGCGCCGACATACGGGTCTTGTCTGGACGCCGTCCCCGCGTCTTGCTACGCTTTGTGGACGGCGTACACAAATAAGCCGCGGTCTTTACCCCATCCTCGCAAGGAGCTTCCATGTCTTCCTTCAATGCCTATCTTTTCTTCGACGGCACCGCGGCCCAGGCCATGCCCTTCTACAAGAGCGTGCTCGGCGGCAAGCTCGAGGTCATGACCTATGCGCAAATGCCCGGCGCCGAGGTCGACAAGCTCTCGGCCACCTCGGCGGCGCGCGTGATGCATGCCTGTCTGAGCTTCGACCACGGCGCGCTGATGGCCTCCGACGACATGGAAGGCAAGCCCTATGACCCGATGAAGGGCTTCTCGCTCACGCTCAACTACGACGAGGTGCCCGAGGCCGAGCGCGTGTTCAACGCGTTGGCCGAGGGAGGCACCGTCACCATGCCGTTCGCGAAGACCTTCTGGGCCGAGCGCTTCGGCATGTGCACGGACCGCTTCGGCACGCCGTGGATGGTCAACGCCGGCATGTCGAAGTCCGCGTGACACCGCCGATCCATTTGCTGCTGCGCTGGCGTCTTGCCCCTCACACCCACCCTGCCAGGAGATCTCCGATGGCCCGCTATGTCGATGGTTTCGTCGTCCCCGTCCCCAAGGACAAGCTGCCTGCCTATCGCCGCTTGGCGCAGAAGGCCGGCAAGATCTGGCGCGAGCACGGCGCGCTGGAATACATCGAATGCGTGGCCGACGACGTGAAGCCGGGCAAGCAGACCTCCTTCCCGCAGAGCGTCAAGCTGCTGGAGGACGAGGTGGTGGTGTTCTCGTGGATCGCCTATGCCTCGCGCAAGCAGCGCGATGCGATCAACGCCAAGGTGATGGCCGATCCGCGCCTGAAATCGATGATGGACCCGAAGGCGATGCCCTTCGACGCCCAGCGCATGTTCTTCGGCGGCTTCAAGACGCTGGTCGAACTGTGATGTCCTGAATTGATCGACTCAGGTCCGTCTTGGCACGGACGGAGGGGATGCCGCGCGCCCTCGGATGTGACGCCGGGCGTCGAAGTCGACGGGCACGCGGCCCACTGAGCACACGAGCGGCAGGCTCAGCGCGTGCCGCTGCCGCCTTCGGACGCCACGGGCACCGGGCCGGCCGCCGGTGCCGCGGCCGCGCGCAGCCATTCTCGGTGTGCGCGCCCAGCGCATCGATCTGCAAGCCGATCAGGCCGAGCTGCGTGCGCACCAGCGCGACGGTCTCGTCGGCATCGGGTGGCGCCGCCAGCGCGAGCGCCTCGCGCACCGGCTGGCCGGTCGCACCGCCGCCGCTGTCCGGAAAGCCGCGCTCGAAGGCCTGTGCCAGCCTGTCGAGCGCCGCCGCGCCGCCCTCGATGCTCTGCTGCAAGGCCGCCGCCGAATGCGCCTGCGCCAGCGAGATGCGGTGCGCGCCGAGTGCCGACACATAGCTCAGCAGCGTGTGCGAACGGATCAGGAAGCGCAGTGCCACGCCCGCATGCGGGCGCACCACGCCGGGCTCGCGGAACATGTCGCTCACCGCGGTGGACAACGCCGCATCGGCGTTGTGCGCGTTGCGCCGCGCGAGCCGGTAGGCCAGGTCGTCGCGCGCGCCCGAACGGTACTGCGCGCCGATCTGTCGCAGGTAGGCCGCATGCGCCTGCATCGCGGCCGCGGCCAGCGCATTGATGCGGCGCGCGGCCCAATGCGGCAGCACCAGCACCATGGCCAGGCCCGCGAGCACGCTGCCGATGGCGGTGTCGATCAGCCGCGGCCACAGCAGCAGGCCGCTGTCGCCGACCTGGTTGAAGAACATCAGCACCAGCAGCGTGATCGCGGCGGTCGCGAGCAGGTAGCGGCGGGCGCGCGCGGCGAAGAAGAACACGCCGGCGCCCACCGCCACCAGCGACTGCAGCCAGGGCAACGGGAACAGCGTGAGCACCGCCCAGCCCAGCACCACGCCCAGGGCCGTGCCCGCCACGCGCTGGCCCATGCGCGCCATGGTCTCGCCGTAGGTCTGCTGGCAGACGAACAGCGTGGTCAGCAGGATCCAGTAGCCCTGCGCCGGGTGGATCCACTGCATCAAGCCGTAGCCGGCCACCAGCGCCACCGCGAGCCGCACCGCATGCCGGAACAAGGGCGTACGCGGCGTGAGTTGGCGTCGCACGCGTTCGACCGCATCGCGGCCGCTGCGCGGCGAGCGGTCGTAGAGGTCCATGTCGGTGCGCCCGGCCTGGGCCGTGGGCTGGCTCGCGCCCGCGAGCTGGCCGTCGAGCTGCGCCAGATTGCGGGCCAGCGCCTCGACCGAGGCCAGCAGCGCGCGCCGCTGCGGCGTGCAGTCCCGCGCGCGTTCGTGCGCGATGGCGCTGCGCAGGTCGGACAGCGCCTGCACGGTCGCGCCGCCGACGACGAAGGGCTCGCGCCGCGCGATCGACAGCGCCAGGCGCTGGCAGGCCTCGCCCTGGAGCGCCAGCACGCGCTGACAGCGGTAGAGCACGTCGCTGTGGAAGAAAGCGTCGGCCAGCGCGTTGTAGTCGTCGTGCGACGAGCTGGCGCGCTCGTGCACGTCCTGCGCGATCAGGTAGAGCCCGCGGTAGCGCGTGATGCGGCCGGTCGGCGTGCGGGTGCCGACGCGCCGGAAGATGCTTTCCTTGGCCGCGTTGAGTTCGGCCACCACGCGGCTGTTGAGCTGGGCCAGCGACAAGCGCTTGCTCTCGATGTCGACACCGCGCAAGGGCTCGAACAGCGAGGCCTTGAAGCGCACATAGCCGCCCAGCGCGTCGAACAGCCGCACCAGCAGCGCCTGCACCGGCTCGGCCGGGAACAGCGCGGCCCAGCCCACCGACCAGGCGCCGTACCAGGCCGCCCCGGCGAGCAGCAGCGCCACTTCGTGCCAGCGTGGCTCGGAGGCGGCCGCGTGGTCTAGGCTCAGCGTGGTGTACATCGCGAGGATCAGCGTGGCGTGGCCGATGGCCTTGAAGCGCGCTTCGATCGCACCCAGCATGGTCAGTGCGAAGGCCGAACAGGCCAGGCCGATGATGAACAGCCAGGGCCGACCGAACAGCGCTTCGATCGTGAAGGCCATGGCGGCGAAGCAGACCAGCGTGAGCGCCTGCGCGCGCCAGCGCCCCTGCCAGCTGTCGTCGGTCTCGGCCAGCGCGCTCGCGATGGTGCCCAGCGCCAGTGGAATCAGCACATGGGGCTGGCCCGACAGCACGCAGAAGAGCATCAGGCTGCCCAGCGCCAGCAGCACCCGCAGCGGCTGGCCGCTGGCGGCGAACAGCCATCGGCGGGGCGACAGGGCGAGCGCGTGGTCGGTCATGGGGTCGTGCTGCAGGATGCGTGCCACGGCGTGGCGCCGCGCACCGGCGAGGGCGGGTTCAGAGGTAGCCGCAGAAGCGCAACACGTGGCCGTCGGGCTCGCGGATCGCGAACTCGCGCAGGCCCCAGGGCTGCGAGGCGGGCGGCTCGATGATGTCGACGCCGCGCTGGAGGTAGGCCGCATGCAGCCCGTCGAGGTCGTGACCGACGTGGATCACGATCTCGCCGCGCCAGGGCCGCACCTCGCGCGTGTTGCATTGCCACAGGCGGATGTAGACGGGGTCGCCGAAAGTGCGGTCGCCTGGCGAAGCGCCGGGCCGCCCCAAGCTTTGCCGCTCCCCTTGGGGGACGGCGTCGACGCAGTCGGCGCCAAGGGGCACATGTTTGACGCGTGCGTAGCTCGGCGGCTCGCCCGCGATGAAATCGAGTTCAAAGCCGAGGATTTCGCTGAAGTAACGCGCCGCGCGCGCCGCGTCGGCCACCGGCAGTACCGGCTGCACCCCATGGAACTGGTGCCGGGTGCCGAGGTCGGTGGCCATCAGCTTTTCGCGCGGCGCAGCGCCGCCGCCTGCTCGGCCACCGCATCGATGTCGAGCGCGTCGTCGGCATGTCGAAGGTAGGTTTCGAGGTCGCGCACCGCCAGCGCCGTATGGCCCTGCGCTGCGTGGGCCAGGCCGCGGTCGCGGTGCTCGGCCCAGGCGTCGGGCAGCAGCGCCACGAGGCGGTCCTGCACCGCGATCACGCGTTGCCAGTCTTCCTGCGCGCGGTGCACTTCCTTCAGATTGCGCAGCATGCGCGCAATGATCTCGCGCGGCTCAGCGGGCTGCAGGTACAGGCCCAGCGGGATGTCGAAGTCGCCGACCAGGCCGTTGCTGCGCTTGTAGGGCTCGAGGCGCTCGCTGAGCTCTTCCCGCGACAGCGACTTGCCGTTGAAGGGGTCGATCACCACCTGCCCCTTGGGCAGCGTGACCTTGATCATGAAATGGCCCGGGAAGGCCACGCCGCGTGCCTGCAGGTCCAGGCCCTGGGCCAGCTCCATCCACAGCACGGCCAGCGAGATCGGGATGCCGCGCCGCGTGCGCAGCACCGCGTTGAGGTAGCTGTTGTCCGGGTCGTAGTAGTCGTTGACGTTGCCGCCGAAGCTCAGGTCGTGGAAGAAGAACTGGTTGAGCGCGCGCAGCCGGGCCAGCGGCGCCGCATCGGCCGGCAGGCGGCGCTTGAGGCGGGCCAGCAGCTGGTCGATGTCGCCCAGCACCTGCTGCACGTCGAGTTCGGGGTATTCGTCCTGGGCCAGCGCGGCCGCGGCTTCGAGCAACGGGAAATGGTCGTCGCTCTTGACGAGCGAATCGAAGTATTCGAGGGCGGTCGGGGCCGTGAAGCTGAACGTCATGTGGCTTTGTAGAGGAGCGCGCGGGGAGCGTCAAGGCGACAACGCCCCGCTTCGCGGGCTATCGCTTGATGAAACTGCGCAGCCTGATGCCCAGCAGGGCCAGCACCGAGAAATAGAGCAGGGCCGCGGCCGCGATCAGCGCCGCCAGCAGCCCGATGCGCTGCAGCCGTGCGGCCCGCAGCGCGACCCAGTCGAAATGGTGCGCGCCCCAGTACAGCAGCACGCCCAGGAATGCCGAGGCCACCAGCACCTGGAGCGCGAACCGAAGCCACCCAGGCTCCGGCCGGTAGCTGCCGCGCCGCATCAGGCCCGCCAGCAGCCACAGTGCATTGATCACGGCGCCGATGGCGATCGTGAGCGTGAGCGCGGCATGCTGCAGGATCGGCACCAGCACCAGGTTGAGCAGTTGGGTCAGCACCAGCACGGCCACGGCGATCCGCATCGGCGAACGCATGTCGTGCTTGGCGTAATAGCCGGGCGCCAGCACCTTGATCGCGACGATGCCGACCAGACCCGCGCCGTAGCCCGCCAGCGCCAGGGCGATGCGCGGCACGTCGGCGTCCTTGAGGGCGCCGTAGTGGAAGAGCACCGCCACCAGCGGCCCGGAGAACACCAGCAGCGCGACCGCGCAGGGCACCGACAGCAGCACGACCAGGCGCAGGCCCCAGTCGAGCAGCGAGGAATAGCGGGCGTCGTCCTTGGCCGCGCGGGCCCCGGCCAGCTGCGGCATCAGCACCACGCCCAGCGCCACGCCGAGCATGGCGGTCGGGAACTCCATCAGCCGGTCGGCGTAGCTGACCCAGGTCACGCTGCCGGGCGCGAGGTGCGAGGCGATCTGCGTGTTGATGAGCAGCGAGATCTGCGCCACGCTCACGCCGATCAGCGCCGGCAGCATGAGCTTGACGATCTTGCGCGTGGTCGGATCGGCCCAGGCCGCACGCACCGCGCGCCAGCTGACGCCGACCCGCGGCAGCATGCCGATGCGCCGCAGGGCCGGCAGCTGGATGCCCAGCTGCAGCATGCCGCCGACCATCACGCCGATGCACTGCGCATAGATCGGCTCGATCCCCCAGCGCCGGAACAGCGGCGCGCCGATCAGGATCGACAGGATCAGCGCCACGTTGAGCAGCACCGGCGACGCCGCCGGCACCGCGAACTTGCGCCAGGTGTTGAGCACCCCCCCGGCCAGCGCCACCAGCGACATGAAGCCGATGTAGGGGAACATCCAGCGCGTCATGAAGATGGCCGCCTCGTAGCCCTGCGCCGTCTGCTGCAGCCCGCTGGCCATGCCCCAGACCATCAGCGGCGCGCCCACCACTCCGGCGATGCACAGCAGCACCAGCGTCCAGGTCAGCAGCGTCGCCACATGGTCGACCAGCGCCCGCGCGCCCGCGTCGCCGTGTTCGGTGCGCGTGGCCGCCAGCACCGGCACGAAGGCCTGGCTGAACGCGCCCTCCCCCAGCACCCGGCGAAACAGATTGGGAATGCGGAACGCGACATTGAAGGCATCGGTCAGCGCACTCACGCCGAACACCGAAGCCATCAAGAGATCGCGAACCAGCCCCGCGACCCGCGAAGCGAGGGTCAGGAGCGAAACGGTGGAGGCGGATTTGAGCAGGGACACGGCGCGGAAGTGTAGGCTCCCCCTGGCTGTGCCACGGTCTACCAGCCCAGAAACACGGCCGAACCGAGCGCCGGAGCATCCGGTAAGCGCCCCCGTCGATACGGCAACGGCCGCTCCAGCGAGGTCCAGGGACACCGCGGCACCGGCTTTGCCGGGCCGCTGGTGTCGCCCCCGGAGGGGGAAGGCGAAGCGACACGAAGTGCGCAAAGCCCTCGGGGGAGAGCCCAGTAACACCGCGGAACCGGCTTTGCCGGGCCGCTGGTGTCGCCCTCGGAAGGGGGAGGGAGGCTACACGAAGTGAGCAAGCCTGGGGGAGAGCTAATGCTCGAGCTATAATCTTTGGCTTTGCTGCATCATCCCCAGACACAAGGAACCTAAAAATGGCATCCGCAAAACCCAAAAAGAAGAACCCGCGCCTGGCGTCGGGCCGCAAGCGCGTCCGCCAGGACGTCAAGCTCAACGCTGCGAACACCTCGCTGCGCTCCAAATACCGTACCGCGGTCAAGAACGTCGAGAAGGCCGTGCTGGCCGGCGACAAGACCAAGGCCACCGAACTCTTCGCGAAGGCCCAGAGCATCGTCGACACCGTCGCCGACAAGGGCATCTTCCACAAGAACAAGGCTGCTCGCGACAAGAGCCGCCTGTCGGCCAAGGTCAAGGCACTCGCCCTGGCCGCACCGGCAACCGCCGCCTGACCCTGTCAGGCCAAGCCCGGACTGGTTTCCAGTCCGCCGTTTGACAGGGGTGCGCTGCAGCAAAGTGCAAAAAGTGAAAAACCGCCTTCGGGCGGTTTTTTCATTTTCACCATGACGTCAGCATCAAAATCGGCTGGCGTTCGTTGAGGCTCGCCACATCGAGTTTCCCTGAGAACAACCCGCTTCCACTTCCCCGACATTGAACTGCTCCGTGCCGTGGGCCTGCCATGCGCACCGTTTTCATTGGGTGCAATTTTTGGACAGTCTATCCAGTCAATGATGGCTTATCTCTCGAGCGGTGCTGCCTAGACTTCCATCTTCGCCACACCCAAGGAGATCCGCATGGCTGACCATTCCATCCAAGGCAAGACCGTACTTATCGCCGGCGGCGCCAAGAACCTCGGCGGGCTGATCGCTCTCGACCTCGCCAAGCAGGGCGCCAAGGCCGTGGTCGTCCACTACAACAGCGCGGGCAGCAAGGCCGATGCCGATGCAACCGTCGCCGCGGTCAAGGCGGCAGGCGCGCAGGCCGTTGCGATCCAGGCCGACCTGACGACGGCCGGTGCCGTCGAGAAGCTGTTCGCCGATGCCATCGCCGCCGTCGGCAAGCCCGACATCGCCATCAACACCGTCGGCAAGGTGCTCAAGAAGCCCATGGCCGAGATCAGCGAGGCCGAGTACGACGAAATGACGGCAGTCAACGCCAAGACCGCCTTCTTCTTCCTCAAGGAAGCCGGCAAGAACTTGAACGACAACGGCAAGATCTGCACCGTGGTCACCTCGCTGCTGGGCGCGTTCACGCCCTTCTATGCCGCCTATGCCGGCACCAAGGCGCCGGTCGAGCACTACACCCGCGCGGCGTCCAAAGAGTTCGGCGCTCGCGGCATTTCGGTGACGGCGGTCGGCCCCGGCCCGATGGACACGCCATTCTTCTACCCGGCCGAAGGCGCCGATGCGGTGGCGTACCACAAGACGGCTGCAGCGCTCTCGCCATTCAGCAGGACGGGTCTGACCGACATTCACGACGTGGTGCCGTTCATTCGCCATCTGGTGAGCGATGGCTGGTGGATCACGGGCCAGACGATTCTCATCAACGGTGGATACACCACCAAGTAGACCGCCCCGAGCTTTTTCACGGCGCTGTCCCGCGGGCAGCTGCAGTGGGTGATCGACCATTCGCGCGAAGGGTCGTCGTGCCCGGTGCCGAGATCGGCGAAACCCGCCTGGCGGCCACGGCAAAGAGCCGCGTCATGCCGATTCAGCAGACGGATCTGGACGAGATGATCCCGCGCGGGTTCGCTTTGACTCCCACCTGGAATCTGGAATGGCTTTTTATCGTTCGCCGCGCAAACAATGAGAACTACGGGAGATTCGACATGCATGTGCTGATGGTCATGGCTGGAGGCCTGGTCCTCCTGGGCGTTTTCGTGTTGTTCGGCTGGCTCTGGGGCGCGAATGCGGCGGGCATGGCGCTGGCGGCCAAGGCCTTCGTACCGGCCTGGCTGTTGGTGGCGGGTATCAACATGTGGGTGGGCGTCGCGCACGCAGGCTACAGCGTGCGGGAAGAATTTCCGATTCTGTTGCTGGTTTTCGCCGTGCCCGCCGTTGCGGCCGGTATCGCGGTCTGGCAGCTCTCGCGCCACTAGGATGACACCCCCACGCTCATCGCTTCGCGTATCGCTGCCCCGCAAGGGGGCGCGTCAGTGCCTACGGGCAGTCGGGCGCCACTGACATGTCGGTCGAAGGCAGTGCCGGTGACCTGGTCAAGGTCGTGACCTTGCTGGCCGCGGCGGTCGTGGCCGTGCCCCTGTTCAAGCGACTGGGCCTGGGTTCGGTTCTGGGCTACCTCGCAGCGGGCCTGGCGATCGGCCCCTTCGGCCTGGGGCTGTTCAGCGACCCCCAGACCATCCTGCACACCGCCGAACTCGGGGTGGTGATGTTCCTTTTCGTCATCGGATTGGAAATGCGCCCCTCCCACCTGTGGCGCATGCGGCGCGACATCTTCGGCCTGGGCAGCCTCCAGGTGGTGGTCTGCGGCCTGCTGCTCACTGGAGTGGGCGTGGCCTTCGGTTTTTCGCTGGCCGTGTCCTTCGTCAGTGGCATGGGCTTCGTGCTGACCTCCACCGCCATCGTCATGCAACTGCTGGGTGAGCGCGGTGACATCGCAGCTGCGCGCGGCCAGAAGATCGTGGCCGTCCTGCTGTTCGAAGACCTGCTGATCGTGCCGCTGCTGGCGCTGGTAGCCTTCATTGCGCCGGTTGATCCTTCCGCACCGGCGGCAGGGTCGCGCTGGGCCGGCATCGCCATCGCGGCCGGCGCATTGGCGGCGCTGGTCGCGGCGGGCACCTGGCTGCTCAACCCGCTGTTCCGCATCCTGGCCAACGCCAAGGCGCGCGAGGTGATGACCGCCGCCGCCCTGCTCGTGGTGCTGGGGGCTGCACTGCTGATGCAGTGGGGCGGCCTGTCCATGGCGATGGGCGCCTTCCTGGCCGGTGTGCTGCTGTCCGAGTCGACGTTTCGCCATCAACTCGAAGCCGATATCGAGCCGTTCCGAGGTTTGTTGTTGGGCCTGTTCTTCCTGGGTGTTGGCATGTCGCTGGACCTGGCCGTGGTCGCGCGCAACTGGCCGATCATCGTGGCCGGCGTGCTGGCCATGATGGTCGTCAAAGGGCTGTGCATCTACGGCGTGGCGCGGCTGGCGAAGAGCACGCACACCGACGCGCTGGACCGGGCCGTGTTGATGGCCCAGGGCGGCGAGTTCGCCTTCGTCCTCTTCGCCGCAGCGCTGGCCAACCGCGTGATCGATCCGACAGTCAACGCCAACATGACGGCGATCGTGGTGCTTTCCATGGCGTTGACGCCGCTGGTCGTGATCGCACACCAACGCTGGGGCCCCAAGCCGAAGGTGTCCCTTGAGGGAGCGCAGGCACCGCAAGCACTGGCCGGCAGCGTGCTCATCATCGGCTTCGGACGCTTCGGACAGGTCGCGAGCCAGCACGTGCTGGCCATGGGCGCCGATATCTCCATCATCGACCACGAACCCCAGGTGGCACGCGACGCCAAGGACTTCGGCTTCAAGGTGTACTACGGGGATGGCACGCGCGCCGACGTGCTGCATGCCGCCGGCGCGCACCACGCCCGCGCCATCCTGGTGTGCGTCGACGATCGGCAGGCCGCCACACGGATCGTGGAACACGCCAAGGTTGCGTTCCCCCATGCCCGCGTGCTGGCGCGCGCGCACGACCGCGAGCATGCCATCGAGCTGATCAAGGCCGATGTGGACTACCAGATCCGTGTCACCTTCGAATCGGCCATGGCCTTTGGATGCGAAGCCGCAATGGCCCTCGGGGCGACGCCCGAAGCGTCGCAGGACGTTGCGGCGGATGTGCGCCGCAAGGACGCCGAGCGCCTGGCAATGGAGGTGTCCGGCGGCATCTATGCCGGCAGGTCCCTGATTCGAGGCAATGCCGAACCGAAGGACGGATGACATGCATGCAACTTCGCTCCATCGCCGCGGCGCGCCTTCAGGGTCCGACGGACAAGCCGCCAAGGTCGTGCGGTTCTGGCGGGAAGCCGGTGCCGATCAATGGTTTGGCAAGGACCCGGCCTTCGACCGGCGCTTTCGCGAAAGTTTTCTCGATCTGCACCTGGCGGCGGCCCGGCGCGAGCACGATGGGTGGGTCGGCGAGCCGCAAGGCGCGCTGGCGCTGATGATCCTGCTCGACCAGTTTCCCCGGAATGCCTTTCGCGGCACCGGTCACATGTACGCAACCGACCCGCTGGCGCGCCACTTCGCGCGCATGGTGAATGAGGGCGCTCACATGGAGGCCGTCGACCCGGAACTGCGCCTGTTCTTCTGCCTGCCGTTCGCGCACTCGGAGCACATTGAAGACCAGGACCTGTCGGTGGAACTCAATACGCGGCTGGGGCCAGCCGAGCGCTCGCACGCGGAAGGGCACCGCGACATCATCCGGCGCTTCGGTCGTTTTCCGCACCGCAACACACTGCTGTTGCGCGAGACCACGTCGGAAGAGCAAACCTTCCTGGACCAGGGCGGATTTGCGGGGTGAGCACCCTCCGTCCGATCGGGCACAGCCGGCGAGGTTAAATGCGCCATGGACAAGCTCGATCAATACCGCGTCTTCGTGCAGGTGGCCGAGATGGGCAGCTTCATCAGGGCAGCCCATGCACTGGCGTTACCGCGCGCCACAGTCTCTGCTGCCGTTCAGCAACTGGAGGAAAAGATCGGTGCCCGACTGCTGAACCGCACCACGCGCCAGGTTCACCTGACGCCGGATGGCACGCAGTTGCTCGAGCGCGTGCGCCCGCTGCTGGCCGATGCCGAAGATGTCGAGCAGTTGTTCCAGACCAGTCAGCGTCAAGTCGCGGGCCAACTCAGGATCGACGTGCCCAGCCGCATTGCGCGACGGCTCATTGCACCGGCGCTACCGGGCCTGCTGCGCCGCTACCCGCGGCTGCAGCTGGTGCTCGGCTCCACCGACCGTGCCATCGACCTCCTGCAGGAAGGCGTGGATTGCGCGGTGCGCATCGGAACCCTGCAAGACAGCAGTTTGGTGGTTCGTCCGTTGGGGCATATTGCGCTGATCAATTGCGGAAGTCCGGCCTACTTGCGTGAATATGGCGTACCGGAAAAACCGGAGGATCTGATGAGAGGGCATTGGGCGGTCGGCTATGCATCACCGACCAGTGGGCGGGAACTGCCCTGGGAACACCTGGGTGCCTCGGGCCAAGCACAGGATCTGGTGCTGCCCAGCCGGGTGCTCGTGAACAATGCCGAAAGCTACATCGCCGCATGCCGCGCCGGCACCGGGCTGATTCAAATCCCTCGCTTCGACGTGCAGCATCTGCTGGACCGGGGCGAACTGGTCGAGGTCATGCCGACGCATCGTGCAGCTTCGATGCCGGTTGCGCTCCTGTATCCCCATCGGCGCCAGCGCTCGCGGCGTCTTGTCGCATTCATCGAATGGTTTTCTGGATTGATGGACCCCCATCTTGAGCGCAGGTCATGAGGACCCGACTGCAGTTCGATTGCCGATGACGTCGCAAAGGCGAATCCCTGTGCGATCGGATGGTCTCGCCCCTTGATCCAGGTCTCCGCAATCTCGACGTCATACGCGTGGGAGAAAGCGGCAGAAACATTGCCGCCTCCCGACAAGCATGCTCAGAAGACCAGCTTGTCCCCCGCCGCGGCCCGGATCCGGGTGGCCGAGGCCTGGGCACGCTGTCGAATCTGCGCCAGGTTGTAGGCCGTGAGCCGACCGCCCCGCTTCAGGATGCGGCCGTCGACCAGCACCGTGTCGACGTTGCTGCTCGTGCCGCCCTGCACGATCGCGGTCTCGACATTGCCGACCGGCCACATGTTCAGGTCCCGGGTCCGCACCAGGATGATGTCGGCGCGCTTGCCCTCGGTGATCGAGCCGGTGACCTCGGCCAGGCCCATCGCGCGGGCGCCGTTGATCGTCGCCATCTCGATCACCTCCTGCACGCCCACGGCCTTGGCCTTCTCGCTCGGTGTGCCGGTCCACGGCACGCCGAGGTTCCAGGTGAAACGCATCATCTCGAACATGTCCGGCGGCGCGATCGAGGTGGCGTCGCTCGACAACGAGATCGTCAGGCCCGCCTCGCGCATCGCCAACAGCGCGGCCCGCGCGTCGCCGGTACTGCTCAGGCGCAGCTCGGAATGCGTGGCGAAGGTCAGCGGCGTCTTCGTGCGTGCCATGGCGGCCAGATCGGCCGGCGTGGCGGGCACGTAGTGGGCGATCATGAAATCCGGCCCCAGGTAGCCGCGCCGCTCGTAGTCGACCGCGTCGACGTTGTTGGGCGCCTCCTGCGGCGCATGGATCGCCACCGGCAGCCCGCTCGCCTTGACGAACTTCATCTCTTCGTGGAACACCGCGTCGGTGCTCTGCTGCGGCCCGCGCAGGTTGAGCCCCAGGTGCACCAGGCCGTCCAAGGGCGAGCGCTCGCCGAACCACTCGCGCCGCACGCGCGGCAGGTCTTGGTAGCGGTTGACCTCGTCGGCAGGCATCTGGTCGACATGGCCGTAGGCGTAGCGTGCGCGCAGCAGCGCGTGCTGGTGCGCTCGCAGTTCGGCGTCGGCATGGGCCGGCGAGCGCGTGTTGTGCGACCAGTTGTGCACGGTGGTGGTGCCGCCGTTGGCCAGCTCGGCGCAGCCCAGCAGCACGCTGTTGTAGAAGTCGTCGGCCGAATACAGCACCGAGGTCGCGCTCTTGGCCGGGTAGTAGGAGAAGCCGCCCTCACGCGCGGTGAAGCTGCGGCCGATGGCGCTCCACAGGTGATAGTGGGAATTGACGAAGCCCGGCATCACGATCATGTCGCGTGCATCGATGACCTCGGCGCCCGGCGCGCGCAGGCCGCGCCCGATCTTCTCGATCACGCCGTCGCGCACCCACACGTCGGCACGTGGCAGCACGCCGGTGGCGCGGTCGACCGTGATGACCGCGCCGTTGCGGATCAGGTAGCTGCCGCGGCGCGCGGCGGGCGCGGTGCGCGCCGAGGCCGCGCCGAGGAAGGCGGGCGCCGCGGTGGCAGCCGCCATCACGGTGCCGACGAAACGGGTGAAATCTCTTCTGGTGGTTGTCATGGGAGCCCCGGTGAGGAAGGAAAAGCGAGGCCCGCTCAGCGGGCGTTGTAGAGAAAGGCTGCGGTCATCGCCAGCCCGGTGAGCACGACGAAACCGCGCACCACGTCGGGCTCGAGCCGCCGCGCGAGCGTGCCGCCCGCATAGCCGCCGAGCGTGGCGAACAGCGCCATCCACAGCGCGTGCGACCAGACGACCGCGCCGCTGGCCGCATAGAGCCCGACCGCGATCAGCGTGAGGATGGCGGAGACGAAGTTCTTGATGCCGTTCATGCGGCCCATGTCGGTGTGACCGAGCGCACCGAGCACCGCGAGCAGCAGGATGCCCAGGCCGCCGTTGAAGTAGCCGCCATAGACCGCGACCGCCACGATGCCCAGGTCGGCGAGCCAGCGGCCCCGTGGTTTCGCGTCGGCGGACCGGCGGCGCACCAGCCCCGGCCCGATCGCGAACAGCAGCGTCGCGGCCAGCAGCAGCCAGGGCACGATACGCGCGAAGGCCTGGTTCGAGGTCGACAGCAGCAGCGCCGCACCGGCCGCGCCGCCCAGCACCGACAGCACGCCCAGCCGAGGCAGCGAAGGCGACATCGGGCCCGACAGCTCGCGCCGCATGGCCCAGGCGCCGGCCAGGTAGCCCGGCAGCAGCGCGGCGGTGCCGGTGGCGTTGGCCGACACCAGCGGCACGCCGACCATCGCCAGCGCCGGCAGCGTGAGGAAGCTGCCGCCGCCCGCCACCGCGTTGAGTCCGCCCGCCAGGGCCGCGGCGCCGCCGAGCAGCGCCCAATCCAGCAGCATCACGATGCAGAGCGCGCCGGCAGCGCCATGCGGTCGGTGCGCAGCAGCAGCGTGAGCACGATCCCGACACCGGCCAGCGCCGTGATCTGTACCAGCCCGGCCGCGCTCCAGCCGAAGCGCGCGGCGATGCCGCCGATGAGGAAGCCCGCGAACGCGCCGGCCCCGTAGAGCGTGGTCACGAACACGCCCGTGGCGCGGTTGGTGAGCGCGGCCCGCACGGCCTTGATGTGGTAGCCGGCCAGGTTCACGTACAGCACGCCGCTCACGACGAAGCCCCAGGCGAAGGACAGCACCGACTGCATGCCGATGCCGATCGGCCCGGAGAACATCAGGAAGCCCAGCAGGCCGGTTCCGCCGAAGCTCAGCGACAGCACGAGCTTGGGATGGAAGCGGTCGCCGAGCCAGCCGCCGAAGATCGAGGCGAACACGCCGAAGCCGAAGATGCTCATCACGCGGCCGGTGTCGGCCGGCGTGTAGTGCAGGTGCTCGCGCAGGAAGGTCGGGTACATGCCCAGGTAGCCGTAGATGCAAAGCCCGCCGATCGCGCTCATGCCGGTCAGCAGCACCGTGTTGCGGTTCCACATCGTCGTGGCGCCGCGTTCGTCGATGCGCGCGCCCGCGGCCGCCACCTTCTCGGTCATGCGCCGGCTCACGGTGAGCGCGATCAGCGCCATGGCCGCGAAGCCCGCGAGGCCGAAGACCAGCAGCGGCAGCCGCCAGTCGCGCTCGGCGCCGATCAGGTGGCCGCCCAGCAGCGGCCCGACGATGGCGCCGATGCCGAAGGAGAAGTTGATCGCGCCCACGGCCGTCGCGCGATAGCGCGCGAAGTAGCTCGCCGCGATCGCAATCACCACGGTCAGCTGCATCGCCTCGCCGATGCCGGTGGCGGCGCGGTAGAGGAACATGTCGACGAAGCCGTGCGAGTAGGCGGTCAGCAGCGTGCCTGCCGAGAAGATCGCAATGCCGATCTGCAGCACCGTCTTGCGCGAGAGCCGCGCCAGCAGGTAGCCGGTGGGCACGCCGGCCACGGCCATGCCCAAGGTGAAGATGGTCGACAGCAGGCCGGTGTCGGCCAGGCCGAAGCCGAATTCCTTGCGGACGTCGGCCGCGATCAGCGGGAAGATCTGCCGGTCCATCGCGTTGAGCGCGTACGAGGCGAGCAGCACCAGGAACATGCCGATCTCCAGCGCGGTGATGGGCGCCTCGCGGCGCGCATCGCCGACGGAGGGAATGGCCGAGGTTGAGGATTGCACGTGTCGTCTCCTTCTCGCCGAGCGAGAAATCTGTTGTTGTTCGTTCTTGCGTGTGTGAAATCGCCGGCAGCGCTGCGCCGGCGAGGTTTCAGGTCGCGGCGCGTGCGGCGCCGTACCAGTCGAGGATCTGCTCGCCGGTCATGAAGGCCACGTCCTCACGCGCCTGGATGTGCGCCAGCGCCTCGCGGAAGTAACGCAGGCGGTGCGGCGCGCCCATGATGTAGGGGTGCACCACCAGCGCCATCACGCGGGCCGAATCCTTGGCATCGGCATACAGCTGCTCGAACTGGTCGATGGCGCGGTCGCGGTACTCGCTGGCCTTGTGGTGCTGGATCAGCATCATCGCCACGTCGTTGCACTCCTGCGTGTAGGGCACATTGACGATCGAACCGCCGTTGCGCGTCTTGAGCTGCACCGGCTGGTCGTCGAGCACCCAGTCGCAGACGTACTCATAGCCCTGCTCGGCCAGGATGTCGGGCGTGTGCCAGGTCTCGGTCAGGCCCGGGCCCAGCCAGCCGCGCGGGCGCTTGCCGGTGTAGGCACGGATGGCCTCGGTGGTCTTGGCGATGTCCTCGACCTCGTCGGGCACCTTCTGCATGTTGCGCTGGCCGAAGCCGTGGCCGATGAACTCCCACTGGCGTTCCTTGGCCGCGCGCGCGATCGGCTCGTAGGCCGCGATGGCCGAGCCGTTGATGGCCAGCGTGGCGGCGATGCCGAGCTGGTCGATCACCTCCAGCATGCGCCAGAAGCCCACGCGGTTGCCGTACTCGTGCCAGGCCCAGTTCGGGATGTCGGGCATCGGCGAGCCGCCGGCCGGCGGCGTCAGCACGGTGCGGGGCATGGTCTCGTCGATGTTCCATTCCTCGACGTTGACGATGACCCAGACCGCCAGGCGCTTGCCGCCGGGCAGCGTGAGCGCGGGGCGGTCGGAAATCGCCGAGTACGAGATGCGTTCGAGTGGTTTCATGGTTGCTTGCTCCTGCTTTCAATGCGGTGACGGGGGCTCAGACGATCTCGACCTGCAGGGGCGCGAGGCCCTCGATGCGGCCGACGAGCTTGTCGCCGCGCTGCACCGGGCCCACGCCTTCGGGCGTGCCGGTGTAGATCAGGTCGCCGGGGAACAGCCGGTACTGCCTGGACAGCTCGCTGACGATCTCGTGCACGTTCCAGATCATCTTCTCGAGCACCGAATCCTGCCGTGCCGCGCCGTTGACCGTGAGGTTCAGCGTGCCCGAGCGGATGTGGCCGACCTGCGCCACCGGATGGATCGGGCCGCAGGGCGCCGAGTGGTCAAAGGACTTGCCCTGCTCCCAGGGCAGACCGCGCTTGTTGCATTCGCGCTGGCGGTCGCGCCGCGTCATGTCCAGGCCTGCGGCATAGCCGAACACGTGGTCGAGCGAATCCTCGGGCGACACGTCCTGCGCTTCGCTGCCGATGGCCACCACGAGCTCGAACTCGAACTGGAAGTCGTCCGTCAGCACCGGGTAGGGCACCCGGCCGTCGGTCACGACCGAGTCGGCGGGCTTCTGGAAGAAGAAGGGCGGATCGCGCTCGTCGCCCTCCTTCATCTCGCGGATGTGGGCCAGGTAGTTGCGGCCCACGCAGTAGACGCGGCGCACCGGAAAGCGCTGGTCGCTGCCCACGATGGCGATGGAGATGGGCTGGACCTGCAGGGCATCGGTGGTCGGTGCAGGGAGCGTTGTGGTTTCGTCGGACATCAGGTTTGTCTCTCTGGAAGGTTGGAGGAAGCGTTGCTAGAGTCTAGGAACGAGGCCCCCCGGCCTCAACGCACAGGCTTGCGCAAAGCTGTGCAATCCTTGCGATCTTGCGACCGGCTCCTCCATGCAATCAGCGCCCTCTTCCCTCATCGAACTCACGCCGCCCCGTGCGGGCGCGGCACGTGCCGCGATCAGCAACTACACGATGGCGGCACGGGCGCAGCGTGCCTACTTCGGCATCCACGACCAGAGCAACTGCCTGCCGAACCCGGTGCCTCACCGGCACGAGTACTTCCAGATCTACGTCAACACCCGCGGCGAGACCACGCACTACATCGGCGGCAGCCAGCGCCCCATCGCCGCGGGCACGGTGAGCTTCGTGCTGCCCTTTCTGGTGCACTACATCCCGAACGCGGCCGACGGCGTGTTTCATGTGATCAACATCAGCAAGGACTACCTGCTGCCTGCGCTGGACCTCGATGTGCTGGAGCTGTCGGAGGTGCCGCTGTCGCGCGCGCCCGAGCTCGCGCCCTTCCGCTTCCAGCATTGCCTGGACTTCCGCTTCGACGCGGCCGAAACCCAGCAATTGCAAGATCTGTGCGAGCGCATGGCGCAGGAAGCGCAGCGGCCGCCGGGCGAGGACACCGCCAGCCACCTGCTGATCCGCAGCCATCTGCTGCACCTGATCGGCATGGTGTGGCGGCGCTACGGCGAGGATTTCCGCCACTGCGAGGCGCAGGGCATGGCGCTGCAGTCGTACCGCCCGGCCGTGCTGCGCTGCATCCGCTACATCAGCCAGAACCTCGCACAGGAACTCACGCTGGGTGACGCGGCGCAGGCCAGCCATGTGTCGGCCACGCACCTGGCCCACCTGCTCAAGAGCGAAACCGGCAAGACCTTCCTGGAACTGGTGACCGAGCGCCGCATCGAGCGCGCCAAGACGCTGCTGGTGTTCACGGCCGCCTCTGCCGCGGAGATCGGCGAGAGCACGGGCTTCGGCGAGCCCGCGCACTTCGCGCGCCGTTTCCGGCAGATGGTGGGATCGACGCCCTCGGCCTACCGGCGCAGCTTCCAGCAGGGCGGGACGCGCACCTGGGAGGAATAGGGCTTATTTGGCCGGCGGCGGCGGCGTGTCAGGCACGAGGCAGGCCTCGGCGATCTGCAGGCCGTTGTCGCGGGCGAAATTCATCACGAAGTCCCAGGCCATCACATCGTGGGCGCGCAGGTCGGTGTGGACGATCACGCACTTGACGCCGCCGATCGAGGTCGGCACGCACCAGGGCGAATAGCTCAGGTGGCTGCCCGGGGTCGCGCCGCCCGGTCGGAAGGGGCTCATCACCCCGGCCAGGCGCTCGGCCCAGTCGCTGGGGCGGAACGTCCGGCCATCGGCCGTGATGCCCTGGATGAAAACTTCTTTGGCGTTGGGAGAAATCATCTTGGGAGGAAAGCGCCTGACACGGTGCTGCAGCGCACAACGATTCTATCCGGCGGCCCGACCGGGGGGATGCCGGACGACATTGCTGCGATGCGGAATCAGCAACAACCCCGTCAACACCGCGGCCTAGAATCCCCTTCCCTTTCCCGGAGAACCGCATGAGCGCCCTTGCCGAACCCACCTCGCCCCACGTCATGAACACCTACGGCCGCCTGCCGATCGCGTTGTCGCACGGCCAGGGCTGCCGAGTCTGGGACACGAACGGCCGCGTCTACCTCGACGGGCTGGGCGGCATCGCCGTGAACACGCTGGGCCACAACCACCCCGAGCTGGTGCCCGCGCTGCAGGACCAGATCGCCAAGCTGATCCACAGCTCCAACTACTACCACGTGCCCGGCCAGGAGCAGCTCGCGGCCAAGCTGACCGAGCTGTCGGGCCTGACCAACGCCTTCTTCTGTTCCACCGGCCTGGAGGCCAACGAAGCGGCGCTCAAGCTGGCGCGCAAGTTCGGCCACGACAAGGGCATCGAACGCCCCGAGATCGTGGTCTACGAAGCGGCCTTCCACGGCCGCTCGATCGCCACGCTGTCGGCCACCGGCAATCCCAAGGTCCAGAAGGGCTTCGGCCCGCTGGTCGAGGGCTTCATCCGCGTGCCGCTCAACGACATCGAGGCGCTGAAGAAGGCCACCGAAGGCAACCCCAACGTGGTCGCCGTGTTCTTCGAGACCATCCAGGGCGAAGGCGGCATCCACCCGATGCGGGTCGAGTACCTGAAGCAGGTGCGCGCGCTGTGCGACGAGCGCGACTGGCTCATGATGGTCGACGAGGTGCAGTGCGGCATGGGCCGCACCGGCAAGTGGTTCGCGCACCAGTGGGCCGGCATCAAGCCCGACGTCATGCCGCTGGCCAAGGGCCTGGGCTCGGGCGTCCCGATCGGCGCGGTCGTGGCCGGCCCCAAGGCGGCCCACATCTTCGGCCCGGGCAACCACGGCACCACCTTCGGCGGCAACCCGCTGGCGATGCGCGCCGGTGTCGAGACCATCCGCATCATGGAAGAGCACAAGCTGCTCGAGAACGCGGCCACCGTCGGCAACCACCTCAAGGCCGCGCTGGAGCGCGAGTTCGAGGGCCTGGCCGGCGTAAAGGAAGTGCGCGGCCAGGGCCTGATGCTGGGCATCGAGCTCGACCGTCCCTGCGGCGTGATCCTGAACCGCGCCTGCGACGCGGGCCTGCTGCTCTCGGTCACGGCCGACAGCGTGATCCGCCTGGTGCCGCCGCTGATCCTGAGCATCGCCGAGGCCGACGAGATCGTCGCCATCCTGGCGCCGCTGGTGAAGGCCTTCCTTGCGGAGCCCAAGCCATGAGCATCTCGACCGTCGCCGCGCCGGCGATCCGGCACTACCTGCAGTTCTCCGACCTCTCGGCCGACGAGTACGGCTACCTGTTCGAGCGCGCCGCGCTGATCAAGAAGAAGTTCAAGGCCTACGAGCGGCACCAGCCGCTGGTCGACCGCACGCTGGCGATGATCTTCGAGAAGGCCTCGACGCGCACGCGCGTGAGCTTCGAGGCCGGCATGTACCAGCTGGGCGGCAGCGTGGTGAACCTCACCACCGGCGACAGCCAGCTGGGCCGCGCCGAGCCGATCGAGGACAGCGCCAGGGTCATCAGCCGCATGGTCGACATCGTGATGATCCGCACCTTCGGCCAGGACAAGATCGATGCCTTCGCCGCCCACTCGCGCGTGCCGGTCATCAACGGCCTGACCAACGAGTTCCATCCCTGCCAGATCCTGGCCGACATCTTCACCTTCATCGAGCACCGCGGCTCGATCCAGGGCAAGACCGTGGCCTGGGTGGGCGACGGCAACAACATGGCCAACAGCTGGCTGCAGGCCAGCGAGATCCTGGGCTTCAAGGTGCACCTGAGCACGCCCAGCGGCTACGAGGTCGACCAGTCGATCGCGGGCATCCGCTCGGCCGAAAGCTACAAGGTCTTCAAGGACCCGATGGAAGCCTGCCGCGGCGCCGACCTGGTGACCACCGACGTCTGGACCAGCATGGGCTACGAGGCCGAGAACGACGCGCGCCGCACCGCCTTCGCCGACTGGTGCGTCGACGCCGAGATGATGCGCGTGGCCCAGCCCGATGCGCTGTTCATGCACTGCCTGCCCGCGCACCGCGGCGAGGAAGTCGAGGCGGAAGTGATCGACGGCCCGCAGTCGGTGGTCTGGGACGAGGCCGAGAACCGGCTGCACATGCAGAAGGCGCTGATGGAGTTCCTGCTGCTGGGCCGATTGACTGCCTGATCGGATCGCCGCGGCGCCCGTTCAGCGGCGCTGCAGCAGACGCTCGATCGCCGGCGGCAGTCCGGCGTTGGGCTTGACCGGCGGCGGCGCGAAGCTGCCACGGGTCGCCTTGCCGGGCGCCAGCGCCACCAGCGACTCGGCATGGCGCACCGCGCTCGACACGCCGTCCACCACCGGGACCGGCATCTCGCCGCGCAGCGTGCGCGCCAGGCCCGCGAGCGGCGCACCGGCCAGCACGATGACCTCGGCGCCGTCCTCCTCCACCGCCCTCAGGCACAACGCGCGCAGCGCCTGCGCATGGTCGGTCTGCACGCTGCCGATGCCGGGCAGCGGCTGGTCGAGCGCGCGGATGCTCGCGAGCCGGCCGATCAGGCCGTTGGCCTCGACCACCTCGCGGTACCAGGCGCTGATGCGCTGCGAGATCGCGACGATCGAGAAGCGATGGCCCAGCAGGCAGGCGCTGGCCAGGGCCGATTCGGTGAGGCCGAGCACGGGCATGGGCAGCACCTCGCGCAGGCCCCCCAGGCCCGGGTCGCCGAAGGCTGCGACGATCACCGCGTCGTGGCCCTCGGCATGCTCCGCCGCCACCTGCGCGACTGCGTAGGCGCCGATCAACGCCTCGAATCGGGTCTCGATGTAGGCCACGCCGAAGGGCGCGGTCTTCATCGTGAGCTGCGTGCCGCTCGCCATGCTGCGGCGCGCCTCGGCCTCGATCAGCGCGGTGACGCTCTCGGAGATGTTGGGGTTGATGACGAGCAGGCGCATCGCGTTACCCCGCGCGCCGCGCCGGCAGCAGCGAAGGCCTGCCGCAGGCCAGCAGTTCGCCACGTCCGCGCCGCGGATGGAAATCCTGCCCGTCCCACACCACCTCGCCGCGGCTGATCGTCAGCCCGGGCCAGGCCTTGAGGCGCATGCCCTCGTAGGGCGTGTAGTCGACCGCGTGGTGCAGCCTGGCGTTCTCGATCACGACCTCGCGCTCGTCCCAGACCACCAGGTCGGCATCGGCGCCGATCGCGATCGTGCCCTTGCGCGGATGGAGCCCGTAGGCCTTGGCCGGGCCGGTCGCGGTGAGGTCGACGAAGCGGTTGGCCGTCATGCGGCCGGCCAGCACGCCTTCGGACCACAGCAGCGCCATGCGCGTCTCCAGGCCCGGGATGCCGTTGGGGATGTGGCGGAAGGCCACCTCCTCGCCGTCGGGCTTCTTGCCTTCGGGCGCGTCGTACTTGAAGGGCGCGTGGTCGGACGAGAACACGGTGAACAGCCCGTCGTTGAGCGCGTCCCAGATCACCTGCTGGTTGGCCTTGTCGCGCGGCGGTGGGCTGCAGACGCATTTCGCGCCCTTGTAGCTGTCGTCGATGCCGAGGTCCTCGGCCGTGAGGAACAGATACTGCGGGCAGGTCTCGGCGAACACGTTCAAGCCGTGCGCGCGGGCCCAGCGGATCTGCTCGACCGCCTCGCGGCCCGACACGTGGACGATAAGGATAGGCACGTCGACCAGTTCGGCCAGCGCGATCGCGCGGTGCGTGGCTTCGCGCTCGACCAGCATCGGCCGCGAATGCGCATGGAAGCGCGGCGCGGTGCGGCCCGCGGCCTCGAGCCGGCGCGTGAGCCACTCGATGCAGTCCGAATTCTCGGCATGCAGCATCGCCATCGCGCCCTCCTGACGCGCGACGTCGAGCACGTCGAGGATCTGGCCGTCGTCGAGCTTCATGTCGTCGTAGGTCATGTAGATCTTGAAGGAGGTGAAGCCCTCGCGGATCAGCGCGGGCAGCTCCACCTTCAGCACCTCGGGCGTGGGGTCGCTCACGATCAGGTGGAAGGCGTAGTCGACATGCGCCTTGCCTTCGGCGCGCGCGCGGTAGTCCTCGACCGCGGCGCGCAGCGACTGTCCCTTGTGCTGCGCCGCGAAGGGGATCACGGTGGTGGTGCCGCCGCAGGCCGCCGAGCGCGTGCCGGTGTCGAAGTCGTCGGCCATGCGCTGCGGTGGCGGCATCGGCTGATCGAGGTGGCAGTGCGCATCGACACCGCCGGGCGTCACGGTGCGGCCGGCCGCATCGATCTCGCGCGCCCCGGACCCGAGGCCGGCGCCCAGTTGCACGATGCGGCCGGCACGGATGCCGATGTCGCAGTCGAAGGTGTCGGAAGCGGTCACGGCGCGCGCGTTGCGGATGACGAGGTCGAAGTCGGGCATGGGAGGTGTGCGGGGTGAAGAATCAAAGGGGATCGAAGGGCAGTCCGTGCCAGGGCACCCGCGGAACCGGCTTGGCCGGGCCGCCGGGTGCGCCCCCTTGAGGGGGGATGGGGCGGCCACACGCAGTGAGGCCGGCCAAACGGGGGTAGGTCATGAGGCCATCCAGCCGCCATCGACCATCAACTCGGTGCCCGTGATGAAGCGGGCTTCGCTGCTGGCCAGGAAGAGCACCGCACGCGCCACGTCGTCGGGCCGCCCCAGCCGGGGCCAGGGCGTGCGGCGCTCGGCGCGTTCCATCACCGCGGGGTCGATGGCGCGGCCGCCGGCACCGGTCTGGATCTTTCCGGGCGCGACCGCGTTGCAGACGATCTGCTGCGCCGCATAGTCGGCCGCGATCTGGCGCGTGAGGTAGGCGGTGCCGGCCTTGCTGGTGCCGTAGGCCAGGTCGCCGGGTGCCGCGATGATGCCGTGCTGCGACGACAGGTTCACGATGCGGCCGCGCACCTCGTCGACCGGCGCCTGCAGCACCATCTGGCGCACCGCCGCGCGGCAGCAGCGGTAGACGCCGCCCAGGTTCACGTCGAGCACCCGCAACCAGTCGGCCTCCTCGAGGTCGAGCAGCGGCCGTGCATGGCGGATGCAGGCGTTGTTGACCAGCACGTCGAGCCGGCCGAAGCGTGCGACGGTCTGCGCCACCAGCGCGTCGACCTGCTCGCTGCGCGCCACGTCGGTGGCGATGAAAGCCGCATGACCGCCTTCCGATGCGATCAAGGCCGCGGTCGGCGCGCCACCTTCGATGACCTCGGTGGTCACGTCGGCCACCACCACCGTCGCGCCCTGCGCGGCCAGCGTGCGCGCGATCGCGCGGCCGATGCCCGAGGCGGCGCCGGTCACGATGCAGACCTGGCCGGCCATGCGGGCGGAGGATGAGGAATCAGACATGGGCAGGATGCGACGGGCGCCGGGTGCGAGGTGAAAGGCCCTGGCTGACTCGCCAGCCGAAGAAGTCCCTGGCCGCGGCCGCGAGATCGAAGCGCGGCGAGAAGCCGGTGTCGGCGCGCAGGTGCGCGATGGCCATGGGTGCGCGGTCGTAGGGCGCGTAGTAGTCGACGTTGGCCGGCTCGCCCTCGCCCGCCAGGCGCCACGCGAAGTGCGGCTGCTGCGCGGCCACCCCGGCGCACCAATCGGTCATCGCGCCGCTGAAGCCCGCGGCCACGTTGTAGACCGCGCGCGGCAGGCACGGCCGGTCGAGCAGCGCGCTGATCGCGGCCGCCACGTCGCGCACGTAGAGCCAGTCGCGCTGGCCCGCACGCGGCAGCACCACCGGCTCGCCGCGCTCGGCCAGGCGCAGGATCTGCAGCGGTGCGCTGAGCGTGTCGCGCACGCCGGTGTCGGCCTCCCAGGGGCCGAAGCAGGTGCCGAGCCGGCCCACGACCAGGTCGAGTCCGTGCAGCGCCGCGAGCCGCAGCGCCGCACCCTCGGCCGCCTGCTTGGAGATGCCGTAGAGCCCTTCGGGCCGCAGCGGCGTCGTGTCCTCGCACAGCGCCTCGGCACCCTCGCCGCTCGCGCCGTAGACCGAGCCCGAGCTCGCATGCAGCACGCGCGTCACACCGCAGGCCGCGGCCGCGCCGAGCGCCGCGATCACGCCGCCCACGTTGACGTCGAAGATCGCGCCCGGCGTGGCGCGCTCGCGCTGTGCATCGGCGGTGATCGCGGCCAGCGTCACCAGCCGCTGCGGCCGGTGCGCGGCCATGGCCTGCTGCAGCGCGTCGGCATCGCGCACGTCGCCCAGGACCATCGCGAAGCGCCCGGGCAGGCCCTCGAAGGCCCGCAGCGCGGCGGGCGGCGGCGCGGCGCGGTCGAAGCCGACCACGTCCTCGCCGCGCCACAGCAGATGCTCGGTCAGCGCCAGGCCGACGAAGCCGCAGGCGCCGGTGACGAAGGTCGGCACCTCAGGCCTCCGCGGCCACGGGCTCGGGGCGCAGCAGCGACAGGATGTGGCGCTTGGCGTCGTTGAACTCGGGGCTGGTCGGGTCGCGCGGGCGCGGCAGGTCGACCGTGATCATCTCGCGGATGCGGCCCGGCCGCGCCGACATCACGGCCACGTGCGTGCCCAGCGCCAGCGATTCGTCGATGCCGTGCGTCACGAAGACGATGGTGCTCTGGCTGTCGCGCCAGATGCGCACCAGCTCGGCATGCATCTCCATCTTGGTCTGCTCGTCGAGCGCGCCGAAAGGCTCGTCCATCAGGATCACCTCGGGATTCATGAGCAGCGCGCGCGCGATGCCCACGCGCTGGTTCATGCCGCCCGAGAGTTCGCTCGGGAAGTGGTTCTCGAAGCCCTTGAGGTTGACCATCTCGATGAAGTGCTGCGCCTTCTTGCGCCGCAGTTCCTTGCCCATCCCCTGCATGGTGAGATGGAAGGCGACGTTCTCCCACACGCTGAGCCAGGGCATCAGCGTGGGCTGCTGGAACACCACGCCGCGGTCGGCACCGGGTGCGCTCACGATCTGCCCGCCCACGCGCACCGTGCCCGAACTGGGCTTGTCGAAGCCCGCGATCAGGTTCAACAGCGTCGACTTGCCGCAGCCGCTCGGGCCCAGCAGGCACAGGAACTCGTTGCGTGCCACGTGCAGGCTCACGTTGTCGAGCGCCTTGACCGAGCCCTTGCGCTTGGGGTCGTCGAACAGCCGCGTGGCGTCGTTGATTTCGATCAGGCTCATCTCATGCCTCCTTGGTGGTGCCGCGCTGCCAACGCAGCACGCGGGCGGCGATCAGCTTGATCGCCAGGTCGCTCAGGAAGCCGAGCAGGCCGATGCTGACCATCGCGGCGATCACGATGTCGTAGCGCAGGAAGTAGTACGAATCCCAGAGCACGTAGCCGACGCCGCTCTTCACCGCGACCATCTCGGCGGTGACGGTCAGCATCCACGCCGAACCGATCGCGATGCGCAGGCCCGAGAAGATGCTCGGCAGCGCGGCCGGGAACACGATGTAGCGCAGCAGCTTGCCCGGCGAGCCGCCGGTCATGGCGCCGGCGCGCAGCAGGTTGCGGTCGCAGCTCTTCACGCCGTGGATGGTGCTCAGCAGCACCGGGAAGAAGGAGCCGAGGAAGACCAGGAAGATCGCCGGCTTGTCGGCGATGCCGAACCAGATGATGGCCAGCGGAATCCACGACACCGGCGGCACCGGCCGCAGGATCTGCAGCACCGGCTCGATCAGCCGTTCGACCGTGCGCGACCAGCCGATCGCCATGCCGATGCCCACACCCAGCACGGTCGAGATCGCGAAGCCCGCGAACACCCGCAGCGCGCTCGAGGCGACGTCCTGGATCCAGTGGCCGCTGTAGGTCTGCGTGTTGCCGTCGGTCGCGAACACCCAGTCGGCCCAGGCCACCATCACCTGCGAGGGCGCGGGCAGCAGCGCCGGCGGCAGCACCCCCGAGCGCGAAAAGATCTCCCAGCCCGCCAGCAGCAGGATCGGCACGATCGCGCGCTCGATGCGGCTGTAGAACCGCTTCCAGAGCGGAACGGCGGCCACCGGGGCTTGCGCTGCCGGTAGTGAAGTGGATAGCTGTGTCATCTGCAAAACCTTTTCTCTTTCATTGCGCAGCGCACACCGCGCTGCGTCCCTTCCCCGCCCCTTCGCGGGCACCCGCGGAACCGGCTTTGCCGGGCCGCCGGGTGCGCCCCCTTGAGGGGGGCGGCTACACGCAGTGAGCCGTTCGGGGATGGTCCCCTCCCCTTCGTGGGCACCCGCGGAACCGGCTTTGCCGGGCCGCTGGGTGCGCCCCCTTGAGGGGGAGCGGCTACACGCAGTGAGCCGTTCGGGGGTGGTCCCCTCCCCTTCGCGGGCACCCGCGGAACCGGCTTTGCCGGGCCGCTGGGTGCGCCCCCTTGAGGGGGAGCGGCTACACGCAGTGAGCCGTTCGGGGGTGGGTCAATACCCCAGCGCAGACTTGGGCTTGCCCGTGACCGCCTCGAGGAAGCGGTAGTCCATGTTCTTCTCCACCGCAGCGCTCACGTCGGTGTTGATGTACTTGAGGTCGCGCATCATCCTGGCGATGGCCACGGCCGAGGTGCGGTGCATCTGGTAGTCGGGGTACAGGTTCGCGACCGCGCCGGTGGCGACGGCCTTGTCCAACCCCGTGACCTTCTGGATCGTGTCGACGAACAGCGTCTTGTTGCCGGCCATCAGGTCGTTGACTTTCACGATCGAGCGCACGGTTTCCTCCACGCCCTTGGGACGCGAGGCGATCACGTCGGAGCGCGTCACGATCAGGTTGGTGAGCTTGCCCGCGGCCTGGTCGTAGGGGTAGGCGAACAGCTTGGCGGCCTTCACTTCGCGGATCTGGGTGGCGAAGGGGTCGACCGAGCAGATCAGTTCGACCTCGCCGCGGCGCAGCGCCTGCACGTGGTCCGACGGGTTCGGGATGTTGATGAACTGCACGTCCTTGTTGATGTCGATGCCCTGCTTGGCGAAGGCGCCGCGCATGTGGATGTCCTGCGCATTGCCGCGCGAAGCGGCCACGCGGAAGGGCTTGCCCTGGGCCTTGTAGTCGGCGATCAGCTTCTTCAGGCCGGCCCAGTCGTTTTCGGCCAGCGGCAGGTCGTTGCCCACCAGGATCTGCGAGCCGCCGTTGATCTGGCCCGAGATCGCCACCACGTCGAAGCCCTTGTCGAGCGCGGTCGCGTAGTGCAGGTAGGTGACCTGGGCCACGTCGATGCTCTTGGACAGCAGCGCGGTCAGCACGTCGTTGCCGGTGTTGAAGGCGATGGCCTCCAGCTTCACGCCGGTGGCGTTCTCGGGCGTGAGCGCCAGCGGCGTGCAATGCGCGCACTTGGCATAGCCGAGCTTGATCGCGTCCTGGGCCTGGCTGGCCATCGGCAGCACCGCGGCCGCCAGGAAGAAGAGTTGGGCAATGAACTTGAACATGGGTTCCCCGGGATGGTGGATGGCACCGCGATGTCGGTGCCTGCCTCTGTTCAGCAAATGACGTGCCAGCTTTGTATCCAATCCTCTAAACGGATCTTCTCCAATGGAAGAGCATGAAAGAGAGACATCTTCTCTCGTCGTTGCCAGCGATTTAACGCACAGATTGGATACAAAGTTCCCGACGATGGTGCGCGATGCACGCTGGCCGTCACTCCCAGTAGCGCCGCCCCTCGCCGCCCCACAGCGCGCGCGAAGCCGCCTCGGCCTCGGCGCAGACGGCCTCCATGTCGACCTTCGTCGGGCGACCGTCCTCGACCAGCACCTCGCCCGCCACCACCACCATGCGCACGTCGCGGCCCTGGCCCGTGTGGACCAGGTTGCCCAGCGGGTTCACGTGCGGACGCAGGTGCGGCCGGTTGGCGTCGAACACCACCAGGTCGGCCGCCTTGCCCACGGCCAGGCTGCCCAGCGTGTCGGCCATGCCCAGCGCCTTGGCGCCGCCCATGGTGGCCATGTGGAACACGTGGTGCGGCTGCCAGCTGTCGTCGACCTTGCCTTCCTGCACCCGCGCCGTGACCAGCGCCCAGCGCATCAGTTCCACCATGTCGCCGTGCTGCGTGTCGGTGGCCAGCGCCATGTTCACGCCCGCGCGCTGCAGCATCGGCGTCGGCGCGAGCCGGCCCGAGGTCGCGTTGCACTTCGGGATGTGCACCGCATGCGCGCCGGCCGCGGCCATCTTCCGTGCATCGGACGGCGTGACGTAGATGCAATGACCGCCCATCAGCCGCTCGTTGAGCAGGCCCACCTCTTCCAGCACCTCCGTCGAGGTGCGCCCGCTGCGCTCGCGCACCCGGTCGACCTCGACCTGGCTCTGGCCCAGATGGGTGCTGACCGTGAGCCCGTGCAGCGCGGCGGCCGCCGCCACCTCCTTCAGGAAGCCGTCGGAGCAGGTGTCGACCGCATGCGCCGCCAGGTTGACCCGCACGCGCGGGTGGCCCGCCCAGCGAGCGTGCAACGCCAGGCCGGCCTCGAGTGTCCTGCTGCCGATGGCCGGGTCGTGGTGCCAGTCGCCGTGCGCCACGCGCGCGAAGTCCACGTCGTGGATGCGCCAGCTCGGGCACAGCCGCACGCCGAGTTCGACCACGGCCTCGGTGCTGACGTCGGCATGCACGAAGTTGTCGCCGATCACGGTCGAGCCGAACAAGAGCGCCTCCAGCGCACCCAGCCGCGCGAGCGCGCGCGCCTGCGCGGGATCGACGCGCGTGCCCTTGGGAATGCCCGGCGTGTACGAAGGCGCGAAACCCAGGTCGGCCGCCACGCCCCGGACCATGGTGAGGATGCCGTGCGTGTGGACGTTGACGAAGCCGGGCGTGACGAAGTGCCCTGGCAGGCGCAGCGTGCGCCCAGCCTGGTAGTGCGCGGGCGGCTGCGCATCGAGCCAGGTGATGCAGCCGTCGCGGATGCCGATGGCGCTGCCCCGGATCTCGGGGCGGGCGGGGTCCGCCGTCAGCGCGATGGCATCGAGCAGCAGCAGGTCGAAAATGGGGGGCGTGAGGGGTGGTGCGGCGTGTTCCATGCCGTTGCCGAAGCAATGGGCATGCCGTGTCGTGTATCCAATCCTTGCGAAGGATCCGACAGGTGCCTCACCCCAGCAGCGCCTCCGCCAGATCGATCTCCGGCTCCTCCCGCTCGTGCAGGTTGAGCGAGCGCTCGATGTGGTGCAGGTGCTCGGTCATGAGCGCGACCGCGGCCTTCTTCTGGCCGGCCTCGATGGCGTCGATCAGCAGCGCGTGCTCGTCGTTGGGACAGGCAGCCACGGTGGGGGCCTCGAAGGTCAGGATCGCGAGGCAGGTCAGCGGCGTGAGCTCGCGCATCATGCGCGCCATGATGCTGCTGCCCGAGAGCTGCGCGAGCTGCACGTGGAACTCGCCCGACAGCCGCACCGCGGCGCGCCGGTCGCCGCTGGCGTGGGCCTGCTGCTCGCGCTTGAGCAGCGCGCGCAGCTGCTTGACGGCGGTCGGCGCCTTGCCCTGGGCGATGCGGTCGATGAGCCGCAGCACGATCGCGGGCTCGAGCGTGCGGCGCACCTCGAGCACGTCGTGCGCCTCGTCGACGCTGGGCGTGGTGACGAAGGCGCCGCGATTGGGGATCAGCGTGACCAGCTGTTCCACCGCGAGCCGCTGCAGCACGCCGCGCACCTGCGTGCGACTGACCGCGAACAGCTCGGCCACGCGCTCCTCCGACAGCTTGGTACCGGGCAGCAGCCGGTGCTCGACCACGGCCTCGTAGATGCGTTCGTAGATGTCGGCCTTGGACGCGGTCTTCGCGGCCGGCTTGGCCGCGCGCCGGGGAGTGGAAGAGGCCATGGTGTGAGCTTGCGTGCGAAAGGATGAGCGAGGAACGATCGGATGGTACCCAGAGACGACCCGTCCCGTGCAGGCTTCAGTGCAGGCCATGCAGTTCGGTGAACAGGCTGCCCCAGCCCTCGACGCGGCGCGTGTCGACGCCGCACAGGCGCAGCGACTTCCACACCGCGGTGCCGACCGTGTCGTAGACCGGCATGCCGAGCTCGGCTTCGAGCGCCGGCACCAGCCTTGCCGCGCGCAGGTTGGTACAGAAGGTGGAGATGCATTGCGGCGACGCGGCCGCGAGTTCGCGCACCATGGCGCGGATCTCGTCGGCCGTGACCTCGGCGAACTCGAAGTTCACATGGCGGCCCAGGTGGCGCTCGGCCACGCAGTCGTAGCCGCTGGCGCGGTAGTTGGCGACGATGCATTCCTGCACGTCGGCCAGGTAGGGCGTGGCGAGCGCGAAGCGCCGGCGGCCCGACATCGCCATCGCCTCGTTGAAGGCCAGCACCGAGGTGCAGGCCGGGATGCCCGTCTCGGCGGTGATGCGCGCGCACAGCGCCTCGTCGGTCTCGAAGCCGAGCCAGCCCGACGAAGTGCCGTTCCAGGCGATCACGTCGACGCGCGCATCGGCCAGCAGCCGCGCGGCCTCGAGGATCGGCTCGATGTCGAACTGCCCCAGCGCCTGGCTGCGCAGCGAGATCTCGGTCACGCGGAAGCGCGCGAAATGCGCCGACACCTCGGGCAGGCCCGCCACCATGGCCGAGGTCAGCGGCTCCAGCGCGGTGTTGGACGAGGGCGTCAACATGCCCAGCAATACACGTTTCATTTCAGCCTTCCATCACGCGGAGCGCCGCACGCGCGGTCCATGCCAGGGCACCCGCGGAACCGGCTTTGCCGGGCCGCCGGGTGCGCCCCTCGAGGGGATGGGACGGCCACACGCAGTGAGGCCGTCCCAACGGGGTGGTCATACTTTCACTTCGCGGTTGAAGCGGTCGATGTACTCGGCGCGGCGCGGGTTCAGCTTGGCCCAGTCGACGCCGTTCATGGCCTCGATGTCGGCGGTGTTCTTCGCATAGGCCTGCAGGCCTTCGCTGAACACAGCCTTGGAACTCACCGGCGCGACGAAGTACGGCGCGGCGGCCATGCGGGTCTGCACCTCGGGGCTCAGCGCGGCATTGATGTAGGCTGCAGCCAGGTCGGGGTTCCTGGTGTTCTTCACGATGTGCATCACGCTCTTGATGTGGATCCAGCCGGTGTCCGGCTTGGCCAGCGCGACGGGCACGCCCTTGCTCTGCAGATCGCCCACGTTGTTGTTGTAGTGGACCGAGATGTCGATCTGGCCCTGCCGGAACAGCGTGGCGAGCGAGCCCGGGTTGCTGGCCACCGCGCTGACGTTCGGCATCAGCTTCTTGACGAAGGCGAAGGCCGGCTCGAGGTTTTCCTCGCTGCCGCCGTTCAGGCGCGCGATCTCGACCATCCAGGCCGACATCAGCGTCGAGCCCATGCCCGCGAGGCCCACGCGGCCCTTGTACTCGGGCTTGAGCAGGTCGTTCCACGAGCGCGGCGGATTCTTGATCTTCTCGGTGTTGTAGGCGATGCCGATGACCTGGCCCGACACGAACACGCCCAGGCCGCGCGGATCGACCAGCTTCGACGGCACGTCTTTCAGGTAGGGCATCTTGTCGACCGGCACCTTCTCGAAGATGTCCTGCGACAGCGCGGCCAGGTAGGGGCCCTCGTCCAGAATGATCACGTCGTAGGGCGGGTTGGCCTTGGAGGCCACGAGCTTGGACACCGTGTCGACCGCCAGCGAAGACACCAGGTTGGTCGAGGCGCCCGTGGCCTTGGCGAACGCCGGCAGCAGGATCGCGCGGTGCGCCGACTCCCAGGCGCCGGGGTAGGTGGTGGCCGAGATCGAACGCGACTGCGCGTGCACGAGGCCGGCATGGGTCGCCAGGTGGGCGGCGCCGAGGCCGGCCGCGCCTTGCAGCAGCTGGCGGCGGGACAAGTGGGTGCTGGAGGTGCTCATGGTGCGATTTCCTTGGGTGGTGCGGCAACGCCTGCGATCCAGGCTCGGCCATGGAGCGCAATCTTTGTGCCACGCGGCGCCCTCTCCGGCCCGCTCGCTTCGCCAGGTGCGAAACCCCCATGGCGGTGCAGCCGCATGCGCCAACATGGAACGAGGCGCACCATCTGTGCACAAACTTCTCGATCATTGGCGCCAATCCATGGAAGTTTTGTAACCAGCATCCCGACCCTGCCTCGCACCCATCGCATGGCACGTTTCTTGAGACGTGAAAGACATGGCGATGTCATTCCGACGTCGCACCAGCTGGTCTTCACACGCATGCAAAGTCCCGTTCGCGCGCCCGGCGTCGACGTCGTCCTCGACCAGATCCATCACCGCTATGCCGGTGCCACCGCGGTCGAGTCGGTGTCGCTGGCCATCCCCGCGGGCGAGCTGGTGGCCCTGCTCGGCCCCAGCGGCTGCGGCAAGACCACGCTGCTGCGCGTGGTGGCGGGGTTGCTTCGCCAGACCGGCGGCACGGTGCGCATCGGCACCGAGATCGTCGATGCGCTGCCGACCAACGAACGCGGCGCGGGCATCGTGTTCCAGAACTACGCGCTGTTCCCTCACATGACGGTCGAGGCCAATGTGGCCTACGGCCTGCGCGCACGCGGTGTCGACGCCGCGGCCGCGCACGCCACGGCGCTCGAGATGCTGGCGATGGTGCGCATGGCCGACTACGGCAAGCGCTACCCGCGCGAACTCTCGGGCGGCCAGCAGCAGCGCGTGGCATTGGCCCGCACGCTGGCCGTGCGGCCGCGCGTGCTGCTGCTCGACGAGCCCTTCGCCGCGCTCGACAAGAACCTGCGGCTCGACATGCAGATCGAGATCAAGCGCATCCAGCGCGAACTCGGCATCACCACGCTGCTGGTCACGCACGACCAGGACGAGGCGATGTCGATGGCCGACCGCATCGCGGTGATGCACGCCGGGCGCGTCGAGCAGTTCGACACGCCCGAGGCCATCTACGACCGGCCCGCCACGTTGTTCGTCGCGACCTTCATCGGCACGGCCAACCTGCTGGCGGGCCGGCTGGCCGCGGGCGAACAGGGTGGCTTCTCGGTGGCCTGCGAAGGCGGCGGCGCGCTGGCGCTCGAACGCGCCGCGCCGTGCTCGCGCAGCGGCACCGTGGTGGTCGCGGCGCGGCCCGAGCACCTTGCGCTGGCCGCACCGTCGGACGGCAGCCTGCCCGCCACGGTCGAGATGGTGCTGCCGCTCGGCCCTTCGCTGGTCTACGAGCTGCTGCTGGGCAACGGCCGCACCGTCAAGGTGACGCAGCCGCGCAATGCCGAGCTGCACCGCTACGCGGCCGGCGACCGCGTGGGCCTGAGCCTGCGCCCGGGCTCGCCGGCCGGCGTCTTCGCGGGCTGACGCGATGGCCGCCCACACCTCCTCCTCCGCACGCGCCGCGTCGGCACTGCCGTTGAGCCTGCCGCTCGGCCTGTTCTTCGTCGCCTTCGTGCTCGCACCGATGCTGCTGCTGGCCTGGGTCAGCCTGCACAACGACCCCGGGATGACGCAGGCCGGCTTCGGCCAGTACGCCAAGTTCCTGACCGACGGCTTCAACCTCGCGGTGCTGGGCAACACGCTGTGGCTGGGCCTCGAGGTCACGGTGCTGACGATCCTGATCGGCTTCCCGCTGGCCTACCTCTACACCCAGGCACCGGGCCGCTGGCAAGGCCCGCTGATGCTGCTGATCATCCTGCCGTTGCTGACCAGCTCGGTGGTGCGCACCTTCGCCTGGGTCGTGATCCTCGGGCGCCAGGGCATCCTCAACACCGCGCTGCTCGACCTGGGCCTGATCGCCGAACCGATCAAGCTGCTCTACACGCCCGGCGCGGTGGCCGTCGCGCTGGCGCAGATCGAGCTGCCGCTGATGGTGCTGCCGCTGATCACAGCGCTGATGAACGTCGACGCCAACCTGCGGCAGGCCTCGCTCGCGCTGGGCGCGGGCCACTGGCGCACCTTCTGGCAGGTGACGCTGCCGCTGTCGATGCCGGGCCTGCTCGCGGGCTCGCTGCTGGTGTTCGCCTCCAGCGTGAGCGCCTTCGTCACACAGACGCTGGTGGGCGGCGGGCAGCAGATGTTCATGCCCTACTACATGTACCAGCAGGCCATCCAGGCCAACAACTATCCGTTCGCGGCCGCCATCGCCATGCTGCTGCTGGTGTGCGTGCTGGCCGTGGTGGTCGCCATCAACGCGCTCGGTCGGCGCAGCAAAGGATTCGTCCATGCCTGAAGCCTTCGTCTCGGGCACGCCGCGCGCGCGCCCCTCCGCCCTACGCGCCACCGAATCGCTGCGCGGCCTGATCGAGCGGCGCTCCTTCTGGGCGGTGTTCGGCCTCTTGGGCCTGTTCGCCGGTGTGCTGCTGATGGCGCCCACGGTGGTGGTGCTGATCACCTCCTTCACCAGCGGCTACTCGCTCAAGTTTCCGCCGCCCGGCTACTCGGGCCGCTGGTACGCGGCGCTGTGGAACGAATCGCCCGAACTGATCGACGCCTTCGTGCTGTCGCTCAAGCTCGCGGGCATCGCCACCAGCGTGTCGATCGTGCTCGCCGTGGCCGCCGCGCTGGCGCTGGCCCGTCGGCGCGAGGCCTGGGCGCGCGTCGCCGAGTCGGTGCTGCTGTCGCCGCTGATGCTGCCCGCGCTGGCCATCGGCCTGGCGTTGCTGATGCTGTTCAACCTGGCCGGCACCGGCCTGTCGTTCTGGACGCTGGTGATCGGGCACGTGGCGATCACCACGCCCTACATCCTGCGCACCACCTCGGCGAGCCTGCTGCAGATGGACGGCAGCCTGCTCGAGAGCGCCCATTCGCTGGGCGCCTCGCCGCTGTACGTGTTCCGCACCGTGACGCTGCCGCTGATCGCGCGCGGCATCGCGGCCGGCGCCTTCATCGGCTTCATGTACTCCTTCGACAACGTGGCGGTGTCGCTGTTCCTGTCGGACGCGCGCAGCGAGGTGCTGCCGATCCGCATGTGGCACATCATCGAATCGAACCTCGACGTGCGGGCCGCTGCGGTGTCGGGTGTGCTGATCGCGGCCACGCTGGTGCTGATGGTGGTGATGGAGCGTGTGGCGGGCATCTCGCGCCACTTCCGGTGATGCGTGCTGCCTCAACGTCGTACGCGGTCGCCGCCCCAGCGCAGCCGCAGCGCCAGGTACTCGTCCTCGCAGACGCCGTCGCGCAGCGCGAGTTCGAAGCCGGTCAGGCGGCAGAAGGCCTCGATGCCGTAGTCGCCCAGGTCCGCGCGCCGCAGCCGCGCATGGCGCAGGCCCAGCACCAGCGTGCCCACGCCGCCGAGCTGGAGCGCGCCCGCGCACATCGGGCAGGGCTCCATCGTGCAGTAGAGCGTGGCGCCCTGGGCCGCCTCGGGGCCGTGCTGCGCGAAGGCATCGCGCAGGGCCTCGGGCTCGGCATGCGCCGTGACGTCGCCGCGCGTGACCTGCCGGTTCTGGCCGCGCCCGAGCAGGCGGCCGTCCTTCACCAGCACCGCACCCGTGGGCCAGTCGCCGCGCGCGTAAGCCTCGCGCGCCTCGGCCAGCGCCAGCTGCATCCAGCGCCCATCGTCTTCGCTCGTCGTGTCGTTCATGGTGGTCGTCCGTTCACAGCAAATTCAGGAGCTTGTCGATGAGCAAGAAACGCACCCTCCTGCGCAACGCGCGCGCCCTGCTGGGCGATGCGCTGGCTTTCGACGGCCAGCCGCGCGACGTGCTGATCGAGGGCGACCGCATCGCCGCGATCGAGGCCGCCGGCACGCTGGCCGATGCCGACGACACGATCGACCTGCGCGATCGGCTGCTGGTGCCCGGCCTGGTCAACGGCCATCAGCATTCGCACGAGCACTTCCAGCGCGGACGCACCGAGAACCTGCCGCTCGAACTCTGGATGCACCTGGTGCGCACCCGCACGCCCGTCACGCTGACGCCGCGCCAGGTCTACCTGCGCACCATGATCGGCGCGATCGAGTCGCTGCGCACCGGCTGCACCACGCTGGTCGACGACACCGCCCTGGGCGGTGCGATCGACCGCACGCGCATCGAGGCCGCGCTGCAGGCCTACGACGACGCCGGCATCCGCGCGCTGGTCGGCTTCGCGATGATGGACAAGCCCATCGTCGACAACTTCCCCTTCGTCGAGAAACACTTCTCCGCCGCGCTCGCGGCCGAGCTGCGCGCGGCCTCGCGCCCCGCGCCCGAGGACCAGCTGGGCCTGGTGCGCGAGCTCGCCCGCACGCGGCATCCGCAATCGAACCGGGTGGGCGTGCTGGTGTCCGCCTCGGCACCGCAGCGCTGCACCGAAGGCTTCCTGCAGGCCGTGCGCGGCCTTGCCGACGACCTTGCCTTGCCGGTGATCACGCACGTGCAGGAGACGCGGCTGCAGGTGGTCACGGGGCAGCTCTTCTTCGGTTGCCCGATCGTCGAGTACCTCGACCGCATCGGTTTCCTGAAGCCGGCCACCAGCCTGATCCACGCGGTATGGCTCAACCCGCGCGAGATCGATGCGCTGGCGCGCAGCGGCGCCACCGCGCAGCACAACCCCTGGAGCAACCTGCTGCTGGGCTCCGGCGTGCAACCGGTGCACGAACTGCTCGACGCGGGCGTCAACGTGAGCCTGGGCTCCGACGGCAGCTGCTCGACCGTGACGGTGAACATGCTCAACGTGCTGGGCAGTGCGGCCGCGGTGTCGAAGCTGCGCGGCGACGACCACCGGCGCTGGCTGTCGGCGCACGAGGCCCTGCATGCCGGCACGCTCGCGGGCGGCCGCGCGCTGGGCTTCGGCGAGGCGCTGGGCTCGCTGCGCGTGGGCGCCATCGCCGACCTGGTGGCCTACCGCACCGACAGCGTGACCTTCACGCCCTTCAACGATCCCGTGCGCCAGCTGGTCTATGCCGAACGCGGCGCGGGGCTCGACTTCTCGATGGTCGCGGGCGAGGTCGCGATCGAGGGCGGCCGGCTCGCGCGGGTCGACGAGGCCGCGCTGCTGCGCGAGATCGAACGCGAGTTCCAGGACCTGGCGCCGCGCTATGCGCAGGCCGAGGCGCAGATGGCGCCGGTGCTCGAAGCGGTCGAGCGCATCCACCGCGAGGGGCTGGCCACGGCCATCGCGCCCGACACTTACGCGGCGAGGCTCGCATGAACACCACGCCACGCGACTTCGCGGGCTACCGCGGGAACTACCCAGCGCTGCGCTGGCCCGGCGATGCCGGCCTGGCCGTGTCCTTCGTGCTCAACGTCGAGGAAGGCGCGGAACTCGCCCTGAGCGCGGGCGATGCGCGCAACGAGAGCCGCCACGAGGTCAACCACGAGGTGGTGGGTGCGCCCGACCTCTGCATGGAGAGCCAGTTCGAATACGGCGCGCGCGTCGGCTACTGGCGCATCACGCGCATGCTGAGGGAAGCCGGCGTGCCGCTCACGCTCAACGCCTGCGCGCGTGCGCTCGAGGCCACGCCCTGGATCGCGACCGATGCGGCACGACAGGGCTTCGAGGTCTGCTGCCACGGCTGGCGCTGGGAATCGCACGCGGGCATGGCCGAGGCCGACGAGCGCGCGCTGATCGCGCGCTGCGTCGAGACCATCCGCCGGCTGCACGGCCGCGCACCCGTCGGCTGGCACACCAAGTCCTCGGCCTCGGTGAACACGCGCCGGCTGCTGGCCGAGCACGGCGGCTTTCTCTACGACAGCGACGCCTACAACGACGACCTGCCCTATTACGTCACCGCCGCCGGCCGGCCGCACCTGGTGCTGCCCTATGCCTTCGACACCAACGACATGCGCTTCTTCGACAACTTCGCCTATGTGCGCGGCAGCGATTTCGCCGACTACGCGATCGATGCCTTCGACTGCCTGTTGGCCGAGTCGCGGCACGCGCCACGCATGATGTCGATCGGCCTGCACACGCGCATCATCGGCCGGCCCGGACGCATCAACGGCCTGGCGACGCTGCTGGCGCACATCGCGCAGCGCGGCGGCGCCTGGTGCGCGACGCGCGAGCAGATCGCGCGCCACTGGCTGGCCAATGTGCCGGCGGCGTCCGCATGAGCGACAAGGCACTGCACGAGACGAGCGCACGCGAACTCGCGGCCCGCGTCGCTTCGGGTGCGTTGCGCGCGACCGAGGTGGCACGCCACTTCATCGCACGCGTCGAACGGCTCAACCCCGCGCTCAACGCCATCGTGCAGTTCGATCCGCAGCAGGTCCTGGACGACGCGGCGGCGGTCGACCGCCGCCTCGCGGCCGGCGAGACGCTGCCGATGGCGGGCGTGCCCTTCACCGTCAAGGACAACCTCTGGGTCGAGGGCCGGCGCATCGCGCAGGGCTCGCGGCTGTTCGAGGATTTCGTCGCACCGCGCGATGCCTGGGCCGTGGCGCGGCTGCGCGAACGCGGCGCGGTGGTGCTGGGCATCACCAACTGCTCGGAGTTCGCCTGCAAGGGCGTGACGTCCAACCTGCTCTACGGCGCCACGCGGCACCCGATCGACCCGGCGCTCACGCCCGGCGGCTCCTCGGGCGGGGCCGTGTCGGCGCTGGCCGCGGGGCTGGGCCTGCTCGCGCTCGGCACCGATGCGGGCGGCTCCACGCGCCGGCCCGCGGCCCATTGCGGGCTCGTGGGCTTCAAGCCCAGCCCCGGCCTGATCCCGCATCCGTGGGGATTTGCCGAGCCGAACTACGGCCTGTCGGTGATCGGCGTGATGGCGCACGACGTGGCCGACGGCGCCTGGCTCTACGACCAGTTGCTGGCCTACGACGCGGGCGACCCGGCGGGCGTGCCGATCGGCGTCGGGCTCGATGCCTTGCCTTCGCTCGAAGCACTGCCGCCGAGCGATCTGCGCATCGCCTGGAGCCCGCAGCTGGGCTGCGACTTCGCGATCGACGACGACGTGCTGACGGCACTTCAGTCGCGCATCGATGCCTTGCGCGCCGCCGGCTGGCGGATCGCCGATGCCGATCCGCCCTGGCCCGCCGAGGCGCGCGAGTACCCCTTGCTCGCGCTGCAGCAGGCTGGCCTGCATGCGCTTTACGGCCACCGATTGATGAAAGAACGCGAGCGCATCGACCCGGTGCTGGTGCAGCAGATCGAGGCCGGCGCCCTCGTCACGCCGGCCGACGTGGCGCGCGCCCTGCGCCTGCGGCAGCGCATCGGCGCCAGCCTCGCGCGCTTCTTCGAATCCTTCGATGTGCTGCTGTGCCCGACCACGCCGGTCACGGCCTGGCCGCTCGACCAACTGGGCCCGGCCACGATCGGCGGCCGGCCTGCCGGTCCGCGCGGGCATGCGGCCTTCACGCCGCTGTTCAACTACTGCGGCGTGCCGGCCTGCTCGGTGCCAGCGGGGTTGGTGCGTGGCTTGCCGGTCGGGCTGCAGGTGGTGGCGCCCTGCTACGAGGACGTACGCGTACTGCAGTGCGCGCGGCGCATCGAGACGCTCTTCTGAGCAGGGTTTTTCGCCTCGCCTTTACCTGCCGCCTCTATATGTGTACTCTGTCCACAACTCTGGAGGCACGACCATGGGATACCCGGACATCGTCCCGCGCCCGACCTGGCAGGCGGCGCGCGACGAACTGCTCAAGGCGGAGAAGGAACTGACCCGCGCGCACGATGCGCTCAACGCGCGACGACGGCAGTTGCCAATGACCGAGATCACGCACGACTACGTCTTCGCATCGACGACGCGCGCCGACCTGCGGCTGGTCGACCTGTTCGAGGGCCGCGACCAGCTGATCGTCTATCACAACATGCTCACCGAGAGCCACATCTGCCCGGGATGCTCCTTCGTCAGCGACAACCTGATGAACGACTTCTCGCACCTGCATGCGCGCGATACGAACTTCGTCATGGTGGCGCGCGCGAGCGTGGCGCGCATCGAGGCGGTGAAGGCGCGGCTGGGATGGACCTTCCCCTGGGTGTCGTGCGAGGGCACGACATTCCACGAGGACTTCGTCACCGCGCAGAACAACGCGGCCTTCGGCCTGTCGGTGTTCATGCGCCAGGGCGCGCGCGTGTTCCAGACCTGGTTCACCTCGGGCCGCGGCGTCGAGCAGGCCAGCAACACCTTCAACCTGCTCGACCTCACACCCTGGGGCCGGCAGGAGAGCTGGGAGTTGTCGCCGCCCGGCTGGCCCCAGGACCCGACCTACAGCTGGCAGCGGCTGCACGACGAGTACCCGGCGCCGACGGCAACGCCCTGACACGGCGCTTTTCACGCGGCGTTGGAAATAACCGACACCACGACCCATCGCGCGGCGCTAACTTTGGCGCCATGAGTCAAGCCAAGAGAATCTGGGACATCTCCCCGCCCGTGTACGAAGGCGCGCCGGTCTTCCCCGGCGACACGCCCTACCGGCAGCGCTGGGCCGCGCGCATCGGCCCGGGCTGCCCGGTCAACGTGAGCGAGATCGGCCTGTCGCCGCACGTCGGTGCGCATGCCGACGCGCCTCTGCACTACGACCCCGACGGCGCGACCATCGGCGATGTCGGCCTCGCGCCCTACCTCGGCCGCTGCCGTGTGATCCATGCGATCGCCAAGGGCCCGCTGATCGAATGGGCCCACATCGAACACGCGCTAGCCGACCTGCCACCGCGCGTGCTGGTGCGCACCTATGCGCGCGCCCCGGTCGAGCGCTGGGACGATGCCCTTGCCGCCTACGCGCCCGCCACCATCGAGCGCCTGGCCGCGCTGGGCGTGACGCTGGTGGGCATCGACACCGCCAGCATCGACCCCGCCGACAGCAAGACCCTCGACAGCCATCAGGTGATCCGCCGGCTCGACCTGCGCGTGCTGGAGAACCTCGTGCTCGACGAGGTGCCCGAGGGCGACTACGAACTCATCGCACTGCCGCTCAAGCTGGTGAGCGCCGATGCCTCTCCCGTGCGCGCCGTGCTGCGAAGTCTATGAACCTCCCCCAGTCTTCGCGCACTTCGTGTCGCTTCGCCACCCCCCTCGCCGGGGGCAACACCAGTGGCCCGGCAAAGCCGGCTCCACGGTGTTCCCCGATCGATACGCCACGTTTCCAGACCCAATGAGATCTTCCATGACCCTCGACGACTGCCGCGCCCTCGACCGCGCCGATCCGCTGCGCGACCTGCGCGCCCAATTCACGCTGCCCGCCGACGTGATCTACCTCGACGGCAACTCGCTGGGCGTGCTGCCCGCGGCCGCGCCCGCGCGCATCGCGGCGGTGGTGGCCGAGGAATGGGGCCAGGGCCTGATCCGCTCGTGGAACAGCGCCAGCTGGTTTGACCTGCCGCAGCGCCTGGGCGACAAGCTGGCCCGGCTGATCGGCGCCGCGCCCGGCGAAGTGGTCTGCACCGACAGCACTTCGATCAACCTCTACAAGGTGCTGTTCGCCGCCATGAGCCAGGTGCTCGAATACGGCGACGAAGCGCGCCGGACCGTGGTCAGCGAACGCAGCAACTTCCCGACCGACCTCTACATCGCCGAGTCGCTGTGCCGCGAGCGCGGCTTCACGCTGCGGCTGATCGACAGCGTCGACGCGCTGCCCGCCGCGCTCACGTCCGAAGTCGCGGTGCTGATGCTCACCCACGTGAACTACCGCACCGGCGCCATGCACGACATGAAGGCCGTCACGGCCGCCGCGCATGCGGTGGGCGCGCTCACCGTCTGGGACCTCGCGCACAGCGCAGGCGCGGTGCCGGTGACGCTCAACGACAGCGACGCCGATTACGCGATCGGCTGCGGCTACAAGTACCTGAACGGCGGCCCGGGCGCGCCGGCCTTCGTGTGGGTGAACACGCGGCATGCGGGCCGCTTCGAGCAGCCGCTGTCGGGTTGGTGGGGCCATGCCGCGCCCTTCGAATTCACGCCGCACTACCGGCCCGCTCCGGGCGTCGGCCGCTACCTGTGCGGCACGCAGCCCATCGTCAGCCTGTCGGCGCTCGAATGCGGGCTCGACACGGTGCTGGCCGCCGAAGCGTTCGACAGCGACTTCGGCGCGATGTCGGCACTGCGCACCAAGTCGCTGGCGCTGACCGATGCCTTCATCGCGCTGGTCGAGGCGCGCTGCCCCGGCCGCTTCACGCTGGTCACGCCGCGCGACCATGCGCAGCGCGGCTCGCAGGTCTGCCTCGCATTGCAGGACCCGAACAGCGCCAGCGCCTATGCGATCGTGCAGGCGCTGATCGCGCGCGGCGTGATCGGCGACTTCCGCGCCGGCGACGCGCAGGTGCCCGACATCCTGCGTTTCGGCTTCACGCCGCTGTACCTGCGCTTCGAGGACGTGTGGCAGTCGGTCGAGCACCTGGTGCAGGTGCTCGAACAGGACGAATGGAAGCGTGCCGAGTTCAACCAGAAGAATGCAGTCACATGACCAGCGGCACCGAAAAGATCGTCCACGACGAGAAGGCGCAGCTCGACTTCAGCGCCTCGATGAGCTACGGCGACTACCTGCATCTCGACGAGATCCTGGGCGCGCAGCACCCGCTCTCGCCGGCGCACGACGAGATGCTGTTCATCGTGCAGCACCAGACCAGCGAACTCTGGATGAAGCTGATGCTGCACGAGCTCAGCGCCGCCACGCGCTGCATCGCCACCGAGCAGCTCGCCGACGCCTTCAAGATGCTGGCGCGCGTGAGCCGGATCATGGAACAGCTGGTCAGCGCCTGGACCGTGCTCTCGACCATGACGCCGCCCGAGTACACCGCGATGCGGCCCTACCTCGCGAACTCGAGCGGCTTCCAGAGCGCACAGTACCGCTGCATCGAGTTCGCGCTGGGCAACAAGAACGCCGCCATGCTCAAGCCGCACGCGCACCGGGCCGACCTGCTGGCCCAGGTCGACGCGGCCTACCGCGCCCCCTCGCTCTACGACGAGTCGCTGCGCCTGCTCGCGCGGCGCGGCCTGCCGGTGCCGGCCGACCGGCTCGACCGCGACTGGACGCAACCCTACGAAGCCAGCGACGGCGTCGAGGCCGCCTGGCTCACCGTCTACCGCACGCCGCACGACCACTGGGAGCTGTACCAGCTGGGCGAGAAGCTCACCGACCTCGAGGACGCCTTCAGGCTCTGGCGCTTCCGCCACGTGACCACGGTCGAGCGCGTGATCGGCTTCAAGCGCGGCACCGGCGGCACCGGCGGCGTGAGCTACCTGCGCAAGATGCTCGATGTGGTGCTGTTTCCGGAGATCTGGCGGTTGCGCACCGAGTTGTGATCGGAGACAGCGCAGTCGGGGCTCAGGCGCCCAGCTCGTCGTCCTGGTAACGCCCCAGTTCCTGCTCGATCTGTTCGATGGTCGGCAGGTTCGTCTGCAGCTCCTTCGGCAGAGATTCGACCAGCTGGTATTCGGCGATACCGATGGGCTTGTTGGAATCACGCAGCGCATATTCGGCGACCACGCGATTCTTCGTTTTGCACAAGAGCAAGCCGATGGTCGAGGCATCCTGCTTCGACTTGAGCTGCGCGTCGACTGCCGTCAGGTAGAAGCCGAGCTGGCCGGCATGCTCGGGTTTGAAGGCACCCGCTTTCAGTTCGATGACCACGTAGCAGTGCAGCTTCAGATGATAGAAAAGCAGGTCGATGAAGAAATCGTCGCCACCGACTTCGATGGGTACCTGCCGTCCAACGTACGCGAAGCCAGCCCCGAGCTCCAGCAGGAAGCGCGAGATATGCTCGACCAACGCGGCCTCGATCTCGCGCTCCCCGGCTTCCTGGCCAACGCCCAGGAAATCGAACACATAGGGATCCTTGAGTGCCTGCAGTGCGATGTCGGATCTTGGCGCAGGAAGGCGCGCGGAAAAATTGGTGACGGCCTTCCCCTCGCGTTCCAGCAGACGCGTTTCAATGTGGATATTGAGCGCATTGCGCGACCAGCCCAGCTCGATCGCTCTCTGCGCATAGGCGAGTCGCAGTTGTGTTGTCTTGAGCTTGCTCAGCAGGACCAGGTTATGGCCCCAGGGCAAATGTCCAACAGCCTGTTGGACAATTTCCTCCTCAGGCCATGCCTCGGCAAAAGCACGCATATACATGAGGTTGGCGCGAGAGAACCCTTTCATCTCCGGAAAGGCGGTGCGCAGATCATGGGCCAGTCGCTCGATCACCTTTGCGCCCCACCCTTGCCTGGCCTGTTGCGCCAGGATGTCCCGGCCGATCTGCCAGTACAGCGTGACCAATTCGCGGTTGACGACCACAGCCGCGCGCTGCCGAGCCCCATGGACACGAAATTTCAGCTCACTGAGCCATTCGGCATAACCGTCGGGCACATCAGTGAGCGACGGAGGTCTTGCGCTGTTCATTTGCACCGGATCCTGTTGCAGACAAGGACTAAAAAATGTTGGAGCGCCGCGGCGGATTATTGCGGTCGATGTCGGTCGATCATCTCTGGTGTGCCGCAGGCCCCTACATTCTCCTGAATCCAAGCCTTTCGGCACGCCGCACAACCGCTCTCATGAAATAGGGCTGACATGGATTGCCCCCTCCGTACAAAACGCTACAGTTTTGCAACACACGGAGGTGCTTGCCATGAACGACATCCGGTTCACATCCGACGAGCGCGACGCGCTGCGCGCCCACGGCATCGTGCTGTTCGCAGAGCGCGTGATCTTCGACGCGCAGCCGCCGATGCCGGCGTCGCAGATCGCGGCCGTGCAGGCCCTGTGCGCCGGGCCGCTGCCGGAGGCGCTGCTCACGCTGTGGCAGCAGACGGCCGGCGGCCGGCTCGACTACGACCTGACGCTGGAGATGAACGGCAACATCGAGGCCGTGAGCTGGTCTGAGCTGTTCTGGCACGGCAGCGACGGCTACCGCGACCTGCAGGGCTGGATCGTTCACGAGCAGGAACTGGCCGAGGAAGCCGCCGAGGACGGTGGCCCGCCGTGGCACGGCACACTCGCGCTGCTGCCCTTCGGCGGCTTCGAGTACTGTGACCGCGTCTACGCGGTGGTCGAGCCCGGCGCCGAGCACGGCCAGATCGTGGCGTGGAAGCAGGGTCTGCCGCCGGCCTGGACGCATGCGCTGCACGAGGACGGCCTGAGCGTGGTCGCGCCCGACCTGCACGGTGCCTTCGCGGCGCTGCACCTCGACGACGACCCGCTGGCGCCCACGAGCGACTACTTCTCGGGCCAGACGCTGCTGGCCTACCTCGACGACCGGCACCAGGACCACGGGCTGGACCTCGACCTGCTGGACAAGCTGGTCGCCTTCTACCGCCTGGCCATGCACGACTGGCGCACGCCGCTGGCCGAAGGCACGCTGCGCCACCAGCCGGCGCTCGCGCGCGCGGCGCTGCGCCATGCGATCGCCACCGACGACGCCGCGCTGATCGGGGAACTGGCTGCGGCGGGCGTGCGCTTCGAAGGACCGCTGCAGGGCAGCGCGCTGGCGACCGATGTCGCGCTGGCGCACGGCACCTTCGTGGCCGCGGCGGCGCTGGTGCGTGCGGGTGCCCCGGTGGCGGCCGATGCGCTGCGCAACATCGACGGCCAGATCGGGCCCGAACTCACGGCGGCCCTGCTGGCCAACGGCGCCGAGCCCGACGTCGAGGCGATCGTCAAGTGCGCGGCCTGTGGCGCGCCCGCCAGCGCCCACCTGATCGCCGAGGCCTGCTCCAGGGCCGGCATCGATGTGTCCATGGCGTTCGCGGCCGACCGCGACGCGATGCTGGGCGAACTGGAAAGCGCGCTCGCGCAACTGGCCGACGGCCACCATGGCCATTACCTGGGCCGCGAAGGGCTGGCCGAACGCATCGAACGGTTGCAGAGCTTCAGGCTCTGAAGCCCCGCGGGTTCAACCGCCGCTCAACTGCCGCTTACCCCCCGTACAGCCACGGCTGATCGAGCAGCCGCGCCCCGAGCACCCGCATCGCCATGTCGCGGCCAAAGCGCACCGCGCCGGTCGCATGGAAGACCTCGCCGTTGCGGCGCGCCTTGGCCTGCACCTGCGCATTGCGCTGCCAGCGGGCATCGGCATAGCGGGCAAAGGCGACCGGCACCTGTGCAGTCTGCGCGCCGGCCAGGGCCTCGGCCAGCGCCACGGCGTCCTCGATCGCCATGCCCGCGCCCTGCGCCATGTACGGCAGCATCGGATGCGCGGCGTCGCCCAGCAATGCGATGCGCTCGCCGGCCATCTGCTGCGGGCCACTCATCGGCGATCGGTCGCTGAGCGTCCAGCCGCGCCAGGCGGGCGCGGCCTCGAGCAAGGCCTGCAGCGCCGGGCCGCAGCGGCCCGTGGCCTGCTGCAATGCGGCGAGGCTGGTGGCCTGGTCCCAGTCGCGGGCATCGCCGGCGGGTGCGGACTCGGCCAGCACCACCAGGTTGAGCGCCTCGCCGCGACGCACCGGGTAGGCCACCGCATGCAGGCGCGCACCCAGCCACACACGCACCTGCGTGCTGCGCAGCGCGGCGGGCAACGCGGACTGAACGAGCATCGCGCGCCAGGCCGTATGGCCGGTGACATGCGGCGGCTCCGAGGCCTCCACCACCTTCGGTCGCACCGTGCTCCAGAGGCCGTCGGCACCGACCAGCGCATCGCCTTCCCAGGCGCGCGCGTCGGCCGTGCCGACCGCCACGGCGTCGTCGCAGACCTCGACCTGGAGGATGCGGGCGTCGGTGTTGAGCACCACGGCGTCGTGCGCGCCCGCGGCCGCCTGCAGCAGCGCATGCAGGTCGGCGCGGTGCACGCAACAGTACGGGGCGCCGTAGCGCCGCTGCATCGCCTCGCCCAGCGGCAGGCGCGCGAGCTCGGCATCGTCGTCGGCCGCGCGCACGACCAGCGCCTCGGGCCGGGCGGCGATGCCGTCGAGCGCGTCGGTCAGGCCCAGGGCCTGCAAGCGGCGCGTGGCGTTGGGGCCGAGCTGGATGCCGGCACCGACTTCGCCGAAGGCCGGCGCCTGTTCGAGCAGCTCGATGCGATGGCCGGCGCGCGCCAACGCGAGTGCGCCCGCCAGTCCGCCGATGCCGCCGCCCGCGACCAGGAGCTGCAGGGGCATGCCGTCAGGGTGCCGACCGTGGGGTGGTCGAGGCCTTGTCGCCGGGCGTGGCGCAACTGCCGCAGCTGTCGCACGAACCGCAGCCAGAACGCTTGGCCAGCGAAGCGGCGAGCGCCTCGGCCCGCTGCGCATCGACCAGCCCGGCCTTGTGCGAGCCGGCCGCCACGCGCGTGGCCGCGGCGCGGCGCCAGGCGGCGGGCATCCAGCGCCAGACCGCATAGACGGCGGCCAATGCGACGATCAATCCGACGATCAGGTTCTGTGTCATGTTGTGCTCAACCCCAGCCCAGTGCGAGCGCGATGCGGTACGTGATGAAGCAGGCCCCGTAGGCCAGCGCGAACAGGTAGCCGGCCATGATCCAGACGTACTTCCAGGCATTGGTCTCGCGTTTCACCGCAGCCAGCGTGGAGATGCATTGCGGCGCGAACACGTACCAGACCAGCAGCGACAGCGCGGTGGCCAGCGACCAGCTGCCCGCGATCAGCGGTTCGAGCGCCGTGGCCGTGGCATCGCCGGTGGCCGACAGCGCGTACACCGTGCCGAGCGCGCCCACCGCGACCTCGCGCGCCGCCATGCCGGGCACCAGCGCGATCGAGATCTGCCAGTTGAAGCCGATGGGCGCAAAGATGGTTTCGAGCCCGCGGCCGATGATGCCGGCCAGGCTGTACTGGATGGCCGGACCGGTCGCACCTTCGGGCGGCGACGGGAAGGTCGACAGGAACCACAACAGGATGGTCAGCGTGAGGATGATCGTGCCCACGCGCTGAAGGAAGATCCAGGCGCGCTCGTACAGGCCCAGCGCCAGGTTGCGCAGGTTGGGCCAGCGGTAGGCCGGCAGTTCCATCAGCAGCGGCGAATGCGAGGTGTTGTCGCGAAAGCGCTTCATCACCCAGGCCACGGCCATCGCCGAGACGATGCCGAACACGTACAGCGCGAACAGCACGATGCCCTGCAGGTTGAACACGCCCGCCACCGTGCGCGCCGGGATGAAGGCCGCGATCAAGAGCGCATACACCGGCAGCCGCGCCGAGCAGGTCATGAGCGGCGCGATCATGATGGTGGTGAGCCGGTCGCGCCAGTTGCTGATGGTGCGCGTGGCCATCACGCCCGGAATGGCGCAGGCGAAGCTCGACAGCAGCGGGATGAAGGAGCGGCCCGACAGGCCGACCGTGCCCATCACGCGGTCGAGCAGGAAGGCGGCGCGCGGCAGGTAGCCGGAATCTTCCAGCGCGAGGATGAACAGGAACAGGATCAGGATCTGCGGCAGGAACACGATCACGCCGCCCACACCGGCCACGATGCCGTCGACCAGCAGGCTCTGCAGCAAGCCCTCGGGCACCACCGTCTTGACCGCCTCGCCCACCCATTCGGTGGCCGCCTTGATCGCGTCCATCGGCACGTTGGCCCAGCTGAACACCGCCTGGAACATCAGGAACAGCGTGACGGCCAGCACCGCCATGCCCCACAGCGGGTGCAGCACCACGCGGTCGATGCGGTCGCTGGTGGCGAGGCTGCCGACCGGCTCGGTCACGGCCAGGCCGAGGATGCGGCGCACCTCGCGCTGCGTGGCGAGCACGTCGTCGAGCTCGGGCGCGACCCAGGGTGCGGCGACGGCCGCGGCGACCACGGGCGCGTCGAGCGCGGCCAGCAGGTCCTTGGCGCCACCGGTGTGCACGCCCACGGTCTCGATCACCGGCATGCCGAGTTCGCGCGACAGCACGGCCACGTCGACCACGATGCCCTGCTTCCTGGCCATGTCGGTCATGTTGAGCGCCATCACCATCGGCAGGCCCAGCTTCTTGGCCTCCAGCACCAGCCGCAGGTTGAGCCGCAGGTTGGTGGCGTCGGTCACGCTCACCAGCAGGTCGGGCGGCAGCTCCTTGCTGCGGCCGGTGACGACGTCGCGCGTCACGGCCTCGTCGGCCGACAGCGCATTGAGGCTGTAGGCGCCCGGCAGGTCGAGCACGAAGACGCGGCGGCCGGCGGCGGTGAGCAGCACGCCCTCCTTGCGTTCGACCGTGACACCGGCGTAGTTGGCCACCTTCTGCCGGCTGCCGGTCAGCAGGTTGAACAGCGCGGTCTTGCCGCAGTTGGGGTTGCCCAGCAGCGCGACGCGTTCGGGCGGCGCCGTCGAAGGCCTGGCCGCGCCGGGGCGGAAATCGATGGTGGCTTCAACCATGGTGTGCCGCGCCCCGGGTCACGTGGATGAAGGCCGCCTCGTGGCGGCGCAGTGCGAAGGTGGTGTGGCCCAGCCGCACCGCGATCGGCTCGCGGCCCGGCACGCCGGACGCGACGATGCGCACGACCTCGCCGGGCACGAAGCCGATTTCGGTCAGGCGCAGCACAAGCTCGCGGTCTTCCGCGCTGTCGGGCCGGGACACGTCGAGCACCGTGGCCCACTGGTTGTCGGGAAGCTGGTCGAGACGCAGCGCGGCCGGGGCCGGCGCGGCGTCGAGGGGGTTGGTTTGCACGGTGAGAGGCGCCCGAAACGCGGGCGTGCCAGTAAGCGAAGCCTGGATGCTATCAATTCTCACTCGCAGAAGACAGCCCGCGATCAAACAACAACCCGAGCGAGAACCAGGGACACCGAGGAACAGGCTTTGCCGGGCCGATGGTGTCGCCCCCGGAAGGGGGAAGGCGAAGCGACACGCAGTGCGCGAAGCCCTCGGGGGAGAGCCCAGTGCTACCGCGGAACCGGCTTCGCCGGGCCGCTGGTGTCGCCCCCTTGAGGGGGAAGGCAAAGCGACACGCAGTGCGCTTTGCCCTCGGGGGTGGGCTAGTTCAAGCCGAGCATGCCGCGTAACTTCGACAGGTCTTCGGCCAGCGTATTGACACGCCCGGCCAGCAGCTTGCGGTCGCGTTCGGTGAGCTTCGAGTAGGTCTCGAAGCCGCCATCCGCGCTGCGGTACTTGGTGAGCGTGTCGAACACCGTCTTGAAGTTGGCGTCGGTCTTGTCCGAGAAGGCCTTGTTGTCCTTGGCGATCAGCGGGCGCAGCAGTTCGACGATCTTGTAGGCCCCTTCGAAGTTGGCCTGGAAATCCCACAGATCGGTGTGGCTGTAGCGGTTTTCCTCGCCCGAGATCTTGGTCGCGGCCACCTCCTCCATCAGCACCGCGGCGCCGCCCACCACCTTCTCGGGCGGGAAGGTCAGGGCCACCAGGCGCTTCTGCAGGTCGAGCACATCGGCCAGCAGCTTGTCGGCGGTCTTGTTCACGTCCTTGGTGCTCTTCTGCACCCACAGCGCGTACTCGATGCGGTGGAAGCCGCCGAAGGCCGGGTCCTTCTCGGCCTTCTCGTGGTCGTCGGCGCGCGAGTCGATGGCGCCGTCGAGGTCGCTGAAGAGTTCGGCGATGGGCTCGATCCTCTCGTAGCTGGTGCGCGTCGGCGCATAGAGCTTCCTGGCCTTCTCGATGTCACCCGCCTTCACCGCGGCCGTGAAGGCGCGCGTGTCGGTCGCCAGCTTGCGCACGTTCTCGGCCACGTAGATCTTGTAGTCGGCGAGGGGCGCGACCAGTTCGAGCGGTGACACGGCGGCCAGCGAACCGGCGGCGTACAGGCCGGCGGCACCGGCAACGAGAGTGGCGAGGAAGCGGCGACGGAAGTGCACGGACAGGGGTCTCCTTGAAGAATGGATGCGTGAAGAAAGGGGTGAAATCGGGCGGCGCTCAGGCTTGCAGAAGCGTCCGGCCGAGCCAGTCGCGCGTGTCGCGCACGCCGGGCAGCGTGAAGAAGAAGCCGCCGCCGATCGGCTTGATGTATTCCTCCAGCGGCTCGCCGTCGAGGCGCTTCTGCACCGCGATGAAGCCCTTTTCCAGATCGGCCTGGTAGCAGATGAACAGCAGGCCCATCTCGAGCTGGCCCGACTTGGTGACGCCGTTGGAATAGTTGAAGGGGCGGCGCAGCATCAGGTTGGCGTCCGACGAGCGCGTGCGCGGGTTGGCCAGACGGATGTGCGCGTCCATCGGCGTGACCTTGCCCTCGGGGTCCTTCGTGTAGTCGGGCACGTCGTGCTCGGTGCGGCCGCCGTCGAGCGGCGCGCCGCTGGGCTTGACGCGGCCCATGATCAGTTCCTGCTCCTGCAGCGGCGTGCGATCCCAGCGCTCGACGAAGTTGCGGATGATGCGCACCGCCTGGTAGCTGCCGTCCACGGCCCAGGCCGGTTCGCCCTTGTCGTCGGGGCCGATCCACACCAGCTTGTCCATCAGCGCCGCATCGCCGCCGTCGGGGTTGGCCGAACCGTCGCGGAAGCCCAGGAAGTTGCGCGCGCTTTCGGCCGGCTGGCCGGCCACGGCGGGAATCGGCGGCACCGAACCTTCCTGCTTCCAATGCAGCACCAGCAGGTCGGGCGTGTTCTTGATGATGTCGCGCAGCGCGTGGATGTTGGTGTCGGGCGTGTTGGCGCAGAACTGCAGCGACAGGTCGCCATGGCACAGCGCCGCGTCGAGCGCGTCGTTGGGATGGCGCTGCATCGGGGTCAGCCGCAGCGGCTTGTGCCTGGCCAGGCCGAAGCGCTCGTCGAACAGCGAGTGGCCGACCGACACGGTGACGGTCAGCGCATCGGGCTGCACCACCGGACCCAGGATGCCCGAGCCCGCGGGCGGCAGCTTGGGGTCGAGGTCGGGCTGCGTGCCGCCCTGGGTCAGGAAGGCGATGCGCGCGGTCAAGGTGCGGAACAGGCGCTCGAGGTCGGCGCGGTTCTCGGCCAGCACGAAAAAGGACGCGACCATGCCCGCGGTCGGCCGCGGCGTGACGACGCCGGCCTGGTGGCGGCCGGTGAAGGGCACGCGGTCCTGCGTGTGCAGGCTCTGCGGCGCATCGGTCACCTGCGCGCCGGCGCCCGGGCCCTCGGGCGGCCCGGACGGGGCCGCTGCGGTCGGGGTGGCGGCGCGCGCGGCCGACAGGCCGGCCAGCGCGGCACCGGCCGCGCCCAGGCCACCGAGCATGCGTCGACGCTCGGGCGAGCGGGGTTGAACGGCATCGAGGGAGAGAGGGGTCTTGTCTGTCATGTCGTCGGGCGCTTATTCCAATCCGAGGGCGGCGTTGACCTGGCCGAAGGCATCGGCCAGTGCGCGCACCGGTTCGGCCAGTGCCTTGCGCTGAGCCTCGTCGAGGGGCGCGGGCTTGAAGCCCTCGCCGTCGCGGTAAGGCGCGAGCGCGGCATCGAAGGCCGCGAAACGCTGGTCCAGGGTCTTCTGCAGCGCGGGCGCCGCCTTGGTCAGCAGGGGGGACAGCAGGTCGGCGATCTTGTGGGTGCCGTCGAAGCTGCCTTGCAGGTTCCCCAGTTCGCCGTGCCCGTAGGGGTCCTCGCCGCCGGCCGGCAGGTTGTCGGCCACGCGCCGCAGCAACTTGGCGGCCGAGGCGGCCATGCGCTCGGGCGGGATGGCCAGCGCGCGCAGCCGGGTCTTCAGCGCCTCGATGTCGGTCTGCAGTTGCGCGGCCACGGGCAGCGCGGCCTTGGCGTCGCCCTTCGCGAACAGCAGGTACTCGATCCGGTGGAAGCCGGTGAAGCCCGGATCGGCCTCGCGCTGCTCGAAGTAGTCGGCGCGCGCGTTGAGGCGCGTGTCGAGGTCGGAGAACAGTTCGGCCATGGGCTCGATCCGCTTGTAGGCCTGGTGCGCGGGCGCATAGAGCGTTCGCGCCTGGGTCAGGTCACCGGCCTTGAGCGCGTCCACCAGCGCCTGCGTGGCGTCTTCGAGCGTGCCGGTTTCGAGCGCCAGGAACACGCGGTACTCGGCGAGCGCGCCCACGTAGTGGACCAGCGAAGGCCGCGCCGCCTCGGCATCGGACTCGGCCGAGGGCGTGACATGCAGCTTGCCGCGCGGATTGCTCAGCAGGCCGCAGGTGATGTCGTAGGTGCCGGGATGCAGCTTGACCGTCATGGTCTGCGAGAAGCCGGGCGCGATGTTCTCGCGCTCCTCGACCACCATCACGCCATCGAGAATTTCCCACTCGAGCGCGCGCTTGGACTGGTTGACGATGGTGAAGGTGGTGCGGCCCGCGGGCACCGTGATGTCGTTGGGCTCGCAGGCGTTGCCCTGGATGGTCACCGTGACCGCATGGTCCGAGGCCTTGGGCGGCGCCTTGCGGGCCACGCCCGAGGCGTACCAGAAGGCCGCGAGGCCGGCGACCACCAGCAACGCCGAGGCGCCGACGGCCAGACGCATCAGCGTGGAAGAAGAAAAGGAGGAATCTTTGGGGGAGGCGGAAGACATCGTGATCTCAACGGGCCGCGACCGGGCCCGACACCGGCACGGCCGGTCGGAAGAAGAGGAAGAGCGAGGCGGCCAGGAAGACCAGGTAGGCAATCACCTCGCCCACCACCGGCGCGGCCTGGTAGCCGAGCAGGCCCGATAGCACGGCACCGACGGGGCTGTCCATCGGCAGCGCTTCGCTCGTGTCGAAGACCACCGTCTGCAGGTGGTTCCAGACGCCGCCTTCGTGCAGCTTGCGCAGCACGCCGGCCAGCAGCCCGGCCGCGACCAGCAGGATGAACACGCCGGTGTAGCGGAAGAAGCGCCGCAGATCGAGCCGCACGCCGCCGGCGTAGAGCCCGTAGCCCAGCACCACCGAGACCGCGATGCCGGCCAGCGCGCCCACCGGCGCTTCCCAGCCGCTGCTCTGCTGGAAGATCGCGAGCAGGAAGAACACCGACTCCAGCCCCTCGCGCGCCACGGCCAGAAAGACCATGCCGATCAATGCCCAGGCCTGGCCACCGTTCTCCTGTCCCAGCGCCCGGTCGATCGACGCATGCAGTTGGCCCTTGATCGAGCGCGCCGCCTTGCGCATCCAGAACACCATCGAGGTCAGCATGACCACGGCGATCAGGCCGACCACGCCTTCGAACAGCTCCTGCTGCTTCTGCGGAAATTCGGCGGCCAGCAGTTGCAGGCCAGCGCCCACGAACAGCGACAGGGCCGCCGCGAGCAGCACGCCCACCCAGACGGCCGGCATCAGCTTGCCGCGGCCGCTGTGCTGGAGATAACTGGCAACGATGCCGACGATGAGCGCGGCTTCTATGCCTTCGCGCAGCATGATGAGAAAGGGGATGAGCATCGGGGTCGGGAAAAGGTCTGGAGCGTCCTGCTCTGCACCGGAAAGGTGCGTGGCAGGAAGAAGACCCCGAGCTTAGTCGATCAAATAAGAAAGATTCTCATTTGATCGAAATGACCTCATGAGAGCGACCATGTCGCCGCAGGTCAGCCGGTGCTCAGCCGGACTGTGCTGGCGTCTGAACATGTCTTCAAGCCTCCAAGCGCTAGCGGAACACAACGTCCGACGTAGCAGGTCGACACACGCAAGACGCCGGCGCCTCGCTCGCTGAGAAAGTTGGGCCCGGTTCGCACTCAGGCGTCGTCGACATCGCAGACGCCCACTCGCTCTCGATGGCAAACCTGCGCATTGCCGGTTGCCATGTGTCGTGCTGCAGCTTGATTGCCGGTTGCGTTCGACGCTGCACCACCGCCTTTGGCGGCGCGCCGCCGACGGTTCGCACAACGTAATTCCTCCAATTGGCAATGCTTGGCGTCGAATGTCAGATCCAAATAACAATTCCGCGAACCCCTTTCGGCGAACGAAATCCAAATAGTTTTCCGGCTGGATCAACTACGCACGGCGGCTCATTTGTCACCCAAATGCCAATCAGTCCGAAGGGCTGAACAAGGAATTATTAACCCCCGCTTCATAGAGTCGAGGCCTCCGCAAAATGGGCACCGCCTCCTGTCGATTTACACAAAACCCATGCAAACGTGTCGCTTTTTTCGCATTGCCATTGCAATGATGCCGACCCTAAAATAAAGAAAATATTAGAAGACCTCAGGGGGTTCTCAATGTCAGCTTCTTTCGGGGCGATTGCGATTGCAGTTGGCGATCGCGTGTCCATTGCGTCGCATTGTCGTGCGATGGGCGATGGGCGCCAGCAACCAAGTCGCGCATCCTTCGCGGCTTCGTGCAGAACGCGTTCGAAATGCCTGGCAACGGGGGTGTCGCTGGCTGTACTGGTCACCCTCGTCGGTTGTGGCGCGCCAGCACCCAAGGATTACGGTGGTTCCTGGTCAGCGGTGAACCGCTTTCAGAGTACGCCGACTGAGATCCCACTCTCTCCTGCCTACACCTTTTACGCGTCGCCCATGGACGCAACGCTTCGGACCATGCTCACCCGCTGGGCGTCCGACAACGGGCTGCAGTTGTCCTATCAATCGGGTTCGGACTTCACGCTCCATCAACCCGTGGCAAAGGTTCGCACCAACGACATCCAATCCGCCATGCGTGAACTGAGCGCCATCTACGCGCCACAGGGCCTATCCATTGCGGCAAACAGCAAGCAAATCCTGGTTCAGGCCGCCGACACGGCACCCGTCGCATCCGGAGCGCGCTGATGTTCAAGAAGAACACCGCGACCTCGAAGATCGACGAAGCCATCGCCCAATCGGTCAATTTCGAACTCACGATCACGGACGTTGTGCGGCGCAGCGAACGGCGCGCTTGGTGGGTTGCAGGCAGTTCCGTGGCCATGTCGCTCGTGCTGTTGACGGGCTATTTCTACGTGCTGCCACTCAAGGAGAAAGTGCCTTATCTGGTCATCGCCGATGCATATACCGGCACCAGCACCGCCGCACGCCTGACCGACGACGCGAGTTTGCAACGCATCACCACCAGCGAAGCGATCAATCGCAGCAACGTCGCCCATTTCGTGGTGGCCCGCGAGGCCTATGACCTCGCACTCACCAATCTGCGCGACTGGACCACGGTGCTGACCATGTCGTCCCCACAGGTTGCCGGGGGCTACACCAACCTCTATTCATCGCAAAACCCGATCAACCCGTACAAGCTCTATGGAAAGGAGCGTTCCGTCCGGGTCCGCATCCTGAGCATCACCTTGATCGGAGGCGGGGGCGGCAACGAAACCCCCAAAGGCGCCACGGTGCGCTTCCAACGCAGCGTCTACGACAAGCAAAGCGGAGCCACCCAGCCGCTGGACAGCAAGATCGTGACGCTGGCGTTCACCTACAAGGCCAATCTGAAGATGGACGAGCAGCAGCGGATTGAAAATCCGCTCGGCTTCCACGTGACCGATTACCGCGTGGACACCGACTACGCGTCATCTCCTCCTGAGGAAGTCGCCGCCGGCGCCAGGCCGCCCGACGGTGTGTCGGCAACGCCCGGGGCGGAATTGCCGTCGAGCACCAACGTGTCCCCCGGCACTGCGGGCCCGTCTCAGCAGCCGGTGATGCCCCCCACGCCACCTCCACCCAACCTCGGGATACCCGGCGCTACGGCGTCCACCACCCCAGCCGCGCCGACTGGCGGCAATCAGGGAGCGCGCCGCCGATGAAACCACATTCCAACCACCGCCGATGGGCGTTGACCGCTGCTTGCGCGTTGGTCATGGGCGCCGTGCCCGAAGCCTTTGCACAGCCCGTTCAGTCCTACGACTATCAGCCTGAGCGGATCTATCCGGTGCGCGCTGGCCTGGGCATCACCACCCAGATCGAACTGAGTCCCGAGGAAAAGATCCTCGACTACAGCACGGGCTTCAGCAGCGGCTGGGATCTGAGTCGGCGCGACAACATCTTCTACCTGAAGCCAAAGAACGTCGATGTGGACACCAACATGATGATCCGCACCACGACCCACTCCTACATCTTCGAACTCAAGGTGGTCGCCACCGACTGGCGGACCCTGGAGCAGGCGCGCAATGCGGGCGTCCAGTACCGGATCAAGTTCAGCTATCCGGCCGATACCAGTTTCTCCAGAGAAGCCCGGAAAGCGGCGGAGGCCCCCGCGCTCAACACCACGCTGCTCAAGGACCGAAGCTACAACTTCGAATACGACTATGCCACTCGCAGTGCCAATGCGCCGTGGTTGGTTCCAGTCAACGTCTATGACGACGGACGCTTCACCTACATCAGGATGAGCGACCTCACCAGGTTTCCGACGGGCAACTTTCCGACCGTCTACATGCGCCAGAACGAGCGCGAAGAAGACTCGGTGGTGAACACCACTGTTGAGGGCACCACCCTCGTCGTTCACGGGACCTATCCCTACCTTGTCATCCGCCATGGCGACAACGTCGTGGGACTTCGAAGGAACACCGTCAAGTGAACCCACAGCCTCCTTCCCCCTCAGTCGACTTCATGCAGGACCGTGACCGGCAAGACCCCATGGAGGACAACGGCCACCCAGCTTCGCAGTCCAACCCCTATGCCACCCAGTTCGAGCGGCCGGCCACGCCCCCAGCCCCCAACCTCGATGCGGCGGCGCCAGAACTCAGATCGAGCGACATGCAACGCATGAACCGCCGAGCCCTCGGGTTCGTGGCAGCGCTTGTGCTGCTGCTCGGCCTCGCCGCCATCTGGATGGTCGGCAACCTGACGCGCTCGGACAAGACGCAGAAACCCAAGGAAGAGGTGGTCACGATTCCCGCGGCGCCCCAGTTGCCCCCGCCATTGCCACGCGCCCCCACGCCGCCGCCGGTCGCGCCGATTCCTCTTGCCCAGTCCGCGCTGCCGCCACTGCCCCCCGGGCCCCAAGCGCCCCAGATTCCGCAGGGGCCCACGCTCCTCGAGCGTCGCATCGCATCCAGCGCGAGCACCGTGACAGTCAGCGGCGCAGAGGAAACGCAGCCTGCTCAAAGCCCCTATCCGGGCATGGCCCCTGGCATGGGAATGGGCGTGCAAGGCGGAGCCGATCAGGGCGTTGCGCCCAACAATGCCTACCGCGCCAAGCCGCTGTCGCCCGTTTCGAACGCCCAGCCGCTGATCCATGCCAACGTCCTCATGCTCCGTGGCACCTACATCCGCTGCGTGCTGGAGACTCATATCGTGAGCGACATCCCGGGCTTCACATCCTGCGTCGTGACCGAGCCGGTCTACTCCGTCAATGGCCGACGCCTGCTGTTGCCCAAAGGCTCCAAGGTGCTGGGCAAATACGATACCGAACCCAACGGACCACGCATCGCCGTCATCTGGGACCGCATCGTCACCCCGACCGGGATCGACGTGAGCATGGCCAGCCCCGGTGTCGACAACCTCGGCGGCGCCGGTCACCCCGGCTACCTCGACGAGCACTGGGGCCAACGCATCACCTCGGCTTTGATGGTCAGCCTGTTCGCCGACGCCTTCAAGTACGCGGCCGCGCAGAACGGCCCCGGCACGACCACCGTCTCAAATGGCGGGCTCGCGGTCCAGTCGCCCTATGAGAGCTACACGGCCCAGACCTTGCAGAACCTGGCCGGCCAGGCCGTTCGCCGCGGCGCGAACCGCCCGGACACGGTGACGATCAACCAGGGCACCGTCGTCAATGTCTACGTCGCCAAGGACGTGGATTTCAGCGCCGTGGTCGCGGGCTCCTGACGCAGCTTTCTCTCATGACCGAAGAACTCGTCGCCGCCGTCTCGAACGATTTTCTGGATTACCAGTACCAAGTGCTGGGCATCCGCGAGCTCATGCTTTCGCCGGACGTCACCGAGATCTGCATCAATCGCCCGGGCGAGATCTATCTCGAGAATCGCTCGGGCTGGCAACGTGTCGAGGTGCCGTCCCTCACGTCGGCGCGCGCCCTGCAGTTCTGCACCACCGTGGTCAACGAGAGCAACACCGGCCAACGCATCACCGACGCCAACCCGGTCGTCTCGCTGACTTTCCCCACGGGCCAGCGCGCCCAGTTCGTCATCCCTCCTGCGGTCGAAGCGAGCCAGGTCTCGATCACCATCCGCCTCCCGGCCAAGCAGACCCGTACTTTGGCTGCGTACCAGCAGGAAGGCTTCTTCGACGAATTGCTCGACGAGGCGCAGGGCCTCAGCACGCAGGACAAAGAACTGCTGGCATTGCGTGCCGCACACCGCTATGCGGATTTCTTCAGGCAAGCGGTCATCCACAAGAAGAACATCGTGGTCTCGGGCGCGACCGGCAGCGGCAAGACCACCTTCATGAAGTCGCTCGTCCATCACATTCCACCCGACGAACGCCTGGTCACCATCGAGGATGCGCGCGAGCTCTTCATCGACCAGCCCAACGCCGTGCACCTGCTCTATTCCAAAGGCGGCCAGAGCACCGCCAACATCACTGCCAAGAGCTGCATGGAAGCATGCCTGCGCATGAAGCCCGACCGGATCATCCTGGCGGAGCTGCGCGGCGACGAATCGTTCTACTTCATCCGCAACTGCGCCTCGGGCCACCCGGGCTCCATCACGAGTTGCCACGCGGGCAGCATCGCGCAAACCTGGGACCAGCTGGCCCTCATGGTCAAGGCGTCGAGCGAAGGAGCCGGACTCGAATTCGCCACCATCAAGCGACTGCTCATGATGACCATCGACATCGTCGTGCACATCAAGTCCCATTCGGGCCGGCGGTACATCACGGGCATCGACTACGACCCGGCCCGCCACGCACCAGCCGAGGCCTCCTGAGGCCTGGCCGCACACCCAACGACAAAGAGTCACACCGTGTTCCCAGGATTGGAAGCCTTGGCCTGCCCCAACCTCGCTGTCCCGGCGCAGGTCATGCGGCATGTCGTTCATGTCGAATCCAGCGCCAATCCGCTTGCCATCGGCGTCGTTGGCGCGCGGCTCGTGCGGCAACCCAAGACGCTGGCGGAAGCGGTCGCCACAGCGGCAATGCTGGAATCCGGCGGCTACAACTATTCGCTGGGCGCGGCGCAAGTCAATCGGGTCAACTTTCGCAAGTACGGGCTCGACAGCCACAAGAAGGCGTTCGACTTCTGCACCAACCTGGCGGCCGGAGCCAGCATTCTGGCCAATTGTTATGCCGGCGCAGGCGGCGACTGGGGCAAGGCCTTCAGCTGCTACTACTCCGGGAACTTCGTGACCGGTTTTCGCAGCGGCTATGTGCAGAAGGTCTTCGACTCGATCAACCGCGAACAGACCGTGGCGGAGGCCCGACTGGCAGCCAGCCCCATTCCGCTGCGCACCGTCGGCACGCTGCTGCCCGCCTCCGCCCCTGTCGCAGCAGCCTCCGCAACCAAGCATGTAGAGGGCGAACAGCCCACGACCGCAGCCTCTCGGATCTCGATGCGTGCAACCCCACTTGGCGCCTCCGCACCGATGGCCCCAGCGGGGACGGTGCCGGGCCTGACCCCGCCTTCGGTTCCTACGCCATCAGCGCCGCCCGCCGCAATCGCAAGGCCCGATGTCTTCGTGCCGCAAGTCCGTCACCCCGCCGCGGGCAATGTGCCGGCCCCACCTGCACCAACCAGTTCCCCGGACAAACATGCCGGCGATGGGGCCTTCGTTTTCTGACCGTCGATTCGCTTGATTCATTCACCAGAGAGGAAATCCACCATGCAACGTCACTCCCACCCCTCCGCATCGCTCGCCGCCAATGCTTTGGCGCACCGTCAAGCGCTTCGCAGCGCCGCCATCGCGACCCTGGTCATCGTCCCCTGCCTGGCCATGGCCCAAGCCGGCGGCGGCGACCTCACCAGCGCCACTTGCGGCGTGCTGGGCAAGGTCAAGACCCTGCTGAATGCGGTATCGATCATCGTCGTCACCATCGCCGTCATCTTCTCGGGCTACCAGATCGCCTTCGCGCACAAACGCATCGGCGACGTGGCGCCGGTCTTCATCGGTGGCCTGCTGATCGGTGCGGCCGGCCAGATCGCCAACATGCTCATTGCCACCAACACCAGCGACGCGAGCTCGGGATGCACCAGCGCCAGCCTCACGATCGACCCGCTGACCCGCCTCGCCGGCCTGGTGCAAGCACTCGGCCACTATGCATAAGAACCCCATGTTCCGCGGCTGCACCCGCCCGCCCATGTTCATGGGGGTGCCCTATGTGCCCTTCTTCATGGGCGCGGGCGGATGCATGTTGCTGGCCATGTACTTCGACTTGCTGTTCCTGGCGCTGATCCCTGTGGTGATCTTCATCATGCGAATGATGGCCAAGCGCGACGAGTTGATCTTCCGGCTGCTCGGCCTGCGCCTGCAGTTCCGTACCCGCGTGCGCAACCTCCAGCAGCATGAAGGCATGTGGGTGTTCACGCCCAACGTGTATCGCGGGCAGTCCAAGGACAACGTTTAGAACCCGGGAGTCAAACCATGTCCACGCGCCCATTCAGCCCCGACACGCCCATCAGCGAGTTCATCCCCTTCTCCACGCACGTCTCACCCACGGTACTCAAGACCACGGGAGGCGACTTTCTTCTGACTTGGCGGCTGGACGGGTTGCCCTTTGTCGGGCGCGAAGAATGGGACATCGAACACAAGCACAACGCTTTCAACCGCATGCTGCAGACGCTGCGCGCGCCAGACTTCACCAACGTGGCCTTCTGGGTGCACGACGTGCGCCGCCGCCGCCGCGTGAAGGACACCAGCCGCTTCCAGGACACGTTCAACCAGACGCTGTCCGATGCGTACTTCAAGGCGCTCTCGGCGCAAAAGCTCATGCAGAACGAGCTTTACCTGACGATGATCTATCGCCCGGTGGTGACGGGCAAACGCTTCGTCGAAAGATCCGCCGATACGTCGCGCCTTGCGTCCGAGCAGCAACAGGCCATCGACAAGCTGCTGGAACTCGCCGGCAACATCGAAGCCGTGCTCAAGGAATACGCACCAGTTCGCCTGCGCATGTACGAGGCGCCCAACGGCATTGTCTTTTCCGAAACGCTTGAATTCTTCGGCTACCTGCTCAATCGCGTCGAGGAGCCGGTACCGGTGCTGAAGGCGCCGGTGTATCGCTATTTGCCGATCAGCCGACAGCGCTTCTCGGCCAAGAGCGGCGATTACGTGCTCACCGCGCCCGACGGCACCAACCACTTCGGCGCGCTGCTCAATATCAAGGAGTATCCCGACGGCACGCACCCGGGAATCCTGAATGGGCTGAAGTACCTCGACTTCGAGTACGTCATCACGCACTCGTTCACCCCCATGGGCCGGCACGACGCGCTCAAGGCGCTGGAGCGCACCAAAGGAATGATGATCTCTTCGGGCGACAAGGCCGTGAGCCAGATCATCGAGCTCGATCAGGCGATGGATCACCTCACGTCCGGCAACTTCGTGCTTGGCGAGTACCAGTTCACCATTGCCCTCTACGCTTCCGATCAGGCCACGCTGGCCCAGCACATCGCGACCACGCGTGCCGAACTGTCCAACGCCGGCTTCGTCTCGGTCAAGGAAGATCTCGCCATCACTGCCGCGTTCTATGCGCAATTTCCCGGCAACTGGAAATACCGCACGCGGCTCGCCAACGTCAGTTCACTCAATTTTCTGGGCCTGTCGCCGCTGCACAACTTCGCGAGCGGCAAGCGCGACAACAACCCGTGGGGCGCCTGCGTCACCACGCTGCAGACCGTCAACGGGCAGCCCTACTACTTCAACTTCCACGCCACGCTGCCAGGCGAAAACTCGTTCGGTGAGAAGGCCATAGCCAACACCATGGTGATCGGAAAGTCCGGCACCGGCAAGACCGCGCTCATCAACTTCCTGCTCAGCCAGATCCAGAAGCTGGACCCGGCGCCCACCATCTTCTTCTTCGACAAAGACCGCGGTGCGGAGATCTTCGTGCGGGCGTGCGGGGGCAACTATCTCTCGCTCGAAAACGGGCAACCCACCGGCTTCAACCCTTTCCACTGCGAGCACACCGAAGCCAACCTCCACTTTCTGAGCGACCTCGTCAAGGTGCTCGCCGGCAAGGCGGTCTACACCTCGCGCGAAGAAGACGAGATCTTCCGCGCCGTCGAAGCCATGCTCGACACGCCGATGCACCTGCGCAACATGACGAACTTCCAGAAGAGCCTGCCCAACATGGGCGACGACGGTCTTTTCATCCGCCTGCGCAAATGGACCGCCGGCAACTCACTGGGCTGGGTGTTCGACAACCCCAAAGACACCATCGACCTGCACAAGGCCAACATCATCGGCTTCGACTACACCGACGTTCTCGACAACCCGGAAGTGCGCGTACCGGTGGTCAACTACCTGCTGCACCGCCTCGATGCGCTGATCGACGGGCGCCGCCTGATCTACGTGATGGACGAGTTCTGGAAGATCCTCGATGGCGGCGGCGCCCTCAAGGACTTCGCCAAGAACAAGCAGAAGACCATCCGCAAGCAGAACGGCATGGGCATCTTCGCCACGCAAAGCCCCGAAGACGCGCTGGGCAGTGACATATCCGCCGCGCTCATCGAGCAGACGGCCACCATGATCCTGCTGCCCAACCCCAATGCCAGCCGCAAGGACTACATCGAAGGGCTCAAGCTCACCGAGTCCGAATACCAGGTGGTCATCAGCCTGGACGAGCGCTCACGCCGCTTCCTTGTCAAACAAGGCCACAGCTCCTCGGTATGCCAGCTTGACCTGCGCGGCATGGACGACGCGCTGGCCGTCATCTCGGCCTCCACTGACAACATCGAAATCATGCATCGCGTGCTGGACGCGTGCGCCCTGACCAAAGGCATCCCGGTCGCCGACCTGCAGCCTGAGCATTGGCTGCAGGACTTCTATGACAACCGCAAGGGCAGCGGCAAGCGCGCGCATGCACCCGACGCCGGACAGCGACCGACGCGACCGCGCCTGATTGCCTGACCGACCTCAGACCCCATCAACTATCAATTCAACACTTCGGAGGTTTTCATGAGACTGCGCACCTCATCCGCCGCCCTCTCCGTCGCGCTGGGGATCGCCAGCATGGTTACATCCGCACGGGCGCAGGCTCCGGACCCGTGCACGGTCTATCTGTGCATGGCCAGCAAGTCAGGTCAAGGCATCGCGCCCGCGAACTGCGCCCCCGCCGTCGCCTACTGGCACGCGCCCGCGCCCGCTGGCCTTGCGATTTATATCTATTGGAAGTTCAAGGCCCAGGCCTCTTACAACAACCGTAAGCAATATATGAACAGCTGTTCGGGCGCTACCAATACCCAAAACAACAGCAACATCTCCGAGACCATCATGAATCAGTGGGGCCGCGTCCCGTGAGCAGCGCAACGACCGCACACACCCAAGAAGCCACCATGATTCGCCGCCCTCCTCTCGCCTTCGCCCTCGCCCAGCCTGTTCACGTCCCGCTGCGCAAGACCTTGCCAAGTGCAGCACGTGCAGCTCGCGCGGCCTTCCTCGCCATCGCGGCCGCCGCGCTCGTCGGCGTCGCCCACGCTGACGTCGACGTCAGCGACTCGAAAGCGCAAGGCAAGCTGGATGACATCAAGAGCCGGATCGGGAGCGGAAATCTGAACAGGACGACCTCGGACGTCCTCAAGGAGATTCAGACCAGTGTCGCCAACTTGGGCTTTTCGGCCACGCTGACCCCCGGCAACCAGCTCCAGAAGATCTCGGACACCTCTGGCTACGTGCAACAGGCTTGTCCCAGCCAGGGCGGCGCGCTGGGTGGTACCGCAGGGGCCGGCAGGGCGAGCCAGAACGTCACCAGCCTTGCCACCATCAACGCAGGCAACTCTTCTTCAGTCAAGCAGCAAATCTGCCAGCAACTCATTCAGCTGCGTGTTCAGGCCTACAACGACAGCATCGAGATGACGAACCGCTTCCAGCAATACAGCGAGCAGCTCACGAGGATCGACAACAACCGCGGCTCAGCGGGGACCCAGGGCGACCTTTGGGCCAACACCAATGAATCACTGCGCACCATCGGCAAGCTCCAAGCCGAGATGGGCTTCTGGCGCACCCGTCTGGCGGCTTACGAGGCCGCCATCAAATTCCACGAGGGCCAGCAAAACGCCCTCACCCACGCCGCGATCAAAGGCGGCGGCAGCGGCGGCCTGCCTACGGCAGGCCAGCTCATTCAGACGGGCGCCCTGGCCGCCGCGCTGGCCATTCATTAATCCCGCGCGCCCCCTGCTGTCGATCACCCTATTACTGGCACCCATTCGTTATGGATTTCGTCTACTTTGCCCTGATTTACGCCTGGGTCGACAACAGGATCAACAGCTTCCGCGACCATCTCCTGGGCAACACCATGGCCTGGGCCAGCGCCATCGGCCTGACACTGCTCACGGTCTGGATCATCGTGCAGGGTTTTCGCATCCTCACCGGCCAGTCGCGCGAGCCGATGATGGCGATGGTGGTCCACATGAGCCGCACCGCTGTCATCGTGGTGGCCGCCATGACCATGGCCATGGGCGGCTCCAGCATCCAGACTTTCTTCACCGACGATCTGGCTCGGGGCATCAATGGCCTGGTCACGGGCGACAGCGGCTCGCCCGCTTCCGCCATCGACAAGAACCTGATTTACACGCAAGTGGCGATGGCCGCCATTGATGGCGCCCAGGGGCTCAACGGCGCCATCAGTGCCGACAACGTGAAGTCCGCGGGCAGCGCCTCGCTGATCGCCGCACTGGGCGTGGCGGGCCCGCCGATGACGGCCGGTGCGATGCTGCTGATGTACAAGGTGGCGATCGCGCTGTTCATTGGCCTGGGACCCATTTTCATCCTGTGCCTGATCTTCAAGGTGACGGAGTCGATGTTCTGGCGCTGGCTCAACTACGGGCTGGGCACCTTGTTCTCGATGGCGGTGCTCAGTTTCATGATCTCGATGGTGCTGGACCTGACGCTGCGGGTCGCCGCCGCGCTGTGGGCGGCCAACGCCATCAACGCCTTGTTCAAACTGGAAGGCGCCTCAGGCCTGACCGGCCAGGCGATGCAGCAAGGGGGCATCGGGCTCCTGATGACCACGCTGCTGATCACTGCGCCAGCGATGGCGGCTAGCTTCTTTGGAGGGACGTTGGGGCAGTTCTACTCCCAGTCGGCAGTCAATGGGGCTTCGAGTCATCAACAAAGCTACCAAGGGCCTGCTGGGCAGGCACCGGGAACGTATCCGCAGGTGACAAGTACGGGGAATACATCGCATCAAACAGGTGGTGGCCCCAATAACCCAAGCAGCAACCAACACGCCCGAGCCACAGGCGTTCCGGCTCCTCCTCCCAGTGATTCCGTCAAGGTGCCGCAATCGACTTAAGCAGACTTAATCATGTCTAAAATTTCCTTGCGCAGGTTGCTGGTGACGAGCTTGTGTTTCTTGTGGACTGGCATCGTGCATGCGCAGGCCGCATGTCCGCCCGGCCAGATTCCCTACGGTTCGGGCAATGGGCTCAACATGTGTGGACCGGACAACCGCCAGCAGTCAGCGCCGCAACCACCAGCACCGCAGTGGGAGTCTCGATGGGGTGCGATTGCGACGGACGGTAAGCAATGGGCTATGGGCGTAGCCGTCGGCAAACAAAGCAAGCTAGAAGCCTCGAAGACGGCGATGGCTGATTGCCATTCAAAAGGCGGCGCAAATTGCAAAGTTGACGTTGCATACGGCAATCAGTGCGCTGCGGTTGTTGCGGGTGATGGTGGCTACAACGTATCTCCCGCCTCCACAGTAGATGAAGCCGTTGCGATTGGCGTGAAGACCTGCACTGAAACAGGGGACACGAACTGCCGCACTTACTACACCACCTGCAGCCTGCCAGTACGGATTCGGTAAGTGCCATGCCCGTCATCAATCGCGACCAATTCAGCTACTCGCGCTCAGCCCATGCGCGATGCAAGGCGGACTGTCAATGAAACGCCTCGTTGCCGCCATCCTCTTCATTTTTTTGACCCTCGCTCTCCCCGCTTGCGGACCTTCCATGAAAAAACCCGACATCAAGCTCAACCCGCATCCCAAGATGCTATGAAATCACGTTGACCATTGAGGACGCACCAGGGCCGTTCGATGCCGTGGAGGGGTCCGCTGGCTATGAAGTAGCGAACGGTAGTTGCGTACCGCTAACCCCTTTCAGCGGCGCCACACTGACTCCCGAAAAAGATGTCCCGATGGCCCTGAGCCGGGTGGGCGATAAGGTCTACAAGGGTGAACTCTGTGTCGATCTGTTGACGGACGAGGACTACTTCGGACTGGGCCTTTGCCGCTGGTCCATGCCCTTTTCCAACTTCAGTCTGCGGGTTGGAAACTTGGTGTTCGGCCACTCCATCGCCCTGAATGACATCTTGGCGAACAAGTCCGCCACGCGTTATTTTTCCACGTTGTCGTACCGCGAAAGCACTCCTTTGAAGGACGGAGAGCGACCATGGGTCAACAGCGGCAATGCGCAGCGATCTGACTTCAAAGAGCCGAAGAGCACCTTCTCGATGACGCTCACTGCCAAGGAGAAATTCGAATGACGATCACGTCCACGGATTACGCACTGTTGGCACAGGATTCGTACAAGGATCGCAAGCTTCAAATAAAGGATGTCACCCTGGGCGATGTGGCTTATCAAGTCCTCGACCATGCCGACAACCCGAGCACGGGATTTCAGGCAACGGCCTACCGGCGGGTCGAAACTGGCGAGGTGGTCATTGCCTTTCGCGGTACCGAATTCGGCCGCGAGCCAGTGCAAGACGGTCTCGTCGACGCTGGTATGGCGTTGGCAGGCGTAAACGCCCAGGCGCGTGACGCGAATGCCTTCACGCAAAAGGTACTGGACAGGGCAAAGGCCGATGCAGAAAAGAGCAATCAGCCTTTCACCGTGACCGTCACCGGCCACTCGCTGGGCGGCACGCTAGCCCAACTGGAGGGCCACAGATTCGGCCTCAAGGGCGAGACCTTCAACGCCTACGGCGCCGCCGGGCTGGTGCATAGCGTTCCGAAAGGCGGCCACCAAGTCATCAACCACGTTCGCGCAGGCGATGCGGTGAGCGCAGCCAGTGCGCACTTTGGCAAGGTGCGGGTCTATGCGGTCCAGCAGGATATCGACACGCTGAGCAAAGCCGGATACCGCGACGATGACGGCGCTCTGAGCGCGCGCAATCCCGCCAAGGCAACCGACTTCAGCGCGCATTTCGTCGACAACTTCGTGCCCGACGGAAAGACGCTGGGTCGCTCGATCATCTCGCGGGAGAACCAGGCGCAGTATCACGCCCATCACGGCATGATCGATCGCTACCGCAACGACGTACACAACGCCCGTGCCATCGCATCCCTTCCGCTGCAAACCGGGATGCAGGCAGGGCAAACGGCCGGCCAGGGCGTGAGGGCCGTCGGCCATGCTGCAGGGCAGGCCTACGATGCAGTGCGCAACTCGGTGGAAACGGGCGCTCGGCAGGCAGGCGAGGCGTTGGAGCTAACCGGGGAAGCGGTGCGCGAAAGCGCTTCCCACGCCATCGACAAGCTCACCCGTCAAGGGTCTTGGTTCAGCAGCCAGACAGAGCCGATGCCGTTGTTGAACGATGGCCAGCATTCTGGCAACGGGCTCTACAAGCAGTCCTTGACGGGCCTGGAAAAGATCAACGCCGAGCGTGGCATTCCCTCCGATCAACGCACCTGCAATGCCGCGGGCACCTTGGCCGCAGCAGCTTGTCAGTCGGGGCTCAGGCAAATCGATCTTGTCGCCGTGAGCGACAACGGTGGCAAGCTCATCGCAGTGCAGGGTACGCCGGGCACGGCACATTCCAAGGTGATCGATGTAGACACGACGGTGGCACTGAACACGCCCCTTGCGCAAAGTTCGCAAGCCTTCGCCGATGCGCACAACCTGCAACGGAGCCAGCAGTCCCAGCAGCACGTGAGTCGGCCGATCCAAACGCAAACCGGGCCTGCTCTGGCTTAAGTTGAGTCAGCGTGTAGCACTTTGCGTTCATAAGCAGCACCGCCTGTCACAGTCCGTGAATACTTCGCCACAAGCCGTCCATTCAATCGTGCAGGGTTTTCGCATCCTCACGGGCCAGTCGCGCGAGCCGATGATGGCGATGGTGGTCCACATGAGCCGCACCGCTGTCATCGTGGTCGCAGCCATGACCATGGCCGTGGGCGGCGCCAGCATCCAGACTTTCTTCACCGACGATCTGGCTCGGGGCATCAATGGCCTGGTCACGGGCGACAGCGGCTCGCCCGCTTCCGCCATCGACAAGAACCTGATCTACACGCAAGTGGCGATGGCCGCCATTGATGGCGCCCAGGGGCTCAATGGCGCCATCAGTGCCGACAACGTGAAGTCCGCGGGCAGCGCCTCGCTGATCGCCGCGCTGGGCGTAGCGGGCCCGCCGATGACGGCCGGTGCGATGCTGCTGATGTACAAGGTGGCGATCGCGCTGTTCATTGGCCTGGGACCCATTTTCATCCTGTGCCTGATCTTCAAGGTGACGGAGTCGATGTTCTGGCGCTGGCTCAACTACGGGCTGGGCACCTTGTTCTCGATGGCGGTGCTCAGTTTCATGATCTCGATGGTGCTGGACCTGACGCTGCGGGTCGCCGCCGCGCTTTGGGCAGCCAACGCCATCAACGCCTTGTTCAAACTGGAAGGCGCCCCAGGCCTGACCAGCCAGGCGATGCAGCAAGGAGGCATCGGGCTCTTGATGACCACACTGCTGATCACTGCGCCAGCGATGGCGGCTAGCTTCTTTGGAGGGACGTTGGGCAACTTCAACCCCTATCCGGCGGTCAGCGGTGGCCACCAGAACGCGGGCAGTCCCGGGCCGGGAGGGCAGCCGGCTGGGGCTTATGCACCGCAGACTCCCCAAACGACGCAAACAACTACCCCCAACAATTCAACTGGTGGCGGACTTGGTGGTCGTACTACGGGCGCTCCGTCTTCTCCTCAAAGCGACACGGTCAAGTTGCAGCAATCGACTTAATTGGTTTGATTATGTTCAAGACTTTCTTACGTCGTTTCATATTACTCGGTGCAGGATTGCTATGGGCTGGTCTCGCAGAGGCGCAATGCCCCCCCGGGATGTACCCATTTCAGTTTTCCCCCAATCAGCCTTTCTCTTGCGCTCCTATTCCGGGGGAATTTAACCAGCAAGCACCGCAGCTACCAGCTGAGCAGTGGGAACGTCGGTGGGGAGCGCTAGCGACCTCTGTACCCGATGGAGTTCTCGGCGTGTCCACTGACCAATCGAGCAAACGAGAGGCCTCGCGAAGAGCAGTAAGCGATTGCGCAGCAAAAGGCGGGGCTAATTGCAAGATTGAAATTTCTTACGACAATCAGTGTGCTGTGGTTGTTGTAGGCGACGGCGGCTACAACGCGTCTAATGCCACCACAGTAGATAAAGCGGCCGAACTGAGCATGAAGACATGCCGCGATGCTGGGCGTACCAACTGCCACGTCTACTACTCCGCCTGCAGCCTTCCCATAAGGATTCGTTGATGCTCATGTTCCGCCGCTCGTCACGAGATTGCATGGGCAAAACGATCGCGACGGCGATTAATTCAAACCAGAGTGACATTTTATGAATGCTCCTTACCCTAACCAAAGCCGTCACGCTGCCCGCGCACCTCTTCCAACGAAACGTGGCGCCCTAAGATTAAATCTAATCGTGAAGTACTTGTCCGGCCTGCTGCTTGCCGTGCTCGCGCTAGCAGGTTTCAGTGCATCGGCGCGCACATGGCAAGCCCGCAGCCTGTGCGCAGCCAGCGAGGAAGTTGTTTTTTCTTGCGCCCTTGAAGGCAGCACGAAGACGGTGTCCCTATGTGCACCGATTCACGACGGGCTAGACAAGGGGAGTTTCCGCTATGTGTTTGGCAAGTCATCCAATATTGAGTTCTTGTTTCCCACTCAAAACTCGAAGGATCGAGTGTTCTCGCGGTCTCATTGGCTTTATGCCACCACCTTTGGACAAGCTTACTCATTCGTCAACAATGGCTACAAGTACATCATCTTGTCTGTTGAAGACTCTGTCGATCAGCGAGGGCGTTCGAGTCTCATCGTGCAACGTGCCGGAGAGCCACATGCTGCGCGTGAAATGAACTGCAAACCGTCGACCGTAATCAAAACCAAAGACGAAAGCGTTATTCATCGCATTAACGACTGGCCAATCGATACAGATATTGAAGGCAGTGGTCCGCCTTCTACGCGTTGACTCTATGCAATTCGATAGTACCCAGGGGACCCCGCCATGTCATCAATCACATCTCAAAAGAACGCTGAACTTCTTCTGCTGGCCGCCTACCGCGGCGGAGTCACCCATCCTAAAGAGCTAGCCAACTTTATGGGTCAGATGCAAGTAGAGTCGCAGGGCTTTACCAAAACGCACGAGAGCTTGAACTACTCCGCGGAGCGGTTGTTGAAGGTGTTCCCTGGGCGCAATGGTATGGACACCCTTGAAGAGGCCCAAGCGATTGTGGACGGGGGACACGAGAAGATCGCCGAGGCGATCTATGGGGGCAAATGGGGTGAAGGCTTAGGAAACAAACCCAACAGCAGTGACAGTCTCAACTTTCGTGGTCGCGGTTTCGTTCAGCTCACAGGTCGCAGCAACTACGAGCACTACGGCAAGGCGGTAAGCCTGGATCTCGTCAAGCATCCTGAACTTGCTACCGAGCCGAAGAATGCGGCGACTCTGGCAGTGCAGTACTGGAAAGAGAGAGTGGTCAGCAAGGGTTTTCAGCAAGACGTGACGAGTGCGACCGAAGGCATCAACGGCGGCCACAAAGGTCTGGCGGAACGCAAGGCGGCCGCGGCGGAGTGGGAGCGCAAACTCACGCCTCAGGTGATGGCGGGCTTGGTCAAAGGCGAGGTAGATCTAACGCCGTCGTTCGCTGACAAGAACCATCCGGGCCATATCTTGTACGCCGAAGCACTTGCAGGCCTGCAGAAATGGAACCGCGGTCACAACATCGAGTCTGATCAACGCACCGTTAACGCCGCAGCCGCTTTGGCCGTGGAGGCCCATCGCCACGGGCTTAAGCGGATTCACCATGTTGAGCCCAATGACACCGGCGAAAAGCTTCTCGCGGTACAAGGCAAACCAGGCAGCGCCCACTCAAAAGTGATCGATGTGCCGACTGTGAACGCGCTGAGCACTCCAGTTGAGCACAGCGCGAAAGCCTATCTTCAGCAGGTGCAGCAAGTCGTGCTCCAGCCGCATCAGCTACCGCCTCAGACGCAAGACCGGCCGCAGCAGGCCATGACGCACTGATGTACGACCGCAGGAACATTGCATCGTGATGAGGCTGATTCAGACGCTCGGTTTTTTGCAAGATGCGTCGGCGACGCCTGTTGTCTTGATAGCGGCTGTTCGTTCAATAGGAAGACAAGTTCTTGCCCTGACTCTCATCGCCCTATGGATCATCGTGCAGGGTTTTCGCATCCTCACCGGCCAGTCGCGCGAGCCGATGATGGCGATGGTGGTCCACATGAGCCGCACCGCTGTCATCGTGGTGGCCGCCATGACCATGGCCGTGGGCGGCGCCAGCATCCAGACTTTCTTCACCGACGATCTGGCTCGGGGCATCAATGGTCTGGTCACGCGCGACAGCGGCTCGCCCGCTTCCGCCATCGACAAGAACCTGATTTACACGCAAGTGGCGATGGCCGCCATTGATGGCGCCCAGGGGCTCAACGGCGCCATCAGTGCCGACAACGTGAAGTCCGCGGGCAGCGCCTCGCTGATCGCCGCACTGGGCGTGGCGGGCCCGCCGATGACGGCCGGTGCGATGCTGCTGATGTACAAGGTGGCGATCGCGCTGTTCATTGGCCTGGGACCCATTTTCATCCTGTGCCTGATCTTCAAGGTGACGGAGTCGATGTTCTGGCGCTGGCTCAATTACGGGCTGGGCACCTTGTTCTCGATGGCGATGCTCAGTTTCATGATCTCGATGGTGCTGGACCTGACGCTGCGGGTCGCCGCCGCGCTGTGGGCGGCCAACGCCATCAACGCCTTGTTCAAACTGGAAGGCGCCTCAGGCCTGACCAGCCAGGCGATGCAGCAAGGGGGCATCGGGCTCCTGATGACCACGCTGCTGATCACTGCGCCAGCGATGGCGGCGAGCTTCTTTGGGGGGACGTTGGGGCAGTTCATGACCTACTCCGGAGTCAATCCCGGTGGAGGTGCGAGTCAGCCGGGGCCTCAGGGGCAGCCGGCTGGGTCTTATGCCCCGCCGCCGACGAGTACTGGGAATACATCGCATCAGACAGGTGGCGGCCCCAACAACCCAAGCAGCAACCCACACGCCCGAGTCGCGGGGGTTCCAGCTTCTCCTCCTAGTGATACGGTCAAAGCGTCGCAATCACCATAAACAGACCGGAATATGTTCAAACGTTTACTGCGTAGTTGGCTATTGGCGGGCACGAGCTTTCTATGGGGTGCCCTTGTGCATGCGGAAGGCGGCTGCTCCCCTGGTTCATATCCAATTGGAGGTCCGAGCGTGGCGGCTTGCGCACCTATCCCGGGCTATGGCAATCAGCATGCGCCGAAGCCGCTAGCCCCGCAGTGGGAGCCGCGTTGGGGGGCGATTGCGACGGACGGTAAGCAATGGGCTATGGGTGTAGCCGTCGACAAACAAAGCAGGCGCGAAGCCTCGCAGGCAGCGATGGCTGATTGCCAGTCAAAAGGCGTCGCAAATTGTAAGACTGACGTTGCATACGCCAATCAGTGCGCTGCGGTTGTTGCGGGTGATGGTGGCTACAACGTATCTCCCGCCTCCACAGTGGATGAGGCCATTGCGATTGGTGTGAAGACCTGCACTGAAACAGGGGACAAGAACTGCCGCACCTACTACACCACATGCAGCCTGCCAGTACGGATTCGGTAAGTGCCATGCCCGTCATCAATTGCGACCAATTCAGCTACTCGCGCTCAGCCCATGACGGGCTCTCTCATGTCCGCCGCATGCAGCTTCTGCATGGCCGTTAGCACGGTACTCGGCTTCTCAAACCATTTATCAGTTTCATAGCACCATGCGCAAAACCATCTTCAAGCTTGCTGTATTCGTTCTGGGCTTAGCGTGCCAACAGAGCTGGGCGCAAAAGACACACTCCGAAGAGCAAGACCAAGTCACGGTCACAACCATCGCGCCCGGTCACTACGCCACCGACCAGGGGTGGGGATGGTTGGTCATCGATCCGAGCAAAAACAGTTCTGTCGGCTTCTCCGTTGAAACGCGATCCACGCTTACGGAAGGCTGCGAATTTGGCGGAGAACTCACTGGGCGGACCGGCGTTTCCCAACGCGGCAACAGCTCCTGCACCATCAGCTTCAACCCGACCACCAAAGGGGTCGCGCTGAAGCTTGAGACGGCGGAGGCATGCAAGGAACTCTGCGGACTGAATGGCAGCTTCGAGGGCGAGTACTTGCGCGATGCGAATCCCTCGTGCATGCCCGCGGCGGTGGAGGATACGCGGAACCGCTTCAAGAGGCTGTATGACCACAGGGACTACCGCGGCGCGCTGGAGTTGCTGCAACCCGTATTGAGCAACTGCACTGCCTTTCTAGATGCATTGAATCTTGGTTCAATTCGCAACGATCTGGCTATCACGCAGTACAAAAATGGACAACGCGCGGAATGTATTGCCACGTTGAAGCCCTATCAGAGTGATGCGAAACGCGGTGACAAGGCCGTTCTGCAAGATTGGGGGCGGCCCGATGTGGCCGAGGCTTACCTCGCCATCATCAAGGCCGCACGGACCAACTTGCGGCTATGCGGTGGGTAGCGAGAAACCTTGCTTTCAAGCACTGGGTAACTTTTAGGGAGAAAACAAATGAACGAAAAGAATCAGCTGAGCAACCAGGAAGCGCGAGCCTTGGCCTACTTCGCGGTGGGTGTGAGTTTGGAGGGCAGTATCGGCGGGCGCGATGTTTCAAACCATCTTTCGTTTGCTGGGAAAGAGCACGGTGGTACGCAGTTGGAACCTGTTGGCAACAGTGGCTATTCGCTTGGCACGCTGCAGACAGACTTGGGTGCTCACCCCGAAGTGGCGCAAGCGCTGGTGTCCTCCTTCCAGGCATGGGCCAAAAAGCAGCATCCGGACTGGGTACTTAACGAAAAGCAAGTGCAACAGACGGTCGCGGACCTTGGCCGAAACGGCAACGCCATTCGAGCGGAAGCGGGCCGCCCGCTGGATCCCTCGGTCAAACCCCATCTCGACGCGTTCTTGACCGCGGATGCTGGCAAAACCTTTGTGCATGAGCGCGACGAACGTCAGATCGACAGGCTGATGCGCCCCGATAGCACGCTTGCCAGATTGCAGGCCACGCCGCTGTACCAGCGTTCATCCCACGAGGACCAAGCTCGACTCTCCACCATAGCCCTGAAGCTCGAGAACCAAACCGGAGGGGATGGCGAGCGATGGAAGAAAGGGGTCGTGGTACGGAGCGGTCTGCTTGAAAGCATCGACAAGGACGGTCTCAAGAGCGTTGACGATGTCAGGAATTGGGTGAATGAGCACTTACCGAAATACGTAGGTAACGGCGTTGATCACGCCCTTCGCGGTACAGAAACCTTTCTGCGCCTGGAGCGCACCGACCCGCAAAGCGATCTGAATCGTGCATGGCAAAGCGTCAAAGTCAATGCGACGGTGAACCCTGGGTCGCTCGACGCGAACTCCGACCAAGGAAAGTACTACGCGGCGGTGAAAGATCAGTTCCTTCATTCCGGCGTTCAGCATCTCGCGAAGCGCGGCGTACACAGCGCCGACGTGGCGGAGTTGCAAACCAAATTAACGAAGCTTGGCTATACCGGGTCTGATGGCAAGCCGCCTACAGCCGACGGGCACATGGGCCCCGGCACGCGACATGCTGTCAAAGCGTTCCAGCACGACAACCATCTCAAGGAAGATGGCGTGGCGGGCCGAAACACCCTGAAGGCCATCGACGTCAAGCTTAGGGAACAAACATTGGCGTCGCCCTCGCGGCAAGAGCCGGGAATTCAGGACAGCCCGTTGTTCAAGCAAGCCCAAAACGCCCTCCAAAAGATCGATGCCCAGTTCGGCCGCAAGCCCGACCAGTTGACCGACAACGCCGCCGCTGCAGTCGCGGTGGCCGCGCAGAAGGCCGGCCTAACGCGTATCGACCACCTCGAACTGGGCGGCCCAGACAACAGCAAGCTCTTCGCCGCGCAGGGCAAGTTGGGGACCGCGCACTCGAAGGTCATCGACGTGCTGACGGTGGAGGCCATGTACACGCCCATTACGCAAAGCGCCAGAGCCTTCCAGGAGACGCGGCAGGCCCAGCAGCATGCGCCCACTCAGCAGCCACCACAGGTGGCCCAGCCAGCACCGCAGCAAACGGCGCCGGCCCTGTCTCGATGATTTTCCCGCCATTCGGCTTTCTCGAATGTACGGTACATCCCTCAATCAAGCCTGCCTGCTCTTTTCAATCGAGTGATATTCGATGACCAAAGCCAAGTGGGCCAGCGCAGCCCTGACCCTCGTCGCAGCGCTCTTGGCAGGTATCTACCTGTCCGGCTGGCTCGCCCTCTTGCTGCTCAAACTGGACCCGCAATCGCTGGCCTGGAACACTTATCTCAGCTATTGGCAGGCGCTCGACCTTCCTGCTTACCGCCCCTATACGCAGAAAATCCATCTGGCTGGCTACATCGGCTTCGGCGTGCCGGTGCTGCTCTGGCTGGGCTTGCTGGCATTGCTCGCCAAATCGAAAGCCCCGTCGATCCACGGCGATGCGCGCTTCGGCACTGGCGCCGACCTGGGTCGGCTCGGCATGTTCAAGCCAGCGACCAACGGCATTCTGGTGGGCAAGTTCGGAGGCCAACTGGTTCGCCTGCCGGGTCAGCAATTCGTCATTCTTGCGGCGCCGACGCGCTCGGGTAAAGGCGTGGGCATCGTCATCCCCAATCTGCTCGAGTACGGCGAATCGATCGTGGTGCTCGACATCAAGCAGGAGAACTACGAACTCACCAGCGGATGGCGGGCGCAGCAGGGCCAGGAGGTCTATCTCTTCAATCCCTTCGCAGAGGATCGAAAGACGCACCGCTGGAACCCGCTCACTTATGTCTCCACCGACCCGGCCTTTCGGGTATCCGACCTGATGAGCATTGCAGCCATGCTGTATCCGGACGGCGCCGCCGACCAGAAGTTCTGGGTCAGTCAGGCACGCAACGCCTTCATGGCCTTTTCGCTCTATCTGTTCGAGAAATGGGAAGACGATGGCGAGCACGGACTTCCAGAGCAGGTTCGCACTGCACGCACGCTCGGCCAGATCTATCAACTGTCTTCCGGCAACGGCATGGACCTGCGCAAGTCCTATGAGGACATGGCGGCGTCGCCGTTCCTGAGCGGCAATGCGCAATTGGCATTCTCGAACCTGCTGTCGCAAGCAGCGGAGACCTTCGCCTCGGTCCTGGGCAGCTTCAAAGAGCCGCTCAACGCCTGGATCAACCCGGTGCTGGACGCTGCCACCAGTGCCGACGACTTCCTGCTCACCGACGTGCGCAAGAAGAAGATGACCATCTACATCGGCATCCAGCCCAACAAGCTCGCCGAGAGCCGGCTGATCGTCAACCTGTTCTTCAGCCAGCTCATCAACGTGAACACCAAGGAACTGCCGCAGAACAATCCGGGACTCAGGCGCCAGTGCCTGTTGCTGATGGACGAGTTCACCAGCATCGGCAAGGTGGACATCATCGCCAATGCCGTGAGCTACATGGCCGGCTACAACATGCGGCTGTTGCCCATCGTCCAGAGCATGGCGCAACTGGACGCCACTTACGGCAAGGAAGTGGCCCGCACCTTGATCACCAACCACGCTTTGCAAATCATCTATGCGCCACGGGAGCAGCAGGACGCCAACGACTATTCCGACATGCTGGGCTACACCACCGTGCGCAAGCAGAACGTGACCCGAGGCCGGGAAACCAGTCGCAGCGAGTCGGAAGAACGCCGTGCCCTGATGCTGCCCCAGGAACTCAAGGCGATGGGACCGGACACCGAAGTCTTCCTCTACGAGGGCCTCCCGCACCCGGTGAAGTGCGACAAGATTCGCTACTACCAGGACAAGTACTTCACGCGCCGGCTATTGGACAAGGTGCCGATTCCCACCCTGTCGCTCTGAAGCCGGCGCGCTGCGTCCTCAGGCCGCCAGCAGCTGCCGCAGCACGAAAGGCAGGATGCCCCCGTGCTTGTAGTAGTCGACCTCGATCGGCGTATCGATGCGCAGGCGCACCGTGGCTTCCTGGTGCGTGCCGTCGGGGCGGTGCACCACCAGCTTCACGTCCATCTGCGGCTTGAGTTCGCCCTCGATCACCACGTCGATCTTCTCGTGGCCGGTCAGGCCCAGGCTTTGCCACGAATCGGCGCCGCGGAACTGCAGCGGCAGCACGCCCATGCCGACCAGGTTGGCGCGGTGGATGCGCTCGAAGCTGCGTGCCACCACGGCCTTGATGCCCAGCAGCTGCGTGCCCTTGGCAGCCCAGTCGCGCGACGAGCCGGTGCCGTATTCCTCGCCGCCGAAGACCACGGTGGGCACTTCCTGCTCCATGTACTTCATCGCGGCGTCGTAGATGAACATCTTCTCGTTGCCCGGCTGGAACAGCGTGAGGCCGCCCTCTTCCTGCGTGCCCTTGTCGTCCGGCGGCAGCATGAGGTTCTTGATGCGCACGTTGGCGAAGGTGCCGCGCATCATGATCTCGTGGTTGCCGCGGCGCGAGCCGTAGCTGTTGAAGTCGGCCTTGGGCACGCCGTGCGCCTTGAGCCAGACACCCGCGGGCGAGCTTTCCTTGATCGAGCCGGCCGGCGAGATGTGGTCGGTGGTGATCGAGTCGCCGAACAGCGCCATCACGCGTGCGCCCGAGAAGCCGGGGTTGGTGGCCGCGGGCTTCATCTTGAAGCCCTCGAAGAAGGGCGGCTCGGCGATGTAGGTCGAGGTGGGCCAGTCGTAGACCTGGCCGGTCGTGCCCTGGATGCTGCTCCAGAACTTGCCCGGATCGGTCTTGACCTTGTCGTAGTTCGCGCGGAAGGCCTTGGCGTTCATCGCGAAGCGCAGGTTGTCGTCGATCTCCTTGGGCGTGGGCCAGATGTCGCCCAGGTACACGTCCTTGCCGTGCTTGCCCTTGCCCACGGGCTCGGTCATCAGGTCGACCATCACGTTGCCCGCGATGGCGAAGGCCACCACCAGCGGCGGCGAGGCCAGGAAGTTGGCCTTGAGGTTCGGGTGGATGCGTGCCTCGAAGTTGCGGTTGCCCGAGAGCACCGCGGCCGCCACCAGGTTGTTGTCGGTGATGGCCTCGTTGATCTCGGCCGTCAGGTCGCCCGCGTTGCCGATGCAGGTGGTGCAGCCGTAGCCTGCGAGGTAGAAGCCCAGCTTTTCCAGGTAGGGCAGCAGGCCCGCCTTCTCGAGGTACTCGGTCACGATGCGCGAGCCGGGGGCCAGCGAGGTCTTGACGTGCGGCTTGACGGTCAGGCCGGCTTCCACCGCCTTCTTGGCCAGCAGGCCGGCCGCCAGCATCACGCTCGGATTCGAGGTGTTGGTGCAGGACGTGATGGCGGCGATCAGCACGTCGCCGTTGCCGATGGTGATGGCGCCTTTCGGCGAAGCCGGCGCCGTGGCGCTCACGTGCGCGGCGGCCTTGGTCGAACGGTTGGCCACCATCTCGACCACCTGGCGCGGCGAGCCCGCTGCGGGCGCCGGCGCCTCGCTGTCGTCGCCCTGGCCGGTCTTCGAGAGCGGGTAGCGGATCTTGAGCTTGTCGGCCGGCTGGTTGAAGCCGTTCGCGTCGTTGGGCTTGCTGTAGAGCTCGGAGAACTTGGTCGACAGATGGCCCAGGTCGATGCGGTCCTGCGGACGCTTGGGGCCGGCCAGGCTCGGCGACACCGTGCCCAGGTCGAGACGCACGACCTTGGTGTAGTTGAGTTCACCCGGTGCCGGCATGCCGAACAGGCCCTGCGCCTTGTAGTAAGCCTCGAAGCGTTCGATTTCCTTGTCGGTGCGGCCCGTGCCCTTGAAGTAGGCGAGCGTCATCTCGTCGACCGGGAAGAAGCCCATGGTCGCGCCGTATTCGGGCGCCATGTTGCCGATGGTCGCGCGGTCGGGCACCGCGATCGACGCGGCACCCGGGCCGAAGAATTCGACGAACTTGCCCACCACCTTCTCGGTGCGCAGGATGGCCGTGACGAAGAGCACCAGGTCGGTGGCGGTCACGCCCTCGCGCAGCTTGCCGGTGAGCTCGAAGCCCACCACGTCGGGTGTCAGCATGTAGACCGGCTGGCCCAGCATCGCGGCCTCGGCCTCGATGCCGCCCACGCCCCAGCCGACCACGCCGATGCCGTTGATCATGGTGGTGTGGCTGTCGGTGCCCACCAGCGAATCGGGGTACCAGGTCGGCACCTTGTCGGTGTCGTCGGCGGCCTTGTAGACACCGCGCGCGAAGTACTCGAGGTTCACCTGGTGCACGATGCCGAAGCCCGGCGGCACGACGCCGAAGGTGTCGAAGGCCTGCATGCCCCACTTCATGAACTGGTAGCGCTCGTTGTTGCGCTGGAACTCCAGCTTCATGTTCAGGTCGAGCGCCTTGGGCGTGCCGTAGTAGTCGACCATCACGGAGTGGTCGACCACCAGGTCGACCGGCACCAGCGGCTCGATGGTCTTGGGCGACTTGCCCAGCTTCGCGGCCACGCTGCGCATGGCGGCCAGGTCGGCCAGCAGCGGCACGCCCGTGAAGTCCTGCAGCACCACGCGGGTGACGACGAAGGGGATTTCCTCGGTTCGCTCGGCGTTGGGTTGCCAGTTGGCGAGCTGCGCGACGTTCTCGACGCCGACCTTCTGGCCGTCGCAGTTGCGCAGCACCGACTCGAGCACGATGCGGATCGAGACCGGCAGCTTCTCGATGTTGGGGTACTGCTTCGCGAGTTCCTTCAGTGACCAGTACTTGCCGGCCCCTCCCGATGCCGTCTTGAATGTCTTGAGCGCGGATGCGAAGGGGTGTGCCGGGGCCTTGGCCATTGAAAACTCCTGTGATTCGTGGAAGCACCTCAAGGATAGCGAGGAACGATGTCAGTGGCTGTAGTCGGTCTTCTCCACCGCGGCCTTTCCGCGGGCGGGGCTGCCGGGCCGCGAGGCCGTGACGTGGGCGAGTCGCCAAGCCGCCGAAGCGCGGGCCGTGCGCGAATCTCACAGTCAAAGACGCGGGCCGTGCGCGAAATTGACAGTCTCAAATCGGGGATTTGAATACAGTCTTCTTCAATAGCCACCATTTGATGACAGAAAAAAATGGATGGAATTTATCGACGAATTCATCCCGAATTAAAAATCTACTGCAATTCAAAAAAGAAAAACCCATGTCCTGACGGCCACTTGGAATCGAATGAACGTCAGGCCCGCGCTCCAACACAGGATGCAGCACCCACCAGCCCCGGAACCCGCCCATGCTCGACCTCTCCGAACTCCGCTCCTTCTTTCCCCTGGTCGTCACGCCGAGCCACGACGGCAAGTTCTTTCAGAACTACGTCGTGTCGATGATGAACTTCACCGTCGAAGCCGAGCGCGCCGGCATGCGCATGCAAGTGCTGCTCCATCAGGGCGAAAGCCTGGTCACGCGTGCGCGCAACAATTGCGTGGCGCAATTTCTGGCCAACCCGCAATGGACCCACCTGTTCTGGATCGACGCCGACATCGGTTTTTCGGCGCAGGCCGCCTTCCGGCTGCTGCAGTCGGACCACGACATCGCGGCGGGCGTGTATCCGCTCAAGCGGGAGGACTGGCCCGCCGAAGGGGTGACCCAGGGCACGACGCGCCAGCAGTTCGAAGCCATGTTCACGCGCTACACCATCAACTCCGAAGCGGCGGAAGGCAGCTCGGAGGTCGAACTCGACGTCCAGCCCGACGGCTTCATGAAGGTCACCGAAGCGCCGACCGGCTTCATGGTCATCAAGCGCGGCGTCTTCGAGCGGCTCATGGCAGGCTATCCCGATTTCCGCTACGCGCCCGACGGCATCGGCGACATCGACCGCGGCCTGCACTACCGCTTCTTCGATGTGATGGTCGATCCGCAGACCCGGCGCTATCTGTCGGAAGACTACGGCTTCTGCCGCCTGTGGTCGGGACTGGGCGAGTCGATCCACGTCGATGCCAACTCCAACCTCTCGCACCAGGGCGCCAAGCTGTACCGCGGCAACCTCGCCCATTCGCTGCTGACCTCGCTGCCCCATGCGGTGGGTGGCCCGCCGGGCGCCGCCATGGTGCTCAAGGGGCAGGAGCATCTGGCACCGAACGCACCGCCGCCCTGAATCCGGGCACCCGCAGGGCCCGCCCTCCTGCGGCGTCAGGGTCGATGATTCCGCCGCGAGGTCAGCGCGTCGATGACGTCAGAGGTCATGGCAACAGCGCGCGACGCGCCACAGAATCGATGCCATGAACCACCCTGCGCAATCCTCGCCCCCCGTCGCACCGGGCGCCCGCGATCCCTTCGGCGCCCACCTGCGCCACTGGCGCCAGCGCCGTCGCCTGAGCCAGCTCGACCTGGCCCACGAGGCGGAGGTATCGACCCGCCACCTGAGCTACGTCGAGACCGGCCGCGCCGCGCCCAGCCGCGAGATGGTGCTTCGTCTGGCCGAGCGGCTGGGTGTGCCGTTGCGCGAGCGCAATGCGCTGCTGGTGGCAGCCGGCTTCGCGCCCATGTACCGCCAGCGTGCGCTCGACGACCCGGCGCTGGCGGCGGCGCGCCAGGCGGTCGATCTGGTGTTGAAGGGCCACGAGCCTTACCCGGCACTGGCCATCGACCGCCACTGGCATCTGGTGGCGGCCAACCGCATCGTGCCGCTGCTGATGGCCGGCGCCGCGCCGGAACTGCTGAAGCCGCCGATCAACGTGCTGCGCCTGAGCCTGCATCCGCAGGGCCTGGCGCCGCGTATCGCCAACCTGGCGCAGTGGCGCCTGCATCTGCTCGAGCGGCTGCAGCAGCAGGTCGCGGCGACCGGCGACGCCACGCTCCAGGCCTTGCACGACGAACTGGCCGCCTACCCGGTGGCCGACGCCGGCCATGAGACACCGCCCGCGGGCGGTGAACTGGCGGGCGTGGTCGTCCCGTTCCAGCTGGGGACGCCGGCCGGTGTGCTGAGCTTCATCAGCACCACCACCATCTTCGGCACGCCGGTCGACGTGACGCTGCAGGAACTCGCGGTCGAGTCGTTCTTTCCGGCGGACGCGGCCACCGCGAAGGCGCTGTCGACCCTGGGGGCATGACACGAGCCGTCGGCGGCGGCCCACATGAACACGCGGCGTTCGTCCCGGCCGGTGCATCGGCCACCTCCGTATGTTGGGCGCTTGTAGATAACTTCCCAGGCGCACCACCATGACAACGACGACAGACAACGACCATCACAAGCTCTGGGAGCTGATCAAGGACACGCGCTTCGGCATGTTCACGCACCGCCACCACGACGGCATGCTGCACGGCCATCCGCTCACGACCCAGAACAAGCAGCTCGACGAAGGCGCGACGCTTTACTTCTTCGTGCCCAAGGACGGCGAGATCGCGCGCAACCTGCCGGCCGATGACGTGGTGAACGTGGCCTACGCCAACCCCGACAAGGACCACTATGTCTCGGTGTCCGGCCACGCGGCGCTGCTGGAAGATCAGGCGAAGAAGGAAGAACTCTTCACTTCGATGGCCAAGGCCTGGTTCCCTGCCGGCGTGACCGACCCCAACCTCGGCCTGCTCACGGTGCGCATCGGGCGCGCAGAGTTCTGGGATGTGGACGACAGCAAGATGGTCCAGGTCTTCAAGATGATGAAGGCCGCCGTCACCGGCGAGCCGCCCAAGAACCTGGGCAAGCACAAGAGCCTTCATCTCGGCTGAGCATCGCACCGCCATGCTCGCTCCTCGCACGGACCAGCGACTTCGCTCGCTGCTGGCCGCGGCCGATGCACCGCTCACCTTGGGCGAACTGGTCGACGGCGGCTTCGATCCCCTGCCCTTGCCTGGCTCCGGCCGGACGCTCGAGCGCTGGCAGATGCTGGCGGCCGTGGCGGCCCATGACCTGTCGCTGGTCAAGCTGTTCGAGGGGCACACCGATGCGCTTGCCATCCTCGCGGAACTTGGCGGCCCGGCGGCACCGCTCGGCAGCCGATGGGGCACCTGGTGTGCCGAGCCACCGGATGCGCGAGTCGCATTGCACCCGCAGGCCGACGGCAGTTGCACCCTGAACGGCACCAAGGCCTGGTGCTCTGGTGCCCACAGCGTCACGCATGCGGTGATCAGCGCCTGGAACGAAGCCGGCGAGCCCTGCCTGGCGGCCGTCGAGCTCGACCAGGCCCGCGTCACGGTCGGCGACCACGGCTGGCAGGCTGCGGGCATGGCCGCTGCGCGAACCGTCGATGTGCATCTCGACGCCGCCGTGGCAACGCCCATTGGCCGGCCGGGCGACTATGTGGCACGCCCCGGTTTCTGGCAGGGCGGTGCCGGCATCGCGGCCTGCTGGTACGGCGGTGCGGCGGGCATTGCCGAGATGACGCGGCAGCGCTGCGGCCCGCGGCCCGACGCGCACCGGCTTGCGCACCTCGGGGCCATCGACGTGGCATTGACCGGCGCTGCGGCCGTGCTGCACGAGACCGCCGCCTGGATCGATGCCTGGCCACAGGCCAGTGCCCAGTTGCCGGCGCAGCGCGCACGGCTGGTGGTCGAAGCCGCCGCCACCACGGTGATGACCCACGCGGGCCGCGCCCTGGGTGCGGCACCGCTGTGCCGCGACGCGCGTTTCGCGCAGGCCATGGTTGACCTGCCGATCTTCCTGCGCCAGAGCCACGCCGAGCGCGACCTGGCCGCGCTCGGCAGTGCCTTGCTCCCGCCTGTGGAGGCGCCATGGCCGCTGTAGCCGAACGGGCCATCGAGGGTCAGGGCACGACCGAGGCCGAGTGGCTGCCTTGGCTCGCGCATCAACCGATGGTGGAGACCAGTGCCGGACAGCTCGTGCCGCCCGGGTATCGCGCGGTCGTTGTCGCGCCGCATCCCGACGACGAGGTGCTGGCCGTGGGCGGCCTGCTCGCGCAATTGCAGATGTTGCGCCGATCGATGCTGATCGTCGCGGCCACTGACGGCACGGCCAGCCATCCGGCCTCGATGGTCTGGCCACCGCACCGGCTGGCCGTCGAACGCCCGCTGGAGAGCCATCGCGCATGGCAGGCCCTCGGGCTCGATGTCGATCGCACGACAGAAGCCCGCCGCCTCGGCTTCGACGACGGCGGACTGATGCGCCAGCGCGGGCCCCTGGCTCGCGCGCTCGCTGCCTTGCTGCGCCCCAGGGACGTGATCTTCACCACCTGGCGGTATGACGGCCATCCCGATCACGAGGCGACGGCCCAGGCCTGTGCCGCGGCCGCTGCCGACACTGGCGCACGCTTGATCGAGGTCCCGGTGTGGGCCTGGCACTGGGCGGCGCCCGGTGACGCGCGCCTGCCCTGGAGCCGGGCCGTTCGGCTGGCACTCGACGCGGATGCCGCGCGCGCCAAGCGCGAGGCGGTGGGCGCGTTCACCAGCCAGCTCGAGAGCGACCCCTCGACGGGGGCCGGCCCGATCCTGCGCGGCACCACGGTCCAGCGCGCGCAGCGTCCCTTCGAGGTCTTCTTCTCATGATCACCGAGACGCCGACCCGCCAGGCTGCGGGCGCCGACGATCGCCTCGCCTACTTCGAATCGCTCTACGGCGACAGCGACGACCCCTATGGCCTGCGCACCCGCTGGTACGAGGAACGCAAGCGCGCATTGCTGCTCGCCGCCCTGCCGCACCGGCGCTACGCCAGCGTGTACGAGCCCGGCTGTGGCGCGGGCGAACTGACGGTGGCGCTGGCCGCACGCTGCGACCGCGTACTGGCCAGCGACTTCAGCCCGCGGGCCAGGGCCTCCGCGCAGGCCCGCACCGCCGCGCTGCCCAACGTGCGCATCGCAGCCCACGCGCTACCGCAGGATTTTCCGCACGCCGAAGGGCCCTTCGATCTGGTGGTGGTCAGCGAACTGGGCTACTTCCTGAGCGAGGACGCGATGCAGACGCTGGCGCGCTGCTGCGCCGATGCGTTGAGCGACGACGGCGTGCTGGCGGCCTGCAACTGGCGCCCCGATTTCGAGGCGCGCGTGCTGTCGACCGATGCAGTGCACCGGGCCTTTGCCGCAACGGGCCTGGCGCGCACCGTGGCGCACACCGAGAGCGACTTCGTGCTCGACGTCTGGTGCCGGGATGCGCGCTCGGTGGCCCAACGGGAAGGCATCCGATGATCGGCATCGTCGTTCCTGCGCATGACGAGGAAATGCACATCGCGGCCACCGTGGCCAGCCTGCGCGCCGCTGGCGTGCATCCGGCGCTGCAAGGCGAGACGGTGCAACTGCTGGTCGTGCTCGACAGCTGCAGCGATGCCACCGGATCCATTGCCCGTTGGCAAGGCGCCCGCACCATGGCCGTGTCGGTGCGCAATGTGGGCCAGGCCCGCGCCGCCGGTGCGCAACGGCTGCTCGACGAAGGTGCGCGCTGGCTGGCCTTCACCGATGCCGACACCCGGGTGTCACCCGACTGGCTGGTGCGCCAGCTGGAGCTGGGCGCCGACGCCGTCTGCGGCTCGATCGGCGTGGACGACTGGAGCGTGCACGGCCACCACGCCGAACCGCTGCGCGAGCACTTCGCGCGCACCTACACCGATGCCGACGGCCACCGTCACATCCATGGCGCCAACCTGGGTGTCTCGGCCGCCGCCTATGTGCGCGCCGGTGGTTTCCCTGCCCTGGCCTGCAGCGAGGACGTGGCGTTGGTCGAGGCGCTTCAGGCCTCGGGCGCACGCATCGCCTGGAGTGCCGCGCCTCGTGTGTCGACCAGCGCTCGAGCGGACGCGCGGGCGCGCGGTGGCTTCGGCGACACGCTGCTGGCCGTGATCGCGGCCAGGCTGGCGGCCGCCGTGGTGCCGCAGCTCGCCACCGAACCGCCGGCCCCATGAAAAAGGCCCGCCGAAGCGGGCCTCGATCTGGCAGCCGGAGGGATCAGGCAGTCACGCCGTCGGCGACGTTCTGATATTCCTCGATCTTGTCGAAGTTCAGGTATTGGTAGATCTGCGTGCTCGACGCCTCCAGCACACCGACGCTGGCCATGTACTCTTCCTTGGTCGGGATGCGGCCCAGGCGCGAGCAGATCGCGGCCAGCTCGGCCGAGCCCAGGTACACGTTGGTGTTCTTGCCCAGTCGATTGGGGAAGTTGCGCGTGCTGGTCGACATCACGGTCGCGCCTTCGCGCACCTGCGCCTGGTTGCCCATGCACAGCGAGCAGCCCGGCATTTCGGTGCGGGCACCGGCATTGCCGAACACGCCGTAGTGGCCTTCCTCGGTCAGCTGCTGCGCGTCCATCTTGGTCGGCGGTGCGATCCACAGCTTGACCGGGATGTCGCGCTTGCCTTCGAGCAGCTTCGATGCGGCACGGAAGTGGCCGATGTTGGTCATGCACGAACCGATGAACACTTCGTCGATCTTCGCGCCGGCCACGTCGGACAGCGTCTTCACGTCGTCCGGGTCGTTCGGGCACGCGCAGATCGGTTCGTGGATGTCGGCCAGGTCGATCTCGATGACGGCCGCGTAGTCGGCGTCGTCGTCGCCCTTGAGCAGCTGCGGGTCCTTGAGCCAGGCTTCCTGCGCGGCGATGCGGCGGGCCAGCGTGCGGGCATCGGCATAGCCTTCGGCGATCATCCACTTCATCAGCGTGATGTTGCTGTTGATGTACTCGATGATCGGTTCCTTGTTCAGGTGCACCGTGCAGCCGGCAGCCGAGCGTTCGGCCGAAGCGTCGCTCAACTCGAAGGCTTGTTCGACCTTGAGGTCCGGCAGGCCTTCGATTTCCAGGATGCGGCCCGAGAAGATGTTGACCTTGCCTTGCTTGGCAACGGTCAGCAGGCCGGCCTTGATCGCGTACAGCGGGATCGCGTTGACCAGGTCACGCAAGGTGACGCCGGGCTGCATCTGGCCCTTGAAGCGCACCAGCACCGATTCGGGCATGTCGAGCGGCATCACCCCGGTCGCGGCCGCGAAAGCCACCAGGCCCGAGCCGGCGGGGAAGCTGATGCCGATGGGGAAGCGGGTGTGGCTGTCGCCGCCGGTGCCGACGGTGTCGGGCGTCAGCAGGCGGTTGAGCCATGAATGGATCACGCCGTCGCCCGGCCGCAGCGACACACCGCCGCGGTTGGCCATGAAGTCCGGCAGCTCGTGGTGCATCTTGACGTCGACCTTCTTGGGGTACGCCGCCGTGTGGCAGAACGACTGCATCACGAGGTCGGCCGAGAAGCCCAGGCAGGCCAGGTCTTTCAGCTCGTCGCGCGTCATCGGGCCGGTGGTGTCCTGCGAGCCGACCGAGGTCATCTTGGGTTCGCAATACGTGCCCGGGCGCACGCCGGTGCCTTCGGGCAGGCCGCAGGCGCGGCCGACCATCTTCTGCGCGAGCGAGTAACCCTTCTGGGTGTCGACCGGGCTGGTCGGCAGGCGGAACAGCGTCGACACCGGCAGGCCCAGCGCTTCGCGCGCCTTGGCCGTGAGGCCACGGCCGATGATCAGCGGAATGCGGCCGCCGGCGCGCACTTCATCGAACAGCACCTCGCTCTTGACCTGGAACTCGGCGATGACCTTGCCGTCCTTCAGCGCCTTGCCTTCGTAGGGACGCAGTTCGACCACGTCGCCCATGTTCATCTGCGCCACGTCGAGCTCGATGGGCAGTGCGCCCGAGTCTTCCATGGTGTTGTAGAAGATCGGCGCGATCTTGCCGCCGAGGCAGACGCCGCCGAAGCGCTTGTTCGGCACGAAGGGAATGTCTTCTCCGGTGAACCACAGCACCGAGTTGGTGGCGCTCTTGCGCGACGAACCCGTGCCGACCACGTCGCCGGCGTAGGCCACGAGGTGGCCGCGCGCGCGCAGGTCTTCGATGAACTTCACCGGGCCGCGCTTGCCGTCTTCCTCGGGAACGATGCCGGGACGTGCGTTCTTGTGCATCGCGAGCGCGTGCATCGGGATGTCGGGACGCGTCGTCGCATCGGGTGCCGGCGACAGGTCGTCGGTGTTGATCTCGCCGGCCACCTTGAAGATGCTGACCGTGATGCTCTGCGGCACTTCGGGACGGCTGGTGAACCATTCCGCGTCGGCCCAGCTTTGCAGCACGCCCTTGGCGTGGACGTTGCCCTTGTCGGCCTTTTCCTTGACGTCGTGGAACTGGTCGAACATCAGCAGCGTCTTCTTCAGGCCCTCGGCCGCGACGGCGCCGACTTCGGCGTCGTCGAGCAGGTCGATCATGGGGCTGATGTTGTAGCCGCCGAGCATGGTGCCGAGCAGTTCGGTGGCGCGCGCACGCGACAGCAACAGGCTCTTTTCCGTCCCATGCGCCACGGCTGCCAGATAGCTGGCCTTGACCTTGGCGGCATCGTCGACGCCGGCCGGCACGCGATGCGTGATCAGGTTGAGCAGGAACTCGCCGTCGTTCGCGGTGGCGGATTTCATCAGCTCGATCACTTCGCCGGTCTGCTTGGCGGTGAGGGGCAGGGGCGGGATACCGAGCGCGGCGCGCTCTGCGACATGGTCAACGTAGGCTTGCAACATCTTCTTGATTCTCCGGAAACGGGTACGACGGGGCGGCTGCGGGGGACAGCCTGTGCCTTTGCTTCTTCTTACTTCTTGACGGCGCCGGTCGCCGGCGCGTCGGCACCCTCGAACAGGCTCTTGGGCGGGTTGATCTTGAGTTCCGCCGACATGGCGATCTGTGCCGGCGCCTGGCAATCGTCGGCCAGACGCAGGCCCTGCTTCTGGTTCATCAGCATCGACTTGTTGCCGAGCTGGAGCCACATGGCGCCCGCGCGCGGGTCTTCCAGGCGGATCGCACCGGTGCGGCTTTCGACCGGGTGCATGCGGTACTTGGCGCCCTTGGTCGAGACGGTGAAGAAGCCGGGCTTCTTCTCGTCGGGGGTCACGGTCACGTCGGCACCCAGTTCGCACTGGATCTTGCCGGTGTGCACGCGTCCGGCCACGGCCAGGTCGGCCTCGTTCAGCGTGACGTCGGTGTTGGTGTCGATCGGCGTGACTTCCTCGACGGCCTTGGCGGCGCGGCGCGTCACCTGGGGCTTCTTCTTGGGTGCGGGCTTCGCGGCAGGCTTCGCCGCGGCCTTGGCCGCAGGCTTCGCGTCCGTGCTCTGGGCCGTGGCCATCAGTGGGAACGCCAGGGCGGCGGCGGCAATCAGTGCGAGGGTCTTGGTCATCGGGTGTTCCTTGGAGGATCTGTTGTCTTAGGTGTTCGGAGGAGAAGGCGAGAACCAGACCTGTGCCTCGGGGGGCAGCACACGGCCTGTGGCATGGGCACGCTCGAGCACCTGCCAGAAATGGCGGTAGCTCGCGCGATCGTGAAGCGTGCCGTCGATGCTGACCGGCGCCCAGGCCTGGCGCACCGCCGCATCGACGATGCGCGTGGCCTGTTCGATCTGGCCTTCCCCGGGCGCGAAGGCCTCGAGGATCGGCCGGATCTGGCTGGGATGAATGCTCCACATGCGGGTATAGCCGAACTCGCCGGCGGCCCGCTTCGCCGCGGCACGCAGGGCCTCGACGTTGCTGAATTCGGTGACGACGCAGTGCGATGGCACCTTGCCGTAGGCGTGCGCAGCCGAGGCGATCTCGAGCTTGGCGCGCACCACCAGGGGATGACGGAACTGGCCCTCGACCCCCATGCCGACGGCCGGAATCGCGCCGGCATGGGCCGAGACGAAATCCATGAGCCCGAAGCTCAGCGACTGCACGCGCGGATGGGCCGCGATGGCGAAGGCGTTGTGCACCGCCAGCGGAGACTCGATGAGCACGTGCAGCGGCAGCGCCTGTGCGCCCGCCGCGTCGAGCGCGGCCACGGCGCGGGTCACGTCGGCGATCGACTCGACCTTGGGCACCATCAGGTGGCTCAGGCGCCGGCCGGCACGGCCGGCGATGGTGGCGATGTCGGCGTCGAAGGCGGCATGGTCGACCGGGTGCACGCGCACGCCGACCCGCATCGCGGGGGCCGAGGCCAGCGCCAGTTCGGTCACGAGCTGCGCGTGTTCGGCTTCGCCGCCCACGGGCGCGCCGTCTTCGCAGTCGAGGGTGACGTCGAACACGCAGGCCCCGAACTCCGCGGCCATCTCGGCCTGGAGCGCGAGGCTCTTCTTCATGCGCGCTTCGACGCCGCTGTAGTGGTCACAGACCGGCAGCAGGACCGCGCCCGCCTGGGCGCCGAGCAGCACGTCGCGGGGGTGCACGGAAGCTGCGGTCATGCAGTCAAGAGGTCGGGCGCTTTGCGCGGCGCCCAGGTCGCGATGTCGCTCGCGTCGAAGCGAGCCTGCGGGCAGCGACGGTCATCGAGATGAGGATTACGGTCGGACATGAAAAGTGTGGCTCCTGGAGCCGTCGGCGCACGACGCGCACAGCGCGCGACGTGCCCGACGGCCGGGGGATTTACAGCAGGTGGGCGACGCCGGCCTGCTCGTCGGTCAGTTCCTTGAGCGTCTTGTCGATGCGTTCCTGGCTGAAGGCGTCGATGTCGAGGCCTTCGACGATCTTGTATTCGCCGTTTTCGGTGGTGACCGGGAAGCCGAACATCACGTCCTTCGGAATGCCGTACTGGCCGTCCGACGGGATGCCCATCGTGACCCACTTGCCGTTGGTGCCCAGGGCCCAGTCGCGCATGTGGTCGATGGCGGCGTTGGCAGCCGAAGCGGCCGAGGACAGGCCACGGGCTTCGATGATCGCGGCACCGCGCTTGCCGACGGTCGGCAGGAAGGTGTCGGCATTCCAGACCTGGTCGTTGATCAGGTCCTTGACGCTCTTGCCGGCCACGGTGGCGAAGCGGTAGTCGGCGTACATCGTGGGCGAGTGGTTGCCCCAGACGGTCAGCTTTTCGATGTCGGCCACGGCGGTGCCGGTCTTGGCGGCGATCTGGCTCAGCGCGCGGTTGTGGTCCAGGCGCAGCATGGCGGTGAAGTTCTTGCGCGGCAGGTCCGGTGCGCTCTTCATCGCGATGTAGGCGTTGGTGTTCGCGGGGTTGCCCACCACCAGCACCTTGACGTCGCGGCTGGCGACGGCGTTGAGCGCCTTGCCTTGTGCCGTGAAGATCGCGCCGTTGACGGCCAGCAGCTCGGCACGTTCCATGCCCGGGCCGCGGGGACGCGAACCGACCAGCAGGGCATAGTCGGCGTCCTTGAAGGCCACCATCGGATCGCCCGAGGGGATCACGCCGGCGAGCAGCGGGAAGGCGCAGTCTTCGAGTTCCATGATCACGCCCTTGAGGGCCTTCTGGGCCTTCTCGTCGGGGATCTCGAGCAGTTGCAGGATGACGGGCTGGTCCTTGCCGAGCATTTCGCCGGAAGCGATGCGGAACAACAGGGCGTAACCGATTTGGCCGGCGGCACCGGTGACGGCGACGCGAACAGGCTTTTTGCTCATGGGAAAGACTCCAGAAGATGGTGAAAACGGCGGCGGCAAGCTCGGGCGGCTGCCGAGGCCCCGCGGAAGGCAATGCCGGGGGCGGAACCGGCGCACATTTTAAGCCGAATCGCGATTCGGAGCGCGCACGTCTTATGTCTTATATAAGATAGGGGGTCTCTGCGTGCACCGCGCAGAGCGTCCCACGCCATGAATACGCCCCTCCTCGCCGACACGGCCACACCGTCCTTCAGCCCGCTCTACCAGCAGATCAAGACCCTGATCCTGCAGAGCCTGCAGGCGGGCGAATGGAAGCCAGGTGAGCCGATTCCGAGCGAAATGGATCTGGCCGCGCGCTTCCGCGTCAGCCAGGGCACGGTGCGCAAGGCCATCGACGAACTGGCCGCCGGGTACCTGGTGGTGCGCCGCCAGGGCAAGGGCACCTTCGTCGCCACCCATGCCGAACAGCACGTGCAGTACCGCTTCCTCAAGCTGGTGCCCGACAGCGGCGACATCAGCACCGAGGGCCCGGCCGAACGCACCATCGTCGACTGCCGGCGGCTGCGCGCCTCGGCCGACGTGGCGCGCGCGCTGGCGCTGCGCACCGGCGATGCGGTGCTGCAGGTGCGCCGCGTGCTCGCCTACCGCGGCGTGCCCACCATCCTCGAGGACCTGTGGCTGCCCGGCCTGCCGTTCAAGGGACTCACGGCCGAGCGGCTGCGCGCCTCGCGCGGGCCGATGTACGCGATGTTCGAGACCGAATTCGGGGTGCGCATGGTGCGCGCCGGGGAAAAGATCCGCGCCGTGCTGCCCGATGCCGAGCAGGCCGCCCTGCTGGCCGTGGCCGCGGGAACCCCGCTGCTGAGCGTCGAGCGCCTCGCCCACACCTACCACGACACCCCGATGGAGCTGCGCCGAGGGCTTTACCGCACCGACACCCACCATTACCGCAACGAACTCGGATGATGAAACCCGCCCTTCAGCCCGTTACAGCACTTCTGGACGACACCGGCAGGGTCTTTGGCGTCGGAGCATCCCACCAATCCAGTGCGATGACACCGGGCCGACTGCAGCGTGATGGTGCATTGCAATAGAATTTTGCGTTGTTTGCATTTCGCCAAAGAACAAGCTGCCCCTCGAAAAAGCAACGAAAGCCCCCATGACCGAGCTTGCCAACTCACCCCGTCCGCCGCGACGCCAGTTCCGCAACATCAATGCCTTCACCGACCTGACCACCTACCGGCTGCCGCCGGCGGGCATCGTGTCGATCCTGCACCGTGTGAGCGGCGTATTGATGTTCCTGTTGCTGCCTTTCATCATCTGGATGTTCGACACCTCGGTGTCTTCGGAGATCTCCTTCGCCCGCTTCAAGGCCGTCTTCAACGTCGGCGTCGGCTTCGCGCCGGGCTGGTTCTTCAAGCTGGTGGCGCTGGCCCTGATCTGGGCCTACCTGCACCACTTCATCGCCGGCCTGCGCCATCTGTGGATGGACGTGAGCCATGCCGCGGTGACCAAGGAATTCGGCAAGAGCTCGGCCATCGGCACGCTGGTGATCAGCATCGCGCTGACCCTCGTGCTCGGCGCCAAGCTGTTCGGCCTGTACTGAAAAGAGAGCTAGAAAAATGTCTGTGAACTACGGATCCAAGCGCATCGTCGTCGGTGCGCACTACGGACTTCGCGACTGGCTCAGCCAGCGCATCACCGGCGGCCTGATGGCCCTCTTCACGATCATCCTGCTCGCGCAGGTGCTGTTCTCGCGCGGCCCGATCGGCTACGACACCTGGGCCGGCATCTTCTCGGCGCAGTGGATGAAGGTGCTCACCTTCGTCGTGATCGCCTCGATCCTCTACCACGTGTGGGTCGGCATGCGCGACGTGTGGATGGACTACGTCCAGCCGGTCGGCATCCGCCTCGCCCTTCAAATTTTCACGATCGTCTGGCTTGTGGGTTGCGCGGGTTGGGCCATTCAAGTGCTCTGGAGACTGTAATCCGATGACTGCCTATACCAAAGACCAAATCACCAAGCGCAAGTTCGACGTCGTCATCGTGGGCGCCGGCGGCTCCGGCATGCGCGCCTCGCTGCAGCTCGCACGCGCCGGCCTCAACGTGGCCGTGCTCTCCAAGGTGTTCCCGACCCGCTCGCACACCGTCGCCGCACAAGGCGGCGTGGGCGCATCGCTCGGCAACATGAGCGAGGACAACTGGCACTACCACTTCTACGACACGATCAAGGGTTCCGACTGGCTCGGCGACCAGGACGCGATCGAGTTCATGTGCCGTGAAGCCCCGAAGGTCGTGTACGAGCTCGAGCACTTCGGCATGCCCTTCGACCGCAACCCCGACGGCACGATCTACCAGCGTCCCTTCGGCGGCCACACGGCCAACTACGGCGAGAAGCCCGTGCAGCGCGCCTGCGCCGCGGCCGACCGCACCGGCCACGCGATGCTGCACACGCTCTATCAAAAGAACGTCGAAGCCCGCACCCAGTTCTTCGTCGAATGGATGGCGCTCGACCTGATCCGCGACGCCGAAGGCGACGTGGTCGGCGTGACCGCGCTCGAAATGGAAACCGGCGACCTGCACATCCTGCAGGCCAAGACCGTGCTGCTGGCCACCGGCGGTGCCGGCCGCATCTTCGGCGCGTCCACCAACGCCTTCATCAACACCGGCGACGGCCTGGGCATGGCCGCGCGTTCGGGCATCCCGCTGCAGGACATGGAGTTCTGGCAGTTCCACCCGACCGGCGTGGCCGGCGCGGGCGTGCTGCTGACCGAAGGCTGCCGCGGCGAAGGCGCCATCCTGCTGAACAGCAACGGCGAACGCTTCATGGAGCGCTATGCGCCCACGCTGAAGGACCTGGCACCGCGCGACTTCGTGTCGCGCTCGATGGACCAGGAAATCAAGGAAGGTCGCGGCTGCGGTCCCAACAAGGACTACATCCACATGAAGCTCGACCACCTGGGCGCGGACACCATCCACAAGCGCCTGCCCTCGGTGTACGAGATCGGCATCAACTTCGCGAACGTCGACGTCACGAAGGAACCGATCCCCGTGGTGCCCACCATCCACTACCAGATGGGCGGCATCCCGACCAACATCAACGGCCAGGTCGTGATCCAGAAGGGCGAAGAAAACAGCCTGGCGGTGAACGGTCTCTATGCCGTGGGCGAATGCTCCTGCGTGAGCGTGCACGGCGCCAACCGCCTGGGCACCAACTCGCTGCTCGACCTGCTGGTGTTCGGCCGCGCGGCCGGCAACCACATCGTCCAGTTCAACGACAAGCAGAAGGAACACAAGCCGCTGCCGGCCGATGCGGCCGACCGCTCGCTCGCTCGCCTGAACGAACTCGAAGCCTCGACCAGCGGCGAGTACGCGCAGGACGTGGCCGGCGAGATCCGTGCCGTCATGCAGCAGCATGCGGCCGTGTTCCGCAAGCAGGCCTCGATGGACGAAGGCGTGGTCAAGATCGCCGCCGTGCGCGAGCGCGTCAAGGCGATCACGCTCAAGGACAAGTCGCGCGTGTTCAACACCGCCCGCATCGAAGCGCTGGAAGTCGACAACCTGATCGAAGTGGCGCAGGCCACCATGGTGTCGGCCGCGGCCCGCACCGAATGCCGCGGCGCCCACACCGTCGAAGACTACGAGCGCCCGGCCGACGACCCGGTCGCCCCGCTGGGCCGCGACGACGCGAACTGGATGAAGCACACGCTGTGGCACAGCGAGAGCAACAGCCTCACGTACAAGCCGGTCCGCCTCAAGCCCCTGACGGTCGACTCGGTGCCACCCAAGGTCCGCACGTTCTAAGCGTGCAAGAACAGAACATCACAAGGTCATCACGATGAAGCGCACATTCCAGATCTACCGCTACGACCCGGACAAGGACGCGAAGCCGTACATGCAGACCATCGAGGTCGAACTCGACGGCCACGAGCGCATGCTGCTCGACGCGCTGATGAAGCTCAAGGCACAGGACCCGACGCTGTCGTTCCGCCGCTCGTGCCGTGAAGGCGTCTGCGGCTCCGACGCGATGAACATCAACGGCAAGAACGGTCTGGCCTGCCTGACCAACATGAACACGCTCAAGGGCACGGTCGTGCTCAAGCCGCTGCCGGGCCTGCCCGTGATCCGCGACCTGATCGTGGACATGACGCAGTTCTTCAAGCAGTACAACTCGATCAAGCCGTACCTGCAGAACGACAACGTGCCGCCCGAGAAAGAACGCCTGCAGAGTCCCGAAGAGCGCGAAGAGCTCGACGGCCTGTACGAGTGCATCCTGTGCGCGAGCTGCTCGACCAGCTGCCCGAGCTTCTGGTGGAACCCCGACAAGTTCGTCGGCCCGGCCGGCCTGCTGCAGGCCTATCGCTTCATCGCCGACAGCCGCGACGAAGCCACTGCCGAGCGCCTGGACAATCTCGAGGACCCGTACCGCCTGTTCCGCTGCCACACGATCATGAACTGCGTCGACGTGTGCCCGAAGAACCTGAACCCCACCAAGGCCATCGGGAAGATCAAGGAACTGATGGTGCGTCGCGCCATCTGACCTTCTTCTGGACATCCTGCCCGCCATGACACAGGTCGACGCACTCGACGTCCCGCTCGGTGAGCGGCGCTTGAGCAAGCTCAAGTGGCGCTGCCGACGCGGCCTGCTGGAAAACGACCTGTTCATCGCGCGCTTCTTCGAGCGGCATGAATCTGACATGACCGAGCGCCAGGCGCAGGCCATGGAAACCTTGATGGATCTGTCGGATCACGATCTGATGGATCTCTTCATGCGGCGTACCGAGCCCGATCGGGCCTGGGCCGACGCCGACGTGGTGGACCTGCTGCGACTGCTGCGCGCGTGAGCGCCGCACCAACGGTTCATGCTTCCCCGAACATTCATCTTTTGAGAAAGAAAGTCGAAATGAAAGCTTCCGAGACCAAAGCCACCCTGTCGTTCAGCAATGGCGGCAACAGCGTCGACTTGCCGGTGTACAAGGGGACCGTGGGTCCCGACGTGATCGACATCCGTAAGCTGTACGCACAGACCGGCATGTTCACGTACGACCCGGGCTTCATGTCGACCGCGGCGTGCCAGTCCTCGATCACCTACATCGACGGCGACAAGGGCGAACTGCTGTACCGCGGCTATCCCATCGAACAGCTCGCGACCAACTGCGACTTCCTGGAAACCTGCCATCTGCTGCTGTACGGAGAGCTGCCGGACGCATCGAAGAAGGAGGACTTCACCAAGCTCGTGACCAATCACACGATGGTCAACGAGCAGATGCAGTTCTTCCTGCGCGGTTTCCGTCGCGATGCGCATCCGATGGCCATCATGACCGGCCTGGTCGGCGCCCTGTCGGCCTTCTATCACGACAGCACGGACATCAACAATCCGAAGCACCGCGAGATCGCCGCGATCCGCCTGATCGCGAAGATGCCCACGCTGGTGGCCATGGCGTACAAGTACACGGTGGGCCAGCCCTACATGTACCCGAAGAACGACCTGAGCTACGCGGGCAACTTCCTGCACATGATGTTCGCCACGCCGTGCGAAGAGTACAAGGTGAACCCGGTGCTCGAGCGCGCGCTCGACCGCATCTTCATCCTGCACGCCGACCATGAGCAGAACGCCTCCACCTCGACCGTGCGCCTGTGCGGCTCGTCGGGCACCAACCCCTTCGCGGCCATCGCGGCCGGCGTGGCCTGTCTCTGGGGCCCGGCCCACGGCGGCGCCAACGAAGCGGCACTCAACATGCTGTACGACATCCAGAAGGCTGGCGGCGTGGAGAAGATCGGTGACTTCATCAAGCAGGTGAAGGACAAGAACTCCAACGTCAAGCTCATGGGCTTCGGTCATCGTGTCTACAAGAACTACGATCCGCGCGCCAAGCTGATGCAGGAAACCTGCAAGGAAGTGCTGGCCGAACTGGGCCTGGAAAACGACCCGCTGTTCAAGCTGGCCATGGCGCTCGAGAAGATCGCCCTGGAAGACGAATACTTCGTGTCGCGCAAGCTGTACCCGAACGTCGACTTCTACTCGGGCATCGTCCAGCGCGCCATCGGCATCCCGGTGCCGCTGTTCACCGCGGTGTTCGCGCTGGCCCGTACCGTCGGCTGGATCGCCCAACTGAACGAAATGATCGGCGACCCCGAGTACAAGATCGGCCGCCCGCGCCAGCTGTTCGAAGGTTCGGCCCCACGCGACGTGCAGCCCATCGCCCAACGCTGAGCCCTGCGCTCGCGACCTCGAAGAAGCTGCCTTCGGGCAGCTTTTTTGCGTCTTGGCTTACAGGAAATATTTGAGCAATTGTTAACTTCAGTTCTGGAGGGCGACTCCACATTCGATCCCGTCAACAACTGTCTCAACACTCCAAGGAGTTCTGTCATGAAGAAACTAGCCGCACTGATCGCCGTCACGTTCGCATTCGCCGTGCCCCTGGCCGGCTGCAATACCGTCAAGGGCGCAGGCCAGGACATCCAGAAGGGTGGCGACAAGCTCGAGGACGCAGCCAAGAAGCGCCAATAAGCGCGACGCACCCCGGCGTTCGCCGGGTGACGAGGAAAGCGGGCCCAGGGCCCGCTTTTTTCATGTCCGGGCTCATCGTCTCCAGGCAACTTGGCCATCGCGGATCACGATGGCGGCAAAAGTCGGCCTATAGGACAATAGCTGTCCACCATCTTCCCGCACGATGCCTCCGCCGTGACCGCGTCCGAACGCACCTTTGCCCGCCGCATCGACCTGACCTCGCTCCAGCTCTTCGTGGCGGTGTGCGAGTTGGGCAGCATCGGGCGTGCGGCAGAGCGCGAGTTCATCGCGGCCTCGGCCATCAGCAAGCGCCTGTCGGATTTGGAATCGGCCCTGGGCACGCCGCTGCTCTATCGCCACACGCGAGGCGTCGACCTGACGCCCGCCGGCGAGAGCCTGCTGCACCACGCACGCTCGGTGCTCTACAGCCTCGAGAAGATGCAGGGCGAACTCAGCGAGTACGCCGACGGTGTGCGCGGCCATGTGCGCGTGCACGCCAACATCTCGGCCATCGTGCAGTTCCTGCCCGAAGACCTGGGCGCCTTCCGCCGCGACCATGAAGAGATCAAGATCGACCTCGAAGAGCACCTGAGCGCCGAGGTCCAGCGCGCGGTGCACGAAGGCGCGGCCGACCTGGGCATTTGCCACCTGTCCGACGGCGCGAGCGAACTCCAGAGCCTGTCGTACCGCCACGATCGGCTGGTGTTGATCGTGCCGATCGGGCATGCGCTGGCCGAACAGGCCGAACTCGCTTTCGCCGACTCGCTGGAATACGACCATGTCGGCCTGCACACCAACAGCTCGATCTACGTCGCGACCCGGCAGGCCGCGCTGGGCGCGGGTCGCACCATCAAGCTGCGCATCCACGTGACCGGACTCGACGCGATGTGCCGGATGATCGAGAACGGCCTGGGCATCGGCGTGATGCCGGGCCACGCCTTCGAGTTGATGCGCGGCGGCATCGGGCGCCGGCTCACCAGCGTTGCCTTGAGCGACCCCTGGGCGCGGCGCGAGATCCGGCTGGTGGCGCGCGACTTCTCGACGCTGCCGGTGGCTGCGCGCTCGCTGGTCGCGCACCTGCAGGCCTCGGGCGCGGCCAACGAAGGCCTCGCGCTCGCGGCCTGACACGACAGCGACGCACCCACAGAATCACCCACGAAAGAAGACCGACCATGGCACGCACGCTCTACGACAAGATCTGGGACGAACACGTCGTCCACACCGAGGACGACGGCACCGCGATCCTCTACATCGACCGCCACCTGGTGCACGAAGTGACCAGCCCGCAAGCCTTCGAGGGCCTGCGCGAGGCCGGCCGCAAGCTGTGGCGCATCAGCTCGGTCGTGGCCACGGCCGACCACAACACGCCGACCACCGGCTGGGAGCGTGGCTACGAAGGCATCGCCGATCCGACCAGCAAGGAACAGGTCACCACGCTCGACCACAACATCGCCGAATTCGGCGCAGCCGCATTCTTCCCCTTCCTGAGCAAGCGCCAGGGCATCGTGCACGTGATCGGCCCGGAAAGCGGCGCGACGCTGCCGGGCATGACAGTGGTCTGCGGCGACTCGCACACCTCCACGCACGGCGCCTTCGGCGCGCTGGCGCACGGCATCGGCACCAGCGAGGTCGAGCACGTGATGGCCACGCAGACCCTGCTGGGCAAGAAGGCCAGGAACATGCTGGTGAAGGTCGACGGCAAGCTGCCGCTGGGCTGCACGGCCAAGGACATCGTGCTGGCCATCATCGGCAAGATCGGCACCGCCGGCGGTACCGGCTACACCATCGAATTCGCGGGCTCGGCGATTCGCGACCTGAGCATGGAAGGCCGCATGACGGCCTGCAACATGGCCATCGAAGCCGGCGCGCGCGCCGGGCTGGTGGCGGTCGACGAGAAGACCATCAGCTACGTGAAGGGCCGTCCGCTCGCGCCCACCGGCGTGGAATGGGAACATGCGGTGAGCTACTGGCGCACGCTGCAGTCCGACCCGGGTGCGAGCTTCGACGCCGTGGTCGAGCTCGACGCCGCGCAGATTCCGCCGCAGGTGACCTGGGGCACTTCGCCCGAGATGGTGGTCGAGATCACCGGCCGCGTGCCCGATCCCGACAAGGAAAAGGACGCCAACAAACGCGGCGCCATCGAGCGCGCGCTGGTCTACATGGGCCTGGAGCCGAACAAGGCCATGAACGACATCTTCATCGACAAGGTGTTCATCGGCTCGTGCACTAACAGCCGCATCGAGGACATGCGCGAAGCCGCGGCCGTGGTGAAGAAGCTGGGCCAGAAGGTCGCGAAGAACGTGAAACTCGCGATGGTCGTGCCCGGCTCGGGCGTGGTGAAGGAACAGGCCGAGCGCGAAGGCCTGGACGTGATCTTCAAGGCCGCGGGCTTCGAATGGCGCGAACCCGGCTGCTCGATGTGCCTGGCGATGAACGCCGACCGTCTCGAACCCGGCGAGCGCTGCGCCTCGACCAGCAATCGCAACTTCGAAGGCCGCCAGGGCGCGGGTGGCCGCACCCACCTCGTGAGCCCGGCCATGGCCGCGGCCGCCGCGGTGCACGGGCACTTCGTCGACGTGCGCACCTTCGCCTGAACACCAGAGAGACCGACATGCAGAAATTCACCGTGCACCAAGGCCTCGTGGCCCCGATGGACCGCGAGAACGTCGACACCGACGCGATCATTCCCAAGCAGTTCCTCAAGTCGATCAAGAAGACCGGCTTCGGCGTGAACCTGTTCGACGAATGGCGCTACCTCGACGCCGGATTCCCGGGCCAGGATCCGGCCAGCCGCAAGCCCAACCCCGACTTCGTGCTGAACCAGCCGCGCTATGCGGGCGCGTCGGTGCTGCTGGCGCGCAAGAACTTCGGCTGCGGCTCGTCGCGCGAGCACGCACCGTGGGCGCTCGACCAATACGGCTTCCGCGCGATCATCGCGCCGAGCTACGCCGACATCTTCTTCAACAACAGCTTCAAGAACGGCCTGTTGCCGATCGTGCTGCCTGAAGCCCAGGTGGCGCAGCTGTTCGACGAGGTCTTCGCGTTTCCCGGCTACACGCTGACCATCGACCTGGAGCGCCAGGTGGTCGTGAAGCCCGACGGCGGCGAGTTCGCCTTCGATGTGCAGGCCTTCCGCAAGTACTGCCTGATCAACGGCCTCGACGACATCGGCCTCACGCTGCGCCACAAGGACAAGATCAAGGCCTTCGAGGCCGAGCGGCTGGCACAGAAGCCCTGGCTCGCGCACACGATGCTGGCCAACGCCTGAGCATCGCATCCAATCATCTCCACCATTCCACAAGCAACGACCAATGAAAATCGCAGTTCTCCCGGGTGACGGCATCGGCACCGAAATCGTGGCGGAAGCCGTCAAGGTGCTCAACGCGCTCGACCTGAAGTTCGAGATGGAAACGGCCCTCGTCGGCGGCACCGCCTACGACGCGCACGGCCATCCGTTGCCCGAAGCCACGCTCAAGCTGGCCAAGGAATCCGACGCGGTGCTGTTCGGCGCCGTCGGCGACTGGAAGTACGACACGCTCGAGCGCCAGTTCCGCCCCGAACAGGCGATCCTGGGCCTGCGCAAGAACCTCGGCCTGTTCGCCAACTTCCGCCCGGCCATCTGCTACGAGCAGCTGGTTGCGGCCTCGAGCCTCAAGCCTGAGCTGATCGCGGGCCTGGACATCCTGATCATCCGCGAGCTGACCGGGGACATCTACTTCGGCCAGCCGCGCGGCCGCCGCACCGCCGTCGACGGCCACTTCCCCGGCGCCGAGGAAGCCTTCGACACGATGCGCTACTCGCGCCCCGAAGTCGAACGCATCGCCCGCGTCGCCTTCGAGGCCGCGCGCAAGCGCAGCAAGCGCGTGACCAGCGTCGACAAGGCCAATGTGCTCGAGACCTTCCAGTTCTGGAAGGACATCGTGACGGAAGTGGGCAAGGAATATCCCGACGTCGAGCTCGACCACATGTATGTCGACAACGCGGCCATGCAGCTGGTCAAGGCGCCGAAGAAGTTCGACGTGGTGGTCACGGGCAACATGTTCGGCGACATCCTGTCGGACGAGGCAGCCATGCTCACCGGCTCGATCGGCATGCTGCCCTCGGCCTCGCTCAATTCGAGCAACCAGGGCCTGTACGAACCCAGCCACGGCAGCGCGCCCGACATCGCGGGCAAGGGCGTGGCCAACCCGCTGGCCACCATCCTGAGCGCCGCGATGATGCTGCGCTACTCGCTGAACCAGGAAGAAGCGGCCCAGCGCATCGAGACGGCCGTGAAGAAGGTGCTGGCCCAGGGCCTGCGCACGCCCGACATCTACAGCGAAGGCACCACCAAGGTGGGCACGGTGGCGATGGGCGATGCGGTGCTGAAGGCGCTGTAAGCCGCCTCGCGCCCTGCCGCACGGCCCGAGGGCGGTGTGGCGGGGCCGCGGTTCAGCCCGGGATCTCGGGCTCGACCAGCTGCGCAAGCTGCGCCAGCGACTCCTGCCAGCCCAGGTAGCACATCTCCACCGGAATCACCTCCGGAATCCCTTCCTGCACGATGCTCAGCTCGGTCCCGCCGAGCACGGCCTTCAGCACCACCGTCACCAGCAGTTCGCCCGGCAGATTCGGATCGTCGAAGCGGTCCGTGTAGCGCAGGCGCTCGTTCGGCACCAGTTCCAGGTACTCGCCACCGAAGGCATGCCCGTTGCCGGTCGAGAAGTTCTGGAAGGACATCCGGAACGTGCCACCCACCTTCGGCTCGAAGTGGTGGACCTTGCAGACGAAGCCATGGGGCGGCAGCCACTTGGCCATGGCGTCGGCATCGAGAAAGGCGCGGTAGACCTTCTCGGGGCGGGTCTTGAGGATGCGATGCAGTCGAACGGTACCGGTGGGCATGAGCGGGTCTCCTGGCAGGGTCTGGATGGGTTGCCATTCATACACCATCCGCCGCACATCCGCTACAATGCCCGCCATGTTTGCCGCCCGCCCGTTCACCCCGAACTTAGCATCCGCCGCCCCGGCCGATGTGGCTGTGCGCGCAATCATCATCAAAACCACGACCATTAAGGGCTGATCCAGCCTGGTTCGTCGTGCGCCCTCCCCCGGCCTGACGAGCCGGGCCCCTCAGCCGTTGCTGACCGCGGGTATCTTTATCTTTTGAAGGGCGTTGACATGAGCAAGTTGGTGGGCCTCGTCGGCTGGCGCGGCATGGTGGGTTCGGTCCTGATGGACCGCATGGTGGCAGAGAAGGACTTCGACCTGATCGAGCCCGTCTTCTTCTCGACGTCCAACACCGGCGGCAAGGCCCCGGCGATGGCCAGGAACGAGACCGTGCTCAAGGATGCGCACGACATCGAAGCGCTCAAGAAGTGCGACATCGTCATCACGGCACAAGGCGGCGACTACACCAGCGCGGTGTTCCCCAAGCTGCGTGCAGCCGGCTGGAACGGTCACTGGATCGACGCGGCCTCGACACTGCGCATGAACGACGACGCGATCATCGTGCTCGACCCGGTCAACCTGCCCGTGATCCAGAACGCGCTCGCCAAGGGCGGCAAGAACTGGATCGGCGGCAACTGCACCGTGAGCTGCATGCTGATGGGCGTGGGCGCGCTCTACAAGGCCGGTCTGGTCGAGTGGATGACCAGCATGACCTACCAGGCGGCCTCGGGTGGCGGCGCGCAGCACATGCGCGAACTGCTGACCCAGTTCGGCACGCTCAACGCCGAAGTGCGTTCGCTGCTCGACGACCCCAAGTCGGCCATCCTGGAAATCGACCGCAAGGTGCTGCACAAGCAGCAGAACCTGTCGGCCGCCGAGACCGCCAACTTCGGCGCCCCGCTGGGCGGCTCGCTGATCCCCTGGATCGACAAGGACCTGGGCCTGGGCAAGCACCAGGACGATGCCGACTGGGGCGTGTCCAAGGAAGAATGGAAGGGCGGCGCCGAGACCAACAAGATCCTGGGCCAGGGCGCGGGCTTCGGCACCGCGGCGACGCCGGTCGACGGCTTCTGCGTGCGCATCGGCGCGATGCGCTGCCACAGCCAGGCCCTGACTTTCAAGCTCAAGAAGAACGTGCCGCTCGCAGACATCGAGGCGCTGATCGCCAACGACAACGCCTGGGCCAAGGTGGTAGCGAACACCCGCGAAGCGACCGTCAAGGACCTGACGCCCGTGGCCGTCACCGGTACCATGGACATCCCGGTCGGCCGCATCCGCAAGCTGGCGATGGGCCCCGAGTACGTCGGCGCCTTCACCATCGGCGACCAGTTGCTGTGGGGTGCTGCGGAACCGCTGCGCCGCATGCTGCGGATCCTGCTGGAAGCCTGAAGCCGATGTGGGCTGGAGGGCATGCATCGGGGTACGTTGCTTCATCGCAACGACTCCGCGGGACCGAAGTTGGTACGCACTGGGTCGAACGGGCCTGTCGCCTTGTCAGTGCCTGTTGATGGTGTTAACGTCCTCTTACACTTTCGGGCCGCGGTGCCCTCCTTAGCATGACAAGAACTCCGTTGCTTGCGGCCCGTGTGCTGGCCACCCGCCCGCCCCGGAGGCTCCCCGGTCGGGCACCGCTTTCCGCGCTCGGCGCGGCGATCGCGCTGGCGCTGGGTGGCGCGGCACTCGATGCGCAAGCCCTGTCGCTGGGCCGGATCACCGTGCAGTCGGCACTTGGTGAACCGTTGCGCGCGGAGATCGACGTCGCGGAGATCAATGCAAGCGAGGCAGAAGGCCTGCGGGTCAACGTCGGGTCACCCGAGGCCTTCCGCACCGCCGGCGTGCCTTACAACGCGGCGCTGTCGGAAGTGCGCAGCACGCTGCAGCGGCGCGCCGACGGCCGCTACGTGGTGCGCCTCAGCAGCAACCGCTCGGTCTCCGACCCCTTCATCGACCTGGTGATCGAAGCCAGCTGGGGCTCGGGCCGCATCACGCGCGAGTACACCGTGCTGCTGGACCCACCCAGCAGCCGCCCGCCCGCCGCTGCAACGGCCATCGCGCCGACGCCAGCCCAGATCGCGCCGCCCGCCGCGCCGCCGCTCTCCGTGGCGCCGCCCGCCCGCCCGCGCCCGGCCACCGCCGCCGTGGCCGCCCCCCCACCGGTCCCCACCGCGCCGAGCGAGCCCCCCACGGCACGCGCTGCGGCGGCCGTCGGCGGCAGCAGTGGCCAGGTCACGGTCCACACCGGCGACACCGCCAGCAAGATCGCCGGCGCCTACAAGCCGGCCGAGGTGTCTCTCGACCAGATGCTGGTGGCCCTGCTGCGCGCCAATCCCAACGCCTTCATCGACGGCAACGTGAACCGCGTGCGTGCCGGCGCGGTGCTCGATCTGCCGAGTGCCGCACAGGCTACGGCCACGCCCGCCGCCGAGGCACGCCGCACCGTGATCGCCCAGAGCCGCGACTTCGGCGACTACCGTCGGCGACTGGCCGACAACGCACCGAACGCGAAGGTCGCGAGCGCCGATCGCCAGGCCACGGGCAAGCTGCAGGCCAACGTCCAGGACCGCAATGCAGTGGCCGCCTCGCCCGACAAGCTGACCATCGCGCAAGCCCGTGCCGCCGACGACAAGCTGGCGCAAGCGCGCCAGGCGCAGGAAAGCAACGCCCGGCTGGCAGAGCTCTCCAAGAACATCAGCGAGCTGAACAAATTGCAGGGCGCCGGAGCGCCCGCACCCGCACCCGCACCCGCCACGGCCGGCACCACGGCGGCGCCCTCCGCCACAGCGGTTGCACCCGCGGCAGCGCCCGCCACGCCCGCGACGGCGCCGTCCGCGGCGTCCGGCGCACTCCCCTCGGTCGCGGCATCCGCCGCCCTGGCCGCCGCCACCGTGCCACCGGCCGGAACAGTGACACCGCCGGCCGCTGCGGCCGCGGCGTCCGCCCCTCGCACGCCCGCGCCAGCCAACGCACCGCCCTCCGAAACCAACTTCCTCGACGAGCTGCTGAGCAACCCTCTGATGCTGGGTGGCGGTGCGCTGATCCTGCTGCTGCTGGCCTTCCTGGCCTACCGCCTGACCCAGAGCCGACGCCGCGACACAGGCGAAAGCGTGTTTCTGGAAAGCCGGCTGCCCAAAGACTCCTTCTTCGCGGCCAGCGGCGGCGAATCGGTCGACACCAAGAACCGCAATTCCGTCGTGTCGTCGCTGTCGTATTCGCCGAGCCAGCTCGACACCGGCGATGTGGACCCGGTGGCAGAGGCCGACGTCTACCTGGCCTACGGTCGCGATCTGCAGGCAGAGGAGATCCTGCGCGAAGCGCTGCGCCTCAATCCGGAACGCGCAGCCATCCCTCTCAAGCTCCTCGAGATCCACGCCAAGCGCCGCGACCTGCGCGCCTACGAAGCGTTGGCCGCCGACGTCCACAAGCTGACCGGCGGTACCGGCAGCGACTGGAACCGCGTGGTCGAAATGGGCAAGGAACTGGACCCAGGCAATCCGTTGTATGAAGCGGGCGTGCGCCCCGTGGCCGAAGCCGCCTTGCCGGTGGCCGCGATCGCCGTGGCCGCTGCCGCAATGACGCCACCCCCGCCCCCCGCGACCGTCCCGCCGCCTCCCGCCTTCGTCTCTTCGGTCGCGCCACTGGATTTCGACCTCGACCTCCAGACGCCCGACGCCTATCCGACCACGATGACGGCACCGATCACCGAGCAACCGGCCATCCAGGCCGATCTGCCTCACCCGCCCAGCCCCGCGCCGGCGCGCTTCGGTCAGCCCCCGAACCCGCCATCGCCGGCGCTGCCGTCCGATCACGAGGCACCGGGCGACTTCGACACCGACTTCAACACCGCCCCCGCCGCCCTGGAAACACCGGGCCTCTCGTTTTCGCTGCCGGTCGATGAGCACACCCGGCCCGCACCTCTGCGCGCCGAGCCGAAAGACGACTCCGGTTTCATCGAGTTCGACATGAGCGCGCTGTCGGGCCTGAACGGCCGCGATTCGAACGAAACCGAGCCGGGCCGCCTCGAGCCGCTGGACGACGGCGCCGACAACCCGCACGCCATCAAACTCTCGCTGGCGCGCGAGCTGCAGGCGCTGGGCGACACCGAAGGCGCGCGCTCCCTGGTCGAGGAAGTCGAAGCCGAGAGCGTCGGCGACCTGAAGACACAGGCGAGGCAGCTGCTCGCCGAGTGGGCTTGAGCACGCGCGCCGCACCGACCGCGGCCCGCCGATTCCCGTGAGGCTGGCCCTCGGCGTCCGCTACAACGGCCAGGCCTACCAGGGCTGGCAGAGCCAGCTGTCGGGCCAGACCGTGCAGGACAAGCTCGAAGCGGCCCTGGCGCGCTTCGCCGACCGGCCCATTTCCACGCTGTGCGCGGGCCGCACCGATGCCGGGGTACATGGCCTGACCCAGGTGGTGCACTTCGACACCGACATCGAACGCACGCCCTTCTCCTGGGTGCGCGGCACCAACCGCTACCTGCCGCCGGACATCGCGGTCCAGTGGGCCCACCCGGTGCCCGACGCCTTCCACTGCCGCGCCAGCGCGCTCGCCCGCCGCTACCGCTACGTGCTGTCGCAGTCGCCGGTGCGCCCCAGCCTGGATGCCGGGCGCGTCGGCTGGTCGATGTACCCGCTGGACGGCGAGGCGATGCGCGCGGCCGCCGCGCTGCTGATCGGCCAGCACGACTTCAGCTCCTTCCGCGCCTCGGCCTGCCAGGCGCGTTCGCCGGTCAAGACGCTGCGCCGCATCGCGATCACGCAGCACGACGCCTCGCCCGACGGGGAGCGCTGCCACTGGCATTTCGAATTCGAGGCCGACGCCTTCCTGCACCACATGATCCGCAACCTCATGGGCTGCCTGGTGCGCATCGGCCGGGGCGACGAGCGGCCCGAATGGATCGCCGAGGTGCTGGCGGCGCGCAGCCGCAAGGTCGCGGCCCCCACCTTCTCCGCCGACGGCCTCTACTTCGTCGGCCCGCTCTACGACGCGGCCTGGGGCCTGCCGCCCGAGTCGACCTGGCAGGCCGAGGACGCTGCGTATGATCGTTCGCCATGACTTCCGCCACCCGCATCCGCATCAAGGTCTGCGGCCTCACCCGTGAACAGGACGTCGACGCGGCCGTGAATGCCGGCGTCGACGCCGTCGGCTTCGTGCTCTACCCGGCCAGCCCGCGCGCCGTGAGCGCCGAACGGGCCGCCGAGCTCGCATCGCGGCTGCCGCCCTTCGTCACGCCGGTGCTGCTGTTCGTCAACGAGGCGCCCGAGCGCACCGTGGCGGCCCTGGCCCGCGTGCCGGGCGCGATGGCCCAGTTCCACGGCGACGAGTCGCCCGCGCAATGCCTGGCAGCCAGCGGCCGGGGCGTCCATCGCTTCATGCGCGCGGCCCGTATTCCGCTCGGTTTGGCAGGGGCAGGCTTCGACCTCGTAAAATACGCTTCCGATTTCTCCCACGCCCAGGCCATCCTGCTCGACGCCCATGTCGACGGTTATGGCGGTGGCGGCAAGGCATTCGATTGGTCACTTCTTCCACCCGCCGTCGACGCTCACCTCGTCTTGAGTGGTGGACTCACACCTGCAAACGTGGCCGATGGCATTCGCCAGCTCCGGCCGCGATGCAAGTCGCTGGCCGTTGACGTGAGTTCCGGCGTCGAGATGGCCAAGGGCATCAAGGACGCCGCCAAGATCCGCGATTTCGTCGCTGCCGTGCGTGCAGCCGAGTTCGCATCCTCCTGACTGCCGCACCGTCTCGATCCGACGGGCGCGGCCCATCGAATCGAGACCTCCATGACCTACCAACAGCCCGATGCCAGCGGCCATTTCGGCCCCTACGGCGGCAGCTTCGCGAGCGAGACGCTCACCCATGCCATCGCCGAACTGCGCGATGCCTACGCCCGCTTCAAGGACGACCCTGAATTCCTCGCCGAATTCCACTACGAGCTCAAGCACTTCGTGGGCCGGCCCTCGCCGATCTACCACGCGGCGCGCACCAGCCGCGAGGTCGGCGGCGCGCAGATCTACCTCAAGCGCGAGGACCTGAACCACACCGGCGCGCACAAGATCAACAACGTGATCGGCCAGGCGATGCTCGCCCGCCGCATGGGCAAGCCGCGCGTGATCGCCGAGACCGGCGCGGGCCAGCACGGCGTGGCGACCGCGACGATCTGCGCACGCTACGGCCTCGAATGCGTGGTCTACATGGGCAGCCAGGACGTGCAGCGCCAGAGTCCCAACGTCTACCGCATGAACCTGCTGGGCGCCACGGTGGTGCCGGTGGAATCGGGCAGCAAGACACTCAAGGACGCGCTCAACGAAGCCATGCGCGACTGGGTCACGAACGTGGAGAACACCTTCTACATCATCGGCACCGTGGCCGGCCCGCACCCCTACCCGACCATGGTGCGCGACTTCCAGAGCGTGATCGGCACCGAATGCATCGAACAGATGCCGTCGATGCTGCCCGGCGACGGCCAGCAGCCCGACGCGGTGGTCGCCTGCGTGGGCGGCGGCAGCAACGCGATGGGCATCTTCCACCCTTACATTCCCTATGCCGACACCCGCCTGATCGGCGTCGAGGCGGCGGGCGAAGGCCTCGACAGCGGCAAGCACTCCGCGTCGATCCTGCGCGGGAGCTCGGGCGTGCTGCACGGCAACCGCACCTACCTGCTGCAGAACGAGGACGGCCAGGTGACCGAGACCCACAGCATCAGCGCCGGCCTCGACTACCCGGGCGTCGGCCCCGAGCACGCCTACCTGGCCGACATCGGCCGTGCCGAGTACGTGGGCATCACCGACACCGAGGCGCTCGAAGCCTTCCACCACCTGTGCCGCACGGAGGGCATCATTCCCGCGCTCGAATCCAGCCATGCCGTGGCCTACGCGATGAAGCTCGCGAAGACCATGCGTCCCGACCAGTCGATCCTGGTGAACCTCTCCGGCCGCGGCGACAAGGACATCGGCACCGTGGCCGATCTCTCGGGCATCGATTTCTACGACCGCCCCTCGATGCGCGGCCTGAGCGTGAAGGGAGGCAAAGCATGAGCCGCATCGCCGCCGCCTTCGAGGCTCTGCAAAAGGACGGGCGCCGCGCGCTCGTGCCCTATGTCACCGCCGGCTTCCCCTACGCCGACATCACGCCCGAACTCATGCATGGCATGGTCGAGGCCGGTGCCGACGTGATCGAGCTGGGCGTGCCCTTCTCCGACCCCATGGCCGACGGCCCGGTGATCCAGAAAGCCGGCGAGGCCGCGTTGGCGCTGGGCGTGGGCACGAAGCAGGTGCTGGCGATGGTCGCGGCCTTCCGTCGGACCAACGACCACACGCCGGTCGTGCTGATGGGCTACGCCAACCCGGTCGAGCGCTACAACGGCGTGCACGGCGAAGGCAGCTTCATCCGCGACGCGGCAGCCGCCGGCGTGGACGGGCTGCTGGTGGTCGACTACCCGCCCGAGGAGTGCGAGGATTTCGCGGCCGACCTGCGCGCCGCCGGCATCGACCTGATCTTCCTCTTGGCGCCCACCAGCACCGACGAGCGCATGGCGCAGGTCGGACGCATCGCGACAGGCTACGTCTACTACGTGTCGCTCAAGGGCGTGACCGGCGCCGGCCATCTCGACACCGAGGCGGTCGGGCGCATGCTCCCGCGCATCCGCGCGCATGTGAGCGTGCCGGTGGGCGTGGGCTTCGGCATCCGCGACGCGGCCACGGCGCAGGCGGTCGGCTCGGCCGCCGACGCGGTCGTGATCGGCACCCGGATCATCCAGCTGATCGACGGCCAGCCGCGCGAGAAGGTGGTGCCGGCAGTGCGCGAATTCCTGGCCGGCATCCGGGAAGCACTGGACGCCCTGCCCGCGGCCACCCCCAAGAACGCGGCTGGCAGATAATCGCCCGTTGCCCGACCCCAGCCCCTCTTCCGCATGGTGGGAGAGGGGAGCAGATCGTCGCAAGGGCCCGCCCCTCGCGAAAACATAGGATTGCCCATGAGCTGGCTTGAAAAACTGCTACCCCCGAAGATCGCCCAGACCGACCCAAGCGAGCGCCGCCAGATGCCCGAAGGCCTCTGGATCAAGTGCCCGAGCTGCGAGACCGTGCTCTACAAGACCGACCTCGAGCACAACCAGAACGTCTGCCCGAGCTGCGCCCACCACCACCGCATCGGTGCGCGTGCGCGGCTCGACGCCTTCCTCGACCCCGAAGGCCGCTATGAACTCGGCCAGGAAGTGCTGCCGGTCGACCCGCTGAAATTCAAGGACAGCCGCAAGTACCCCGAGCGGCTCAAGGAAGCGCTGGAGAACACCGGCGAGACCGACGCGCTGATCGTCATGGGCGGCTCGGTCCACAGCATCAACGTGGTCGTGGCCTGCTTCGAATTCGAATTCATGGGCGGCAGCATGGGCAGCGTGGTCGGCGAGCGCTTCGTGCGCGGCGTCGAGACGGCCATCGAGCAGAAGGTGCCCTTCATCTGCTTCACCGCCACCGGCGGCGCGCGCATGCAGGAAGGCCTGCTGTCGCTGATGCAGATGGCCAAGACCAATTCCGCGCTCACGCACCTGGCGAAGAAGGGCCTGCCCTACATCAGCGTGCTGACCGACCCGACCATGGGCGGCGTGAGCGCCGGCTTCGCCTTCGTGGGCGACGTGGTGATCGCCGAACCCAAGGCGCTGATCGGCTTCGCCGGCCCGCGGGTGATCGAGTCGACGGTGCGCGTGAAACTGCCCGAAGGCTTCCAGCGTGCCGAGTTCCTGCAGACCAAGGGCGCGATCGACTTCATCAGCGACCGGCGCGAGCTGCGCAAGACGATTGCCAGCACGCTGGCGATGCTTTTGCGCCAGCCGGCAGACGCGATCCTTTAACCCCCATCGAGGGCTTCGCGCACTTCGTGTCGCTTTGCCTTCCCCCCCGGGGGCGACACCAGCGGCCCGGCAAAGCCGGTTCCGCGGTAGCACTTGGCTCTCCCCCGAGGCTTGCGCACTGCGTGTCGCTTCGCCTTCCCCCTCTCCGGGGGCGACACCAGCGGCCCGGCAAAGCCGGTTCCGCGGTAGAACTTGGCTCTCCCCCGAGGCTTGCGCACTGCGTGTCGCTTCGCCTTCCCCCTCTCCGGGGGCGACACCAGCGGCCCGGCAAAGCCGGTTCCGCGGTGTCCCTGGCATCGATGCCGGACGGAGCTCCAGGCTCAGATCAAAAACACCCGACCCATCAGGTTGCCCAGCGCGATGGCCACGACCTGCAGCAGCACGATGGCGGCCAGCGGCGAGAGGTCGATGCCGCCGATCAGCGGGATGACGCGGCGCAGTGGGCGCACGATGGGTTCGGCCAGGCGCGAGACCAGGTCCAGCAGCATGGCCGAGGCGCCGGGCACCCACGACAGCACGGCGTAGACCAGCAGCAGGGCCGTCAGGCCCGACACCACCAGTTGCAGCAGGCCGATCAGCGAGACCAGCGGCAGGATCGCGATGCGGCCGAACTGGCCGACCAGCAGCAACAGCAGCAGGAACTTCACCGTCACCAGCAGCCAGGCCGCCACGGCGCTGGCCACGTCCCAGCGCTTGATCGCCGGCACGATGCGCCGCAGCGGCATCACGATCCAGTCGCTCACCGCGAACACGAAACGCCCGAGCGGGTTGCCGAAGGGCACGCGGTGGTACTGCATGTACAGCCGCAGCAGGCAGGCGCCGCCCAGCAGGCCCACGATCACATCGAGCAGGAAAGAGGGGATCTGGTAGAGCATGGCGCGTGCGGCGTGGAAGGAGAGGGATGATAGTCATGCGCGCCGCATGCCAGGCGCTTCGTCGCAGGAGTGCAAGGGTCTCTGACACGCGCCCGCGCATCTGCTACGGTGCGGTTTGCGCGAACTTGTCCTTCCGACACCATGCCGCCCTCCGCCACGCTCCCTTCGCCGTTGCCGCTGTTCCCGCTCGGGTCGGTGCTGTTTCCCGACGGCTACCTGCCGCTGCGCATCTTCGAGGTGCGCTACCTCGACCTGATCGGCCGCTGCCACAAGCAGGGCCTGCCCTTCGGCGTGGTGAGCCTGACGGCCGGCGCCGAGGTGCGCGCGGCCGGCGCGGGCGTCGAACGCTTCTCCACCGTCGGCACGCTGGCCACCATCCTCAGCCTGCACAGCCCGCAGCCCGGGCTGTTCGAGATCGAATGCGTCGGCACGCAGCGTTTCGAGGTGCGCAGCAGCGAACTGCAGAAACACGGCCTCTGGACCGCCGAAATCGATCCGTTGGCCGCCGACGTCGCGCTCGGTATCCCGAGCGACCTGCAGCATGCGGCGGATGCGCTGCGCCGGCTGGTCGACACGCTGGAACAGCGGCGCGTCGCCGCGCACGACGAGGACCTGCGGCTGCCGATCGCCCCGCCCTACCGCTTCGACGACTGCGGCTGGGTCGCCAACCGGTGGTCCGAGCTGCTGCCCATGCAGAACACGCTCAAGCAGCGGCTGATGGAGCTCGACAGCCCTCTGATGCGGCTCGAGCTGGTGAGCGACCTGCTGGCGCGCCACAACATCGCCGGCTGATCGGCCCGGCGCCGACGGCAGGCGGCGCGGCGCCCGCCAGGGGACGGCGGGCTAAAATCACGGGCTTCGCGCGGCACCGCTCGTGCCCTCCAGACCCTTGCCCATGACCGAACCTACGACCTCCCCCGCTCCAGCGATCGACGAAAACCAATTGATGGCCGAGCGGCGCGAGAAACTCAAGGCGCTGCGCGCCGGCCAGGGCGTCGCCTTCCCCAACGACTTCAAGCCCGCGCACCGCGCCGTGGGCCTGGCCGCCTCGCATGGCGAGGTCGACGCCGAAACGCTCGAAGCACAGCCCGTGACGGTCAGCGTGGCCGGCCGCATGATGCTCAAGCGCGTGATGGGCAAGGCCAGCTTCGCCTCGGTGCAGGACGCCACCGGCCGCATCCAGCTCTACGTGACGCGCGACGCGCTGGGCGAGGAGATCTACGCCGACTTCAAGCGCTGGGACCTGGGCGACATCGTCGGTGCCGAAGGCACGCTCATGAAGACCAAGACCGGCGAACTGTCGGTCAAGGTCACGAAGCTGCGCCTGCTCACCAAGAGCCTGCGCCCGCTGCCAGACAAGTTCCACGGCATGGCCGACCAGGAGCAGAAGTACCGCCAGCGCTATGTCGACCTGATCACCGACGAATCGGCACGCGACCGCTTCAAGGCTCGCAGCAAGGCCGTGAGCGCGCTGCGCGAGTTCATGGTGGCCAACGACTTCCTCGAAGTCGAGACGCCCATGCTGCACCCGATCCCCGGCGGCGCGAATGCCAAGCCTTTCAAGACGCACCACAACGCGCTCGACCAGGAGATGTTCCTGCGCATCGCGCCCGAGCTCTACCTCAAGCGCCTGATCGTCGGCGGCTTCGAGCGCGTGTTCGAGATCAACCGGAGCTACCGCAACGAGGGCATCTCGGTGCGGCACAACCCCGAGTTCACGATGATGGAGTTCTACGCGGCGTACTGGAACTACCAGGACCTGATGGACTTCACCGAGCTGATCATCCGCACGATCGCGAAGAAGACCACTGGCGGCGAGCAGCTGAGCTACCAGGGCAAGGCCGTCGACCTGAGCCAGCCCTTCGAGCGGCTCACGATCCGCGAAGCGATCGTCAAGCACACCGACGCCGGTGAGAACGTCGACGACACCACCTGGCTGATCAACGCCCTGCGCAAGCTCGGCCTCGGCGAAGAGAAGAACAAGCTCTCGCAGCGCAGCCTGGCGAGCCTCCAGGTGCTGTACTTCGAGGAAACGGTCGAAGAAAAGCTCTGGCAGCCGACCTTCATCATGGAGCACCCGACCGAGATCTCGCCGCTGGCCCGCGCCAACGACGATCGCCCGGAAGTCACCGAGCGCTTCGAGCTCTACATCACCGGCCGCGAGTTCGGCAACGGCTTCAGCGAGCTGAACGACGCCGAGGACCAGGCCGCGCGCTTCAACGCGCAGGTCGCGGCCAAGGATTCGGGGGACGACGAAGCCATGTTCTATGACCACGACTTCGTGCGCGCGCTCGAGTACGGCATGCCGCCCACGGGCGGCTGCGGCATCGGCATCGACCGCTTCATGATGCTGCTGACCGACTCGCCGAGCATCCGCGACGTGATCCTGTTCCCCGCACTCCGTAGAGAAGTTTGAACGCGACGAACGCCGGCATCGGCATCGATTTCGGCACCTCCAACTCCGCGGTCGCCTGGGCGATCGATGGCGGCATCGCCGAGGCGCTGCCGCTCGAGGGCACGGCCACCACCATGCCGACCGCCCTCTTCTACAACGCCGAAGACCGCACGACGCATTTCGGCCGCGACGCCGTCGCCATGTACCTGGCCGGCGTCGAAGGCCGGCTGATGCGTTCGCTCAAGAGCCTGCTCGGCAGTTCGCTGATGCAGGAGACCACGGCCGTCTACGACGGGCTGGTGAGCTTCCAGGACATCGTCGCGCGCTTCCTGCACGAACTGGGCACGCGCGCCGAACAGACGCTGGGCCGTCGGCCCGAACGCGTGGTGCTCGGCCGGCCGGTGCACTTCGTCGACGACGATGCCAAGCGCGACCGCCAGGCCGAGGACAGCCTGCGCCTGGCCGCGCGCGCTGCGGGCTTCCGCGAGATCGCATTCCAGTTCGAGCCCATCGCCGCGGCTTTCGATTACGAGCAGCGCGTGAGCAAGGAATCGGTGATCCTGATCGTCGACATCGGCGGCGGCACCTCCGACTTCACCGTGGTCCGGCTCGGCCCCGAACGTGCCGCGCGGCCCGAGCGCAGCGACGACGTGCTGGCCACCAGCGGCGTGCACATCGGCGGCACCGACTTCGACCAGCGCCTGAACCTCGAGCGCGTGATGCCGCTGCTGGGCTTTCGCCACCACGACGCGCGCGGCCGCGAAGTGCCGAGCAAGGTCTTCTTCGAGCTCTCATCCTGGCACCTGATCAACTGGCTCTACGCGCCCAAGGCGGTGCGCCAGGCCCAGGAGCTGCGCACCAGCTACGCCGACCCGCGGCTGCACGCGCGGCTCATGACCGTGCTGGAAGAGCGCTACGGCCATCGCATCGCGAGCGAGGTCGAGCAGGCCAAGATCCAGAGCTCGATCGGCCACGAGGCCGTGACCATCGACCTGTCGTTCGCCGAAGCCGGCCTGGGCGCGTCGCTGACGCCGCAGGACATGGAACAGCAGCTGGCCGATTCGCTGGGCAAGGTGGTGGCCAGCGCGCACGAATGCGTGCGCCGCGCCGGCCTGCGCAGCCACGACCTCGACGCGATCTACCTGACCGGCGGCTCCTCGGCGCTGCGGCCCTTCCAGGAGGCGTTGCGGCGCAGCTTCGCCGGCGTGAAGCTGGTCGAGGGCGACCTGTTCGGCGGCGTCGCCGCGGGACTGGCGTACGCCGCCAGGGCCACGCGCAAGACCGCCGACGCGGCGTGAAGTACCTCGCGCACTACCCGCCTGCGCTGCAGGCGCAGGTGCGCACGCTGATCGCCGAACAGGGGCTGGCCCCGATGCTGCGCAAGCGCTATCCGGCGGTGCACACGGTGCGCACCGACCGCGCGCTGTACGACTATGTGACGGGACTCAAGACCGAGTTCCTGCGCAATGCCGAGCCGCTGGCCAAGGTGATGTTCGACAGCAAGCTGCACGTGATCCGCCATGCGCTGGGCACCCACACCACGGTCTCGCGCGTGCAGGGCAGCAAGCTCAAATCCAAGCGCGAGATCCGCGTGGCCAGCCTGTTCAAGGCGGTGCCGCTCGAGTGGCTGCGGATGATCGTGGTGCACGAGCTCGCGCACATGAAGGAGCGCGACCATGACAAAGCCTTCTATGCGCTGTGCACGCACATGGACCCGGACTACCACCAGCGCGAGTTCGACCTGCGGCTCTACCTGACGCACCTCGACACCGGCGGCTCGCGGCTGTGGGACGCCGAGCCGGACCCGGCATCGGACAGCCCCCCGCCCTGAGGAACGCTCAGACGGGCAGCAGGGCCACTGCGCGTCGGTAGGCAGCGGACGCGGTCAGCGCCTCCCAGCCCAGGGCCGTCGACGTGGGCAGCAAGGCGCGACGCCGGGCCTCGCTGGCCGCAGTACCTTGCCAGCGGCCGTCCTTGGCGGCGGCACTGAAGCCGTCCAGCAGTTCGTCCAGCGGCGCGCCCTCGCCCACGCTCTGGTTGCAGAGCATCGCCAGATCGCAGCCGGCCGCAAGCGCGGCGAGCGCGGCGTCGGTGTAGCTGAGCAGCCGGCCGTCGATGTAGCGGCCGGCCTCCATGCTGAGGTCATCGCTGAAGATCGCGCCCTCGAAGCCGAGCCGGCCACGCAGGATGGCCTGCAGCCATCGGGCCGAGAAGCCCGCAGGACGCGCATCGACCTTGGGATAGATCACGTGGGCCGGCATCACCGCGGCCAGCGTGCCGCCGAGCCATTCAAACGGGCGCGCGTCGTCGGCCAGGATCGCCTTGAGGCTGCGCCGGTCGACCGGGATCGCGACATGCGAATCGGCCTTGACGAAGCCGTGGCCGGGGAAGTGCTTGCCGCAGTTGGCCATGCCGGCCTGCAGCAGGCCGTGCATCAGGCTCTTGGCCAGCAGCGCGGCGACGCGCGGGTCGCGGTGGAAGCTGCGGTCGCCGATGACCGAACTCTCGCCATGGTCGAGATCGAGCACGGGTGCGAAGCTGAAGTCGACGCCCACCGCGCGCAGCTCGCTCGCCAGGACGAAGCCCGCGGCGGTCGCGGCCTGCACGGCGCGCATCGCATCGTCCATCCACAGCGTGCCCAGCGAGCGCATCGAGGGCAGCCGGGTGAAGCCGTCGGTGCGGAAGCGCTGCACGCGCCCGCCCTCGTGGTCGACGCAGACCAGGATGTCGGGCCGGATCGCCTTGATCTCGGCGTTGAGTGCCTGCATCTGCGCCCGGTCCTGCCAATTGCGCGCGAAGTGGATCACGCCGCCGACCTGCGGGTGCGCGAGCCGGCGCCGGTCGGCGGGCGTGAGCGCGGTGCCGGCCACGTCGATCACGAGGGGCCGCTGGGTCGTCGTCTGGAAACTCATGGGGTCGGGTCCGTCTTCGGGTTCTGCTCGACCACCACGAAGCTGGCCGCGTAGTCGGTTTCGTCGGTCACGGTCACGTGGGCCGTGAGCCCGCGCGCCTCGAACCATTCCTTGAGCACGCCGTGCAGCACGATCACCGGCTTGCCGCTGCGCTCGTTGGTGATCTCGCAGAGCCGCCAGCTCATCGGCATGCGCATGCCCATGCCGACGGCCTTGCTGAAGGCTTCCTTGGCCGAGAAGCGCGTGGCCAGGTAGCTCAGGCCGCGCTTGGGCCAGCGCGCGCTGCGCGCCTGCCAGACCGCGAATTCGGCGTCGCTGAGCACTTTGCGCGCAAAACGCTCGCCCTGGCGCTCGAAGGTGGCGGCGACGCGGCGCACGTCGCAGATGTCGGTGCCGATGCCGTAGATCACGCGTTCACTTCGCGGCCTGCGCCTCGTCGATGCAGCGCAGATAGTCGCGCGTGGTCGCGGCGTAGCCGAGTTCGAGCGCATCGGCGACGAAGGCATGGCCGATCGAGACTTCCTTGACGCCCGGCACCGCACGCAGGAAATCCGTGAGGTTGTCACGGCTCAGGTCGTGGCCGGCATTGACCTCCAGCCCCGCGGCCTGGGCCGCGCGCGCGGTTTCGGCGTAGCGCGCGAGCACCTCGGCGGCCCTCGCCGAGCCGCGCGAGGCCGCATAGCCCTCGGTGTAGAGCTCGACGCGGTCGGCGCCCACGGCCTTGACCGCGGTCATCATCTCGGGGATCGGGTCCATGAACAGGCTCACGCGCACGCCCAGCGCCTTCGCTTCGGCGATCAGCGGGCGCAGGCGCTCAGCGTCCTGCGGAAAGCTCCAGCCGTGGTCGCTGGTGGACTGCGTCTCGCTGTCGGGCACGAAGGTGGCCTGGTGGGGCCGGCAGACGCGCACGAAATCCATCAGGTTGTGGAAGGGGTTGCCTTCGATGTTGAACTCGATCTGCGGCCAGTCGCGCGACAGCAGCGCCGCGAGATCGTGCACGTCGTGCGCGCGGATGTGGCGCTCGTCGGGCCGCGGGTGCACCGTGATGCCCTTCGCGCCGGCCTCCAGGCAGAGGGTCGCGGCGCGCAGCACGCTGGGAATGCCCAGGTGGCGCGTGTTGCGCACCAGCGCAACCTTGTTCAGGTTGACCGAAAGGGCCGTGAGGGAGGAAGGCGTGGTCATGGGCGATCAGAGGGCTTGCAGATCCCGCATCATCTGCCGGGTCCGCAGGGTGGTAACGCCGCAATGGTAGTTCAGCAGCGTGCGCAGTTGGCTGCGCAGGGCCGCGTTGCTGCCGGCGCTGAGCATGGCCACGCAGCGCAGCGTGGCCGAGAAAGGCGAGCGATCGTCCAGGGCGTCCTGCAGCGCCAGCCAGTCGGCGCCCGCGAGCGCGGCATCGGCCGGCGCCGACGCGCGCAGGCCGGCTTCGGGCACCAGCGCGTAGCGCGCATCGTCGGCCAGCGGCGCGAGCGTCAGGGTTTCGGTGTCGAGCGTGGGCAGCAGGCCGACGCCACGCAACAACAACAGCTCGAAGGCGCGCAGCGCGGCCGCCTGGGTCGCGGCCTGGGCCACGCCATGGTCGCTGGCCAGCACCTCGACCACGCCCGCATAGGCGTCGAACAACGCTTCGTGCGCGTCGTCGCGGGCCAGCAGGCGCAACAGGAGTTCGTTGACGTAGTAGCCCGAGAGCAGCGACTCGCCGGTCGGCATCACCAGGCCGCCCATCCACTCGGCGCTCTTGAGCGTGCGGATCTCGGCGTCGCCGCCGTAGTTGAGCTGCAGCGGCTGCAGCGGCAGCAGCACCGGCCTGAAGTTGGAGCTGGGCCGCTTCGCACCCTTGGCCACGATCGCGACGCGGCCGTGGTGGCGGGTGAAGACTTCAAGGATTACGCTCGACTCGCTCCAGTCGTAGCGGTGCAGCACGTAGGCGGGTTCGTGGGAGACGCGTTGGGTGGCCATGTCAGTGCGCGGGGGGCGTCGGGGCGGCCGGCCGGCCGCGGACGCGGCGCCCGGTGCCGACGCGCCGCATGCGGGTCCGGGCTGTGCTTATTCGTAACCGAAGCTGCGCACGCGCGCTTCGTCGTCGGCCCAGCCGGAGCGCACCTTGACCCAGAGTTCGATGAACACCTTGGCGTCCATGAGCTTCTCGAGCTCGACCCGGGTCTCGGTGCCGATGCGCTTGATGCGGTCGCCCTTGTCGCCGATGACCATGGCCTTGTGCGTGTCGCGCTCGACCACGATGGTCGCCGCGATGCGCATCAGGCGCTTGTGGCCCTTCTTCTGCGGCGGCTCTTCCTCGAACTTGTCGATGATCACGGTCGAGGTGTAGGGCAGTTCGTCGCCGGTCAGGCGGAACAGCTTCTCGCGCACCATCTCGCCGGCCAGGAATTTCTCGCTGCGGTCGGTGAGTTCGTCCTCGCCGTAAAACCAGGGCTGCTCGGGCAGATACTTGGCGCAGATGGCGAACAGGCGCTCGACGTCCTTGGCGCTCTTGGCCGACATCGGCACGATCTCGGCGAAGTCGTGCTTCTCGTGCATCGTCTGCAGCCAGGGCGCGACATCGCCGCGGCGGTGGATGTTGTCGAGCTTGTTGGCCAGCAGCACCGTCGGGATGCCCTTGCCCAGCAGCTTGAGCACGCGCTCGTCGGCCGGCGTGAAGCTGCCGGCCTCGACCACGAACAGGATCAGGTCGACGTCGCCGACCGCGCCCAGCACGGTCTTGTTGAGCGACTTGTTGAGCGCATTGGCATGCAGGGTCTGAAAGCCCGGCGTGTCGACGAACACGAACTGCGTGGCCTCGCGGGTGCGCATGCCGGTGATGCGGTGGCGGGTGGTCTGTGCCTTGCGCGAGGTGATGCTGATCTTCTGGCCGACCAGCGCGTTGAGCAGCGTCGACTTGCCGACGTTGGGCTTGCCGACGATGGCGATCAGGCCGCAATGCTGCGGCCCATGGGCCAAGGCGTCGGCGGTGGCCGCGCCGGGCATCGCCGGCATCGGTGGCATGCCGGGGACGGGCGGGATCAGGTTCTCGGGAGCGCCGTCGGCGTCGGGGACATCGTGTGTAGGGGTCATGTTGCTTTCGTGCCGCGGGCCTTGAGTCGGATCAGCATCGCCGCGGCCGCGGCCTGCTCGCCGGCGCGTCGCGAACCGCCGATGCCGCGCTCGGTCAACCCCAGTTCGGGCACCTCGCACTCGACATCGAAGGTCTGCTTGTGGGCTGCGCCGAGCGTGCCGCTCACGCGGTAGGCCGGCAGTTTCATTTTGTGCCCCTGCAGCCATTCCTGCAATTCGGTCTTGGGGTCTTTGGCGGCGGCGTCCATGCGCGGCGTGATCTCGACCGCTTCGTAGAGCCGGTGTACCAGCGCCTGCGCCGCGCCGTAGCCGGCGTCGAGGTAGACGGCACCGATCAGCGCTTCGAGCGCGTCGGCCAGGATCGAGGGGCGGTTGGGGCCGCCCGAGCGCGCTTCGCCCTCGCCCAGCCGCAGCAGCGGCGAGATCGCTAATTTGACGGCCAACTGGTGCAGCGTGTCCTGCTTGACCAGGTTGGCGCGCACGCGCGAAAGGTCGCCTTCGGGCAGGTCCGACAGCCGCTCGTAGAGCAGGTGCGAGACGGCCAGGCTCAGGACCGAGTCGCCGAGGAATTCGAGCCGCTCGTTGTGGTCGGCGGAAAAACTGCGGTGGGTGAGTGCGCGCTGAAGCAGCCGCGCGTCGGCGAAGGTATGCCGGAGGCGCGCCTGCAGCGCAACAAGAGCGCCTTCTGCCACGGTCAGCGGGACTGGCCCTGACCCTTGTACTTGAGCACCAAGTAGGCGGGGCCGAAGAGATGGATTTCGCGGTCGTAGGCATAGGACACGACGACCTTGTCGCCGACCTTCTGCACGTCGAGGTCCTTGCCGCTGACCGACTTGAAGTCGTCGATGGCCTGGGCACGGTCGAAGATGGCGCGCACTTCGGGCACCGTGCTGCCTTCGGCCGCCTTGGCGGCCGCCTTGTTGATGGCCTGGTACTCGATCAGCGTGGGAATGACCTGCGCCACGACCACACCGACGCAGGCCAGCACGATGGCCACGAACAGCAGCCCGATGAAGGAGATGCCGCGCTGCCTCGATGCGGATGCCGACCGTTCAATGTTCTTTGCCATTGCTCTACCCTCGAATGATTGCTTTTATTGGAATGCGCCGATGCGCTTGAGATTGCCGAAGTTCATCCACACGAAGAACGCGCGCCCGACGATGTTCTGGTCGGGCACGAAACCCCAATAGCGCGAGTCGAGCGAGTTGTCGCGGTTGTCGCCCATCATGAAATAGTGGCCGGCGGGCACCTTGCAGACGACGCCTTCGACACTGTAACGACAATTGTCACGATCCGGAAAGCTCATCACTTCCACGTCGGAGATGCCGGCACGGCGGGTCTCGTCGTTGAGCAGCTTGTGCTGCGTGGTGCCCAGCGTTTCCGTGTACTGCTTGAGGTAGCGCATCGTCTCCTCGTCGAAGAACTCGGGGATCGCATCCTTGCTCACAGGCTGGCCGTTGATGGTCAGCTGCTTGTTCAGGTAGGCCACCTCGTCGCCGGGCACGCCGACCACACGCTTGATGTAGTCGAGGCTGGGCTTGGGCGGGTAGCGGAACACCATCACGTCGCCGCGGGCAGGGGGCTTGCCTTCGGTGATCTTGGTGTTGAGCACAGGCAACCGCAGGCCGTAGGTGAACTTGTTCACCAGGATCAGGTCGCCGGTGAGCAGCGTCGGCATCATCGAGCCCGAAGGGATCTTGAAGGGCTCGAACAGGAAGGAACGCAGCAGGAACACGACCAGGATCACCGGGAACAGACCCGCGGTCCAGTCCAGCCACCAGGGCTGCATGATGAGCCGCTCGCGCGCCTTGACGTCGACGCGGTCGACCTGCTCGATGCCCTGGCGCGCCAGCTCTTCACGCCGCTGCACGAGCGAGGCGTCGAGCAACTCGGCCGCGCGACGGCGCCGGGGCAGGAAGTAGAAGCGCTCGGCCAGCCAGTACAGGCCGGTGACGACCGTGGCCACGAACAGCAGCAGCGCGAAGTTGCCTTCGACGGCACCGAAGTACCACGCGCCGACGTAAGCGGCGAACGCGGCAAGGATGAGAGAGGTGAGGAATGCCATCTTCGTTTTTCAGGTGCTGCAGGCGCCAGGAACGACGCTGTCAAATGCCAGAGAGACCGCGGAACCGGCTTTGCCGGGCCGTCGGCATCGCCCCCTCGAGGGGGAGGCGCCAAAGGCGCTGCGGGGGTGGTTCATTCTCTAGTCTTCGACTTGCAGGATCGCGAGGAAGGCCTCTTGCGGGACCTCGACGGAGCCGATCTGCTTCATCCGCTTCTTGCCCGCCTTCTGCTTCTCGAGCAGCTTCTTCTTGCGGGAAATGTCGCCGCCGTAGCACTTGGCCAGCACGTTCTTGCGGAGCGCCTTGATTGTCTCACGCGCGATGATGGTGACCCCGATCGCGGCCTGGATCGCGACGTCGAACTGCTGGCGCGAAATGATCTCGCGCATCTTCGCGACCACCGCACGGCCGCGGTACTGGGCCTGGCTGCGGTGCAACATGATCGACAGCGCATCGACCTTCTCGCCGTTGAGCAGAATGTCGACCTTCACCACCTCGGCTGCGCGGTACTCCTTGAACTCGTAGTCCATCGAGGCATAACCCCGGCTGACACTCTTGAGCTTGTCGAAGAAATCGAGCACGATTTCAGCCAGCGGCATCTCATAGGTCAACACCACCTGGCGGCCTTTGTAGGCCATGTTCATCTGCACGCCGCGCTTCTGATTGGCCAGCGTCATCACCACACCCACGTACTCCTGCGGCATGTAGAGGTGCATGGTGACGATGGGTTCGCGGATCTCGGCGGTCTTGCCGATTTCGGGCATCTTGGACGGGTTCTCGACCATGATGACCTGGCCGTCGTTCTTGACGACCTCGTAGACCACGCTCGGCGCGGTGGTGATCAGGTCCTGGTCGAACTCGCGCTCCAGTCGCTCCTGCACGATCTCCATGTGCAGCAGGCCCAGGAAGCCGCAGCGAAAGCCGAAGCCCAGCGCCTGGCTGACCTCGGGCTCATAGTGCAGCGAAGCGTCGTTGAGTTTGAGTTTTTCAAGGGCGTCGCGCAGCGAGTCGTATTCGCTCGCTTCGGTCGGGTACAGCCCGGCAAACACCTGCGGCTGGATTTCCTTGAAGCCGGGCAGTGCCTCGGTCGCGGTGGCCGCCGCGCCGCCGGTGCCGAGCTTGATCAAGGTCACCGTGTCGCCAACCTTCGCCGCCTGCAGTTCCTTGATGCCGGCGATGATGAAACCCACCTCGCCCGCTTCGAGCGACTCGCGTTTTTCGGTGGCCGGCGTGAACACGCCGAGGTTGTCGGCGTTGTACATCGCGCCCGATGCCATCATCTTGATGCGCTCACCCTTGACCAGCCGGCCATCCACCACCCGCACCAGCATCACGACACCCACATACGGGTCGAACCAGCTGTCGATGATCATGGCGCGCAGCGCCGCATCGGGGTTGCCACGTGGCGGCGGGACCTTGGCGACCACGGCTTCGAGAATGTCGTCGATGCCGATGCCGGTCTTGGCAGAACACAGGATCGCCTCGGTGGCGTCGATGCCGATCACGTCTTCGATTTCGGACCTGGCGTTGTCGGGGTCCGCGTTCGGCAAGTCGATCTTGTTCAGCACCGGCAGCACTTCAACGCCGAGGTCGAGCGCGGTGTAGCAGTTGGCCACCGTCTGCGCTTCCACACCTTGCGATGCATCGACGACGAGCAACGCACCTTCGCATGCCGACAGCGAACGGCTCACTTCATACGAAAAGTCGACGTGGCCCGGTGTGTCGATCAGATTGAGGTTGTAGACCTTCCCGTCGCGTGCCTTGTAGTGCAGCGCGGCGGTCTGCGCCTTGATGGTTATCCCACGCTCTTTCTCGATGTCCATCGAGTCGAGAACCTGCGCTTCCATCTCGCGTTCCGCGAGGCCGCCGCAGCGTTGGATCAGACGGTCGGCGAGCGTCGACTTGCCGTGGTCGATGTGCGCAATGATCGAAAAATTTCTGATGTGATTCATCAACGGGAACGCTTAAGTACTTGAATTGCCTCGTGCGCAGAAGGCGACAGGCAAGAAAAAAGGGCGCGTCCGAAAGAGACGCGCCCTGAACCAACAAGCAATGGCAACTGCAGTAGTTGGGACTTCATTGTAGGCAAAAAGGGGAGCGCGTACATGTCGGGGCCGGGTCGGGAGGGCTCGTTGCAGGTCAGCAACAGGAAGGTTATTAACAGCTTATCAACAAACGCAGTGGGCAACTGCCGGGACAACTTGTGGGTGATCTGTGGACCAGCAGTGGACTGTCAGGGGACATACCGCATGGTGAACGTGTCCACCGCCTTTATGCCCTCACAGCGACTCAATCGACGCTCATTCTACTAAAACAAGTCGTTAGTCCTGCGTCGATGTTTGCGATTACTAACTTATAGAGCCTCCCAAGCCATCGAAAAAATCTTCGCAATGCCGCTTCGAAGCCGATCAGACCCTGAAAAAAGGCCCCAAACCCGACTGCCGGGTGGGGCCACTTGACCTGCGCCCACAGATCAGCGGGCGGGTCGGATCAGGGCATATTGCGCCCACTCGCCTCGGCGGAAAAGCACGCTCACAGGCTTGGACTTGTCGGTCTTGGCCAGGGCGGCGTCGAGTTCCTTGACGCTGGTCACCTCGGCATTTCCGACCGCCAGGATCACGTCACCTTCCCGGAGTCCGGCGCGCGCGGCGGCCTCGGTGGCCGCATCGATCTTCACGCCGCCGCGCACCTTCAGTGCCTTCTTCTGCGCCTCGGCCAGATCGCTCACCGCAAGACCCAGCGACTTGGCGGCCGCGGAGGCCGAGGACTTCGGTGCCGGCTCGTCACGCTCCACAGCAGGACGCGCCGGCTTGTCGGGCTCGATCTCGGCGATGGTCACGCTCAGGTCGCGGAAGGCGCCGCGCCGGAACACGGTGATCGTGCTCTTGGTGCCGGGCTTGGTGTTGCCGACCAGCCGTGGCAGGTCGCGCGAGTTCTCGATCGCCTTGCCATCGAACTTGGTGATGATGTCACCCGCCTCGACGCCAGCCTTCTCGCCCGGCGAACCGGCTTCGACGCTGCGCACCAGCGCGCCCTGCGCCTTGCCCAGGCCGATCGACTCGGCGACATCCTTGGTCACCTGGTCGATGCTGACGCCGATTCGGCCGCGCGAGACGCGGCCCGTCGCCCGCAACTGCTCGCTCACGCGGATCGCCTCGTCGATCGGGATCGAGAAGGAGATGCCCATGAAGCCGCCCGAACGCGAGTAGATCTGGCTGTTGATGCCGACCACCTCGCCACGCATGTTGATCAGCGGGCCGCCGGAATTGCCGGGGTTGATCGCGACGTCGGTCTGGATGAAGGGCAGGTAGTCGCCGGTGTCACGCTGCTTGGCGCTCACGATGCCGGCGGTCACGGTGTTCTCGAGGCCGAAGGGCGAGCCGATGGCCATCACCCACTCCCCCACGCGCAGCTTCGACACGTCGCCGACCTTCAGGGCCGGCAGGCCGGTGGCGTCGATCTTGACGACAGCCACGTCGGTGCGCTTGTCGGCGCCGATGATCTTGGCCTTGAACTCGCGCTTGTCGGGCAGCGTGACCAGCACTTCGGACGCGTCCTCGACCACATGGGCGTTGGTCATCACGAAGCCGTCGGCGCTCAGGATGAAGCCGGAGCCCACGCCACGCGGCCGGGTCTCCTCCTGCGGCTCCTGAGGACGGTTCGGGCGCGGCCCCTGGCGTGGCGCGCCCGGCGCGGGCTGCCCGAAGAAGCGGCGGAAGAACTCCTGCATCTCCTCATCCGCCTCGCCGTTGCCGCCGCCGCGTTGCGCGACCTTCTCGACCGTGCGGATGTTGACCACCGCCGGGCCGACCTGGTCGACCAGGTCGGTGAAGTCGGGCAGCGCACGGGCCTGCGCCTGCGCGCTGGTCAGGGGCAGCAGGCCACCGGCCGCCGTCAGCACCAGCGCCGAGGCCAGCAGGCACGAACGGAGTTTTCTTCCCTCGGCTTTGAGCAGCATCATCGAATCTCTTTTCATGAAAGAACAGCGAACAAACATCGCGCTATGAATCGGCATCGGCCGTTTGGTTCAGCGTGCGGCAGGACGACGCGCGCACCGGGCTAACGCGTGCGGACAAGATTCTGAGCGAAGGCCTGCAGCGTGCGTGGCGGCACTTCGCCGACGATCGTGAGCCACCAGTCGCCCCCCTTGTCGGTCACGCGCCGGGTCAGGGTGTAGGTGGCGCCGAGCGCCAGCAGCGCCTCCTTCGACGGCCGCTGCGCATCGTAGGGCTCGACGAACAGCGAGACCGAGGCCAGACCGTCGGAGAAGGTCCACTGCATGGTGCGTTCGGGCTTTGCCGCGCCGTCGAGCGCGCGCCGGTAGCAATTGACCGGCTTGAATCCCGCCACCGGTTCACGCAGCGCCCAGCCCTCGACCGCGGCCGTGGTTCGCTCCAGCTCCGACTTCTCGATGCGGAAGCCGGCGGTGTTGCCCATCATCTGGACCAGGGCCTGCGGCTTCACCGGCGCATCGAACTGCAATTCGGAGAATGCCGATTGCTCGACCACCCGGCCATCGCCATCCACCGTCTGCAGCGCCACGACGAGCCCGGAGCGGCGTTCGCTCCAGACGCGGTAGCCGAAACGCAGCGTATCGCGCGGCACGAGTTGCAGCACGTCGGCATCGAAACCGGCGACCCGGCCCTTGCCGAGCATCTGCACGTCGTAGAACTCGCCGATGGCCACATCGGGCGCACCGCCCGGCAGGTTCGGGAAGAAATTCAGGTTCTCGCGCTTCTCGCTGCGCACGACCTTGTCCTCGGGCAGGAAGGTCATGACGTGGTCGTTGCGGCGGAAGGTCGAGCGCGGCGCGCCCGACAGGGCTTCGATGCGCTCCAGGAGTTGCTCGCCCTCGGCCACATGCCAGATCCGCGAACTCGAGAGATTGCCGCTGGCGGACGACACCACGAAAGTGCCGACGTAAGTGCGCTGGCGCGATGCCGCATGCATGCGACGCAGCCAGTCGACCGTGCCCAGGGACGACACCTCGCCAGCCGCCGGCAGTGCGGGGCCCTTGGCAGCCGCTGCGGCGTGCCCGCGCACCTGCGCGATGGCCAGGGGTGCCAGGCAGAGCGCAGAAAGCACCAGCATGGCGCGGCGGGCAGTCATGGGCATGGATCGACGGAAGTCAGAGGGATCAGCGGGCATTCGGAGGCGTCAGCGCGCGGAGCTCTCGAAAGTGGCATTGCGCAAGAAGCCCGAGGGCATCTGCGCCCCGCCGGCGGCCTGCCGATGGGCTTCGAGCAATTGATCCAGGCGGGGATCGCGCAGCATCACCTGCGGGTTGCCGCTGCCGCTGCCGACCACCACGCGGGTCGGGCCCGACGGGCCGCCCTGCTCGGCCGCCGACAGCACCGAACCATCGGAGCTGGCCAGTTGCACAGACGGCATTGCCGGTTGTTGTTGCTGTTGCGCCATCTGCGCACCGACCGGAGCGACGCCGCTGCCGACCCAGTTCCAACCGATGGCGGCCGCCGCGACCAGCGACGCCGCGCCGGCCACCAGCTTCCACCGGAAGATCGGCTCGTTGGCGGCCTCGACCGGCAAACGCGCCGCGACGGGCAGCGGCACCACCACCGGGGCGGCAACCACGGCCATGCGCTGCACGGGCGCTTCGTCGGCCAGCCGCTGCTGGAAGCGCGCGAGGAACGCGCTGCTGTCGGTGCAGGGCGAAGGGCGCCCTGCCCTCAGCACGTCGCCGATCAGGTGATAGGTCTGCCAAGTCTGCCGATGGGTCTGCAACTCGCCCTCGGTGGCGAGAAGGTTCATGGCTTCGCCAAAGGCATCGCCCTGGAGCCGATCGTCGGCCAAGGCGGAAATCTGCTCACGCACGGACTCGGGGGTATGTTTCATTTCATTCACCTGCTTACCAACGCTTGCCGGACTGGTTGTCGAGCATCGGCTTGACCCGTGCGGAAATCGCTTCGCGGGCCCGGAAAATCCGGGAGCGAACGGTACCGATCGGGCAATTCATCAACTCAGCAATCTCTTCGTAGCTCATGCCCTCGATCTCGCGCAGCGTGACGGCTTGGCGCAACTCGGCCGGCAGGGCCTCCATCGCAGCCTCGACTGCGGCCGCGATCTCTTGCGCGGCCAGCACGGTTTCGGGGGTTTCGTCGCTGATTGGTTCGTTTCCAGGACGGTAAGTTTCATCATCGTCCGACGAAGATGGCCGCAAGGCGCTTTCCGAGATCGTCGGATCGCGCTTCATGTCGACCAGCGCCTTCTTGGCGGTGTTCACCGCGATCCGGTAGAGCCAGGTGTAGAACTGGGCTTCGCCGCGAAACTGGTGCAAGGCCCGGTAGGCCCGGATGAAGGTCTCCTGGGCGATGTCCTCGACCAGATCGACGTCACGCACCATGCGGCCGATGAGCCGTTCGATGCGGCGCTGGTACTTGATGACCAGCAGCTCGAAGGCCTTCTGGTCACCCGCCACCGTGCGTTGCACCAGCTGGAAATCGACCTCGCCCGGACGCGGCTCGGCCGCGTCGGTCAGGCCGGCGTCCGGTGGCACGGGCGGGGGGGAGGCAGTCATGGAAGAGAAGAAGAAGGCGCAACGCGCACCGTTGCATCGGCCGGCGTGCCCACCAGGGCAGCCGTCGGGGCGCGCGAATATACCGCACGGCGCAAATCCAGCCAGCGCGAAGGATGCGCACGGCGCTCGAGCCACAGCCAGCGCTGCGGGCGTTCGAGCTCTACCAGGCGCAGCAGCAGCAGGAATTGCAGGTCCAGGCAGACTTCGGCGCGCGCCGCCAGCGTTGGCGAAACACCACCCAGCGACCAGTCACGGCCGTCGAAGCGCAACGCGCCGGGCATGGCGCTGCGACCGAGCCACAACGCCGCACCGCCCGCGAACAGCACGCTCAGCGCCAGCAGCGCCGCACGGCCGCCCAGGATGTCATCGAGCTGAAGCACGGCGCCGCCTGCGCAGGCAGCGCCCAGGGCCCACAGGCCGAACAACAGGCGATCCGCATCGCGCGAACGCCCCACCGGATAACTCACCGCTGGGGCGCTGTGCATGGACGGAGTCGCTTCAAGCGCGCTTGAACACCAGCGTGCCGTTGGTGCCGCCGAAGCCGAAGTTGTTCTTCACCGCGACGTCGATCTTCAGGTCCCGCGCCTCGTTGGCGCAGTAGTCCAGATCGCACTCCGGATCCTGGTTGAAGATGTTGATGGTCGGCGGGCTCTTCTGGTGATGCAGTGCCAACACCGTGAAGACCGACTCGATGCCGCCGGCGCCGCCCAGCAGGTGGCCGGTCATCGACTTGGTCGAATTGACCACCAGCTTCTTCGCATGCGCGCCGAAAGTGTTCTTGATCGCGTTGGTCTCGTTGATGTCACCGATCGGCGTCGACGTGCCGTGCGCGTTCAGGTACTGCACTTCGTCCGCGTTGACACCGGCGTTGGCCAGGGCCGAAGCCATCGACCGACGCGGTCCGTCGACGTTGGGTGCCGTCATGTGGAAAGCGTCCGCGCTCATGCCGAAGCCGGAGACTTCCGCATAGATCTTGGCGCCACGTGCCTTGGCATGCTCGTATTCCTCGAGCACGACCACGCCTGCGCCTTCGCCCAGCACGAAGCCGTCGCGGTCCTTGTCCCAGGGACGGGACGCGGTCTTGGGATCTTCGTTGCGGGTGGACAGCGCACGCGCTGCCGCGAAGCCGCCGATGCCCAGTGGCGACACGGTCGACTCGGAGCCGCCCGCGATCATCACGTCGGCATCGCCGTACTCGATCATGCGCGCCGACAGGCCGATGGCATGCAGGCCGGTCGTGCAGGCAGTGACCACGGCGATGTTCGGGCCCTGGAAGCCGTACTTGATCGACACGTGGCCCGAGATCATGTTGATGATCGAGGCCGGCACGAAGAACGGCGAGACGCGGCGCGGGCCGCGGTTCACCAGTTCGGCGTGCGTGTTCTCGATCAGCGGCAGACCGCCGATGCCCGAACCGATGTTGCAGCCGATGCGCGTCGCCTCTTCAGGCGAGAGCGCATCGTTGGTCTTGAGACCGCTGTCCTGCACCGCCTGCATGGCAGCGGCCATCCCGAGATGGATGAAGCGGTCCATGTGGCGCGCTTCCTTCTCGGAAATGTATTGGGTGATGTCGAAGCCTTTGACCTCGCCTGCGAACTTGCAGGCGAAGGGGCTGGCATCGAAGGCCTTGATGGTGTCAATGCCCGAATTGCCGGCCAACAGGTTGGACCAGGATTCGGCCACCGTGTTGCCAACAGGGGCGATGCAACCGAGCCCGGTCACGACGACGCGGCGTTTGGTCATGCCGGCAAACCTTTCTGGGGAAGCGCGGAAGCCCTTTCGCGATGCACGCGGCGTCGATGCGCCGCGGACCGGAACGGGTTTTCCACGCGCGGCCGATCAGGCCTTTTGATTCTTGGAGGCGTAGTCGACGGCGTTTTGCACCGTGGTGATCTTCTCTGCGTCTTCGTCAGGAATCTCGATGCCGAACTCGTCTTCGAGTGCCATCACCAGTTCCACCGTGTCCAGGGAGTCGGCACCCAGATCGGCCACGAAAGCCTTTTCGTTGGTGACTTGGGACTCTTCCACGCCGAGCTGCTCGGCGATGATTTTCTTGACACGTGCTTCGATATCGCTCATTTGGTTCCCTCTGGGGGTTTATAAAGAATCGGTGGATTTTAGCCGTCCGGGCCCGGGCCATTGCCTCACGGTCCGTACGGTAAGGAATTGCGCCAAACGGCTACATGTGCATGCCGCCGTTGACGTGGAGCTCCTGCCCCGTCACATAGCCCGCCTGTGGCGAGGCCAGGTACGCCACCGCATGTGCGATGTCGGCCGGCTTGCCCAGGTGGCCCAGTGGAATTTGCGACAGCAACGCCTGCTGCTGCGCTTCGGGCAGGCTGGCGGTCATGTCGGTCTCGATGAAGCCCGGCGCCACGCAGTTGACCGTGATGTTGCGGCTGCCCAGTTCACGCGCAAGCGCACGGGTCATGCCCGCCACGCCGGCCTTGGCCGCCGCGTAGTTGGCCTGACCGGCGTTGCCCGCGGCGCCCACCACGCTGGTGATGCTGATGATGCGGCCATAGCGCTGCTTCATCATCGGACGGATCGCGGCGCGGGACAGGCGGAACACGGCCTTGAGGTTGGTGTCGAGCACCGCATCCCAGTCGTCGTCCTTCAGGCGCATGGCGAGCATGTCGCGGGTGATGCCCGCGTTGTTGACCACCACGTGCAGGCCGCCATAGGCCTTGACGATCTCGTCGACCAGCGCATCGAGCGCGGCGCCGTCGTTGACGTTGAGCGCACGGCCGCGGCCGTCGAACGCGCCGAGCGCGGCGGTGATCTTCTGGGCGCTCTCGTCGGTGGTGCCGGTGCCGATGACCTTGAGGCCGCGCTGCGCCAGTTCCAGCGCGATGGCCGCGCCGATGCCGCGCGATGCGCCGGTCACCAGGGCGACCTGGCCTTCGAATTTGGGGATGCTCATGGGGTGTTCAGCAGTTGCCGGGTTTCGGCGAGTGTCGTCGGATCGTAGACCGAAGCCGCGGCCAGATCGGGCACGATGCGCTTGGCCATGCCGGCCAGCACGCGGCCGGGACCGCATTCGATCAGCGCCGAGACGCCGCGCGCCTTCAGCGCCTGCACGCTCTCGACCCAGCGCACGGGTCCCGCGGCCTGGCGCACCAGCGCGTCGCGGATGCGATCGGCGTCGGTCTCGACGGCCACGTCGATGTTGTTCAGCACGGGAATCTGCGGCGCGCCCAGCTCGACCGATGCCAGCTTCTCACGCAGCGCCTCGGCCGCCGGCCGCATCAGGCTCGAATGGAACGGTGCCGACACCGGCAGCGGCAGCGCGCGCTTGGCACCCTGGGCCTTGAGCACTTCGCAGGCCTTGTCCACGGCAGCCTTGCTGCCGGCGATCACGGTCTGCATCGGATCGTTGAAATTCACGGCCTCGACGACTTCGGCACTGCCGGCACCGAAGCTGGCGGTGACTTCGGCGCAGCCGGCGATCACCTGCTCGGCCGCCATGCCCAGCACCGCGGCCATCGCGCCGACGCCCACGGGCACGGCCTGTTGCATCGCCTGGGCGCGAAAACGCACCAGCGGCGCCGCCTGGGCCAGCGTGAGCACGCCCGAAGCCACGAGCGCCGAATACTCGCCCAGCGAATGACCCGCCACCACCGACGGCTTCGCGCCGCCTTCGGCCAGCCAGGCGCGCCAGGCGGCCACACCGGCCACCAGCATCACGGGCTGGGTGTTGGTGGTCAGCGCCAGCGCTTCCTTGGGGCCGTCGTGGATCAGGGCCGCGACATCCTCGCCAAGGGCGTCGGACGCCTCGCGCAGGGTCTCGGTGACGGCCGGGTGATCGCCCCAGGCGTCGAGCATGCCGACGGCTTGCGAGCCCTGGCCGGGAAAAACGAAAGCAAAGGATGTCATGGTTGTCTCTTGGGGTGTCGATGCCGGGCCGTCATGGGCCCTGCCACATCTGGCTACTACAGGGTCAGGAGTACCGCGCCCCAGGTGAAGCCGCCGCCCACGCCTTCGAGCATGACGGTGTCGCCCTTCTTGACCTTGCCGCTGCGCACCGATTCGTCGAGCGCGAGCGGAATCGAGGCCGCCGACGTGTTGCCGTGCTCGTGCACCGTCACCACCAGTTTCTCCAGCGGCAGCTTGAGCTTCTTCGCCGTGCCTTCCATGATCCGGATGTTGGCCTGATGGGGGATCAGCCAGTCGATGTCGGCTTCGGTCTTGCCCGCCTTGGCCAGCGTGGTGCGGGCAGCTTCCTCGAGCACGCGCACCGCCAGCTTGAAGACGGCCTGGCCATCCATGTGTAGCAGCGGCGTGCCCAGCACGTTGCCGCCCGACACATGGCCCGGCACACAAAGGATGCCGACGTGCTTGCCGTCGGCATGCAGGTCGCTGGCCAGAATGCCCGGCTCATCGCTGGCTTCGAGGACCACAGCACCTGCGCCGTCGCCGAACAGCACGCAGGTGGCGCGGTCGTTGAAATCGAGGATGCGGGAGAACACTTCGGCACCGACGACCAGCGCGCAGCGGGCGCTGCCGGTCTTGATCAGGGCGTCCGCCACGGTCAGCGCATAGACGAAGCCGCTGCACACGGCCTGCACATCGAAGGCCGGGCAACCGGCGATGCCGAGCTTGTGCTGGAGGATGGCCGCCGACGACGGAAACACCATGTCGGGGGTCGAGGTGGCCACCACGATCAGGTCGACTTCGCTGGCCTGGCGGCCCGCCGCCTCCAGCGCTCGCTTCGAGGCCTCGAGGCCGAGGTCGCTGCTGGTCACGTCCGGCGCGGCGAAGTGCCGGGCCCGGATGCCGGTGCGCTCGACGATCCACTGGTCGGAGGTTTCGACGCCGCGTTCGGCCAGTTCACGGGCCAGGTCGTCGTTGGTGACTCGGCGCGGGGGCAGGTAGCTGCCGGTGCCGGTGATACGGGAGAAGAGGGTCATCAGACGTGGAGCGTGGGCGCGTCGGCTGGCACCGCCGAGTCCGGCCGCGCAAGCAGCGGCGCGGCACGGGCGATACGAGCCCGCACACGCTCGAGCAGGTTGTTGCGAGCGGCATCATAAGCGCGATCGAGCGCGTAGCCGAAGGCCTCGTCATCTGCCGAGCCGTGGCTCTTGAACACCAGGCCACGCAGGCCCAACAATGCCGCACCGTTGTAACGACGGTGATCCAGGCGTTTTTTGAGCGCTTTTAGAACCGGATAGGAAACGATCGCCGCAAATTTGCTGAAAAACCCGTTGGAGTATTCGATGCGCAGGAAGTCCACGATCATCGAGGCCACGCCTTCGGATGCCTTCAGTGTCACGTTCCCGACAAAACCGTCACACACCACGATGTCGGTGGTGCCTTTGAATATGTCATTGCCTTCCACGTTGCCGTAGAAGTTCAAATCCTTGGACTTCGAGGCAGCTCGCAGCAGAACGCTGGCTTTCTTGATCGTTTCGCTGCCTTTGATGGCTTCTTCGCCGACGTTGAGCAGACCCACGGTAGGCGTCTCGTTGCCGGTGAGCGCCGAAACCAGCGCGGAACCCAGAACGGCGAACTGCAGCAGGTCTTCCGCGCTGCAATCGACGTTGGCGCCCAGATCGAGCACGGTCGTGGCGCCACCCGTCCGATTGGGCAGTTGCGGCGCAATCGCGGGTCGGTCGATGCCATCCAGGGTTTTAAGCAGATAGCGCGCGATCGCCATCAATGCACCCGTGTTGCCGGCAGAAACCGCTGCCTGGGCCGAGCCATCCTTGACTTGCTGGATCGCCACGCGCATCGAAGAATCCTTCTTCTTGCGCAAGGCGATCTCGATGGGGTCGTCCATCGCGACCACTTCGGTCGCGGCGATCACCTTGGCCCGGGCGTGCGAAAACCCACTCAACGCGGCCGGCAAGCCAACCAGGAGCAGATGTGCTTCAGGGTGTCGCTCCAGAAATGCGCGGCACGCCACCAACGTGACGCGGGGGCCGTGATCGCCACCCATGCAATCCACGGCAAGCGTGATCGCGGAAGGCGCTGGAGCAGTGATAGGAGAGATGACCATCAAAACAAAGGCCCGACGCTACAACGACAGTAGCTTCGGGCCTCGGCCTTGGGTTCGGAGATCAGGAGTCCGACTTGGTCTTCAGAACCTTGCGGCCACGGTAGAAGCCGTTCGGGCTGATGTGGTGGCGCAGGTGAATTTCACCGGTGGTCGGCTCGACGGCGATACCGGGCACGACGAGTGCGTTGTGCGAACGATGCATGCCGCGCTTGGAAGGCGACTTCTTGTTTTGCTGAACGGCCATGATGGCTCCTGGAATTCGGTTAGGTGAGCGGGCAAGCGGGGCGGCATCGGCCTGGCATCTTCTGCACATCTTCCCGGTAAATCTCCCGGGGAAACTCTGCAAAAAGGCCGACGGCGGCGCGCGCGAAGCCCTCGATTATAGCGCGGTCGATCTGGCTGCGCCAGACCACCCGCAACAGGACGCTATTTGTCCTCGGCTTTCTTGAGCTCGCCCAGCACCGCGAACGGGTTGGGACGCGCCTCGTTGGCCTCTTCGAAATCGGCATCGGCAGCGGACAGCTGGACCGGCACGGGACACACCTCATGGCGGGGCGTGACGGGAATCTCCATGAGCAGCTCGTCTTCGATCAGGCCCTTGAGATCGAAGTCCCGCGCAGCCACGAGGACGTCCTCGTCCGACTCTTCGTCCTCGATCGCTGCGGCCTCTTCGTCGGCGGCAAAGCGGAACCAGCGATCGACCTCCAGATCCAGGGTCACCGGCGCCAGGCAGCGCTGGCAGACGAAGGGCAAGGTGGCTTCGGCGTGCAGGTGCAGCCAGGCGACGGGTGCGCCATCGCCGCCGGTGCGGTTTTCGCCCTGCGCCGTCCAGACCACCTGTGCATCGGGGGCGGATTCGGCGAGTTCGGCACTCAAGCGGGCGTAGCCCACGACCGGGTCGCTGCCATTCAGGATGGCGGCGGCCTCGGCGAAGCCGGTCACATCGAGGCGGGAAGGCACAAATTCTCTGTTCATCCCGGTCAGTCTAAACCGGTCGCGCACAATCACGCCCCATGCAACGCCCGCTGATCCTCGCCTCGACCTCGCGCTACCGCCGCGAGCTGCTCACCCGCCTGCGCCTGCCCTTCAGCGTCGAATCGCCCGAAGTGGACGAAACACCGCTGCCGGGTGAAAACTCGCTGGCCCTGGCGCAACGCCTGGCACTGGCCAAGGCCCAGGCCGTGGCAGTCCGCTTTCCGAACGCCGTCGTGATCGGCTCCGACCAGGTGGCGGACCTCCACGGCGAGCCCTTGGGCAAGCCCGGCGACCACGCGCGCGCCACAGCGCAGCTCCAGCGCATGCGCGGGCAGACGATGGTGTTCCAGACCGCCGTGGCCGTGGTGTGCGTCGAAAGCGGCTTCGTCGCGCACGACGTGGCTCCGGTGCGCGTGGTGTTCCGCGACCTGACCGATGCCGCGATCGAAAGCTACCTGCGGGCCGAGCAGCCCTACGACTGCGCCGGCAGCGCCAAGAGCGAAGGACTGGGCATCGCCCTGCTCGACGCGATCGACAGCGACGACCCGACCGCACTGGTCGGCCTGCCGCTGATCCGCACCTGCCGCATGCTGCGCGCCGCCGGCGTCGACCTGCTGTGAGCACCGATCAGGCGCCGGCGGACAGCCGCGGCAAGCTGTACCTGATTCCTGCTCCGCTCGATTTCGGCTGCGACACGCAGGCCCCGCTGCAGGACGCCCTGCCGCTGGGCACGCTGCAGACCGCGGCACGGATCACCCACTGGGTCTGCGAAAACGCCAAGACGGCGCGCGCCTATCTCAAGCGCATCGACGCCGTCGTGCCGCTGGCACAACCGATGCAGGCCCAGCAGATCCAGGAGTTGCCGCGCGAAGTGCACAAGAAGGGCGACCATGCCGGCCAATTCGACGCCCGCCCCCTGCTGGCGGCGGCGCTGGAAGGCCACGACATCGGCCTGATGAGCGAGGCCGGCATGCCGGCGGTCGCCGACCCGGGCTCGTCGGTGGCGCGCGCCGCGCACGACCTCGGCCTCGAGGTGGTGCCGCTGATCGGCCCGGTGTCCTTGCTGCTCGCGCTCGCCGCCAGCGGCCTCAACGGACAGAACTTCGCCTTCGTCGGCTACCTGCCGCAGGACGCCGAAGGCCGCGTGCAACGCATCCGCGAACTCGAGGCACTGGCCCTGAAGACCGGCCAGACTCAGCTCTTCATCGAAACGCCCTACCGCAACGCGGCCCTGCTGCAGTCCCTCACGCAGACGCTGCAGCACCACACGCGCCTGGCCGTGGCGCGCGGCCTCACGCTGGCCAACGCCAGCGTACGCAGCGAAACCGTCAAAGGCTGGCGCGCCAGGCCGATCGCCGCAGAGGACCGCCTGCCGGCCGTGTTCGCCATCGGCCGCTGAGATGGACGCGACCTCCCGCGGCAACCGCTGGGCCACCCGGACCCAGTTCTTCTGCTCCGGCTTCATCTTCGCGACCTGGGGCGTGCACGTGCCGACGATCAAGACCCACTACGGGCTCGACGAGGCGCAACTGGGTTTCGCCATGCTGGCCGCGGGCTTCGGCGCGCTGCTCGGCATCACGCGCGCGAGCCGCTGGATCGGCCGCCATGGCGCGCGGCAGGTGGCCGGCTGCGCAGGCACGGTCTACGCGCTGCTGATCGCCTTGCTGATTCTCATGCCCGGCTACCTGGCGCTGCTCGGCCTGCTGGCCGCCTTCGGCCTGGTGACCAGCGTGTTCGACGTGGCCATCAACACCGACGCCGCGCAGCTGGAAGCGCGCGAAGGCACGCACCTGATGAGCGGCATGCACGGCATGTTCAGCCTGGGCGGCATGGTGGGCGCGGTGAGCGGCGGTGCGGCATTGGCCACCGGGCTGGGCGTGCAGACGCATCTGCTGGCCGTGGCCGCCGCCATGGCGCTCGCCATCGGCGCGTCGTCGACCCGCATGCTGCCCAAGCCCGCCGCCGTCGCGGCCGATGCAGACACGGGCTTTCGCCTGCCGCGCGGCGCGCTGGTCGTGATGGGGGTGCTGGCGGCACTGGGCCTGATCGCCGAAGGCGCGATCTACGACTGGAGCGTGCTCTACCTGAACCAGGAACTGGGCGCACCGCAGCAACAGGCCGCGCTGGCCTACGCCAGCTTTTCCGCCGCCATGGCCGCCGCGCGCTTCGGCGGCGATGCACTGCGCGCCCGTTTCGCGCCGGCCCAACTGCTGCGGGCCAGCGCCCTGCTGGCCGCGGCCTCGATGAGCTTGGTGCTGCTGACCGATCTGCCCTGGCTGGCGCTGGTGGGCTTTGCCGGCGTGGGCGTGGGCTTTGCCAACGTGGTGCCGATCCTGTTCGCGGCCTCGGCCCAGGTGCCCGGAGTCGAGCCCTCGCGTGGCATCGCGGCGGTGTCTGCCGCCGCCTACCTCGGCTTCATGGCGGGGCCGCCTGTGATCGGGCTGCTGGCGCGCGTCAGCTCGCTGACGGTTGCGCTCTACACGGTGGTGGGCTTCGCGATCGCATTGGCCGCCTCGGCCCGTTACGCCGGGCCGCGCTGAAGCGCAGGCTCAGCGCAGCGCCGGCGCGCTGCGCAGCGCGCTCACCGAGGCATTGCCCATCGCAGCGCCGAACTTCTTGGCCAGCTTTTCCGCCACGTTGTCACGGCGCGTGTAATCGATGACGTCTTCGGCCTTGATCACCTCGCGGGCCACGTAGTCGACGTTGCCCAGGTGGTCGGCCAGCCCCAGGTCCACCGCCTGCTGGCCACTCCAGAACAGGCCGCTGAACAGGCCCGGCGTGTCGAGCTTGAGGCGGTCGCCGCGACCGGCCTTGACCACATTGATGAACTGCGTGTGGATCTGGTCGAGCATCTGCTGCGCATGGGCGCGCTGCGGCTCGCTCATCGGGCTGAACGGATCGAGGAAACCCTTGTTTTCGCCCGCGGTCAGCAGACGGCGCTCGACGCCGAGCTTCTCCATGGTGCCGGTGAAACCGAAGCCGTCCATCAGCACGCCGATGCTGCCCACGATGCTGGCCTTGTCCACGTAGATCTGGTCGGCGGCGGCCGCGATGTAGTAGGCGGCCGAGGCACAGGTCTCCTCGACCACGGCATAGACCGGCTTGTTGTGCTTGGCCTTGAGGCGCTTGACCTCATCGTTGATGATGCCGGCCTGCACCGGGCTGCCGCCCGGCGAATTGATCAGCAGCACCACGCCCTTGGCGCCGGCGTCCTCGAAGGCCGTCTTCAAGGCCGCGACGACGAATTCGGCGCTGGCGTCGGAGCCGTTGGCGATTTCGCCCTTGATCTCCACCACGGCCGTGTGCGCCGTGGTCGCAGCGGTGCTGGTCGCGGTGCGCGACACCGCGAACCACGCCAGGAAGATGAAGAAGGCCAGCCAGCCCAGGCGCACGAAAGTCTTCCAGCGGCGCGTGGCGCGTTGCTCGCGCAAGGCCGAGAAGGCGAGCTTCTCGAGCGTGGCCCGTTCCCAGCCGGGTTGCGAAGTAGGGTCGGTCTTGGACATGGTGGGGGCAGGTTGCGCGGAGGAAAGCGGCGCGGGCCGCTCGAAGGGCTCGAAACCCTGGGGTTCCGTGCGGGTGGGATCGGTCATGGCGGTGTGCGCAGCCCGCGAACGAACGACAGCTGCGAGGGGAAAGGAAGGGAAAGCATCCTAGAAAACGAGCGGCAGCAGGTTCCAGTCAGTATGCCAGTGCACCACGCCGTCGCGCTCGCTCAGGGCAATCTTGACCAGCCCGCCCCGGCAGGGCCCGCCGGCGCAGTCGCCGGTGTCGGGCTGGTAGGCCGCGCCGTGCGTGGCACACAGCAGCCATTGCCCGCTGTCGTCGAAGAAGCGGTCGGCCTGGTAGTCCATCTCCATCGCCACGTGCGTGCAGCGGTTCAGGTAGGCATGGGGCAAGCCCTCGAAGCGGATGGCGAAGGCGCGCAGGCTCTCGCCCTGGTGCACGACATCGAAGGACACGGCCCGCCCACCCTCGACCAGGTCGGCGGAATTGCACAGGGGAATGATCTCGCTCATGGCTGCTCGTCAATCAATCGACGCGTGGACGTTTCCGATCAGGCATTGTCCCGCAGCCAGGCGGCCAGGTCGGCCACCGAATGCGCGACGTGCAGCGGCGACAGCGCCTCGAAGCCGGCCACTTCGTGCGCCCCGTAGCCCACCCCCACGCTCGCGCAGCCGGCGTTGACGGCCAGTTGCAGGTCGTGGGTGGTGTCGCCGATCATCAGCGTGCGCTCGGCCGGCACGTCGAGTTCTTCCATCAGCTCGAGCAGCATGCGCGGATGGGGCTTGCCGTGCGTCTCGTCGGCGGTGCGCGAGCCGTCGAAGCGGCCGCGCATGTCGCGGGCCGCCAGCGCCTCGTTGAGGCCGCGGCGCGACTTGCCGGTGGCGATGGCCATCAGGTGGCCGCGGGCCTTGAGCGCATCGAGCATGGGCAGCACGCCGTCGAACAGCATCACGTCGTCCTGGTGCTGCAGGTAGTGGTAGCGGTAGCGGGCGCCGAGTTCGGCGTATTTCTCGCGCGGCACGTCGGGTGCGGCGCGGGCCAGCGCCTCGGCCAGGCCCAGGCCGATCACCCAGGCGGCGTCGCGTTCGTTGGGCCGGGCGCCGCCGACATCGACGACCGCCTCCTGGATGCAGCGTGCGATCAGGCGGGTGGAGTCGTAGAGGGTGCCGTCCCAGTCGAAGACGACCAGGTCGAAACGGCGGGCGGAAACAGCATCGGTCATGGGGAAGCAGGCAAAAGAGGGGTGGCGAGCGAAGCCAGGGCTTCGGGTGGCAGGAAGGCCAGAAGTTCCGGCGGCAGATCGGCCTGCAGCGCGACGCGCTGCCCGCCCGCCGGGTGATTGAACTGCAGCCGCCAGGCATGCAGGAACATGCGCTTGAGGCCGCGTTTCTGCAATTGGCGGTTGCGTTCGAAGTCGCCGTACTTGTCGTCGCCGGCGATGGCATGGCCGACCGAGGCCAGGTGGACCCGGATCTGGTGCGTGCGGCCGGTCTTGATGGTCACGGCCAGCAGCGAGGCCGGCGCGGCATCGCCGGGCAGGGCAAAACTCGCCAGCACGCGCACCAGCGTGACGGCGTGCATCGCGTCGGGATGGTCCTTGGCGACCACGCGCACGCGGCGCTCGCCGTCCGGCAGCAGGTATTTGGCCAGGGGCGCATCCAGCACCTTGCGGTTGGCGGCCCAGCGGCCCTCGACCAGCGCCAGATAGGTCTTGCCGGTTTCACGCTCGCGGAATTGGTCCTGCAGCGCCAGCAGCGCGCTGCGCTTCTTGGCCACCAGCAGGATGCCGGAGGTCTCGCGGTCGAGCCGGTGCACCAGTTCGAGGAATCTGGCGCCCGGCCGCGCGGTGCGCAACTGTTCGATCACGCCGAAGCTCACGCCGCTGCCGCCGTGCACCGCGACGCCCGCGGGCTTGTCGATGGCGAGCACGGCATCGTCTTCCAGCAGCACCGGGAACTCGCGCGCCGGCGCGGGCGGTGTCGCGCCCTCCTCCGCGCGCGGCGAGATCCGCACGGGCGGCAGGCGCAGCAGGTCGCCCACCTCGATCCGTGTCTCGGCCTGGGCCCGGCCCTTGTTGATGCGCACCTCGCCCGACCGGATGATCCGGTAGACATGCGTCTTGGGAACGCCCTTGAGATGGCGGAACAGGAAATTGTCGAGTCGCTGCCCGGCCGATTCTTCATCGACCGTCAGAAAACGGACTTCGGCCGCTTCGGGGCCCGGCTTCGCACCTATAATGTTTTTCACCAGCGCGGTCTTGTAAGTGCTTGATTAAGCAGAAGTTTAGAGCACCACCGAAAGCGCTGTGAGGTCGATGCCGTTTGGGCGCCGAGTCTGCAAACCCCGCGCTGAAGCGCAAAGTGGCAGACAAGACGCCCCAGCCAAGCCGACGCCCACGAAACACCGATACGGAATACCAGCCGGCAGGCTCCAAGCTGCCGGCGGATCGAAGCGAGCCCACTTGTGTTGATGCTGCTGATTCAAATTTGCCTGCGCCCGCTGATGCCAGCGGCCTCCGGCATGGAATTATCCGCAGCGCGCGCCACCCCTGCGCAATCCGCCATGACATCCATGGCGACTCGACACCGTCCCGGGCTCGCCCCCATCCATGCGCCCCCTCGCCTGCTGCCGTTGAGCTGACGCTCGACAACGGCCGGCCGCGTTCGCGCGGCGGCCAGGCAGCCGGAGTGTTAGCGGCAATTCCCCCTCGTTTCGAGAAGCGTCGTCCGTGCATCGTTGGCCCGTCAGGGGCCAGTTCGAACGCATATATCTATGAAGGACAACGCATCATGAAGCGGATGTTGATCAACGCCACGCAGCCGGAAGAGCGCCGCCTGGCCATCGTCGACGGGCAGAAGCTCCTCGACTACGAAATCGAAATCGAAGGGCGCGAACAGCGCAAGGGCAACATCTACAAGGCCGTCGTGACCCGCGTCGAGCCCTCGCTCGAAGCCTGTTTCGTCGACTACGGCGAGGACCGCCACGGCTTCCTGCCCTTCAAGGAAATCTCCAAGCAGTACTTCGCCGAAGGCGTGTCGGCCAGCCAGGCCCGCATCCAGGACGCGATCCGCGAAGGCCAGGAACTGGTCGTGCAGGTCGAGAAGGAAGAGCGCGGCAACAAGGGCGCGGCCCTGACCACCTTCGTCTCGCTGGCCGGCCGCTACGTCGTGCTGATGCCGAACAACCCGCGCGGCGGCGGCGTTTCGCGTCGCATCGAGGGCGACGACCGTGCCGAACTCAAGGAGGCGATGGACCAGCTCGAGTACCCGAAGGGCATGAGCATCATCGCGCGCACCGCCGGCATCGGCCGCTCGGCGCCCGAACTCCAGTGGGACCTGAACTACCTGCTCAAGCTCTGGACCGCCATCGACGGCGCGGCCAAGGGCGCCCGGGGCGCCTTCCTGATCTACCAGGAATCGAGCCTGGTCATCCGCGCCATCCGTGACTATTTCAATCACGACATCGGCGACATCCTGATCGACACCGACGACATCTACGAGCAGGCCCAGCAGTTCATGGCCCACGTGATGCCGGAGCATGCGGCCCGCGTGAAGCGCTACCGCGACGACGCGGCGCTGTTCAGCCGCTTCCAGATCGAGCACCAGATCGAGTCGGCCTACGCCCGCACCGTGCAGTTGCCCTCGGGCGGCGCGATCGTGATCGACCACACCGAAGCGCTGGTGTCCATCGACGTCAACTCGGCCCGCGCCATCAAGGGCGGCGACATCGAAGAGACCGCCACCCGCACCAACCTCGAAGCCGCCGACGAAGTGGCCCGCCAGATGCGCCTGCGCGATCTGGGCGGCCTGATCGTCATCGACTTCATCGACATGGACGAGTCGAAGAACCGCCGCGAAGTCGAAAGCCGCCTGCGCGACGCGCTGCGCCAAGACCGCGCCCGCGTGCAGTTCGGCTCGATCAGCAAGTTCGGCCTGATGGAAATGAGCCGCCAGCGCCTGAAGCCGGCGCTCAGCGAAGGCTCGTCGATCCCCTGCCCGCGTTGCGGCGGCTCGGGCCACATCCGCGACACCGAATCGAGCGCGCTGCAGATCCTGCGCATCATTCAGGAAGAGTGCCTGAAGGACAACACGGCCGCCGTGCATGTCCAGGTGCCGGTCGAAGTGGCGTCGTTCCTGCTGAACGAGAAGCGCCCCGAGATCGCCAAGATCGAGCTCAAGCAGCGCGTGACCGTGCTGATGGTGCCTAACAAGACCTTCGAGACGCCGCACTACAAGCTCGAGCGTCTCAAGCACGACGACCCGCGCCTCGACCACATCCAGGCCAGCTACACGATGGCCGAGGAAGTCGAAGACCCGACCTCGGTCACGCGCCGGTCGCAGGAACCCACCAACAAGCAGACGCCGGTCATCAAGGGCGTGCTGCCCGACGCGCCGGCACCGGTCGCCGTGCCCAAGCCCGAACCGGTCCGCCCGCCTGTCGCGGTGCAGCCTCCCGTGGCGCCCCCGCCTGCAGCCCCCGTGGCCGCGCCGGCCGAACGTGGTTTCTTCGCGTTCATCAAGAACCTGTTCGGCGGCGGCACGCCGGCGGCGAAGCCCGCACCGGCGTCGTCCAGCACCCCTGCCAGCGCCATCCCGGTGGAAGCACCGAAGCCACGCCGCGATGGCCGTGGCGGACGCGACGGTGAAGCCCGCTCGGCACGCGACGGCGAACAACGCCGCGGCGGCCGCGGTGAAGGCCGTGGCGGCCGTGATGGCGAAGGCCGCAACGGTCGCGACGGCGAACGCCGCGGTGGCCGCGGTGGCGAACGTTCGGGCGAACGCGCCGGCGAACGCCAACCGCGTGAAGCCCGGACCGAACTCCGTGCCGACGCACCCGTGCGTGAAGCACGCGAGCCACGTGAACCGCGTGAACCACGCGAAGGCGGCCGTGAAGGCCGTGGTCCGCGCAACGGCGGTCGCGGCGAGCGCCGCGACACCGAGCGTCCGGTGTCCCTGGAAGGTACGGAAACCGTGCAGGACAGCGCGCAGAACCCTGCGGCCCTCGATGAAAACGGGGCCCCGATCGAACGCGCACCGCGCGCTCGTCGTGAGCGCGGTGAACGTGGTGAACGCAGCGAGCGTGGTGAGCGCAACGGCGACGCCCCAGCCCGCTTCCTGAACGGCGACACCCCCGCAGCCGACGGCACGACCGAACGCAGCGAACGTGCGCCTCGCGAAGAGCGCGCACCGCGCGAAGAGCGTGCGCCCCGCGAAGACCGCGCACCCCGTGAAGAGCGGGCACCGCGCGAAGACCGCGAGCCGCGTGAAGAGCGTGCACCGCGTGAAGAGCGTGCGCCGCGCGAGGAGCGGGAGCCCCGTGGCGAACGCTCCGGTGAAGGCCGCCGCGAACCCCGTGGCGAACGCCGTCCGGACGGCGCGCCCCGTGCGACCGAGCCGAGCTCGATCGACACCACCGAAGCGGGCACCGACGCTCTGGAAGGCGCGACCGACAACGGCGTATCGACCGAGCAGGCACCCCGTCGCGATGGCGACGAACGCCGCGGTCGCTCGCGTGACCGCTACGGCCGTGACCGCCGTGAACGCGCCCCGCGTGAAGGCGAAGAGACCGCAGTGCGAGCGGACGCCGAGGCCTTCGCAGAAGCGGCACCGGTCGCCGTGGCCGAGCCGGCCGCACCGGCCGAACCGGTGGCAGCGATCGCCGAGGTGGCGGCGCTTGCACCCGTCGCAGCACCCGCGCCGGAAGTCCAGGCCGTGACGGCCGAAGCCGCCCCGGCCCGCCCTGTCGAACGTGCCGAACGTGCCCCTCGCCCGGTGGCGGCACCGGCGCCAGCGCCGGCTGTGGCGGACAACGGCCGGAACGCCCTGCCGAAGGTCCAGTCCTTCGAACTGCCCCTGGCTCAATTGGCCCAGGTCGCCGAAGGCTCGGGACTGCACTGGGTGAACTCGGACGCCGACCGTGTCGAACAGGTTCGCGCCGCCATCGCCGCGGAGGTCAAGCCGATCCACGTGCCACGCGAGCGCCCGCCCGTGCAGGTGGCGAACGAAGGCCCGCTGGTGCTGGTCGAGACGCGCCGCGATCTGGCCGCGACGGTGCTGCCTTTCGAACGCACTTCACACGAGGGCGACACCGCCCGCTGAGCATCGCCCGGAGCGCGCCTGCGATAAGCGGGTGCCTCATGCCGACCACGACGTCGGCCGCCTTTTCCGGCGGCCGGCGTTTTTTTTTGCTGTTTGGCCGCCGGAGAGCACTTCCGGGGCTCGGCCTCGCCTTCAGGAAACAAGTAGCAACAAGGTACTCACTACCCGTGATTTATCTACGTACAAAAGTTCTACAAACGTACTTAGAATGTTGCATCGCACAACATGCAGTCGGACGTGAAATAGTGCCGGTCCGCGGCCTCAATAGAAAATGAGTACCGTAGAACTACAGGACAAAGTAGAACAAACGTGTTCAAATTCTTTCCTGTAGTATTAAAGCGTTACACTGCCGCGCCGTAGGCAGAAACCCCAAGGGGATTCACATGTTTCGTACCGATTCGACTGCGCAAGGCCATTTGCTCAGGCACCGCCCCTCCGGCCGCGGGGAGCCTGCACCCACGCCCATCGCCACACAACCGAAGGGGCTGACGGTGCTGCAACGTGGCATCAAGCGAAGCGTGGACATCCTCGCGGCGCTGACCTTCTTCACCTTTTTCGGCCCGATCTATCTGTGCGTGGCGCTCGCAGTCGCCATCAGCATGGGCCGGCCGGTGCACTTCTGGCAGACCCGCCTGGGCGAAGGCGGCCAGCGCTTCAAGTTCTACAAGTTTCGCTCGATGGTGCGCAACTCAGAGAACATCCTCGATGAGTACCTGAGCAAGAACGACGTGGCCCGCACCCAGTGGGAAACTTTCCAGAAGCTCGAAGTGGACCCGCGCATCACCCCGCTGGGCCGTCTGATCCGCAAACTGAGCCTGGACGAACTGCCGCAGTTCTGGAACGTGCTGAAGGGCGACATGAGCCTGATCGGCCCCCGCCCCTGCATGGAGCGCCAGCGCAGCCTCTACGGCAAGCACTGGAACCACTATTGCGCGATGCGCCCCGGCATCACCGGCCTCTGGCAGGTGAGCGGCCGCAACCGGTTGTCGTATGCCCAGCGCGTCGAACTCGATGCGCAGTACGTCAACAACTGGTCGCTGTGGCTGGACCTCAAGATCCTCGCCAAGACTGCGACCGCCGTGATCTCGGGCGAAGGTTCGCGCTGAGCGGAGACGTGCACCCCGGACTCGGACGCGCGGTTTCAAGGTCGGCTTTCGGTTGGAAGAAAAACAAGGGATGATTCGGCGCTTGTGCCTGCGGAATCAGGCCGTGTTGCCGATGCCGGTCAAAGTCCAGCAGATTTGCTGGGCACGCTGAGTCGGCGTTCGAATTTCTTCCCGTCGCGGTGACCTCATCGCCTCCATCCCATCTCAGGACCCTATGAACGCGCTTCGCAAAGGCATCTATGTGGCCGGCCACCGAGGCATGGTCGGGAGCGCCATCGTGCGCGCACTCGAAACCCTCGGCCACGAGCGCATCATCACGCGCACGCATGCCCAACTCGACCTGACCGACCAAGCCGCCGTGCGCGATTTCTTCGCCGCGGAAAAGCCCGACGCGGTGTACCTCGCCGCGGCCAAGGTGGGCGGCATCCACGCCAACGCCACCTATCCCGCCGAGTTTCTCTACGCCAACCTGATGCTCGAGGCCAACGTGGTTCACGAGGCCTGGCGCAGCGGCGTGACGCGGCTGCTCTTCCTCGGCTCGAGCTGCATCTATCCGCGGCTGGCCGCCCAGCCGATGGCCGAGGACGCCCTGCTCACCGGCAAGCTCGAGCCGACCAACGAGCCCTACGCCATCGCCAAGATCGCGGGCATCAAGCTCTGCGAGAGCTACAACCGCCAGTACGGGACCGACTACCGCAGCGTGATGCCGACCAACCTCTACGGGCCCGGCGACAACTACCACCCGGACAACAGCCATGTGCTGCCGGCGCTGATCCGCCGCTTCCACGAGGCACGGGAAACCGCTGCGCCATCGGTCGTGATCTGGGGCACCGGCACCCCCAAGCGCGAGTTCCTCTATGTCGACGACATGGCGGCGGCCTGCGTGCACGTGATGGACCTGCCGCAAGACCGCTACGCCGCCTGCACCGAGCCGATGAACAGCCACATCAACGTCGGCAGCGGAGAAGATCTGTCGATCGCCGAACTGGCGCGGCTGGTCGGCGACGTGGTCGGCTACGGTGGCGAGATCCGGTGCGATGCGAGCAAGCCCGACGGCGCGCCGCGCAAGCTGCTGGACATCTCGCGCATCCGCGCGCTGGGCTGGGCTCCTCGGGTCGGTCTGCGCGAAGGCATCGAACGCGCCTACCGGGACTTCCTGGCCCACGGCGAGCGCGTGGCCGCCTGACACACACTTCTGCCCCGCCCATGCAAGCCGCCACCTCGCTCTCCCTGATTCCGCCCGGCACCGGCGGGGTGCGCGACTACGCCGCCATCGTCGGCGGCGCGCTGCAGGCCCCCGTGCGTGAGCTCTCCGCCCAGACCGACACCCAGGATTGGTCGGGCGACGTGCTGCTGCTGCATTTCAGCGGCTACGGCTATCACAAGCGGGGCGTTCCTTCCTGGCTGCTCAAGGAGCTGACGAGCCTGCGCGAGCGCTTCCGCGTGTTCGGCGTGGTCTTTCACGAGCTCTATGCCTCCGGACCGCCCTGGCGTTCGGCTTTCTGGCTGAGCGGCATGCAGCGACGCATCGCCAGCGAACTGGCCGGCCAGGCCGACTTCTGGCTCACCAACCGCGAGCTCGCGGGGAATTGGCTGCGCGAACAGGCGCCCGAGGCCCCGCACCGCGTGCTGCCCGTGTTCTCGAACGTGGGCGAACCCGCCGCGGCCGAGCACGAACGCGAAGCATCGATCGTGGTCTTCGGCAGCGCCGGCATCCGAGCGCCCGCCTATGCCTGGAACGATGGCGAGATTTTCCGGTTTGCCAAACGACATGGGTTGCGCATCGACGACATCGGTGCGCCGCTGCAGGATGGCCCCCTGGCGAAACGGCTGATCGAAGAAGGAGTGCGCGTGCGCGGCATGCTGCCGGCCAAGGAGGTGAGCCAGGCCTTGTCCCAGGCGCGCCACGGCGCGCTCGCCTACCCGGCCGATTTCGTCGGCAAGAGCGGCGTCTTCGCCGCCTATGCATCGCACGGCACCTGCCCGATCCTGCTCACGAAGGACCTGGCGCCGTGCGACGGCATGCAACCCGATGTCGAGTACGCCGCCGGCTTCGACGCCCTGGAACGCGATCCGGCGCTCGACCCGCAGGCGATCGGCCGCGCCGCACGCCGATGGTACGAACCGCACTGCATCAAGGCCCATGCCTCGGCCCTGCAGGCGCTGAGCCGGGAGGCCCGCGCATGAAGCAGCCCACCCTGCCCCCCCTGCCGATGCCGGCCGCGCCGGGCGCCCGCGCCGCGGGCCGGTCGTCGACGCTCAGCGTGGCCGGTCGCATGTTCATCGCCGTGCTGTTGATCGTGGTGTTCGAGGGCGCGATCCGCAAATGGGTGGCGTCGTCGTTGACCTTGCCACTGATCGGGCTGCGCGACCTGCTGGCGGTGGCGGTGATCGCCCAGGCCGCCTGGTCCGGCCAGCTGCATCGCTACGCCAGGGTGACGGTCCCGCTGTTGGCCTGGTCCTGCTGCGTGATCGCCTGGGGGCTGATGCAGATGGTGGCTGGCGAGAGCTCGCCGATCGTGTTCCTGATCGGCATGCGTTTCTGGCTGCTCTACATCTGGTTCGGCGTCGCCGCCGCCGCCTCGATGAACGAGGCCGACTACCGCACGGCCGTGCGCCTGGTCGTCGCGACCGTGATGGTGCTGGCACCGCTGGCGGTGCTTCAGCACTACTCGCCGCCCGGCGCCACCATCAATCGCCAGCTCGATGGCGACGAGGACACCGTGTTCGTGGCCATCGCCGGGGTGGTGAGAACCACGGGCACGTTCAGCTTCACCTCCGGCTATGCCACCTACCTGATCATGGCGGCGCCGCTGGTCTTCGGTGTGCTCGCCGCCCGCAAGCAGGGCCGTCGTCAGCGCTTGTTCGGCTTCGCGGGCTTCGGCGCCTTCCTGCTGTGCAGCCTGATGAGCGGCTCGCGTGCGGCAGTGCTGTCTGCCGCCTTCATGCTGGCCGCCTACCTGGCCACCCGGATCCTGTTCGCCAAAAACCGCGACAAGCCGGCGGCGCTGGGTGCGGCGCTGGTGGCCTGCGTGCTGACCGCGGGCTTCGTGTTCTTCCTCTCCGACGCCGTCCAGGTCACGCAGCAACGCTTCGAGCAGGCCGCCAGCGGCGAGGACTTCTTCGACCGCCTGCTTGCGACCTTCGTCGGCGAGCCGAACGTGTTCGGCGCCTCGACCTGGCTGGGCAGCGGCCTGGGCGCGGGCTCGAACCTCGCGACCGCGCTGAGCGCGAACGCCACCAACTTCAGCCTGGCGGAATCGGAAACGGGGCGCATCCTGCTCGAAGGCGGCCTGCTCGGCTTCGCGTTCATCGCGCTCAAGGTCGTGCTGCTGCTGGCGGCGCTGGCCTACAGCATCAAACTGTCGGCCCAGCGGCACACGGGCTTCCCGATCCTGGTGTGGCTGACGCTGGTGATCGCGCTCATGACCTGGCCGGCCATCGGTCAGCTCACGGCCAATGCACTGCTGGGCCTGTTGCTGGGCTGCTTCCTGCTGCAATTCCGCTACCCTTCGAACGATTTCTTCCCGGTGCGATTGCCCTCCAAGTGAGCGGTGGCTGCGACGGACGCCGATCCGCCCCTTCCCCTTTTTCGCACCGATGAAACTTCTCGTCTACGGCATCAACTTCGCGCCCGAGCTCACCGGCATCGGAAAGTACAGCGGGGAAATGGTGGCCTGGCTGACTGCACGAGGGCATGAGGTGCGCGTGATCACCGCCCCCCCCTATTACCCCGAATGGAAGGTGCGCGAAGGCTACAGCGCGACGCGCTACGTCCGGGAGGAGTGGCACGGCGCCCAGGTGTTCCGCACCCCGCTGTGGGTGCCTGCCAAGGTCAACGGCCCACGGCGCCTGCTGCATCTGGCGAGCTTCGCGCTGGCCAGCATTCCCGCGCTGCTGGCCCAGTGGCGCTGGAAACCCGACGTCGTCTGGATGACGGAACCGCCCCTGTTCTGCACGCCGGCCGGCCTGGCTTTCGCACGGCTGCGGTCCGCCAAGGCGTGGCTGCACATCCAGGACTACGAGGTCGATGCGGCCTTCGAACTGGGCCTGCTCAAGGGCGCACGCCTGCGGGCCTTCGTGTCCCGTGCCGAACGCTGGCTGCTGGGGCGCTTCGATCGCGTCTCGACCATCTCGCAGCGCATGCTCGAACGTGCCAGCGCCAAAGGCGTGCAGGCCACCCGATTGCTGTCCTTTCCCAATTGGGCCGACATTTCGGCCATCCGGCCGCTGGCGGGGCCGAGCCCCTACCGCGCCGAGCTCGGCATCGCCGACGATGCGATGGTCGCGCTCTACGCCGGCAACATGGGCGCGAAGCAGGGCCTCGAATTGCTGGCAGACCTCGCGCTTCAATTGCGCGCGCGACCCGACATCGTGTTCGTCTTCTGCGGCGGCGGTGCCGGGCGCGACGCGCTGATGGCGCGCTGCGCCGGGCTCGACAGCGTTCGCTTCATCGATCTCCAACCGGTCGAGCGCCTGGGCGATCTGTTGGGGCTGGCCGATGTCCATCTGCTGCCGCAACGCGCCGACGCGGCCGATCTGGTCATGCCCTCGAAGCTCACCGGCATGCTCAGCAGCGGCCGGCCGGTGCTGGCCGGCGCACGGCCCGAAACGGAACTGGGCCAGGTGGTGGCGCAGTGCGGGCGCATCGTGCCGCCCGAAGATGCGGCGGCCTTCGCCGAAGCCTTGCTGCAACTGGGTGCCGATCCCGCGCTGCGTCGCGAACTCGGACTGCGCGCCCGCCGCTATGCCGAGGAACGCCTCGACCGCGACGCGGTGCTCGCGCGTTTCGAACGCGACCTGCAGGACTGCATCGCCCAGCGCGCGGACTGACGTTTCGCCCCTCGCGCTGCCCCACATGAAAAAACCGCCTCGAAGGCGGTTTTTTCATGGGCACAAACGGGGACATCTCGCCCCGCCACCTCTCACTGCTCGTCGGGCAGGATGCTGTCGTAGTTGTAGTTGGTGTAACGGTAGCGCCCGTACTTGTAGGGCGTGTACGCGCGGCGTTCGACGTCCATGGCGTTGAGCAGCACCCCGGTCGCCGCACGGCCACCAAGTGCCAGGCGACGCGTGCTTTCCCGCAGCTCGCCCATGGTCGACTGGTCGGCGCGCGCCACCAGCAGCACCGTGCCCGCGTGCGCCGCCACGGTCATCGTGTCGGCCGCGACCAGCACCGGCGGCGTGTCGATCACGATCAGGTCGTAGAGCTCGGAGAGTTTCTCCAGCATCGACTTGAAGGACTCCGACACCAGCAGTTCCGAAGGGTTGGGCGGCAGCTGGCCCGTGGCCAGGAAGTCGAGGTCGGGCACCACCTGGCGGTGCACGGTCTGTTGGACGGTCAGGCTGCCGGCGATCAGTTCCGACAGGCCGCCATGGCGCTGCAGTCCGAAGTACTGGTGCGCATGGCCGCGCCGCAGGTCGGCGTCGATCAGCAGCGTGCGCTTGCCGGCCGCGGCCATCAAGGCCGCGAAGTTGGCCGTGACGAAGCTCTTGCCCACACCAGGCGTGGCACCGGTGATCAGCACCCGGTTGTTGGGCGACTCCAGCATCGCGAACTGCATCGCGGTGCGCAGGCTGCGCAGGCTCTCGACAGCCGGATCGTCCGGGTGTTCGATGGCCAGCAGGCGCACGCCGGTCGCACCGGTCAGCCGGCGCTTGGCAATCCCTTCCTGCGCCACGCTCAACGGAATGGTGGAGAAGACCGGCAGGCCGCTGTGGCTCTCGACTTCATGCGGATCCCGGATGCGCTGCTCGATGAAGGCATTGCGCAGGTAGGCGGCAACGATGCCAAGGAACAGACCCAGCGCCAGCGCCGAACCGACGATGACCGAGCGCCGGGGCTTGACCGGCAGGGTCGGCACCAAGGCCTCGTCGAGCACGCGCACGTTGCCGACCTTGCCTTCCTTCACCAGACGCAATTGCAGTGCATTGTTCAGCAACGACTGGTACAGCTCGGTGTTGACCTTGACGTCGCGCTCCATGCGCACGGCCTCCTGCTGGATGGCCGGCAGTCCCTTGATGCGCGTCTGGATGTTGCCGATGTCGCGCTGCAGGGCAGCGATCTGCGCATCGAGCGTCTGCACCGAAGGATGCTCGGCGGTGAAACGGCTTTCGAGTTCGCGGCGGCGTTGCTGGGCCTCGAGCAGCTTGCTCTGGCGGTCCACCGCCTCGCCCAGCACGGCCGTCGCCTCCTCACCGAAGGCGACGGTGGCCTTCTGGTTGCGGAAGCGGTTGTAGATTTCTTCGGAAGCCTCGAGCTGGCGCTTGAACTGCGGCAGTTGCACGTCGAGGAAGGCCAGCGTCTTCTGTGCCTCGGCGGCCTTGCGCTCGATGTTCTGGCGCACGTACTGGGCGCCCACCGCGTTCAGCACGCGGGTGATCTGATAGGGGTTGGTGCCGCGCGTCGACACTTCGATGATGCCCGACTGCTTGCCGCGCTCGTTGAGCGACAGACCGGCCTGCACTTCGGACACGATGCCCGATTTGCGATGACGGATCAGGTCGAACTCCGCACCGGCCTTGCCGGACAGCCGGTCGATCATGAGCTCGATCGCGCCCTCGTCGGTCTGCGCCTTCAGCAGCGTACCGACGGTGCCCTCGAGTGGCGTCGCGAGGCGCGGATTCGTCAGGCTGTATCGGCCGCCGCCCTGCGCCGTCACGCGGAATTCCGAACCCTCCATCGCTTCGGGAACGTCGAAGCTCGAGGCGACGATCTGCTCGGTGCCGGAGACATAGCCCGTCATGCCCAGGAAGCCCGGGTCCGACAGCCCGCTGGAGCGCCGCGCCATCCAGCCGCCGATGTAGGGGATGTAGCGCGGCGAGCTCGTGATGTAGAGCTTGCTCGCCTCGACCGCAGGCGCCACCACCATGCGTGAACGGATGATCTCCATCTCGGCGGTGGTCGGCGTGCGGACGTCGAACAGACCGGCCGCTTCGTTGAGCACGCCCTTGGCATTGTTGCCGTTGCCGTCTTCGACCTGCACCACCACGGCGGTCTCGAAGATCGGACGCGCCAGCAAGGCGTAGGCGACGCCGATCGCCAGCACCACGAGCGTGATCGCCAGGATCATCCACTTCTGCGTGCGCAGCACATCGACGTAGCGACCGAAGTCCACGTCACCGCCGCCCTCGCTGGCTGTCGGCAGATCGGTGTTGGAATAAGGAGTGGGGGAATTCATCGGCTGGATACTCTGAAAATCAGCGCGTCGAGGGCCGCGACAGGTCGCGAACCGACGTCGCGGTCGTCGTCGAGGGCAGGATGAGGTTGATCACGCGGTTCCACTGCACCAGCGGCACGGGATCGACGTAGACCACATCCTTCGGCCGCAACGCGAACTGGTCGGCCAGCGCCAGCGCCGTCGGCGTCCGCGCATCGAGATGAAACAACGACTGGCCGCCGGTGGGCTCGTTGCGCACCACGTAGATCTGGCGCGGATTGGCCGAAGTCAGGTTGACGCCGCCGACCTCGCTCAACGCCTCGTTGAGGCTCAGGCGGCCGTTGCGCATCGGAATGGCCGCCTGCTGGAGGACTTCGCCCATCACCGTGACCTTGCGCTCGTCGCGCCCGCGCACCATCACCATGTCGCCGTTCTTCAGCGGAATGCGGGTCGGGTCGATGCCCGCGCCTGCCAGGCCGACCAGGTCCAGCGTGGTGGTGACGCCGTTGCGCGTCAATGTCACAAAGGAGCGGTCGCCGTTCGGCATCAGGCCCCCTGCGCGATTGAGCGCTTCCGCCAGCGTCATGGGAATGTCGGTGAACACCAACAGGCCCGGCGAGCGCACTTCGCCTTCGACATAGGCGCGCTTGCTGCGGAAGGCGGTCACGCGCACGCTCAACTGCGGATTCTTGAAGACGCGCGACAGGCGCTGGACCAGCGTGTTTTCGACCTGCTGCACCGTCATGCCTGCGGCATTGAGGGGGCCGGCATACGGAAAGGTCAATTGCCCGGTGTCCGACACGATGAAGCCCGGTGCCGGCGAGATGCTCGCCGGATCGGCCACGGTGGTCGCCGGCGTGCTGCTGAAGGCGATCTCCGGATGGTCGTAGACCACGATCCCGATCACGTCGCCAGGGCCGATGCGATAGGTCTCGGGATTGCCGACCAGGGCCAGCACCTCGGGGCCGGGGCCGATCGAAGCCGCCTTGTTCTGCGCCTGGATGAGCGCCGGGGTGATGGCGGTCAGGGCGCCCGCGGGCGGCGGGTCGTCATGGGGTCCCGAATAGCCCGACGGCGACACGGCCTTGCTGGCCTCGCCGCTGGCAGAACTGAAGCCGGGGGCGAGCGGAGCGCACCCCTGCAGCACCAGGGCGGCAGAGACGAACAGCGCAGCGTGTACTACAAAACTTTTCAAACCGGACTCCACAGAAACCAAAATGAATACTTTTGGAAACAGTTGCGACTGTACAGCAGGTCGCATGTTTCATTCAAATTGTTTCTTGCGATGTCGCCGATGGCGAGAGGCGCGATTCGTGCACAAGGTCACGATGACGGGGCCGAAGTGAAGAAACCAGCGGCTGTCCCGGTCCTCGATAACCCGGAAGCCCTAGAGGTTTTCCGTCTGCGCCGCGCGCTTCCAGGCCGCCAGCGCCTGCGGCGCATCGTCGCGCGCTTCGGCCAGCTGGGCCAGCGCCAGCCAGGCGCGGCGGTAGAGCTCGGTGTCCTGCAAACCCAGACCGGCCTGCGTCAACAACTGCTGCGCCTTGCCCCACAGCTGCCGCTTCATGCAGGCCATGCCGGCCAGGTACTGCAGATTGGCGTCGCGCGGGTTGTTGCGCTGGGCCGATTCGATGCGCGCCAGCCAGTCCGCGTCGACCGAGTCCAGGCCGGCCTCCAAGGCCCGCGTCAGCCGCACGCGCAAGCCGTCGCCCAGGCTGCGCGGCTGGTCGACCATCCGCTCCCACACCGGCAGCAGCCAGCCGCGGGCCACCGCCAGGTCGCCATTCAGCAGCACCATGCGCTGGGCGGCCTGGATCGCGACTTCAGGCATTTCCCGTTCGTTGTTTTCGAGCGCGGCCCAGGCGCGCAGCAACTGGGCCGCGTCATGGGAATCCGACAGCACTTCAGTCGCCAGTCCGCGCACGATGCTCTGCGCCGCCGCCTCGGAAAAGGCGCGATGCTTGGCCAGCAGGCGCGCCGTCTGCAAGGCTTCGAGGGTGCGGCGCTCCTGCCGCGCCGCCTTGAGATGCAGTCGCAACGCCAGCGTGCGCCGCTGCACGCCTTGCGGCAACTCTTCCAGCCGCGCCAGCGCGGCGGCCGGGTCGCGATCTTCGAGCGCCCAGCGGGCCGATCGCAGCTGCACGCCTTCGCGGGTCTCGGGGCTGAGCACGCCGCGCTCGGCGCTCTCGCTGAGCGCCAATTGAAGATGCGCGTCGCGGGCCGGCCGGTCCTGCAGGGATTGCGCGCTTTCCGCGGCCAGCAGATGCGACAGCACCCGCAGCTGGCGGGCCTGAGGCAAGGACACATCGAGCCCCTCGAGCGCACGCTCCTGGGCCAGCGCGGCCAGCGCTGCCTTGCGCGCCCGCGAGAAACGCCCGGCGATCAGCTGCACCATGGCGTCGAGCAGCGCCGAATGCAGCGCGCGCTCCTTCTGCTGCACCCGCCACTGGCGTGCCTGGTGCGGCAAGGACAGCAGCGCCGCCAGCGCGCGCAAGGCGGCGTACAGCAGCACGAAAGCGCCGGCCAGCAACAGCAGCACCAGATTGAGCGACAGGTCGACCCGCCACGGCGGCCAGAACACGGTGACCGTGCCCTGGTTATTGCCGGCGAACAGCGCCACGGCGGCCGCAATGCCGAACAGCGCGAGAAGCCAGAGTGCGGCGCGCATCGGTCAGCGACCGGCCGCCGCCGTGGCCAGCGCGGCAAGCGTTTCGTCGACGCGCGGCGGCTCCGCGGTGCGCACCTGCAATTGCAACTGCTGCAACAGCGTGGCGGCCGTCTGCACCCGGCGTGACGCGGGATCGAAATAACGATTGAGCGAGCCGGCCACCAGCGCGAGTTCGCTGCGCGCGGTCTCGGCCTGGCGCGACAGCAGTGCGAGGCGGATGTTGAGCAGCTTGAGCTTGAGGTTCTCGCGCAGGAAGAAGGTCTGGTCGGGCGCCAGCAGCACTGCCTCGGGCCGCTCGATGCGCCCCACGCGCACCAGCGAGCGGGCTTCGCCGCGCACCGTGAGCAGCAGGCGTTCCCACCAGGGCACATCGGCCGGGATCGGCTCGGGCTGCCAGGGATTGGCGCCGCCGCGGCGCACCGCCACGGCGTTGAGCGTCGGCAGGTCGTCGACGCCGCGCATCAGTTCATCGAGTTTCTGCAGCGCATCGCCGCCGTCGCTGCTGGCCGTGGCACGCAGCCGGTCGGCGTCGCGCTGGATCGCGCGCTGCAGCGGCGCCAGCCGCGGCTGCGCGGCGCGCGTGATGCGCACGTCGGCCGCCTTCAGCGCGGCCAGCAACGGTTCGACGTTGCCGGTCGCCTGCGCCTGCTGCAATGCGAGGCGCAGCGTCGACTCGATGTCCACCACCAGGTTTTCGTCCCGCGAGCGCGACAGGCTCTGCATCAGCTCTTCGAGCTGCGAGCGTTGCAGCGCCACCTCGGCGAGCCGGCCCTCGGCCAGCGCCAGACGCGCCGCGGTGTCTCGCACGGTCTCGTTGGCCTGGCGCGCGAGCGTGCGCGCCTCGAGCGATTGCGCCAGGGAATCACCGCTCTGGCGCGCCAGTTGCTCCTGCATGCCGCCGACCTTCTGCCACAGCACCAGCACCATCACCAGCGCGACCAGCGCCAGCAAGGCGAGCAAGCCGAGGAAGATGCGCGACAGCACGAGCGCGCCGAGCGAGGCCTGCGCATGCCCTGCAACCGGCACCACGGACCGTGGCACGGCGTCGGGCACGCGTTCTTCGGGGGGCGGCAGCGCTTGACTCATGCGAACGATTCTATCGACGCGGTCAGCGCCGCCTGGCCGGGCGGCGCGACCCGCACCGAACCGAAACCGGCGGCGCGCGCAGCGTCGCCGATGCGGGGATGGGTGGCGACGGCGCGGGCCCGGTCCCAGCGCAAGCCGGGCAGCGCCGCGCACAGATTGGCGATGGCCTCGCCGCTGCTGAACAGCCAGACGCTGCCGTCGGTGGCTGCGGCAGTGGCCAATTGCCGCTCGGCCTCGCCCAGCACCGGCGCCAGCCGGCGGTAGGCGACGACGGTATCGATCCGGCCCCCCGCGGCCTCGATCTCCTGGGCCAGCCAGCCGCGGCCGATGGGTTGGCCCGCGGCATTGCCGCCGCGCACGATCAGCACGCGCGTACCGGGCCCGACCTGCGCGCGCACGTCGGCCCACAGGGTTTCGGAATCGAACTGGGCGGCCTCGGCCGCCGGCGCGTCGATGCGGGCCGCGGGCACGCCGGCCTCGCGCAGGCCGCGCACCGTGCCGGGCCCGGTGGCCCAGCAGCGCGGGAGATCCGCCCCCAAAGCCACGCCCTGGAAGAAATGCTCGGCCGCCGCCGCGCTGACGAACATCAGCGCCGACCAGTCGGCCAGGCGTACGCGCACAGCGCGCAGTTCGACCTCGTCCGCGACTTTGTCGATCACGATCAGCGGCAGCGCCACGGCGTCGAGGCCCGCGCTCCGCGATTCGGCGACCCAGCGCTGCGCCTCGCGCGCCGGGCGCGTGACGATCACGCGGCGGGTGGTCGGCATCGCGCGGTCAGCGCGCGCCGGCCGCGCGCAGTTGCGCCGCCACCGCCACGCCCAGCGCCTCGGCCTGCGCCGGGTCATCGACAGCGCCGGTGGTCTCGGCCTGCAGCAGGGCGCCCGAACCTTCGGCATCGCCCCAGGCGGCTTCGATGCGCAGCCGGCCGTCGGCCTGCCAGCGCGCATGCGCGGCCAGCGGCATCGAGCAGCTGCCACCCATGGTGCGGCTCACGGCGCGCTCGGCGGCCGTGGCCAGTCCGTCGCGGCGGCTCGCCAGCGGCGCGAGCAGTTCGAGCAGGTCGGCGCGGTCGGCGCGGACCTCGATGCCCAAAGCGCCCTGCCCCGCGGCCGGCAGCATGGTCTCGGGCGCGAAGGCCGTGCGAATGCGCTCGGCCAGACCCAGCCGCATCAGGCCGGCGGCCGCAAGGATGATCGCGTCGTAGTGGCCTTCGTCGAGCTTGCGCAGCCGTGTGTCGAGGTTGCCGCGCAGCGGTTCGATGCGCAGGTCGGGCCGCAGCGCGCGCAGCAGCACCATGCGGCGCAGGCTGGAGGTGCCGACCACCGCGCCCTGCGGCAGTGCGTCGAGCGTGGCGTAGCGCGGCGACACGAAGGCATCGCGCGGGTCCTCTCGCTCGAGCACGCAAGCCAGCGCGAAGCCCGCGGGCAGGTCCATCGGCACGTCCTTGAGCGAATGGACGGCGATGTCGGCGCGCCCCTCTTCGAGCGCGAGTTCGAGTTCCTTGACGAACAGGCCCTTGCCGCCGACCTTGCTCAGCGAGCGGTCCAGGATCTGGTCGCCGCGGGTGGTCATGCCGAGCAGGCTGACGGTGTGGCCTCGTTCTTGCAGCAGCGCCTGAACATGTTCAGCCTGCCAGAGGGCCAGACGGCTTTCGCGCGTCGCGATCACGATGTTGCTCAAAGCCGGTATCCAGTGATGAAGATGACCCGCGGGATGCTAGCATGTTGCGCCGCAGCAACGCTGTCGGCCCATCCGTTCCACCGAGGAGAAAACGCGAATGACGACAGGCAAGAAGGCGCCGGCCCCCGCACCCCGACGCGCACGCAGCGAAGACCAGCCGCTGATCGACGACATCCGGCTGCTGGGCCGCATTCTTGGCGATGTCATTCGCGAACAGGAAGGCAAGGAAACCTACGAACTGGTGGAGAAGGTCCGCACGCTGTCGGTGTCGTTCCGGCGCGATGCCGACCAGGCCGCCGACCGTGCGCTCAAGAATTTGCTCAAGGGCCTGAGCGCGGCCGAGACAGTGCGCGTGATCCGCGCCTTCACCTACTTCAGCCACCTGGCCAACCTGGCGGAAGACCGGCACCAGATCCGCCGCCGCGCCGAGGAAGACCGGGCCGGCGAAAGCCCCGACGGCAGCCTCGAGACCGCGCTGGCACGCATCCGCAAGGCGGGCGTGTCGCCGGCCGCGGTGGTCGAGTCGCTGGCCCAGAGCTACGTGTCGCCGGTGCTGACCGCGCACCCGACCGAAGTGCAGCGCAAGAGCATCCTGGATGCCGAACGCGCGATCGCGCAGCTGCTGACCGCGCGCGACGAGATCGGCTGGCGCCAGCAGGCCTTCGCGGGCAAGAAGGATGCGCTCTCGCCGCGCGAGTACGCCGAGAACGAAAGCCAGATCCGCATCCGCGTCACGCAGTTGTGGCAGACGCGCCTGCTGCGCTTCTCCAAGCTCACGGTGGCCGACGAGATCGAGAACGCGCTGAGCTACTACGAAGCGACCTTCCTGCGCGAGATCCCGCGCGTCTACGCCGAGCTCGAACGCGCGCTGGGCCATGAGGGCATCGCGCCCTTCCTGCGCATGGGCCAGTGGATCGGCGGCGACCGCGACGGCAACCCCAACGTGACGGCCGAGACGCTCGAGTACGCGCTGCGCCGCCAGTCCGAGCTCGTGCTGCGCCACTACCTCACCGAAGTGCACTACCTGGGCGGCGAACTGTCGCTGTCGGCCACGCTGGTCGATGTGTCGGTCGAGATGCAGGCGCTGGCCGAAAGCTCGCCCGATGCCAGCGAGCACCGCGTCGACGAGCCCTACCGGCGCGCGCTGACCGGCGTGTATGCGCGCCTGGCGGCCACGCTGCGCGAACTCACCGGCGGCGAGGCCGCGCGCCATGCGGTCGCGCCGCAGAACCCCTACCCGAACGCCGAGGCCTTCCTGGCCGACCTGCGCACCATCGCCGAGTCGCTGAGCGACAAGCACGGTGCCGCGCTGATCGCGCAGCGCCTGGGGCCGCTGGTCCGCGCGGTCGAGGTGTTCGGCTTCCACCTGGCGACGGTCGACCTGCGCCAGAGCTCGGACAAGCACGAAGCCGTGGTGGCCGACCTGCTCGCGCAGGCGCGCATCGAACCCGACTACGCCGCGCTGGCCGAAGACGCCAAGCAGACGCTGCTGCTGCGCCTGCTCAACGAGGCGCGCCCGTTGCGCGTGCCCGATGCGCAGTACACGCCACTCACGCACAGCGAGCTGGCGATCTTCACCGCCGCCCGTGCTTCGCGGGCGCGCTACGGTGTGGCCGCGATCCGCCACTACATCATCAGCCACACCGAGACCGTCAGCGACCTGCTGGAGGCGCTGCTGCTGCAGAAGGAAGTGGGCCTGCTGCGCGGCACGCTCGACGACAGCGCGATCCATGACCTGATCGTGGTGCCGCTGTTCGAGACCATCGAAGACTTGCGCAACGCGGCGCCGATCATGCGGGCCTTCTATGCGCTGCCCGGCATCAAGGCGCTGATCCAGCGCTCGGGCGCGCTGCAGGACGTGATGCTGGGCTACAGCGACAGCAACAAGGACGGCGGCATCTTCACCAGCAACTGGGAGCTGTACCGCACCGGGCTCGCACTGGTGGCGCTGTTCGACGAACTCAACGCGCCCGCGGGCAGCAAGAAGTCGGCTGGCACGCCGATCCGGCTTCGCATGTTCCACGGCCGCGGCGGCACGGTGGGCCGCGGCGGCGGCCCGAGCTACCAGGCCATCCTCGCGCAGCCGCCGGGCACGGTGCGCGGCCAGATCCGGCTGACCGAACAGGGCGAAGTCATCGGCTCCAAGTACGCCAACCGCGAAATCGGCCGGCGCAACCTCGAGACGCTGGTGGCCGCCACGCTCGAGGCCACGCTGCTGCCGGCCGGCAAGGCCGCGCCCGCGACCTTCCTCGGCGCGGCGGCCGAACTCTCGGCCGCCAGCATGGCCGCCTACCGCAAGCTGGTGTACGAGACCCCGGGCTTCGGCGACTACTTCTTCAGCGCCACGCCGATCCGCGAGATCGCCGAGCTGAACATCGGCTCGCGGCCCGCGTCGCGCAACCCCAGCCGCAGCATCGAGGACCTGCGCGCCGTGCCCTGGAGCTTCAGCTGGGGCCAGTGCCGGCTCACGCTGCCCGGCTGGTACGGCTTCGGCTCGGCCATCGAGCAGTTCGTGGCCGGCGCGCCCACCGCCGCAGCCAAGAAGGAACGCCAGGCGCTGCTGCAGCGCATGTACGTGCAGTGGCCCTTCTTCCGCACGCTGCTGTCGAACATGGACATGGTGCTGGCCAAGAGCGACCTGGCGCTGGCTTCGCGCTACTCGGAGCTGGTGTCCGACCGGAAGCTGCGCCAGAAGGTGTTCGGCATGATCGAGACCGAATGGCATCGCACCTCGGACGCGCTCACGCTGATCACCGGCGCCAAACAGCGGCTCGAAGGCAATGCAGAGATGCAACGCTCGGTGCGCCACCGCTTCCCCTACATCGACCCGCTGCACCACCTGCAGGTCGAGCTGATGCGGCGCTACCGCGCGGGCGAAGGCGGCGAGCGGCTGCAGCGCGGCATCCACATCTCGATCAACGGCGTGGCCGCGGGGCTGCGCAACACCGGCTGACATGCCACGGCGGCCCACATGCATGGCATGTGGGCCGCCTCCTACACAGGGTGTCGCAAGTCGCCGCGATGCGTCGAGCTGGCCAGAGGGAGTACCCTGTCCCCTACGTCAGTGGCTTTCGCTCTCTCTCGCGCGGTGGTTGAAACAACGTCCTCACAGGAAACCGTGTCATGTCTTACCCGCACACCCTCGCCCCGTCGAAAATCGACTTCGTCCGCACCGACGTCGACGCGCTGGCGTCCCACATGCACCAGTGCGCCAGGGCGCAGGGCCGCTGGTCCGCGATGCGTGGCCACCTGCAGCAGGTTCGCGCCATGGCTGCCGGGCGCATCGTCACCCTCGCCTGCGTGGCGGTCGTCTTCGGTATCGGATTCGCTGTCGCAGCCTGATCGGTGACCGCCGCCGCAGCGATCGCCCGCCTCGCCACCCTCAGCACCTACGCCCGACACCTCCTCCAGCGACCGCACGCACCGGTCCAACCGCCCATCCGGGCCGAACTCTTCGGCACCCAGCGCTTCAAGCAGCATGGGCGCAGCCTTGCCCGCGCGCAAGGGGTGCAGGCGGCCGATGCGGCGCGCACCGGGGCGCCCTTCTTTCCGCGTGTCGAGGAGAACCTCGTCTCGCTGCGCAGTGCCTTCGACTACATCGCGCTGATCTCGCAGAGCGGACGCTACGTCTCGCCCGCGGCCGAATGGCTGCTCGACAACTTCCACCTGGTCGAAGACCAGCTGCAGCAGATCCGCGAAGGCGTGCCACGCGGCTACTACGCGCGCCTGCCCAAGCTGGCCGATGCCCCGCTGGCCGGCCTGCCGCGCGTCTACGGCATCGCCTGGGCCTACGTCGCGCACACCGACAGCGTGCTCAACAAGGCGCTGTTCACCGCCTTCCTCGATGCCTACCAGGACATCGACGAACTCACGCTGGGTGAACTGTGGGCGCTGCCCACGACGCTGCGCGTGGTGCTGCTGGAGAACCTGCGCCGCGTGGCCGAAAGCATCGCCGAGAACAAGGTGGCGCGCGAGCTCGCGCACGCGGTCTGGGATGCCGCCGACACGCTGTCCACCGAGGAGCTCGACCAGCTCTACGCCACGGTCTGCGAACGCGGTCTGCAGGCGAGCTACTGCACGCAGCTGTGGCAGCGCCTGCCGGCCGAACGCGGCGCCAAGCCGCCGCCCTTGTTCGCCTGGACCGAGACTCACTGCCCCAACGGACCGCTGCTGATCGACCAGGCGCAGACGGCGCAGGCCGCCGCCAACCTCACGGTCGGCAACATCATCACCACGCTGCGCATGATCGGCCAGGTCGAATGGGTCGACCTGATCGAGCCGGTGAGCCGCTCGTTGCGCGTGCTGCGCGAATTGCCCAGCTTCGCGGCCGAGAGCGAACTCACGCGCCAGCAGATCACGCATGCGATGGAGCAGGTCGCGCGCACCAGCGAACGCACCGAACGCAGCGTGGCCGAGGCGGTGCTTCGCCTGGCGCGCAAGACGCCCGTGGCCAAGGGCCAGCGCTCGGACGCCGAGCGCACCGCGGGCTACCACCTGTTCGGACTCGGCCGGCCCGCGCTCGTCGCGGCGCTCGCAGCGGCCCGCCCGGGAAAGCCGCCCCGCCGCACCGCCGGCGCGCGGCCGCGACCGGCACGCCAGTGGCGCCTGCCGCTCTACCTGGGCAGCATCGCGCTCGGCACGGCCTTGCTGCTGACCGGGGTGGTGCATGAACTTCATCGCATCGAGCCCGGCGGTCTCGCCGGGACCGCCATCGTCGCGCTGCTGCTGATGGCCTGGCCGCTGTCCGAGGCCGTGATCGCGCTGCTGCACCGGATCGTCGCGGAGTCGGTGCGCGTGCAGGCCTTGCCGCGCCTGGACTTCGCCACCGGCATCCCGGCCGCGCACCGCGTGCTGGTCGTGATCCCCACGCTGCTGAGTTCGACGGCGGCCAATGCGCAACTGGTGCAGCGCCTCGAACTGCACTGGCTGGCCAACCGCGAGCCTTACGCGCAGTTCGCGCTGCTCACCGACTGGGCCGATGCGGCGCAGGCCGTGCAGCCCGGCGACGAGGCGCTGCTGGCCGATGCGCTGCAGCGCATCGCCGCGCTCAATGCCACCCATCCCGCGGCCGAGGGCGCCGTGCCGCGCTTCCTGCTGCTGCACCGGCCGCGCAGCTGGTGCGAGACCGAACAGCGCTGGATCGGCTGGGAACGCAAGCGCGGCAAGCTCGAGATGCTGCTGCGTCTGCTGGCCGCGGGCGATGCGAGCGGCTTCCTGCCGCTCGCGCCCGGGCTGCGGCTGGCCGCGCCCATCCCCTACGTGCTCACGCTCGACAGCGACACCGGCCTGCCGCCGGGCACGCTGCGCGAGCTGGTCGCCATCGCGGCCCATCCGCTCAATGCACCGCAACTCGATGCCGACGGCCGCCGCGTCGTCGCGGGCTTCGGCATCCTGCAGCCGCGCGTGGTCACGCCGCTGCCCATGCGCCAGGAGCGCTCGGCCTTCCACTGGATGTTCGCCGGCCAATGCGGCATCGACCCCTACAGCAGCGGCGCCTCCGACATCTACCAGGACCTGTTCGGCAGCGGTTCCTTCACCGGCAAGGGCCTGCTCGACGTGCAGGCGGTGCACGCCACGCTCGACCGCCGCCTGCCCGAGGGCGCGGTGCTGAGCCACGACCTGCTCGAAGGCAGCGTGGCGCGCTGCGCCGTGGTGAGCGACCTGGTGCTGATCGAGGACCACCCGCACCATGCGGGCGTGTCCGCCTCGCGCATCCACCGCTGGACCCGGGGCGACTGGCAACTGCTGCCGCTGATGCTGCGCGCGCGCCGCTTCGGCATCGGCGCGCTGGGCCTCTGGAAGATGAGCGACAACCTGCGCCGCGCGCTGGTGCTGCCGGCCTCGACCGCGCTGCTCGTGCTCGCGGTCTTCAGCCACGCGATGCCGCTGCGCTGGGCCTTCGCGGCCGTGGGGGCGGCGCTGGCCTTCGGCCCGCTGCTGGGCGCGCTCGCCGGCCTGGTGCCGACACGCCGCTCGATCGAACTGCGCCATTTCTTCGACGTCGGCCTGACCGAACTCGTGCGTGCGCTGACCGGTGCGCTGTGGCAGTTCAGCCAGCTCGCCACGCAGACGTGGCTGCTGCTCGACGCCACGCTGCGGGCCGCCTGGCGCCTGACGGTCAGCCGCCGCCGCCTGCTCGAGTGGACCACCGCCGAGCAGGCCCAGGCCCAGGCGCGCTATGGCCTCACGGCCTTCGTGCGCGGCGCGGCGCCGCTCAGCCTGCTGTGCGTGGCGTTGGCCATCGCGGCGCTGTGGAGCCCGCACCCGCTGCCCGGCGTGCTGCTGTTCGGCCTGTGGGCGCTCGCGCCGCTGGCCGCATGGTGGGCCAGCCGCGTGCCGGACGTCGACAGCGCCGCGCTGCCCGCCGACCAGCGCGCCTACCTCGACACGCTGGCGCGCGACACCTGGCGCTTCTTCGAGCACGCGGTGGGCCCCGAGGACAACCACCTGCCGCCCGACAACCTGCAGCTCGAGCCCGAAACGACGACCGCGCACCGCACCTCGCCGACCAACGTCGGCATGTACCTGCTGGCGAGCTGCTGCGCGCGCGACTTCGGCTGGATCGACGATGCCGCGCTGGCCACCCGGCTGGGCGCGACGCTCGACAGCGTCGACCGCCTGGCCAAGCACCGCGGCCATCTCTACAACTGGTACGACACGCAGACGCTCTCGGTGCTGCAGCCGGCCTACGTTTCGAGCGTGGACAGCGGCAACCTCGCCGGCCACCTGCTCGCGGTGGCGCAGGCCTGCCGCGGCTTTGCAGCGAGCGCTGGCGACGAGGCGTCGCGCAGCGCGCTGCAGGCCCTGGCCGCGCGCTGCGACGCGTTGTGCCACGGCATGGACTTCCGCGGCCTCTACGATCCCAAGCGCCATCTGTTCCACATCGGCCTGCGGGTCGACGACGATGTGCTCGACGCCAGCTACTACGACCTGCTGGCCTCCGAGTCGCGGTTGCTGAGCTTCCTGGCCATCGCCAAGGGCGACGTGCCGCGCCGCCACTGGATGGCACTCGGGCGGCCCTTCCTGTCGGTGGGCGCACAGTCCGGCCTCAAGTCGTGGTCGGGCTCGATGTTCGAGTACCTGATGCCCGCGCTGGTGATGGCCGAGCCCGACGACGGCCTGCTGCAGGTGGCCAACCTCGCGGCGGTGCGCGAGCAGCAGGCCTTCGGCAAGGCGCAGGGCCTGCCCTGGGGCGTGTCCGAGTCGGCCTACTTCGCACGCGACCATTCGCTGGCCTACCAGTACTCGCCCTTCGGCGTGCCGCGGCTCGCGCTGCGCCGCACACCGCCGACCGATCGCGTGATCGCGCCCTACGCCAGCGCGATGGCCGCGCAGGTCACGCCGGGCGACGCGGTGGCCAACCTGCGCCGGCTCGAGGCACTGGGCGCGCGCGGCGACTTCGGCTTCTTCGATGCGGTCGACTTCACGCTCTCGCGCCAACCCGAAGGCGAGCCGCAGACCGTGGTGCGCAACTTCATGGCGCACCACCAGGGCATGTCGCTGGTGGCGCTGTGCAACGTGCTGCGCGACGGCGCGCCCCAGCGCTGGTTCGGCAGTGCGCCGCTGGTGCAGGCGCATGTGGCGCTGCTGCACGAGCGCACGCCGCGCCAGATCATCGGCAGCGCCGATCCGCGCCCGCCCCCCGAGCCCAGCGTGGCCGACGTGGCACCGGCCCACCAGCCGCGCCTGGTCGACCCGATGCAGCCGGGCTTCCAGCCCACGCACCTGCTGTCGAACGGCCGCTACACCGTGGCGCTGCGCGCCAGCGGCGCGGGCGTGAGCCGCTGGCGCTCGTTCAACGTCACGCGCTGGCGCGACGACCCGCTGCGCGACGGCCACGGCACCTTCTTCTACGTGCGCGACGAACACAGCGTGGCGCTGACCTCGCTCACCGCCCTGCCCGCACCGGGCAAGGGCTGGCAGTACCGCACGCGCTTCCTGGCCGACCAGGCGCAGTTCGAGGCCGGCGGGCCGGGCCTGCAGACGCGCATCACGGTGCTCATCAGCCCCGAGGACGACACCGAGCTGCGCACCGTCACGCTGCACAACACGGGCACCGAGGCGCGCACGCTCGAACTGGTTTCCTACTTCGAACCGGTGCTGTCGAACCCGAAGGCCGACGAGGCGCACCCCGCCTTCGCCAACCTGTTCGTCGAGACGCGCTGGGAGCCGGCGCTGCGCGCGCTGCTGCTGTCGCGCAAGCCGCGGCTGCACGGCGATGCGGCGATGGCTGCGGCGCACTTCCTCGCCTCGACCGATGCCCACGTGCTGGGCGTCGACTGCATGGCCGACCGCCGCGCCTTCCTCGGGCGCAACCACACGCTGGCCACGCCACGGCTCGACACGCAGCCGGTCGACGCGGCCGGCGCGCCGGTCAACGGGCTCGATCCCATCGCCTGCCTGCGCGTGCGCCTGCGGATCGCGGCCGGTGCCACCGCGCGGCTCACCTTCGCGACCACCGCCGACCTCGACCTCGAAACGCTGATGCCGCGCATCGACCGCTATCTGCAGCCGATGCACGTCGAACGTGCGATGCGCATGGCGGCCACGCTGGCCCAGGTGCGGCTGCGCGATCTGGCGATCGACCCGGTCAAGACCCGCGCGCTGCAGGACCTGACGACCATCCTCACCTACACCACGCCGCGCGTGATGAGCGACCGCGGCGCCATCGACCTGCGGCAGATCTGGCGCTTCGGCCTCTCGGGCGACAAGCCGATCGTGCTGGTGCGCATCCACTCGACCATCGGCATGGGCCTGGTCAACACGCTGCTGCGCGCCCAGCCCTGGTGGGGCTTCGGCGGCGTGGCCTGCGACCTGGTGGTGCTCAACGGCGAACCCGGCTCCTACCTGATGCCGCTGCAGCGCGAGATCGAGGCCTTGCGCGCCCGCGTGGCCCACGAAACGCAAAACAGCTTTCCGCGCAACGACGCGGCCGGCTTCTACCTGCTGCGCGACGCCGAGGTCGCGCCCTCGGAGAAGGCCGCCCTGTCGACGCTGGCCCGCGCGGTGTTCAGTGCCGACGGCCGCTCGCTCGAGGCCCAGGTGGCCGCGTTGCGCGACGCCGCCGTGCCCACGGTAGCCGACGCGGCAGTGCCGCATACGCCGCTCGCGCGGCCGCCCGTGCCGGCGCAGGTCGATGCCGCCGCGCAGGCGCCGCAGGGCGGTTTCGACGCCGCGAGCGGCGAGTTCCGCTTCGAGGTCGACCTGAACCGGCGCACGCCCAAGCCCTGGATCAACGTGATCGCCAACGCTTCCTTCGGCTTCCAGGTCTCGGAGTCGGGCACCGGCTACACCTGGGCCGTGAACAGCCGCATGCACCAGCTCACGCCGTGGTCCAACGACCCGGTGCAGGACCCGGCTTTCGAGCACTACCTGCTGCAGGACCTGGACACGCGCGAGCTGCTGCCGCTCACGCCCGCGAGCCGCGGCGCCAGCGCCGCGCGGCACCGCGTGCGCCACGGCCAGGGCTACACCGTGTTCGAGTGCCTGCACCACAACATCGTGCTCGAGACCACCTTCTTCGCCGACCGCGACGAGCGCATGAAGCTGGTCCATGTGCAGGTGCGCAACGAAGGCGTCGGCCGGCGCCGCCTGCGCGCGCTGGCGATGGTCGAGTGGCAGATGGGTGCCGCGCGCGGCGAACGTCGCACGGTGCACAGCTGGAAAGGCGAGGACCTGCCCGCGGTGTTCGGCCAGCAGCGCGAGTCCAGCGCCGGCTTCGGCGGCAGCACCGCCTTCGTCGCGCTCGGCGGCCTGTCGGGGGCGCTGCAGTGGACCTGCGAGCGCAGCGAGTTCTTCGCCGGCCATGGCGGCATCGAGGTGCCCGACACGCTGGGCGAGCGCGCCGGCAGCGGGCTCGATGCCTGCGCCGCGATCGGCGCCGAGTTCACCCTCGAAGCCGGCCAGGGCGTTCGCTTCTCCTTCATGCTGGGCCAGGCCGACGACGCCGAGGCCGCCACGCAGCTCGCGCGCCGTTGGCAGACACGCGACGTGGCCGAGGCGCTGCAACAGGCGCGCGGCTTCTGGGACGAACTGCTGGGCCGGCTGCAGGTGCGCACGCCCGATCCGCTGTTCGATGCGATGGTCAACCGCTGGCTGGTCTACCAGACGCTGGTCTGCCGGCTCTGGTCGAAGGCCGGCTTCTACCAGGCCGGCGGCGCCTTCGGCTTCCGCGACCAGTTGCAGGATGCGATGGCCTTCGCGCTGACCGACCCGGCCCGGCTGCGCGAGCAGATCGTCGTCAACGCGGCTCGCCAGTTCCCCGAGGGCGACGTGCAGCACTGGTGGCACATGCCGGGCGGCGCCGGCGTGCGCACGCATTTCTCCGACGACCTGCTGTGGCTGCCCTATGCGGTGGCGCACTACGTCGAGGTGTCGGGCGATTCGACGGTGCTCGAGCACGCCGTGCCCTTCATCGACGGCCCGGCGATTCCCGAGGGCGCGGAAGACGCCTACTACGCGCCGCAGACCGGCAGCGAGAGCGCGAGCGTCTACGAGCACGGCGCGCGTGCCATCGATCACAGCCTGGCGGTCGGCGTGCACGGCCTGCCGCTGATGGGCACGGGCGACTGGAACGACGGCATGAACCGCGTCGGCCACGAAGGCCGTGGCGAATCGGTGTGGCTCGCGTGGTTCCTGTGCAGCGTGGTCGAGCGCTATGCGCCGATCGCGCAGTCACGCGGCGAACACGCGCGCGCCGACCGCTGGCTGGCCGCGCGGCAGGGCTGGATCGCCGCGCTGCACGACGCGGGCTGGGACGGCGCCTGGTTCCGCCGGGCCTTCTTCGACGACGGCGCGCCGCTGGGCTCGTCGGCCAACGACGAGTGCCGCATCGACCTGATCGCGCAGGCGTGGTCGGTGCTCTCTGGCGCTTCCGATGCGGCGCACACGCAGCCCGCGCTGGCGGCCATGAAGACGCAGTTGCACGACGACGCCGCGGGCCTGCTGCGGCTGCTGCATCCGCCGCTCGCGCATTCGGTCCACAACCCGGGCTACATCCAGGCCTACCCGCCGGGCGTGCGCGAGAACGGCGGCCAGTACGCGCACGCGGCCGTGTGGGGACTGATGGCGCAGGCGCTGTCGGGCAACACCGAGGCTGCATGGCAGAGCTTCGAAGGGCTGAGCCCGGCGCACCGCGCGCGCCATGCGACGCGGGGACCGGTCTACGAACTGGAGCCCTACGTGATGGCCGGCGATATCTATGGCGCCGCGCCTTATGTGGGCCGCGGCGGCTGGAGCTGGTACACCGGCTCGGCCGCGTGGCTGCACCGCGCGGCGATCGAGACCTTGCTGGGGCTGGTGGTGCGCGGGGATCGGCTGTCGCTGACGCCGCGCGTGCCGGCGCACTGGCCGGGCTTCGAGCTGGTGCTGCGGCTCGACGGCCGGGTCGTCACGCTGCAGTACGGCGATGCGCGCACGCAGGGCGTGGCGCTCCAGGCCGGCGCGTGGATCGACTGGCGCCATGCGACGACCGAGCACGCGGCGGTGTCCGATGCATCGGATGCCGTGTGGGTGTCGATCACCGAGGCGGGCCGAAGCGATGCGCGTCAGAAGTCGATCGAAGCCGACAGCATCAGCGTGCGGGGCGCGCCGACGGTCACGTAGGTGCTGGTCACCCAGTAGTTCTTGTCGAACACGTTCTCGAGGTTGGCGCGCAGCGTCACCGGTTTGCCCGCCACCTGGGTGGCGTAGCGCGCGCCGATGTCCAAGCGCGTCCAGTCGGGCACGCGCAGGCGGTTCGCGGCGTCGGCATACACCGACGAGGTGTTGATCACACGGCCGTTGAAGCTCAGGCCCTGCACCCAGGGCGTATCCCAGTCGAGGCCCAGGTTGAAGGTGCGGTCTGGCACGCCAGCGGCGTCGTTGCCCTGGTTCACGCCACCGGCCGTGCGCGTGAGCTTGGCATCATTGAATGCGGCGCTGGCCATCACGCGCAGTCCACGCTGGATTTCGCCGTAGGCCGTCAGCTCCAGGCCGCGGTTGCGCTGCTCGCCGTCGAAGCTGTAGACCTGCGTGACCGGGTCGGTGAGGCTGTTCGGCCGGCTGATCTGGTAGACGGCAGCCTGGGTGGTCAGTTGGCCCCAGTCCACCTTCACCCCCACTTCGTGCTGGTTCGACTTCTGCGGCGCGAAGGTCTCGCCGACGTTGGCGGTGCCGGGGCCGGCCGTGCCGCCGCGCGTGAGGCCGGCGGTGTAGTTGGTGTACAGCGAGACGTTGGCCATCGGCTTGAACACCACGCCGGCGAGCGGCGAGATGGCGCTGGCCTTGTAGTGGGTGGTGGTGGCGCCCGTGGTCTGCGAGAAGCCGTCCTGCTCGATGGTCTGGTCGCGCAGGCCCAGCGTGACGAACACGCGGTCGTTGGCGAAAGACATCGTGTCGGCCAGCACCACGCTGGATTGCGTGAGCTCCGCCGACTTGACTGCGGGTGTGCGCGCGGTCGTCACGGCGGGCAACGACGACGGGTTGTAGAGATTGGACGGGTTCGTCGTGGCCGAGGTGGCGTAGAAGTAGCCCGACTCCTGGCTCAGCCGGTTCACGCCCAGCGCCAGCGTGTGTTTGACACTGCCCGTGTTGAAGCGAGTGCGCACGCCGGCATCGGCCGCGGTCGTCTTGCTGTAGAAGTCGTAGTAGGCGTTCGAGACGTTGAAGTTGCCCAGCGAATTCGGCCGGCCGCTCGGGAAGGTCTGCTGGTAGTCGAGGTCGGTGTAGCCCACGCTGCCGTAGGCCGTGATGCGGTCGTTGATGTCGTACTCGACGCGCGAGATCGTGGTCTTGACGTTGTCCTTCAGTTCGGTGCCCGGATAGAAGTTCAGGCGGGCCGAAGGCGCTTCGGGGATCTGCGTGATGCCGGCGGCGAAGCTGGTCTGCGGCCGGAACTCGCGGGTCTCGCCGCGGCTTGTCAGCGCATCAAGCGACCATCTCAGGCGCGTGCCCAGGTAGTCCAGGCCCAGCGTCGCCAGGCCGAGCTTCTGCTTGCCGTTGTCGATGTTGCCTTCGCCGTTGCGCAGCACGCCGTTGACGCGCACGCCCCACTGATTCTCCTCGCCGAAGCGGCGGCCCACGTCCAGGTGCGTGCCGAACTGGGCATCGCTCATGTACGTGGTGGTCAGGCGCGTGAGCGGAACGTCGCCCGCGCGTTTGGTCACCACGTTGATGCTGCCGCCGACGCTGCCGCTGGGGCCGACCCCATTGGCCAGCGCGCCGGGACCCTTGAGCACTTCGACGCGCTCGACCATTTCCAGCGGGATGCGCGTGGTGGGCGCTAGGCCGAACAGCCCATTCATGCCGATATCACCGTTGGGCACGGTGAAGCCTCGCACCTGGAAGTCGTCGCCGAAACCGCCGCGGGACGTGAGCGGGCGCACCGACGCGTCGTTCATCACCACATCCGCCACGCTGAGGGCTTGCTGGTTGTCGATCAGCTCCGAGGTGTAGTTGGTGGTGCTGAAGGGTACGTTCATCAGGTCGGTGATGCCCAGAATGCCCAGGCTGCCGCCGCGCGCGAACTGGCCGCCCGAGTAGGTCTTCTGCAGGCCGCCGATGGCTTCGGCCTGGTCGGTGACCACCACTTCCTTGAGCAGCGCGTCGGAGGTCTGTGCAGCGACACCCGCAGCGGCGAGCACGAGGCAGGCGCCCAGGGAATGGCGCAACAGATGGGCGAGCGGCGTGGGGGCGAAACGGAAATCGGCGCGAGGCGAGGAACCGGAAGGCAAATGCATGGGAAGTGACGAGAAGACAGGCGAATGAACCGGCGGGGCCGGAAGAACCAGGCGGCCGGACGTCGGCACGACGACGCGGGCTCACGGTGTGTCGGATCGATTCAAAAGAGAAACGAAATGACAATGATTCTTATTATATTGACGCTGTAACGAATCTCGTCACTCACTGCGCGGTGAGAAACAAACGTCGATAAATTGTTGTTTGAGTGAGACGCTGCCCGGCGTGCGCGGCTGCGCCGACGCAGCGGCCACGCACAGCGGCGGGGCCGCGAGGAACTCCGCGCGGCCCGAGCGGCGCAAGCGCTCAATCCCCCAGCAATTCGCCGATGGGTTGCAGGTCCTCGACCCTGTCGCAGATGGACTTCACGACCATCATGATCGGAATCCCCAGCAGCAGCCCCCAAATCCCCCAGAGCCAGCCCCAGAAGATCACGCCGATGAACACCGCCACCGGGTTCATGCGGCTGGTGCGGCTGGTGAGCCAGGGCACCAGCAGGTTGCCCACCAGCGTATGGATCAGCAGCGAGATGCCGCCCACCAGCAGCGCCATCTCGACGCCGTTGAACTGCAGGAAGGCGACCAACGCGGAGGCCCCCATCACGATCACCGAGCCCACGTAGGGGATCAGATTGGTCAGCGCCGCGAGGATGCCCCAGACCGCCGCGTTCTCCAGCCCGATGGCCCAGAAGGCCAGGCCGGTGGCCACCCCGACCAGCGCGCTGCTGGCGATCTGCACCAGCAGGTAGCGCTGGATGTGGCCGGTGATGTCGTCCAGCACATGCACGGTGATCCGCTTCTTGCTGAGGCTGTCGCCTGCGATCTTCACCAGCTTGCGCCGGAAGGTGTCGCCCGAGCACAGCGCGAAGAAGGTCAGGAAGGCCACCAGCGTGAGCTGGCCGGCGGCGGTCATGAGGCCGACCGTGCCGCTCCAGAGGTAGTCCCGCACGTTGAAGGGCGGGCGTTCGACGATCACGCGCTGCACGCCGCGCCGCGCGGCCGGTGCCGCCTGCGCGGCCTGCTCGAGCTGGGCCGCGGCCTTCTGCACCGTGTCGAGCGCGCTGGCGTTGTCGCGCGGCCCGCGCACCATCGCCACACGCAGTTTCTGCGCGGCCAGGGGCAGCGAGTCGACCAGTTGGGCGGCACTGCCCGAGAGCGAATAGCCGGTCCAGCCGAAGGCGCCGCCGATGGCCAGCAGGATCGCCGCCGCGGCCAGCGCCCGCGGCACATGCCAGCGCACCAGCCGATTGACCAGCGGCGCGAGCGCATAGGTCGCCAGCAGGCTCAGCATCAGCGGAATGAAGACCGCCGCGGCCCAGTGCAGCGCGAACACGCTGGCCAACACCGCGAGCAGCACCAGCGAGGCGCTGCGCACGTCGACCGGCATGTGGAGCAGCACGCGGTCGCGGGCCTCCTGCGCCGCCTCCTGCGTGACTTCACGCACCATGTCCGGCGCGGCCGCAGGCGCTCCAGCGGCAGGCGCAGGCGCAGGCTCGGGCGCCGCGTCGACCGGCGTTCCCTCGGGGGGATGGATGGCACTCATGGCGTCTCCTTCAAAGCTTCACGCACGCACGCCAGTTGGCGGCGCGACACCACCACCGGCTCCGCGATGCCGTCCAGGCGCAGCGCCCAGCCTTCGGCGTCTTCGCCGTCGTCGTATTTCTCCAGCGCACGGATCGCAGCGCGCGCCACCAGCGCATTGCGGTGCACGCGCACGAAGTGCTGCGGGTAGCGCTCCTCGAACTCGGCCAGCGAGCCGTCGAGGATGTGGCTGCGGGTGGCGGTGCGCACCGTGAGGTACTTGTATTCCGACTTGAGGTACAGCACCGCGGCCAGCGGCACGCGCTCGGTGCGGCCGCGGTCCTGGATCAGCAGGTGGGGCTGCGGCGGGGCTTCGGGCGCCGGCGCGCGCTTCTCCTTGAGATGGCGCTCGACCTTCTGCAGCGCCTGCTGCAGCCGCTCGACGCGCACCGGCTTGGTCAGGTAGTCGACCGCGTCGAGTTCGAAGGCGGTCACGGCATGCGCCGCGTGGGCGGTGACGAACACGATGGCCGGCGCATCGGGCCGGCCCTGCAGACTGCGCGCGAAAGCCATGCCGTCCATGCCCGGCATGTGGATGTCGAGCAGCACCAGGTCGAGCGGCATGCGGTCGATCTGTTCGCGTGCCTGCTCGGCATGGGCGGCCTCGGCCACCACCTCCGCGGCCGGCGTTCGGCAATCGCCCAGCAGCGTGCGCAGCCGCGACCGGGCCAGGGCTTCGTCATCGACGATCAGGGTTCTCAATGTCATTTTTTTCTCTCCTCCCTCCAGCCCGTGGTTCGCCGTCATGATCCCAGAGGGACCACGATGCGCACACGGTAATTCTTCTGCTCCAGTCCGGCGCTGAACTGGGCTTGTACGTCGTGCAGCAGGCGCAGCCGGTCGCGCACATTGGCCAACGCGATGCCATGGCCGCGCGGCAGCGGCTGGTCGGCCCAGCGCAGCGGCGGCAGGCTGTTGGTGACCTCTATCACCACCAGCGCGCCACGCCGTTCGGTGCGGATGCGCAACTTTGCGCCCTCGGGACTGGGTTCCACCCCATGCTTGACCGCATTCTCGACCAGCGGCTGCAGCAGCAGCGCGGGCAGCCGGGCCGCGTTGGCCGCCGGATCGAGGTCCCAGCGGATCGCCAGCCGTTCGCCGAAGCGCACCTGCTCGATCGCCAGGTAGTGCGTGGCCAGCGCGATCTCGTCGGCCAGCGTGACCGATTCGCCCGGATCGGCCAGCGCCCGGCGGAACAGCTCGGCCAGGTCCTCGAGCATGGCCTCGGCCTTGGCCGGTTCCTTGCGCACCAGCGCGATGGCGGTGTTGAGCGTGTTGAACAGAAAGTGCGGCCGGATGCGGGCTTGCAGTTCCTCGAGCCGCGCGGTGGTGGCGGCCGGCGTGCGGCCGCGGGCGCGCAGCACCAGCCCGGCCATGATCAGGCCCGCGAACATGGCACCGGCCGCGGCGCTGGCGATCCAGGGCGCGGAGGCCACCACGCCGGTGAGCCAGAGCAGCGCGCAGCCGTAGAGCGCGGCCATCGCACCGAGCGCGGCCCCGGCGGCATACTGCGCCGGGCGCGACAGGCGCGCCAGCACCTTTTTGAGTGCACAGGCCAGCACCAGCCAGAGCAGCGTGGCCGGCAGTGCGCCGCCGGTGACCGTGGCGGCGAGCATCAGCCAGTCGGCCGGGGAGCGCCCCACGAACAGCGTGGCGACCCCCACCACCGCCTCGACCAGCAGCACGGTGCGCAGCACCACGCCGATCTGGCAGGCATCGAACAGGCTGCCCGACACCACGCGCGCCGACCCGCGCGCCAGGTTTCGCGCGGGTGTCGAAGGGGTGGCCGATAAAATCGCCGGATTGCGCATCACAGACACATCGGGTTATCAACCCATTATTGCCTTGCCCAGGCCATCCATGACCCAAAATCAACTCGACAAGAAATCCGAAGCCTGGTCGGCCCTGTTCTCCGAACCCATGAGCGACCTGGTGAAGCGCTACACGGCCAGCGTGTTCTTCGACAAGCGGCTGTGGCAGGCGGATATCGAGGGCTCGCTGGCGCATGCCGGCATGCTCGCCGCCCAGAAGATCATCGGCGCGCAGGACCTGGCCTCGATCCAGGGTGGGATGGCGCAGATCCGCGCCGAGATCGAATCCGGCGCCTTCGACTGGAAGCTGGACCTCGAGGACGTGCACCTCAACATCGAGGCGCGCCTGACCCAGCTGGTCGGCGATGCGGGCAAGCGCCTGCACACCGGCCGCAGCCGCAACGACCAGGTCGCGACCGACGTGCGGCTGTGGCTGCGCGGCGAGATCGACCTGATCGGCGAGCTGCTGGTCGCGCTGCAGAAGGCGCTGGTCGACCTGGCCGAGAAGAACGTGGAAGTGATCCTGCCGGGCTTCACCCACCTGCAGGTGGCCCAGCCGGTGAGCTTCGGCCACCACATGCTGGCCTATGTCGAGATGTTCAGCCGCGACGCCGAGCGCCTGCTCGACGTGCGCAAGCGCGTGAACCGCCTGCCGCTGGGCGCGGCCGCACTGGCCGGCACCAGCTACCCGCTGGACCGCGAGGCCGTGGCCCGCGCGCTGGGCATGGACGGGGTCTGCCAGAACAGCCTGGACGCGGTGAGCGACCGCGACTTCGCGATCGAGTTCACCGCCGCCGCCTCGCTGGCGATGGTCCACATCAGCCGCCTGAGCGAAGAGCTGGTGCTGTGGATGAGCCAGAGCTTCGGCTTCATCGACATCGCCGACCGTTTCTGCACCGGCTCGTCGATCATGCCGCAGAAGAAGAACCCCGACGTGCCCGAGCTGGCGCGCGGCAAGACCGGCCGCGTGGTCGGCCACCTGATGGGCCTGATCACGCTGATGAAGGGCCAGCCGCTGGCCTACAACAAGGACAACCAGGAAGACAAGGAGCCGCTGTTCGACACGGTCGACACGCTCAAGGACACGCTGCGCATCTTCGCGGAGATGGTCGGCGGCATCACGGTCAAGCCCGAGGCGATGGAGAAGGCCGCACTGCGCGGCTACGCCACCGCCACCGACCTGGCCGACTACCTGGTGAAGAAGGGCCTGCCCTTCCGCGACGCCCACGAGACCGTGGCCCACGCGGTGAAGGCCGCGATCTCGCACCAGGTCGACCTGTCGGAGCTGCCGCTGGCGGTGCTGCAGCAGTTCAACCCGAGCATCGAGAAGGACGTCTACGACGTGCTGAGCCTGCGCGGCTCGCTCAATGCGCGCGACATCCTCGGCGGCACCGCGCCGGCCCAGGTGCGCGCGCAGGTGGCGCGGCACCGCGCCCGGCTGGGATAAGCGCCATGAGCGCCGTCCGGCCCCCCGAAGACACCGGCAAGTCCGAGATCCTGGACGCGCTCGCTTCGCGCCCTTCCTTCAACGGCCCGAGCTTTTCGCTGCGCAACCGGGTCCTGCGCGCGCTCTTCATCATCGTGTGGGCGGCCACCGCCTCCTGGACGCCGCGCCAGCTGGCGCCCTGGCGTCGGCTGCTGCTGCGGGCTTTCGGCGCCTCGATGGCCCCGCGCAGCGACGTGCGCGGCAGCGCCAAGGTCTGGTACCCGCCCAACCTGGTGATGCACGAGGGCGCGGTGATCGGCCCGCGGGTCAACTGCTACAACCTGGGCCCGATCACGATCGGGCGCCGCGCGCTGATCTCGCAGGACGCCCACCTGTGCAGCGGCACGCACGACTTCGACGATCCGCATTTCCAGCTGCAGGCGCGCGCGATCGTGATCGGCGCCCAGGCCTGGGTCTGCGCCGAGGCCTTCGTCGGGCCCGGCACCCAGGTCGGCGAGGGCGCGGTGGTGGGTGCCCGCTGCGTGGCCTTCGGCGACCTCGCGCCCTGGACCGTCTACGCCGGCAACCCGGGCCGGCCGGTGCGCGAACGCAAGCGCTTCACGCCGCTGCCCTGAGGCGGCAGGGCTGAATCCGGCCGGGGTTGCGGGCCGTACCCTTGGGATGGCCACTGCTGCCCCACAATGCCTTCATGACCGCCCCCCTCCCCGACGCCGAACTGATGGCGCTGATCGACCGCGTCGGTCAGCGCGACGAAGCCGCCCTGCGCCAGCTCTACGACCGGACCTCGCCGCGCCTGTTCGGGCTGGCCTTGCGGGTGGTGCGCCAGCGCGAATGGGCCGAAGACGTGCTGCAAGAAGCCTTCATGACCATCTGGCGCGTGGCCGGCGACTACCGGGGCACGCTGAGCCCGCCGCTGGCCTGGCTGGGCCTGATCGTGCGCAGTCGCGCGCTCGACCTGCTGCGCCGCCGCACCGCCGACCGCGCCCAGCTGACCCAGGAGTTCGACGAGGTGATGACCGAGACACTCGCGTCCGGCGCGCCCAATCCCATGGAAATGGCCGATGCCGGCGAGCAGGCCTGGGCGCTGCACCAGTGCCTGCAGCAGCTCGAGGGCAAACAGCGCGAGGTGGTGAGCCTGGCCTACCTGCGCGACCTGAGCCATGGCGAGCTGTCCGAGCAGCTCAAGCTGCCGCTGGGCACGGTCAAGACCTGGATTCGCCGTGGGCTGGAGAAGCTGCGCGTCTGCATGGGCCGCTTTGCGTGAAGGACGCCTCATGAACATTTCCACCCCCGCCGAACGCCTCGAACTGTTGGCCGCCAGCTATGCGCTGGGCACGCTGCGCGGTGGCGCGCGCCGCCGCTTCGAGACCCTGGCCCGCGAGCAGGCGCCGGTGCGCGCAGCCGCGCTGATCTGGCAGGGCCGGCTCGCCAGCCTGACCGAGCTCGAAGCCAGCACGGTGCCCGACGCCGCGGTCTGGACCCGCGTACGCAACCAGATCGAGGTCGAGAAGGAAGAACAGGCGCTGGCGCGCCAGCGCGCCGCTGCTGCGCCCGCCGCCGCGCCGCCGCCCCAGGGCTGGCTGCGCAGCCTGGCGCTGTGGCGCGGCGCCACCGCCGCGGGCGCGCTGGCGACCGTGCTGGCCGTGGTGGTCGGCGTGAACCTGCGCGACGAACTGCGCAACGCCCCCAACGTGCGCTACGTGGCCGTGCTGTCGGACGACAAGGCCGCCGCTTCGATGCTCGTGACCTTCGACCCGACCCAGCGCCAATTGACGCTGCAGCGGGTCGGCGACTACAGCGAGGGCGAGGACAAGTCGCTCGAGCTCTGGGCCCTGCCCCCGGGCGGCGCGCCGCGTTCGCTGGGCGTGCTCGACCGCGCGCCGGCGCTGCGGCTGGCGGTGACCGAGTCCGAGGTGCGCGAGGTGCCGGCGCTCGCGATCTCGCTCGAACGCAAGGGCGGCGTGCCGCGCGGCCAGGGGCCGGCCGGACCGATCGTCTTCAAGGGCGCGCTGATCGAAAAGGTGCTCTGACGGAGAACGACCGTTGCGATTTTTCGCTCGCACGACGCCTGTCTGCCAACCGCGTGTTGCCGCCATGCGTTGTGTGGACTCCATGCCGCCGATGAAATCCTCCGTCTTCGTCCTGTGCCTGGCGCTCGGTCTGGGCGCCGCAAGTGGCGCCCGGGCCCAGTGGCCCGCCGCGCCGCAGGCCCTGCCCTCCCCCTCCACTTCGCCCGACTACCTGGCCGCGCTGAACCGCTGGCGCGCGTCGCTCAGCGCCTTCGCCACCGCGGACAAGGAGAAGCTGCCCGCCACCGACGGCGTGCTGTTCGTCGGCAGTTCCACCATCCGCATGTGGACGCACCTGGCGCAGGATTTCCGGCAATCGCCGGTGGTCATCAACCGCGGCTTCGGCGGCTCGACCATGGCCGACTGCAGCCTGTTCACCCAGGAACTGGTGGTGCGCTACCGGCCGCGCCACGTGCTGGTCTACGCGGGCGACAACGACCTGGCCGAGGGCCGCACGCCGCTGCAGGTGCTCGAGAGCTTCGCCCAATTCGCCAACACCGTGCGCGAAACCCTGCCCGAGGCGCGCATCAGCTACATCTCGATCAAGCCCAGCCCCTCGCGCGAAGCGCTGATGCCGAAGATCCGCACCACCAACGACATCATCGCGGCCTACGTGCGCACCATGGCCAATGCCGAGTACATCGACATCTTCACGCCGATGCTGGGCGCCGACGGGCGGCCCCGCGCCGAACTCTTCCTCGGCGACCGGCTGCACATGAACGAGACCGGCTACCGGCTCTGGCAGTCGGTGATCTCGGCCCACATGACCGCGCCCGAGACGCCAGGGCCTGTCCCGCGGCCGGTGCAGTCCGGCCCGAACGTGCCCTCCGGCGCGTTGCTCCCGACGCCCTGACGGGCCACCCTCGCGACCTGGCGCAAGCAGCCCGCCCATGAGACCGCCCGCGGCCGAGGTCCGGTTCACATTCGCTGGACGTTCCGGTATTTCTTGACACATTTGCGTGGAACGCGGGGTTCGCATCCAACCGCCCGCCTCCAAATGTAAGAAATTGGTGCTAAAGTTTAAATTCCTTTTCAGGCCGTGCAGGGGCCTTTGCAAGGGCAAAAACCCGCACTGCACACCTTGAAAGCCATGGAACATTCCCGCTGCACCGTCGTCATCCTCACCTTCAACTCCGCCGCGATCGTTCGCGAGACGGTGGGCGAGGCGCTGAAAATCAGCCCCCAGGTCTACGTGGTGGATTCCTTCTCGAGCGACGGCACGCCGGAGATCCTGAAGGAACTGGGCTGCACGGTGGTCCAGCGCGCCTTCTCCAACTACAGCGACCAGCGCAACTGGGCCATCGCCCAGGTCGAGCCGCACTGCGACTGGCAACTGCACCTGGACGCCGACGAGGTGCTCGATGCCCAGGCCGTGCGCGAGATCGGCGCGCTGCTCGCCGGCACGCCGGACCACGACGCCTACCTGCTGCGCCGGCGCGACTACTTCATGGGCAAGATGCTGCGCTTCAGCGGCGTCAACCCCTGGCACCTGCGGCTGTTCCGCTCCGGCCGCGGCCGCTGCGAGTCGCGGCTGTACGACCAGCATTTCATCAGTCCGGCCACGCCGGCCCGGCTCGCGGGCTTCATGCACGACAAGAACTCCGCCAAGCTGTCCGACTGGATCGCGAGCCACAACCGCTGGAGCGACGCCGAGGCCAAGGAGAAGCTCGCGCCCCGGGGCGCCGCCGACGGCGTGCTGCAGCCGCGCCTCATGGGCGACCCCCGGGAACGCACGCGCTTCATCAAGGAGCTGTACTACAAGCTGCCGAGCGGCGTGCGGGTCTCCAGCTACTTCCTCTACCGCTACGTCTTCCGCCTGGGCTTCCTGGACGGCGTGACGGGCTTCTATTTCGCCTTCTTCCAGGCCCTGTGGTTCCGGATGCTGGTCGACGCCAAGATGTACGAGCAGCGCGCCCAGCAGCGCGCTCCCTGATCCTTTTTATCTGTTCTTACGGAGTGATGCCGCCCATGCGCCAATACAACGCCTCCAAGCGAATTCTCGTCACCGGCGGTGCCGGTTTCCTGGGCAGCCATCTTTGCGACCGGCTGCTCGCTCAGGGCCATGACGTGCTCTGCGTCGACAACTTCTTCACCGGCACCAAGCGCAACGTCGAGCATCTGCTCGACCATCCGCGCTTCGAGCTGATGCGGCACGACGTGACCTTCCCGCTGTACGTGGAAGTCGACGAGATCTTCAACCTGGCCTGCCCGGCCTCGCCGGTCCACTATCAGCACGACCCGGTCCAGACCACCAAGACCAGCGTGCACGGCGCGATCAACATGCTGGGCCTGGCCAAGCGGGTGCGCGCCAAGATCCTGCAGGCCTCGACCAGCGAGGTCTACGGCGACCCCGAGGTCCATCCGCAGGTCGAAGGCTACTGGGGCCGCGTGAACCCGATCGGCATCCGCAGCTGCTACGACGAAGGCAAGCGCTGCGCCGAAACGCTGTTCTTCGACTACCACCGCCAGCATCAGCTGCGCATCAAGGTCGTGCGCATCTTCAACACCTACGGCCCGCGCATGCATGCCAACGACGGCCGCGTGGTGTCGAACTTCATCGTCCAGGCGCTCAAGGGCGAGGACATCACGATCTACGGCAACGGCCAACAGACGCGCAGCTTCTGCTATGTCGACGACCTGCTCGAAGCCATGCTGCGCATGATGGGCACCGGCGACCAGTTCCCGGGCCCGGTCAACATCGGCAACCCGAACGAGTTCTCGATGCTGGAGCTGGCCAACAAGGTGATCGAACTCACCGGCTCGAAGAGCAAGCTGGTGCGACTGCCCCTGCCCTCGGACGACCCCAAGCAGCGCCAGCCCGACATCTCCGTGGCGCAGAAGGAACTCGGCGGCTGGACGCCGACGACCCAGCTCGACGAAGGTCTGGGCAAGACCATCGCTTATTTCGACCAGCTTCTCTCCGCGCCCGCTGCGGCCTGAAAGACCCGACCCCATGAAAATCTCGATCATCGGCACCGGCTATGTCGGCCTCGTCACCGGCGCCTGCCTCGCGGACATCGGCAACAACGTCTTCTGCCTGGACGTGGACCCGCGCAAGATCGCCATCCTCAAAGAAGGCGGCATCCCGATCTACGAACCCGGCCTGGCCGACGTGGTCCAGTCCAACGTGGAGGCCGGCCGGCTGGAGTTCTCCACCGACATCGAAGCCTCGGTGGCGCACGGCGAAGTGCAATTCATCGCGGTCGGCACCCCGCCCGACGAGGACGGCAGCGCCGACCTGCAGTACGTGCTGGCCGCGGCCCGCAACATCGGCCGCTACATGGAGAGCTTCAAGGTGGTGGTCGACAAGTCGACCGTGCCGGTGGGCACCGCCGACAAGGTGAGCGCGGTGATCCGCGAGGAGCTCGAGAAGCGCGGCCGCACCGACCTCGGCTTCTCGGTGGTGAGCAACCCCGAGTTCCTCAAGGAAGGCGCGGCGGTCGACGACTTCATGCGCCCCGACCGCATCGTGATCGGCGTGGCCGACGACGAGAACGGCCGCACGGCGCTGGCCGCGATGCGCAAGCTCTATTCGCCCTTCAACCGCAACCACGAGCGCACCCGCGTGATGGACGTGCGCTCGGCCGAGTTCGCCAAGTATGCGGCCAACGCGATGCTGGCCACGCGCATCAGCTTCATGAACGAGCTCGCCAACCTGGCCGACCGCGTGGGCGCCGACATCGAGTCGGTGCGCCAGGGCATCGGCTCCGACCCGCGCATCGGCTACAGCTTCCTGTACGCCGGCACCGGCTACGGCGGCAGCTGCTTCCCCAAGGACATCCAGGCGCTGACCCGCATCGCGCGCGACAACGGCCAGACGCTGCGCGTGCTGGAGTCGGTCGAGGCGGTGAACGACGAACAGAAGACGGTGCTGACCGACAAGGTCTTCGCGCGCTTCGGCGCCGACCTGAGCGGCCGCAGCTTCGCGCTGTGGGGCCTGGCCTTCAAGCCCAACACCGACGACATGCGCGAAGCGCCGAGCCGGGTGGTGATCGGTGCGCTGCTGCGCGCCGGCGCGCGCATCGTGGCGCACGACCCGATCGCCGTGACCGAGACGCGCCGCGTGCTGGAACTCGACTTCGCCGACGCGCCCGCGCTGCTCGACCAGATCAGCTACGCCAAGGACCCGATGGCCGCGCTCGAGGGCGCCGACGCGCTGATCATCGTGACCGAATGGAAGGCGTACCACAGCCCGAACATCGAACGGCTCAAGTCGACGATGAAGTCGCCGATCGTGTTCGACGGCCGCAACCTCTACGAGCCGGCGGTCATGAAGGCCGGCGGCGTGACCTACCACGGGATCGGACGCAACAGCGTCTGAATCCCGGGCTGCGGCTCAGCCCGGTACGCCGAGCCGCAGCCGCGCCGCCTTGCGCGCATCGCGCCACAGCGTGACCCGTGCCACCGCGTAGAGCCCGGCGAACACCGCGCCGAGCAGCACGGCATCGCCCCATGCCGGCCGCGCCATCTGGTTGCTGCCGTAGAAGGCCAGCACCAGCAGCACCGCCACCAGGTGGGCGCAGAACACCGGCAACGAGGCCGAGCCCATCGCCTCGAGCGCATGCAGTCGCGGCAGCTTGCGCGCCAGCACGGGCCCGAAGCCGATCGCCAGCGCACCCAGCGCCACCAGGTTCAGGATCCGCAGCGGGCCGAGCTGCCACTTGTCGAACAGCAGGTTGAGCTGCTCGTCCGCACCGAAGGGGGCCTGGCCGTTGAGGCCATGGTGGCGCCAGTACAGGCCGTACAGCGCCACCGCGGCGGCCGCCAGCAGCAGCCATGACGGGATGCGTATCGGCCGCGCGCCCGGCGCACTGCGGCTGGCGCCCAGCCACAGGCCCATGAACCACAGGAACTGCCAGGCGTAGGCGTTGAAGGCGCCCATCTCGTGGAAGGGCACGGACAGGCCCGTCCAGCGCACCACCCCTCCGTAGATCCATTCGCTCAGCCCGAACTGCGCCAGGGCCCAGACCGTGGTGCTGGCCAGCACCACGCCCAGCCAGCCGTGGCGCATCGCGAAGGCCAGCACCCAGGGGCTGAGCAGCATGAAGAAGATGTACATCGGCAGGATGTCGAGCAGTGGCGGCTCGTAGACCAGCAGCAGTCCGAACAGGAAACCTTCGCGCGGCCGTTCCAGGTAGAAGGACATCAGGTCCTTCACCGCCGGCTGGTCGATGCGCAGGCCGACCGCCGCGATGATGGTGAACAGGAACAGCAGCGTGGCGGCCTGGGCGAGATAGACGCGGAAGGCGCGCTGCCAGAAGGCGCGGCGCATGACATCGACCCCTTCGCGGTAGCCGGCGCGGCTGTAGACCAGGCCGGCCATGAAGGCCGACAGCAGCACGAAGCCCTCGGCCGCCGACACGAAGCCGAAGGGCTGGCCCAGCGGATCGGTGAGGCGCGAGGGCAGGTGCGTGAGCGTCATCAGCACCAGCATCAGCCCGCGCAGCGCATCGACCTCCCAGTAGCGTGGCGAGGCCGGGCGCACCGATGGCGCACCCTGGACGTGAAGCGGCGCGGCCCTCATCGGCGCGGTGGATTCCGGCTCAGACGATCGCGCGGATCGCGTCGACGATGGTTTCGCCGTAGCGCTGCCATGAATAGTCGACCGCATGCCGGGCCGCCCGGGCCTTCATCGCCACCAGCTCGGGCCGGTGCTGGTTGAGCCAGGCCAGCTTGGCGGCAATGGCCTCGGGCGAACGGATCGGCACCAGGAAACCGGTCTGGCCTTCGATCACCAGGTCGGCGCCGCCGGTGTTGGGCGTGATCACCACCGGCAGGCCCTGGCTCATGGCTTCCTGCATGACCAGTGCGCGGCCTTCGACGATCGAGGGCAGGCAGAACACGTCGCAACTGCGCATCAGCGCCAGCACGTCGGCGTGCGGCCGGCCCTTCTCGTGGATGAAGCCCGGGCACTCGCGCTGGTAGAAGTCGAGTTCGGCCAGCGGCGCGCCCATCACGCGCAGTTCGATGTTCTCGCCGCCGAGCAGGCGCATCGCCTGCATCAGGTCGGCCAGGCCCTTGCGCTGGCCCATCGAGCCGGCGAACAGCACGCGCATCGGGCGCGCCGGATCGAGCGCGGCTTCGGACCAGCCGCCGGTCCAGACCGGGGGCGAGCCGAAGGGCGACATCACGCAGGCCTTCTGCGCCGCGGAGGCGGGCAGCGAATCGCGCACGAAATGGCTGGCGACCACGACCAGGTCGGCCAGCGCGAGTTCCTCGGTCTTGCGGTCGAGCTTGGCTTGCGAATCGAGCAGGCCGCCGCCGAGCGTGGGCGCCCAGGCGGGCAGGCGCTCGCCCTCCTCCTGCATCAGGCGCCGTCCCAGTTCCCAATACGCGATGGGCAGGTCGTAGATGCGTTTCAGGCCCAGCGTGCGGGCCGCGCGGAAGGTAGCGAGCGCGCCGTCCTCGTAGGCATACACGCCTTTGAGCCCTTCGCGCGATTGAAGCCGGGGCAAGGTGCCCGCGACGAAGCGGTCGAAGTCCCTGATCACCGCGTCGACCGAGGCGAAGCCCTCTTCGTGCCGCAGCGGACCGCGCCAGCCCAGCGCACCGCAGGCCACGCGCACGATTTCGCGCCCGGGGTGCTGCAGCAGCTTGTCGCGCGGGACGTCGAAGCGCCGGCGCATCCATTCGTTGCGCACGCGGCTGGGCATCAGCTTCAGGGCGAGGCTCTGGTCGTCGGCGGCGACGGTGGTGGCGAAGCGGCCCAGCATTCCGGCCGCCTGCAGGGCGTCGAGCATGGCGCGCACATTCTGGTTGCCCGCGGGATGGCTCAACAGCAGTGTCATGGCGGTCGATCATAGTGGAGCGATTGTTTCCAGAGGGGGCAAAACCGGGCGTTTGGCACGTTCTGGTGAGGCCTTTCGACCTCCAGGTCGCGCCTTCAAATTGCGCTACGCTGCGAATCCGAAGGAGAACGTCCCTTGAAGACCAGAACAACCGCTTCCGTCATCGTCACCGCCCTGCTCGCCCTGGCCGCATTCGAAGCCAGCGCCCTGCAGACCCTGAGCGTCACGCCGCAGGGCGAAGTCGCCCGGGTTCGCCAGGTGGTGGCCAAGTTCGATGCCGCCGCCGTCAACTTCGGCGACCCCAAGGCCGCCGCGCCCTTCACCGTGAGCTGCAACGACGCGCAGGCCGCCAAGGGCACCGGGCGCTGGACCGGCGAGAAGCAGTGGGTCTACGACTTCGAGAACGACCTGCCGCCCGGTGTGCGCTGCACCGTGAGCCGCGTGCCCGACTTCAAGCCCGCCGCGGGCGGCGACTGGACCGGCCCGGAGCGCCACAGCTTCAACACCGGCGGCCCCTTCGTGCGCAACATCCAGCCCAGCTACGGGAAGATCGACGAGCAGCAGTCCTTCGTGCTCGAGTTCAACGGCCCGGCCACGCTGGCCAGCGTGCGCGAGAACGTCTGGTGCGCGGCCGACGACATCGGCGAGCGCATCCCGGTCAGGCTGCTCGAGGGCAGCGACCGCGATGCGCTGCTCAAGGCCGTCGGCCGCGACCGGCCCGCGCAGAAGGAGCCGCTGCGCTTCGCCACGCTGCAGTGCAACCGCATGCTGAGCGCCGGCAGCCGCATCCAGCTGGTCTACGGCCAGGGCGTGGCGACACCCTCGGGCATCGTCAACAACACCGAGAAACGCTTCACCTACGACGTGCGCGACCCCTTCGCGGTGTCCTTCACCTGCGAGCGCGAGAACGCGCAGGCCGCCTGCCTGCCGCTGCGGCCGATGGAGCTGCGCTTCAACGCGCCGGTCACGCGCAAGCTGGCCAGCCAGATCCGCCTGAGCGGTGGCGGCCAGACGCTCAAGCCCAAGTTCAACGAGGAGAACGCGGCCAGCGACGACGCGGTGATCGAGTCGGTGCGCTTCGTGCCGCCCTTCCCCGAAGAGACGCAGTTCAAGGTCGAACTGCCCTCGCGCTTCGAGGACGCCTCGGGCCGCGCGCTGGGCGAACCCGGCACCTTCCCGCTGGCCGTCGCCACCGGCGCGATGCCGCCGCTGGCCAAGTTCGCGGCCGCGCCCTTCGGTGTGCTCGAACGTCTGGCCGAGCCCGGCGGGCTCGCGATGATGCCGGTCACGGTGCGGCGCGTGGAGCCCGCGCTGCAGGTGCAGGCGCTCACGCCCGGCAAGGTCAGCGACCTCAACCCGAAGACCGACGCCGAGATCATCGCGTGGTATCGCAAGGTGCGCCGCTACGACGAGCGTTCGTCGATCGACCGCGCCACCGCGACCCGCGACAGCAGCGGCGCCCTGCCACCGGTGATCGACCGTGACAACCGCGGCAGCGTGCAGACCCGCATGGTGTCGCTGCTGGGCGGCCTGCCCGGCGTGAAGACGCTCGACATGCCCAAGGCCGACGATGCGGGCGCCGCCGGGCGCCCCTTCGAAGTCATCGGCATTCCGCTGACGCCGGGCTTCCACGTGCTCGAGATCGCGTCGAAGAAGCTGGGCGATGCGCTGCTCGACGAACGCTTCGGCGACGGCCGCACGATGTACGTGCGGACCACCGCGCTGGCCACCAACCTGGCAGTGCACTTCAAGCTGGGCCGCGAGAATTCGATGGCCTGGGTCACCACGCTCGACAAGGGGCAGGTGGTGCCCAACGCCGCGATTCGGGTGTCGGACTGCCGCGGGCGCGAGGTGGCGCGCGGCACCACCGACGCGAGCGGCATCGTGACGCTGGCCGGCATCTCGGCCAATCCGCCCAGCTGCTCGGGCCAGAACGACTACGGCAACGACGCCTACTTCGTGAGCGCCCGCGCCACGCTGACCGATGCGGGCGACAAGAACGCCAAGCCGGTCGAGGACCTGGCCTTCACCTGGAGCGACTGGCAGCGCGGCATCGAGCCCTGGCGCTTCAACGTGCCGACCAGCCTCGAGCCCGAGCCCGACCGCATCGCCCACACCGTGTTCGATCGCACGCTGTTCCGCGCCGGCGAGACGGTGTCGATGAAGCACCTGATCCGCACCCAGACCGCCAAGGGCTTCGGCCTGCCCGACGTGCAGCCCGACACGCTGGTCATCACGCACAGCGGCAGCGGCCAGCAGTTCACCCAAGCCATCGACTGGCGCAAGACCGCGACCGGCGGCCTGAGCGCGACCAACACCTTCGCCATTCCACCGGCGGCCAAGCTCGGCGTCTACCGGGTCGAGTTGCGCAACGCGAAGGGCAAGAGCCAGGACGACTACCAGCCCAGCTTCGGCAGTGGCCAGTTCCGGGTCGAGGAGTTCCGCCTGCCGGTGCTCGAGGGCCGCGTGACGCCCAGCGAGAAGAAGCCGCTGGTGGCCATCACTTCGCTGCCCACCGACGTGCAGATCAACTACGTGGCCGGCGGCGGCGCGGCCAACCTGCCGGTGCGCGTGTCGGCCATGGTGCGCGCAAAGAGCCTGTCCTTCGCCGACTACGACAGCTTCAACTTCTCGCCGCCTCGGCAGCAGGGCGACAGCGCGGCCTCCGATGCGGACGAGGAGGCCTCGGCATCGGCCGACACCCGCGTGATCGCCGACAAGCTGCCGGTCACGCTGGACCGCAACGGCGCCGGCAAGCTCACCATCGACAAGGTGCCGCTGGCCAAGGCCACGCCGCGCGAGCTGCTGATCGAAGCCACCTACTCCGACCCGAACGGCGAGGTGCAGACGATCCGCAGCACGCAGACGCTGTGGCCCGCCGCGGTGATCGCCGGCCTCAAGACCGAGGGCTGGGTGTCGACCGACAAGAAGCTCAAGTTCCAGGCGCTCGCGCTCGACCTCGCCGGCAAGGCGCAGGCCGATGCCAAGGTGAAGGTGAACGCCGTGGCGCGCATCACCACCACCAGCCGCAAGCGCATGGTGGGCGGCTTCTACACCTACGACAACAAGACCGACCTCAAGGACCTGGGCACGGTGTGCACCGGCACCAGCGATGCGCGCGGCCTGGTGCTGTGCGAGGCCGAACTCAAGGAAGCCGGCGAGGTCGAGCTGATCGTGACCGCCACCGACAAGGACGGCCGCGAAAGCAAGGCCGCGGGCTCGGTCTACGTGACCCGGCAGGGCGAGCTCTGGTTCGGCGGCGAGGACAACGACCGCATCGACGTGCTGCCCGAGAAGAAGAACTACCAGCCCGGCGAGATCGCCAAGTTCCAGGTGCGCAGCCCCTTCCGCTTCGCGACCGCGCTGGTCGCGGTGGAACGCGAAGGCGTGATCGAGACCCATGTGGTGCAGCTCAACGGCCAGGACCCGACGATCAGCCTGCAGGTCAAGTCCGAGTGGGGCCCCAACGCCTACGTCAGCGTGCTCGCCCTGCGCGGCCGGCTGCGTGAAGTGCCCTGGTACAGCTTCTTCTCGTGGGGCTTCAAGGCGCCGCGCGAGTGGTGGACCGCCTTCTGGTACGAAGGCAAGGAGTACGTCGCACCGACCGCGCTGGTCGATCTGAGCAAGCCGGCCTACCGCTTCGGCCTGGCCGAGATCCGCGTGGGCACGCAGGCGCACCGCATCGACGTCAAGGTCACGAGCGACAAGCCCAGCTACCCGGTGCGCGGCCAGGCGCAGGTCACGATCTCGGCCAAGCTGCCCGACGGCAAGCCGGCTGCCGGCGCCGAAGTGGCGCTGGCCGCGGTCGACCAGGCGCTGCTCGAGCTGATGCCCAACGACAGCTGGGATCTGCTCGAAGCCATGCTGCAGCGGCGCAGCTGGGGCGTATCGACCTCGACCGCGCAGATGGAGATCGTCGGGCGCCGGCACTACGGCAAGAAGGCCGTGCCCGCGGGCGGCGGCGGCGGCAAGGGCCAGACGCGCGAGCTGCTGGACACCCTGCTGCTGTGGAACCCCTCGGTGGTGCTCGACGCCAACGGCCAGGCCGTGGTGACGGTGCCGCTCAACGACGCGCTGACCACCTTCAAGATCGTCGCCGTGGCCGACATGGGCGTTGGATTGTTTGGGACAGGCCAGGCCACCCTCCAGGCCACACAGGACCTGCAGATCATCAGCGGCCTGCCGCCGCTGGTGCGTGAGGACGACCAGTTCCGCGCGCAGATCACGCTGCGCAACACCACGCAGAAGGCGATGAAGGTCGAGGCCACGCCGCGCGCCACGCTGCTCACGCTCGAAGCGCAGACGGTCGAGATCCCGGCTGGCGAAGCGCGCGAGCTGGCCTGGAACGTGACTGCGCCGGCCCAGCTCGCGCAGACGCGCGCCGAAGCCATCCTGTGGGAGATCGAGGCCAGGGACACGCTCGGCGGCGCGCGCGATGCGCTCAAGGTGCGCCAGCGCATCGTGCCGGCCGTGCCGCTCACGGTGCAGCAGGCCACGCTGGTGCAGGTCGACGGCAGCTTCACGCTCGACGTGGCGCCGCCCGCGGACGCGCTGCCCAACCGCGGCGGCCTGAAGATGTCGCTTCAGCCCAAGCTGGCCGAGGGCATGCCGGGCGTGCGCGACTGGTTCGCCAACTACCCCTTCAGCTGCCTCGAGCAGAAGACCAGCAAGGCCATCGGCCTGCGCGACGGCAAGCTGTGGCAGGGCGTGCTGGCGCAGTTGCCGAGCTACCTCGACAGCGACGGCCTCGCGAGCTACTTCCCGCCGCGCGACGGCGAGTCGAACCGCGGCAGCGACATCCTCACGTCGTACCTGCTGGCCGCCACGCACGAGGCCTCGTCCATCGACCCGGCCTTCGCACTGTCGGACGCGGCGCGTGCGCCGATGGAAAGCGGCCTGATCGCCTTCGTCGAAGGCCGGATCCAGCGCGAGTTCTGGAGCCCGCGCAAGGACCTCGACGTGCGCAAGCTGGCCGCGCTCGAGGCGTTGTCGCGCTACGGCAAGGCACGCGGCAGCATGACCGCGAGCATCACCGTCTCGCCCAACCAGTGGCCCACCAGCGCGGTGATCGACTGGATGCAGATCCTGAAGCGCGTGCCCGACGTGCCGCAGCGCCAGCAGCGGCTGGACGAGGCCGGCAACGTGCTCAAGGCGCGCCTGTCCTACCAGGGCACCAAGCTGGTCTTCAGCACCGAGCAGGACGACTACTGGTGGTGGCTCATGACCAACGGCGACGTCAACACCGCGCGCCTGCTGCTCGCGGTGATGGACGACCCGGCCTGGAAGGACGACATCGGCCGGCTGGCCAACGGCTTCATCGGCCGCCAGCAGAACGGCGCCTGGCACACCACCACGGCCAACCTCTGGGGCGGGCTCGCGCTCGATCGCTTCTCGAAGGTCTTCGAGAGCACTCCGGTGACCGGGACCACGACCGCGCTGCTGCGTCCGCCGCCGGCGGGCAACGCCGATTCGGCGGCCCGCACCGCGAGCGTGGACTGGAGCCGCGTCGAGCGCGTGAAGGCCAGCGACGCCGCGGGCGCGCCCCACCAGGGCACCTGGTTCGGCGCCCCGGCCTCGCCGGGCAACCTGCGCAACAACACGATGTTCCTGCCGTGGCAACTGCAACCTAAGGAAACGCTGACCGTCACCCAGAGCGGCACCGGCAAGCCCTGGCTCACGCTGCAGTCGGTGGCCGCGGTGCAGCTCAAGGCGCCGTTCGCAGCCGGCTACGCGATCAAGAAGACCATCACGCCGGTCGAGCAGGCGACCGCGGGCAAGTACACGCGCGGCGACATCCTGCGCATCACGCTCGAGGTCAATGCCAGCGCCGACATGACCTGGGTCGCGATCACCGACCCGGTGCCCGGCGGTGCGACGATTCTGGGCAGCGGCCTGGGCCGCGATTCGCAGATCGCCACGCAAGGCGAGAAGCGCAGCGGCGCCGGCTGGCCGGCCTTCGAGGAGCGCAGCTTCGAGTCCTTCCGCAGCTACTACGAGTACCTGCCCAAGGGCGTGGTGAAGATGGAATACACGGTGCGACTCAACAACGTCGGCGACTTCGCGCTGCCGCCCAGCCGCGTGGAGGCGCTCTACGCGCCCGAGATGTTCGGCGAGACGCCGAACGCGCGGGTGAAGGTGGAAGCGCCGAAGTGATCGAAAGGCGGTGCGCCCGGATGCTTCCGGGTGTGCCGCCCCGGGTGTATGCGCTGAAAGCTGACGGCAATGCGTCGGTGAAGACCGCTCATGAGAAAGCGCGAGGCGTTGAAAGCCGAGGCGCTGCTACTGCAGCCAACGGAGATGAGCCCAGAAGCGGTCGCCCCAGCGGACCGCGCAGGCCCCGCACGCGGCGATGGCCAGCACCACCACCATGCCCATGGCCAGGGGGCTCAGGGGCCACAGCCGCACACACGCGCCCAGGCCCACCAGCAAGCCGAGCACGGCACCGCACCCGAAGCGCACCCTGCGCTCGAATGCGTCCACCTTGCGGCCCTCGGGCACAGTGCGCGGCGCCGTTTCCGTCTGTCGGTCCATCCTTGTTCCTGGTCGCCAGCGACGCGGTCGAGGATGCCACAGCGGCCGATCAGAAAGAAGGCACGGCCGGACCGTGATGGACCGGCCAGCGCGGTCACTGTGAATCGTGGGCGCTGCGGCGCGCGCGGCGACTCAATGCGATGTCCAGCACCAACAGCACGAAGGTGATGAGCAACAGCGCCAGGCTCACGGGGATGAGGCCGAACAGCGGTTCATGCACGAAGCCATGGTCATCGATGTCGCTGGTGCCGAACACCAGCTGCACGGCAAAGCATGCGATGGACAGGCCCAACGTCAGCAGCCAGAGCCAGCGCCGCAACGGGGTACCGCCCTTTCGGGAAGCGGGGGACATGGGGCGTTGCGGCGGACTGCCGCCGTCCGTGTCAGGGCCGCGAGTGGGCCCCGAGTTCTTGTCGGTCATGTTTCTCTCCCAAGATGTGTGACACCCTCTTGGAGCACGGCTTCCGACAATGGTTCAGCGCCGCTGTGCAGGCCGGCAGCCTCAAAAGCCGGCACACTGCGAGCAACATCGCAAAGCGCCGCCTTGCGCCTACATCTTTTTCTATCGGGATGATCCGCCCATGACCATCGAACTGTCCCGCGAAGCGCGGCAACAGGCCATCGCTTCGATCGAACGCTATTTCGTCGAGCACATGGACGGCCAGAAGATCGGCAACATCACGGCCGGCGCGCTGCTCGGCTTCTTCATCGAGGAGATCGGCCCCGTGCTCTACAACCGGGGCGTGGCCGATGCGCAGGAGCGGATGCAGGCGCGGGTGTCCGAACTCGACATCGACGTGCACGAAGAAGAATTCGACTACTGGCGCAAGTACGACAAGCAGGCCAAGGCACGGCGCTGAGCCGTTCCTCGACCCGTGCGCGCTCAGTCGCGGCGGGAATCGTTCGGGCGCCGGTCGTAGCGGTTGGGCACCCCATCGCCGTCGCGATCGCGGTCGTAGCGGTTCGGCGTGCCGTCACGGTCACGATCGCGCACGCTCGGGCCTGGCGGCGGTGGACGGTTGTCGTACGGGGCGACCACGCAGCCGGCCAGAGCGGCGGATGCAGCGAGCAAAACGAGCAGTGTCTTCATGGGGTGTTCCTTCCATTGTCCATGGCCGCGAAGCACGGCACCCCGTCAATGTGCCCTGCCGCCACCGCCCGACCATCGGCATGGCGCGACCAGTTCACGTCAGCCAACGCCCCGTCTTCGGCGCGGCAGAATGTCGGCTTCCCCGGGCCCTGTCCGTTCCATGAAGCTCACCTCGCCCACCCTCGTCCTCACCGCGGCCCTGCTGCTGCTCGCACTCTCGGCACCGGCGTGGGCGTTCGGCAGCTTCGATGAAGTGCGGCGTGCGCACCGGCCCTCCGACACGGCCGTCCTCGATCGCGACGACGTGCTGCTGCAGCGCGTGCGCACCGACGCCACGGCGCGGCGCGGCCAGTGGATCGCACTGGCCGACGTGTCGCCCGCGCTGCGCACGGCGATGGTGCTCAGCGAAGACCGCCGTTTCTACGAACACAGCGGCGTCGACTGGCGCGCGGTCTCGGCCGCGGCCTGGGGCAATCTCTGGAACACCCGCACGCGCGGCGCCTCGACCATCACGATGCAGCTCGCCGGCCTGCTCGACGACGAGCTGCGGCGCGCCGGCGGCGGCCGCAGCCTGACGCAGAAGCTGGGCCAGACGGTCGCGGCGGGCCAACTGGAGCGCCAGTGGCGCAAGGACCAGATCCTCGAGGCCTATCTCAACAGCGTGCCCTTCCGCGGCGAGCTCGTGGGCATCGATGCACTCTCGCGCACGCTGTTCGGCAAGGCGCCGCACGGCCTCGACGCACGCGAGGCGGCGGTGGCCGCCTCGCTGGTGCGCGCACCCAACGCCCAGCCCGCACGGGTGGCGCAGCGCGCCTGCGAGGTCATGCAGGCGATGGAGACCAGCGAGGCCGAGCGCCGCAGGATCGACTGCTCGGCGCTCGACATGTTCACCAGCGCGGCCCTGCAGCGCCGCGCCTTCGACCCCAGCGAAGGGGTCGCGCCGCACCTGGCGCGCCGCGCCCTGCAGGAGCGGCGCGCGCTGTTGGCGAAGGCCGGCGCCACCGACGGCGTCGACACCGACCTGCGCACGACGCTGCGGGCACCGTTGCAGCGCTTTGCGCAGGCCACGCTGCAGCGCCATCTGCGCGAGCTGCACGGCCGCAACGTCGAGGATGCGGCGCTGGTGGTGCTCGACAACGCCAGCGGCGAGGTGCTGGCCTGGGTCGGTTCCTCGGGCGAACTGAGCCGTGCGGCCGAGGTCGACGGCGTGCTCGCGCAGCGCCAGCCCGGCTCGACGCTCAAGCCGCTGCTCTACGCGCAGGCGATCGCCGAGCGGCGGCTGACCGCGGCCTCGCTGCTGGACGATTCGTCGGCGCAGATCAACACCGCGAGCGGGCTCTACATTCCGCAGAACTACGACCGGCGCTTCAAGGGCCTGGTCTCGGCGCGCACCGCGCTGGCCGCCTCGCTCAACGTGCCGGCCGTGCGCACGCTGGTGATGGTCTCACCCGATGCCTTCGCGCGCCAGTTGCGCGGCGCCGGCATCAGCTTGCGCGAAAGCGGCGGCTACTACGGCTACAGCCTCGCGCTGGGCAGCGCCGAGGTCTCGCTGCTGGCGCTGACCAACAGCTACCGAACGCTGGCCAACGGCGGCCGCTACGGCGAGACGCGCATCCTGCCCGCCGCACGGCCGGCCGACGCGACCCAGGCCATCGACCCGCGCGCCGCCTTCATCGTGGGCGACATCCTGTCCGATGCCAATGCCCGCACCCGCACCTTCGGCGTCGACAGCGTGCTCGGCACGCGCTTCTGGACGGCGGTGAAGACCGGCACCAGCAAGGACATGCGCGACAACTGGGCCGTCGGCTGGTCGCAGCGCTACACAGTGGGCGTGTGGGTCGGCAACGCCAGCGGCGCGCCGATGTGGGACGTGAGCGGCACCAGCGGCGCGGCACCGGTCTGGGCCGAGGTGATGGGCTTCCTGCATGCGCGCGAGCCCAGTCGGGCCCCGGCGCCGCCCGCGGGCCTGGTGCAGTTGCCGGTGCGCTTCGGCGATGCGATCGAAGCCCCGCGTGACGAGTGGTTCATCGCCGGCACCGAGCAGCCGCTGTTCGCGCGCGACACCCCGGCCGCCGACCCCGCGGCCGGCGCGCGCATCACCGCACCGGCCGACGGTTCGATCATCGCGCTCGACCCCGACATCCCGCCCACACGCCAGCGTGTGCGCTTCGAGGCCCAGGGCAGCGGGCTGCAGTGGCGCATCGACGGCAAGCCCTTCGCGCGCGGCCACCGCGCGCTGTGGCTGCCCTGGCCCGGGCGGCATGTGATCGAGCTGACCGACGCACGCGGCCGCGTGCTCGACCAGATCCGGCTCGAAGTGCGAGGCGCCGGCGTGCTCGCCAGACGCTAGCGCCGGCCGCGATCCCCCTGCGCGCGGGTCGGACGCGATGGCCTCTGACAGCACGCCCGAGCGGCGCGCCGCACAATCCGAGACGCCGAAATCTCATACAACAAGGCGAATCCATGTCTGTCACTGCTCCCCCCACCACGGGCGCTTCGGCCCCGCCGCGCGCCTACACCGCCGAGGAAAAACGCCATCGCATCTTCGCGATCATGGCGGCCTCTTCCGGCAACCTGGTCGAATGGTTCGACTTCTACGTCTACGCCTTCTCCGCGCTGTACTTCGCGCCGGCCTTCTTCCCCAAGTCCGACCCCACGGCCCAGTTGCTCAACACCGCGGGCGTGTTCGCGGCCGGCTTCCTGATGCGGCCGATCGGCGGCTGGCTGTTCGGCCGCATCGCCGACCGCGTGGGCCGCAAGACCTCGATGCTGATCTCGGTCACGATGATGTGCGGCGGCTCGCTGGTCATCGCCTGCCTGCCGACCTATGCGCAGATCGGCGCCTGGGCGCCCTTCCTGCTGCTGGTCTGCCGCTTGTTCCAGGGCCTGTCGGTGGGCGGCGAGTACGGCACCACGGCCACCTACATGAGCGAGATCGCGCTGCGCGGCCAGCGCGGTTTCTTCTCGTCCTTCCAGTACGTCACGCTGATCGGCGGGCAACTGCTCGCGGTGCTGGTGATCGTGGTGCTCGAGCAGTTCCTCGACGAGGCCGAGCTCAAGGCCTGGGGCTGGCGCATTCCCTTCGTGATCGGCGCCATCGCGGCCGTGGTCGCGCTGCTGCTGCGCCGCACGCTGCATGAAACGCAGACGGCGGAAGCCAAGGCGAACAAGGAAGCCGGCAGCATGGCCGGGCTGTTCAAGCACCACAAGGCGGCCTTCTTCACGGTGCTGGGCTACACGGCCGGCGGCTCGCTGATCTTCTACACCTTCACCACCTACATGCAGAAGTACCTGGTGAACACGGTGCACCTGCCGATCAAGACCACCAGCTACGTGATGACCTGCGCATTGTTCGTCTACATGTGCATGCAGCCGCTGTTCGGCATGCTGTCGGACCGCATCGGGCGGCGCAACAACATGCTGCTGTTCGGCGGCCTGGGTGCGCTGGCGACGGTGCCGATCCTGACCGCACTGCAGCACGTGACGAGCCCGGTCGTGGCCTTCGTGCTGATCATCGTGGCGCTGGCGATCGTGAGCTTCTACACCTCGATCAGCGGCATCGTGAAGGCCGAGATGTTCCCGCCCGAAGTGCGTGCGCTGGGCGTGGGCCTGGCCTATGCGGTGGCCAATGCGATCTTCGGCGGCTCGGCCGAGTACGTGGCGCTGGGGCTCAAGAGCCTCGGCCACGAATCGGCTTTCTACTGGTACGTGACGGTGATGATGGTGATCGCGTTCGTGGTGAGCCTGCGGCTGCCGCGGCAGGCGAGCTACCTGCATCACGACCACTGAGCACCCGCCTCAATACCCCCCACCGGTACGCGTCGCCGGCGCGGGCGGTGTGCATCGCGTGCGACGACGGCCGTCGGATCGTGGATCGCGTGATGTCTGCTCACGGCAACGACCATGCCTGGACGCTGCTGTGGCTTCCGGGATCCTCCTTGCGGTGCAGGCCTTCAGTCAGTCGGCGGCCAGCCAGCGTTCGGGGTAATGCGAAACGAAGCCCTCGGGCGTGAGGTTCAGCAGGGCCGCGTAGCCGAAGCGCGGCGCCTCGTACCAGCAGGCACCGGCGCTGCGTTGCGCGTAGCGCTGTTCGATCAATCCCAGGCTGCGCTCGTCGACATCCAGCCATGCGGCCGGCGCGTCGACCGCCTCGCCCGGCTTCAGGCCCAGGCGCCGCAACGGGATCAGGTTGGTGGCGGGCGTGAAGCCCAGGTCGAGGTCCATGCAATGCGCCAGGTCGGGCACCGCCTCGTCGTTGAGCAACCACCCGCCGCGCGCGTTGCGCGTGACCGACAGGTCGATGCTCTCGCCACCGACCCAGCCGCGCACCGTGCCCCACTGCGTGTGCCACAGCGCATCGCAGCGCACCCGGTAATGGAGCTGGGCATGCCGGCCCTGCGGATCGCGGAAAACGGCCGCGCCGTCGAGCTGCCATGCCGTGTCGTTGCGCTCGAGGCGGCAGGCGTCGTGGCCCGGTGCGTCGAGACGGCGCCAGAGGATCGAGGCGACGGTGTGCATGGGCGCGATGATGGCGCGACGCCCGGCCCGGCGCAAGCGCTGCACAAGGTTTCGTCACAAGCGAAAATCGCGGCGTGACCGTTGTTTCCCCTCCTCCCGTGCGCCGCATCGCCCATCTCGACATGGATGCGTTCTTCGCGTCGGTCGAACTGTTACGTTATCCCCAGCTCAAGGGGCTGCCGATGGTGATCGGCGGCGGGCGGCGCAAGGTCGACGAGATCGTGGAGCGCGACCATGCGGACCACGCGCTGGCCGAGATTCCGGTCGAGGCCTTTCCGCTGCTCAAGGACTACGTGGGCCGCGGCGTGATCACCACCGCCACCTATGCGGCGCGCCAGTTCGGCGTCGGTTCGGCGATGGGCATGATGAAGGCCGCCAAGCTGTGCCCGCAGGCGATCGTGCTGCCGGTCGATTTCGACGAGGTGCGGCGGCTCTCGCGGCTGTTCAAGAGCGTGATCCGAGAGATCGCGCCGGTGGTGGAAGACCGCGGCGTCGACGAGGTCTACATCGACTTCACCGAGGTGCCCGGCGGCCAGCGGGAGGACGGCCGGGTGCTGGCGCGGCTGATCCAGAAGTCGATCTTCCAGGCCACCGGCCTGACCTGCTCGATCGGCGTGGCGCCCAACAAGCTGATCGCCAAGCTGGCCAGCGAATTCGACAAGCCCAACGGCATCTCGATCGTGCACGAGAGCGACCTGCAGACGCGCATCTGGCCGCTGCCCTGCCGCAAGGTGAACGGCATCGGCCCCAAGGCCGACGAGAAGCTCAAGCGCTTCGGCATCGAGACCGTGGGCCAGCTGGCGGCGCGCGACCGCGACTGGCTGATCGCAAACTTCGGCAAGGCCACGGGCGCGTGGATGCACGAGGTGTCGTGGGGCCGCGACGACCGGCCGGTGGTGACCGAAAGCGAACCGGTCTCGATGAGCCGCGAGACCACCTTCGACCGCGACCTGCATGCAGTGCGCGACCGGGCCGAGCTGGGCGCGATCTTCACCCACCTGTGCGAGAAGGTGGCGGAGGACCTGCAGCGCAAGGGCTACGTCGGCAAGACCATCGGCATCAAGCTGCGCTACGACGATTTCAGGAGCGCCACGCGCGACCAGACCATCGACCGCTTCACCGACGACGGCAGGACCATCCGCCAGATCGGCGGCCAGTGCCTCAAGCGCGTGCCGCTGGAGCGCCCGCTGCGGCTGCTGGGCGTGCGCGTGGGCGCGCTGGCCAAGACGGGCAGCCCCGAGGCGCTGGCGCCGGCCGGGTCGCGTGCGGCGACAGAGCCGGTGTCGACCACCGCGTCCTTGTTCTGACATGGCCGCGATCGCACGCGGGTTCCGGGGCATTGCATTCACCCTGCTGGGGCTGCTGGCGGCCATCGGGCTGTATGTCGCCGTGGCGTTCGCGCTGGTGTTCTGGCCCGCCAACGCCGACCCGACCCGGGAGCCGCCCGCGATCGAGGCCTGGGTGCTGAGCAACGGCGTGCACACCGACCTCGTGCTGCCGATCCGCTCGGCCACCATCGACTGGCAGCAGGTCTTTCCGCTCGCGGACTTCAAGGCCGTGCCGGCCGATGCCGAATTCGTCGCCATCGGCTGGGGCGACCGCGAGTTCTACCTGCACACGCCCACCTGGGCCGACCTCACGGCCGGGCGCGCGGTCGGGGCGCTGCTGGGCGGCAACCGCGCGCTGCTGCACGTGAGCTATCTGCAGCGCGCGCAGCTGCGGCAAGGCGTCTACCGGCTGCCGCTGTCATCCGCACAGTACGCTCGGCTCGTGGACCATGTGCGCGCCGCGCTACCGGCCGGCCGTGCAATACCCATCGCGGGGGCGCACTACGACGCGCAGGATGCCTTCTACGAAGCCGAAGGCGGCTACCACCTGTTCGAGACCTGCAACACCTGGACCGGCCGCGGGCTGCGGCACGCGGGCGTCACGGTGAGCCGCTGGACGCCCTTCGACTTCAACGTGACCTGGCACCTGGAACCGGCGATGCCCTGAGCATTGCGGAATCAGTGCTACACCGCGCTGCTGCGCGACCCACAACGAACGAAACCGACACGGCCAAGGCCAGGAACACCGCGGAACCGGCTTTGCCGGGCCGCCGGTGTTGCCCCCGGTGAGGGGGAAGGAGAAGCGACACGAAGTGCGCGAAGCCTGGGGGTGAGTGTTGTTTCAATCCAGCCCGTCGAACTCTGCGTCGTCGGGCCCGATGTGGGCGGGCGAGCGCCAGCCTGCGTCGCGCATCGAGCGCGCCACCTGGTGCTCCACGCCCATCAGCACCGCGAACAGCGCCATGCGCACCGGGATGCCGTTGTCGGTCTGGCGGAAGATCGCCAGCCGAGGGTCGTGGTTGAGGTCGATGCTCAGGTCGTTCGCGCCCGGGCGGCCGTCGCGCGGCAGCGGGTGCATCAGGATGGTGTCGGGCTTGCAGACCCGGTCGACCAGCGCCTTGCAGACCTGGAATTCGGGCGTGTAGCCCTCGATCTCCTCGCCCGCGAAGCGCTCCTTCTGGATCCGCGTGGCATAGACCACGTCGGCGCCGCGCAGCCCTTCTTCGAGCGAAGGCGTCTGCTCGATCACATGGCCGTTGCGTGCCACCAGGTCGACCAGATAGGCCGGCATTTCGAGCGAAGGCGGCGCGATCAGCGTGAACTTGAGCCCGCGGTAGAGCGCCAGCAGCCGGATCAGCGAATGCACGGTGCGGCCGTACTTGAGGTCGCCCACCATGGCCACGTGCGTGCCGTCGACCAGCTTGCCCATGCGCGAGAACTCGCGCTGGATGGTGTACAGGTCGAGGATGGCCTGGCTCGGGTGCTCGCCCGGCCCGTCGCCGGCGTTGATGACCGGAATGTTCGTGGCACGCGCGAACTCGGCCACCGAGCCCTGCTCGGGATGGCGCACCACCAGCGCATCGACATAACCGCTCATCACGCGGCTGGTGTCGTAGATCGACTCGCCCTTGGCCATCGACGAGAAGGTGAAGCCGGTCGTGTCGCACACCGTGCCGCCCAGCCGGCAGAAGGCCGCGCCGAAGCTCACGCGGGTGCGGGTGCTGGCCTCGAAGAACAGGCTGCCGAGCACCGCGCCCTCGAGCACACGCGAGACCTTCTGGCGCCGCGCGATGGGCTGCATCACGTCGGCCACCTGGAACAGGTCCTCGAGGCTGTCGCGGTTGAACTGCGCCACCGACAGCAGGTGCGGCCGGCCCTCGGCCGCGATGCGCTGGCCCAAGGGGCGGGCGTCGGCGCCGGAGGCCGGCAGCGCCTCGCGCTGCAGGATCTCGGCGACGAACTTGCCCACCATTTCCGGCATGGCGCGGGATTCGCCGGAGTCGGCGGGCAGCAGCCAGGTGTCGAGGGCCCGGCGGCGCACGCCCAGCCGTTCGGAGAAGGCGTCGCGGGTGAGGTTGAGGCGACGCATCGCGTCGCGCAGGATGTCTTGTTGCTGGCTCATGGGCGCGAAATATACGCCATGAGCCAGCGATTCACATCAACATTCACGCATTGCGCATATTTTGACAGCCGCTTTGGATCAAAGCTTCGGCACGCCGCCTTGCCACTGCGGCCAGTTCGCCACGATGTGGTCGACCACGCGGCTGCCCACCTTTTCGATGTTCTCCACCGTCTCGGCAAAGCCGCCGGCGGTCTCGCCCGGGGCCGGATCCAGATGCTGCAGCGTCGTTTCCTTCGGGTTGCCCTGGTCGAAATTGACCGCGCCGCGCAGGCTCATCACGCGCCCGGTGCCGTGGGTGCGGTTGATCACCAGCGTGATGGCGGCGGCTTCCATCTCGGTGATGACGTAATCGTCGGCGCCGTAGAGCTTGGCGATGTACTGCGCCTGGTTCGACATGCCCGGGCCGTGGAAGAAGGTGTCGCCGGTCATGTGCGTGCCGGTGCCCACGAAGGGCGCGCGGCGGGCCGCGGCGTCGGGGTAGCGCAGACGGTAGGTGCGGGCGCTGTCCGAGTCCTTGAGCGGCGTGTCGCCCGAGAGCTTCATGGCCCAGCCGACCAGCGCCGGATTGAGCTGGAAGCGGCGGTAGTTCTCGTAGCCCTTGCGCGGCATGAAGGTCGGCTCGCCCGGCTTGTTCTCCTCGGGCGCCCAGCGGTGGCCGAGGTCGTAGTCGACCAGCCAGGTGGCCCAGTTGACCTCGCCGATGGTGCCGCGCGCGGGCGGCGTGCCAGCCACGCCCGAGATCACGTAGTAGGCCTGCGAGAAGTCGAAGGCCGGGTTCAGCAGGATGGCCTGCATCGAAGACGACGAATTGACCTTGCCCATGCCGAGCACCGCACCGCAGACGCCGTCGGCGTTGCAATACACGGGCTGCAGCGCACCGGGCACGGCGACGGGCTTGGCTTCTTTCCAATAGCGCTCGTACCAGTGCTGGAACTCGCCCGCGCGGTCGCCGGTGTTCTGGCCGATCTCGAACATGGCGGCGACGAAGACCTTGACGCGGACCGGTGCCGCGGCGGTAGGGGTCGAGGGCGTGGAAGCACAACCGGCGGAGACGGCCGCGGCCAGCAGGAGCGCGGGCCAGCGCGCGCGGGACAGAAAGGAGACGGACATGGTGGGGCTTTCGAAAGGAATCACGGAAGTCTAAAAGGCGAAAAGAGAACGGGCACGCCGCGCACCCGGCGCGTTTGCGGCGTCCTACAGCCGCCCGCCACGGCGAGCGGCATCGTGCTGGCACTCACCCAAGCACATCACATGCCTACTGCTGCCTCACCGCGCCCTGCCCCTCTGGCCAACGGCCTGGTCTACGTGAATCCCGACATGCCCGGCCTGCGGCGCTTTCGCCAGGGCGACCAGTTCCGCTTCAAGGACGCGAAGGGCCGATGGGTGCGCGATGCCGACGAGATCGCGCGCATCCGCAGCCTGGCGATTCCGCCGGCCTACACCGAGGTCTGGATCTGCCCGCTGCCCAACGGCCACCTGCAGGCCACCGGCCTGGACGCCCGGGGCCGCAAGCAGTACCGCTACCACCCCGACTGGCGACTGTTCAAGGACGAGAGCAAGTTCGAGCGGCTCGAGGCCTTCGGCCGCGCATTGCCACGCATCCGCGCGCGCGTGGCCCGCGACCTCGAGAGCGGCGCCCGTGCCACACCGACGCGCGAGCGCGTGCTGGCCACGCTGGTGCGCCTGCTGGACACCACCTTCCTGCGCGTGGGCAACGAGGAGTACGCCGCCAGCAACGGCTCCTACGGCCTGACCACGCTGCGCAACAAGCATGCTGCGGTGCGCGGCAACTCGCTCAGGCTGCGCTTTCGCGGCAAGAGCGGCGTGGAGCACGAAGCCGAGGTCGACGACCCGCGCGTGGTCAAGGTGGTGCGTGCCTGCCAGCAGTTGCCGGGGCAGGAGCTCTTCCAGTACGTCGACGCCGAGGGCGCGCCGCACGGCCTGTCGTCGACCGACGTGAACGACTACCTGCGCGAGGCGGCGGGCGACAACTTCACGGCCAAGGACTTCCGCACCTGGCACGGCACGGTGCAGGCGCTGGAACTCACCCGCCTGGCCTGCGACCGCACAGAGGACGACGAAGCCACGCCGGCGATGCGCTACAGCGCCAAGGAGATCGTGGCGGCGGTGGCACGGCAGTTGGGCAACACGCCGGCCGTCTGCCGCAAGGCCTATGTGCATCCGGCCGTGCTCGCGCTCGGCGCCAGACTGGCCAGCGATGCCGGCACGATGAACGACGTCTGGGAACAGATCGCGGGCCAGGCCCGGAGCACGCGCCGGCTCTATGCGGCCGAGGGGCGGCTGCTGGCATTTCTGACGGCGCATGGCCGTCGCGTGGTGCGCGAAGCGAAGAAGGCATCGGTCGCTGGCACCTCACGGCGGCCTCGCCGGGCCACGGCCCCGGTGGCTCAGGCCGCAGCGAGCGCCAGGCGGACCGCGTCGCGCTCGATGGTCAGCGCGTAGCCGAGGTCGTCGGCCAGCGATTGCAGCGCGATGCCGTCGATCGCCAGCATGCGCGGTGCGCGGTGCGCGCCTGCCATGACATCGACCCCATCGGCCGCGCCGGCCGTCACGCGCAGCCACAGCGCATCGTCCCCGTCGGCCGACACCGTGACCGCGCCGACGTCGGTCGGCGTGTCGTGCAGGTAGCCCAGCGCGCCCAGGAAGAGGTAGCGCAGCGCGGCGCCGGACGGCCACTTCGGTTCATTGGCGTGCTGCGTTTGCAGCGATGCGTCGACCTGCAGGTGGATGCCCTGCAGCTCGAAGGCTGCACGCATCAGTCCGACGCCCTGCGCCACCAGCGCATGCCGCGTGATGCCCTCGTCGTCGACGGCGAGTTCCCAGTCGCGCAGCGAACGCACCGCGTTCACGAGCTCGGCGATCTGGCTGTCGATCAGCGCCGCGCGTTGTTCGAGCGTCGCGGGATCGATGACGGGCGCCGCCACCTGGCGCCGCAGCATCAGCAGGCCCATGCGCATCACCGACACCGGCCCCGTCATGTCGTGGCGCAGCGCGGGCAGGGCCCGGATGAGCAGCTCGTGGCGCACACCCGCAGCGATCCAGCTGCGCGCGCCCGGGGAGGCTTTCATGAGGCCGGAGCGCCGCGGGCCAGCTCGAGGATGCGGTCGAGCGCATCGAAGTCGATGGGCTTCTGCAGGTGGTGGTCGAACAGGCCTGCATGGGCGCCCGAGGTCTCGTGCGAGGAGAGCCCGGTGACTGCAACCAGCAGCGGCGGCCGCGCGCCTTCGCGCAGCTGACGCGCGACCTCGGTGCCCGGCAGATCGGGCAGCGTGATGTCGATCAGCGCAATGTCGAAGGACTCGTTGGCGCAGACCGCCAGCGCCTCGCGGGCCGTATAGGTGCAGCGTGCGCTGTGATCCTGTAGCGACAGCAGTTCCTGCAACAGGTCGGCAGCGGCCTCGTTGTCATCGACGATCAACACATTCACAAAAGTTTCCCAAGAAAAGGTTCCAGAGTATCGGCGTGAGGCGCGATCTCTTATGTAGGCGCAAGCCTACTGTCGTGCCGTGCGTGCGTTGAGCGGCAATGTCTGCGGCCAGCTGGTGCGAAACGGATTGATGTCGAGCCCGCCGCGCCGCGTGTACCGGGCGTACACGGCCAGCTTGGTCGGCCGGCAACGCGCCCAGATGTCGCGAAACATGCGCTCGGCGCAGGGCTCGTGGAATTCGTTGTGGTTGCGAAAACTCACGATGTAGGCCAGCAGGCCCGCCTGGTCGATGGCCGGGCCGCTGTAGCGGATCTGCACGCTGCCCCAATCCGGCTGGCCGGTGACCAGGCAGTTGCTCTTGAGCAGCCGGCTGGTCAGCGTCTCGGTCACGGCCGGTTGCGTGGCATCGCTGGTCAGCAGCTCGGGCGCGGGCTGGTAGTGGGTGCACTCGATGTCGAGGCGGTCCAGGTCGAGGCCGTCGAGTTCGTGCACCGGCTCGCGGTCGAAAAGCTCCGGCGTCAGCAGCTTCACGCCGATGCCGCCGCTGCGTCCGCTGCCGCGCCAGGCGGCCTCGGAGAGGTCGGCGCGCAGCGTGTCGCGCACCGCATCGACGTCGGCGAAGACGCTGTTGTTGAAGCTGTTGAGGTAGAGCTTGAAGGACTTGCTCTCGATGATGTGCGGCGTTTCGCACGGCACGGTGATGTGCGCGATCGCTACCTGCGGCTTGCCGCGCGGGTTGAGCCAGCTCAGCTCGAAGGCCGTCCAGAGGTCGGCGCCGAAGAAAGGCAGCGCGTCGTCGGCGATGCCCATGGCATTGCGCTGGGTGGCGCGCGCGATGGGAAACAGCAGCGTGGGGTCGTAGCGATCGGCATAGGCCGAGCTGCGGCCCAGTTGGGATTGTTCGGGGGTGTTGTCCAGGCTCATGGGGGTTGTTTTAGGCGGATTGCGTTTCTTGCGACGCCTGCAGGAAAGGAACCATGTGCGCGAGCAGGACTTCGGCCAGCCGCGGCGACATGTCGTGGCCCATGCCGGGAATCGCGACGAATTGCGCACCCGGGATGCGCCGCGCGGTGTCCTGGCCGCAGGCGAAGGGCACCAGCGGGTCGGCGTCGCCGTGGATCACCAGGGTCGGGCAGGCGATGCGCGCCAGCAGCCTTTCGCGGCCGGTGTCGGCGGCGACCGCCGTCATCTGGCGCACCAGGCCGTGCGGCCGGTAGGCGCGGCGCAGCGCATGCGTGAGGCGCGCGCGCAGCGCGGCATCGTCGGGCGGATAGGCCGGGCCGGCGATCAGCCGCACCAGCTGCACGCTGTGATGCACGCGCGCCGCCTCGTCGCGGGCCAGCGGGCGCCGCAGGGACAGCGCCATCACGTCGCCGCGCGGCCCGGGCAGGCCGCGCGCGCCGCTGGAGCTCATCAGGCTGACCAGGCTCGCCACGCGCCGCGGCGCGGTGGCGGCCATGCGCTGGGCGATCATGCCGCCCATCGAGGCGCCGATCACGTGGGCACGCTGCACGCCCAGCGCATCGAGCACGCCGACCGCATCGTCGGCCATGTCCTGGAGCCCGTAGGGCGAGCGCACCGGCAGGCGCAACTGGAAGCGCAGGCCCTGCCACAGCAGGTTGCCGGTGCCGGCCGCGTCGAAATGCTGGCTCAGGCCGGCGTCGCGGTTGTCGTGGCGCAGCACCCGAAAGCCAGCGTCGACCAGCGACTGCACGAAATTGTCGGGCCAGGCGATGAGCTGCATGCCCAGGCCCATGATCAGCAGCACCACGGGGCGCTCGTCGCCGCCACCGCTGTCCTCGACTTCGATGCCGATGCCGTTGGCGCGCACCTTCATGGCCGGGCCTCGCGCTTCATGTGAACTCGCGCTCGCGCAGCCACTTGGTCGCGACCCACTTCTCGCCTTCGAGCACCGGCGCGCCGCCATGCAGCGTGCGGGTGTCGGGATGGGGCCGGTCGTAGCTGAAGAAGACGCCGGTGCCGCGCTTGGGCGCGACTTCGAGCCCGACGTCGGGGAAGGTGGTGGCGCCGCCCTTGACCGGCTCCTGCAGATACATCACCAGCGTGCCCACGCGCTGGCCGCCGCGTCGCAGGATGGTCGGCGTGCCGGGCTCGGCCGGGTCGAAATAGTCGTAGTGCGGCCGGTACTGGGCGCCGGGCCCGTAGCGCAGCACCTGCAGTCCCTCGCCGAACACCAGCGGCCAGTTCAGCAGCGCGGCGATGCGCTGTTCGATGCGCGTGACGACCTCGGTCTCGCCGCGCTCGAAGAACATGCCGTCGCTGGTGCGGTCGACGTTGAGCACCTCGCCGCCGGTCTGGGTCTCGACGGTGAGCGAGCGGGCCAGGCGCTTGCGCGCGCTCGCGATCAGCGCGTCGCATTCCTCGTCGGCCAGCAGGTCGCCGAAGACCACCACGCGCGGATGGGCCATGGTGTGCAGCACGTGCACCCGACGGTCACCGGCGTCGAGGTAGAGCGGCGAGCCGTCGAGATCGGGCCAGGGCATCGCCCGCGAGGCGCCGGTCACGGTCACCGGCGCGGCGTCGGGCGCGCCGCGCTCGATCTCGGCCAGCGCGGCATCGGTGGCCGCATCCTGCCAGCCGGCCATGTGCATCGAGGTGCGCAGCGCGGCGACGGAATGGCCGGCGGCCAGCTGGGCCACGACCCAGGCGCGCAGTTCGGGGGTGACGGGTTGCGTCATCGGATCCTCCTCAAGTCTTCCTTCTGAACACCAGCTTGTCGGGCAGCGAGACGGCGGCGTCGAACGCATACCCTTCCAGATCGAACTTTTCCAGCGCCTTGGGCGTGGCCGCCTTGTGCAGCACGGCCCAGCGCGCCATCAGGCCGCGGGCCCGCTTGGCGTAGAAGCTCACGATCTTGTACTGGCCGCCCTTCTCTTCCTGGAACACGCATTCGACCACGCGCGCCTTGAGCACCTTCCGGTCGACCGACTTGAAGTACTCCTGCGACGCGAGGTTGATCACCACCGGCGTGCGGTCGGCCGCCAGCCGTTCGTTGAGGTGGGTGGCGATGCGTTCGCCCCAGAAGGCGTAGAGGTCCTTGCCGCGGCGGTTGGCCAGTTGCGTGCCCATCTCCAGCCGGTAGGGCTGCAGCCGGTCGAGCGGGCGCAGCACGCCGTAGAGGCCGCTGAGGATGCAGAGGTGGTCCTGGGCCCAGTCGAGCTGCTTGGCGCTCAGGGTCTTCGCGTCGAGCCCGCCGTACACATCGCCGTCGAAGGCCAGCGCGGCCTGGCGCGCGTTCTTCTCGGTGCCCTTCGACGACCAGGCGGCATAGCGGGTGACGTTGAGCGTCGACAGCTTGTCCGACAGGTGCATCAGTTCGGCGATCTGCTGCGGCGACTGCTGGCGCAGCAGGCCGATGAGTTCGGCGGCGGGGCCGCGCGCGCCCTCGAACACGGGCTGGGTGGCGGGGAGTCCTTCGGGAAGGGGGCTGTCGTAGTCGAGCGACTTGGCGGGCGAGAGCAGGAAAAGCATGGCCGGAATTATGGGCGCGGCCCGCGACACGCCCGGGTCTGCCCTGAAGGGCCCGGGTAAAATTGCGGGCTTCCCCATCTTCTGTCAGCGACGGCCCCGATGAGGTGCCGTTCGCCATTCATCACGCCATGAGCGAACCCACTGCCCAACCCGGCCTCGAGAGCCTGTCCAAATCCTTCGAACCCGTCGCCATCGAGGCGCACTGGGGTCCGGAGTGGGAGCGGCGCGGCTACGCCAAGGCCGGCTTCCGCGGCACGCAGCAGCCCAAGGAAGGCGCCGACGCCTTCGCGATCCAGCTGCCGCCGCCCAACGTGACCGGCACGCTGCACATGGGCCATGCGTTCAATCAGACCGTCATGGACACGCTCACGCGCTACCACCGCATGAAGGGCGACAACACGCTGTGGGTGCCGGGCACCGACCATGCGGGCATCGCCACGCAGATCGTGGTCGAGCGCCAGCTGCAGGCGCAGAACATCAGCCGCCACGACATGGGCCCGACGCCGGCCGAGGCGCGCAAGAACTTCGTCGCCAAGGTCTGGGAATGGAAGGAACAGTCGGGCAACACCATCACCCAGCAGATGCGCCGCATGGGCGACACGGTGGACTGGAGCCGCGAATACTTCACCATGGACGACGACCTTTCGAAGGTCGTCACGCAGACCTTCGTCTCGCTCTATGAAGAAGGCCTGATCTACCGCGGCAAGCGCCTGGGCAACTGGGACCCGGTGCTCAAGACCTCGGTGAGCGACCTGGAAGTCGAGAGCGAGGAGGAAGACGGCTTCCTCTGGCACATCGCCTATCCGCTGGAAGACGGCAGCGGCACGCTGACCGTGGCCACGACCCGGCCCGAGACCATGCTGGGCGACACGGCCGTGATGGTCCATCCGGAAGACGAGCGCTATCAGCACCTGATCGGCCAGCGCGTGAAGCTGCCGCTGGTCGACAAACTGATCCCGATCATCGCGGACGACTACGTCGACAAGGCATTCGGCACCGGCGTGGTCAAGGTCACGCCGGCCCACGACTACAACGACTACGCGGTCGGCCAGCGCCACAAGCTCGAGATGATCGGCGTGCTGACGCTCGACGCGACCATCAACGACAACGCGCCCGAGAAGTACCGCGGCCTGGACCGCTTCGTGGCGCGCAAGGCCATCGTGGCCGACCTCGAGGCGCTGGGCCTGCTGGTCGAGGTCAAGAAGCACAAGCTGATGGTGCCGCGCTGCGCGCGCTCAGGTGCGGTGGTCGAGCCCATGCTGACCGACCAGTGGTACGTGGCCATGACCAAGGCCGGCCACGACGGCCAGTCGATCGCGCAGAAGGCCATCGACGCGGTGAAGTCGGGCGAGGTGCGCTTCGTGCCCGAGAACTGGGTCAACACCTACAACCACTGGATGGAGAACATCCAGGACTGGACCATCTCGCGCCAGCTCTGGTGGGGCCACCAGATCCCGGCCTGGTACGACGAGGACGGCAAGGTCTACGTGGCGCACGACGAAGCCGAAGCACAGGCCAAGGCGCCCGGCAAGACGCTGCGCCGCGACGAGGACGTGCTCGACACCTGGTACTCGTCGGCGCTGGTGCCCTTCTCGTCGCTCGGCTGGCCGGAGAAGACCAAGGACCTGGCGCTCTACCTGCCTTCCTCCGTGCTGGTCACGGGCTACGACATCATCTTCTTCTGGGTCGCCCGGATGATCATGATGACCAAGCACTTCATCGGCAAGGTGCCCTTCAAGGACGTCTACATGCACGGCCTGGTGCGTGATGCGCAGGGCAAGAAGATGAGCAAGTCCGAGGGCAACGTGCTCGACCCGGTCGACCTGATCGACGGCATCGCGCTGCCCGAACTGCTCGACAAGCGCACCCAGGGCCTGCGCAAGCCCGAGACCGCGCCCGCGGTGCGCAAGAACACGCAGAAGGAATTCCCTGACGGCATCCCGGCCTTCGGCGCCGATGCGCTGCGCTTCACCTTCGCCTCGCTGGCCTCGCTGGGCCGCAACATCAACTTCGATTCGAAGCGCTGCGAGGGCTACCGCAACTTCTGCAACAAGCTCTGGAACGCCACGCGCTTCGTGCTGATGAACTGCGAAGGCCAGGACTGCGGCCTGCGCGAGCACACCAAGGAAGAATGCGCACCCGGTGGCCCGTCGCACGGTTACCTGCAGTTCAGCCAGGCCGATCGCTGGATCGTCTCGCGCCTGCAGCGCGTCGAGGCCGAAGTCGCCAAGGGCTTCGAGGACTACCGCCTGGACAACGTCGCCAACGCGATCTACCAGTTCGCCTGGGACGAGTTCTGCGACTGGTACCTGGAAATCGCCAAGGTGCAGATCCAGACCGGCACCGAGGCCCAGCAGCGCGCCACGCGCCGCACGCTGATCCGCACGCTCGAGACCCTGCTGCGGCTCGCGCACCCGGTGATCCCGTTCATCACCGAGGAACTCTGGCAGAAGGTCGCGCCGGTCGCGGGCCGGCAGGCCGAGTCGATCATGATCGCGGCCTACCCGCAGAGCCAGCCCGAGCGGATCGACGAGGCGGCCGAGGCCCATGTGGCGCGGCTCAAGGCCCTGGTCGACGCCTGCCGCACGCTGCGCGGCGAGATGAACGTCTCGCCCGCGACCCGGCTGCCCCTCTACGCAGTGGCCGATGCGCCGGCCGACAGCGCCTTCCTGCGCGAGGTCGCGCCGGTGCTGCAGACGCTGGCCAAGCTCAAGGAAGTCCGGGTCTTCGACGACGAGGCCGCCTGGGCCGGCGCCGCGGGCGCGGCGCCCGTGGCGGTGGTCGGCGCGGCGCGCCTGTGCCTGCACATGGAAGTCGACAAGGTGGCGGAAAAAGCCCGGATCGGCAAGGAAATCGCACGGATCGAGGGCGAGATCGTCAAGGTCAACGGCAAACTCGGCAACGAGGCCTTCGTGGCGAAGGCGCCGGCGGCCGTGATCACACAGGAACGCCAGCGCCTCACCGACTTCAGCGCGATGCTGGCCCGGCTGGGCGATCAGCTAGTGCGCCTCGGCTGACAGCCAAGCTCGCGTTCGCCCCGTACCATCCATCGTCCCAACTCTTCCTCCGATCGAGTTCATGTCCAACACCACGCGCATCCGCAAAGCAGTTTTCCCCGTGGCCGGTTTCGGCACCCGCTTCCTGCCCGCCACCAAGGCCCAGCCCAAGGAGATGCTGCCGGTGGTCGACAAGCCACTGATCCAGTACGCCGTGGAAGAGGCCTATGCGGCCGGCATCCGCGACATGATCTTCGTGACAGGCCGCAACAAGCGCGCCATCGAAGACCATTACGACACGGCCTACGAACTGGAAAACCAGCTCGAAGCCAGCGGCAAGACCGCGCTGCTCAACATCGCCCGCTCGGTCATGCCCGACGACATGACCGTGTCCTATGTGCGCCAGCCGCGCATGCTGGGCCTGGGCCATGCAGTGCTGTGCGCCGAGCATCTGGTGGGCAACGAGCCCTTCGCCGTATTGCTGGCCGATGACTTGATGGTCGGCCCGCCAGGCGGACAGCCGGTGCTCGCACAAATGACCGCGGCCTTCGCGCAGCTGGGCCGCTCGCTGCTCGCGGTGCAGGAAGTGCCGCTGGACCAGGTCAAGCGCTACGGCATCGTGGCCGGCGACACCATCGACGAGGGCCTGATCAAGGTCAACAAGATGGTCGAGAAGCCCTCGCCCGAAGCGGCGCCGTCGCGCCTGGGCGTGGCCGGCCGCTACGTGCTCACGCCGGGCGTGTTCGCCGAGATCCGCAACCAGCCCAAGGGCGCGGGTGGCGAGATCCAGCTGACCGACGGCATCGCGGCGCTGATGAAGAAGGAAGCGGTCTATGCCTATGCCTACCAGGGCACGCGCTACGACTGCGGCAGCAAGGAAGGCTTCCTGCAGGCCACGGTCGAACTGGCACTGGCCCACCCCGAAGTCGGCGCCCAGTTCCGCGAATACCTCAAGACCCTGGCGCTCTGAGCGAGGCCTCGGCCAGCGGCAGCACGAAGCGTGCGACGTCGGCATCACCGATCGGCGTGAGCGGCAGGCCGAAGCCCTCGCGCAGCCGCGCCACCAGCGACTGGGCCCACAAGGCGTTGTAGACCAGACCCGCGTGGCCGTCCTGCAGGATGGCGTGCGTGGGGTCGTCTCCCATGCTGTTGCTCACCTGCAGGGTGCCGCCGATCGTGAGCGTGCGGTAGGCCGGCTTGCCGTCGGCATCGCGTGCGCCCCAGTGCGCCCGTACCCAGGCATCGTCGTCGAAGAAGATCGTCTTCGGCTCGGCTTCGACCACGGCGCGCAGGGCGGCATTGAACCGGTCCAGTGCGAGCACGATGTTGTTCGACTCGCGTGCGCTCCGCCAGTGCTCAAACTGCAGCGGATCGGCCGCTTCGTTCGACACCCCGACCACCACGATGCGCGTGTCCGGATGGGCCGCATGGATCAGGCGCACGCTCTCGCGGATGCGCTGTGTGCAGCGCTCGGTCACCTCACGCAGCACGGGGGCCTGCGGATCGCGCGCCTGCTCCGCCAGGTGGGCCGACCAGTCGCCGAGCCCGCTGCGGACCACGACCACGCCGTGGCGCCAGCGCTCGGGCTCCCGGTCCATCAGCGCGACCAGCCGCGGCGCCTGCCTGAACTTGCCCTGGGTCAGCTCGTTGCACCCCATGGCCGAGTAGGCGAAGTTGTAGAGGTAGTCGTCCTTGCGCGGTGCGCGCCCGACGGGAAGGCCCAGCAGGTCGAACACCCGCAGCACGACGCCCGAGTGCCCCCAGCGCACCCAGGGCCCCAGGTCGAATTCATCACCGCGCAGGCGGGTCAGGATCTCGCCCCACTGGAAGGTGCGCGCTTGGTTTTTGCCACCCCGCTCGCCGGAACTCACCGGAAACGACAGCCGGTCCTGGTAGGAATGGCTGTTGGAATCGCCGAGTATCGCGAGCGGGATGGCCGGGGCCGGCACGCTGCGGCCCCGGGCCTCGTCGGGCAGCCCGCCGCCCCATCGCAGCAGCCCCCAGCCTAGCGCGGCGCAGACCATGATCGCAAAAGCTGTTCGCCACGCGATACGCCGCATGGTCGCAACTCAGAACGCGTGCAGGAACCGTCGCGAGCGCGCCGAGCCTGCGTCGAGGACCGGAGCCGCACTCCTGTGCGGTGAGGACCGCAGATGCGGGATCGGTGGGCGCAGCAGGTTCATGCGCGTGTTCTCAGCGGCGGCGCAGGATATGGATGTAGTCGCTGCCGACGGTCTGCTGCTCGACCAGGTCGTTGCCGGTCTGGCGGGCGAAGGCCTGGAAGTCGCGCAGCGAGCCCGCGTCGGTCGACACCACCTTGAGCAGCTGGCCGCTCTGCATGTCGTTGAGCGAGCGCTTGGCCTTGAGGATGGGCAGCGGGCAGTTCAGGCCGCGGGTGTCGAGCTCTTGATGGATGTGCATGGCGTTCCTGATTCTAGGTGGCCAGGTCGGCGGGCGGGGCCGCCGGACGGGGCCATTCGACGAACTCGGGCTCGTGGCCGCGACTGCGCAACCAGTCGGCCAGCGCGTAGCCGGTGCCCGCCGGCCAGCACTTGAGATCCTTCAGGTCGTAGAGCCGGTAGTCGACCAGCTCGGGCGAGAGTCGGACCTCGCCGTCGGCCACCACGTGGTAGGCGACGATGACCTGGTTCATGCGCTGGAAGTCGTAGACGCCGACCAGCGTCACCGCGCTCGCATCGAGGTTCGTCTCTTCCTTGACCTCGCGTGCGATGCCGCCCTCGGGCGTTTCGCCGGCCTCCATGAAGCCGGTGATGAGCGCGTACATCTTGTGCTGCCACGCGGCATTGCGTGCCAGCAGCACCTGCCCGCGGTACTCGACGATCGCGGCCAGCACGGGCGTCGGGTTGTTCCAGTGCGTCCAGTCGCAGTTCGGGCAGCGCAGCCGCGTGGTGAGGCCGCTGTCCTCGTGCTGCGCGATGTGGGCCAGCGGCGTCGCGCACGCCGGGCAGAAGGTGGGGACGAAGACCATCGGGTGCGATCAGGCGGGGAACACGCCGGTGGACAGGTAGCGGTCGCCGCGGTCGCAGACCACGAACACGATGGTGGCGTTCTCGACCGTCTTGCCGATCTCGAGCGCCGCCCACAGGGCGCCGGCGGCCGAGATGCCGCCGAAGATGCCCTCCTCGCGCGCCAGCCGTCGGGCCATCTCCTCGGCGTTGTCCTGGCTCACGTTGACCACCTGGTCGACCCGGCTGGGGTCGAAGATCTTGGGCATGTACTCCTGCGGCCACTTGCGGATGCCCGGAATGCGCGAGCCGTCCTCGGGCTGCGCGCCCACGATCTGCACCGCGGGGTTCTTTTCCTTGAGGAAGCGCGACACGCCGGTGATGGTGCCGGTGGTGCCCATGGCACTCACGAAATGGGTCACCTTGCCCTGCGTGTCGGCCCAGATCTCGGGGCCGGTGGTCTCGTAGTGGATGCGCGGGTTGTCGGGGTTGGCGAACTGGTCGAGCACGATGCCCTTGCCCTGCGCGACCATCTGGTCGGCCAGGTCGCGGGCGTACTCCATGCCGCCGCTCTTGGGCGTCAGCACCAGTTCGGCACCGAAGGCCTTCATGGTCTGGGCGCGCTCGATCGACAGGTCCTCCGGCATGATCAGCACCATGCGGTAGCCCCTGATGGCCGCGGCCATGGCCAGCGCGATGCCGGTGTTGCCGGACGTGGCCTCGATCAGGGTGTCGCCGGGCTTGATCTCGCCGCGCTCCTCGGCGCGACGGATCATCGACAGCGCGGGTCGGTCCTTGACCGAACCGGCCGGGTTGTTGCCTTCCAGCTTGCCCAGGATCACGTTACCGCGCCGTACGTTCTCTGCCGCGCCGATGCGCTGCAGTGCCACCAACGGCGTCTTGCCGATGGCATCTTCGATGGTCGGGTATTTCATGCCGAGCACTGTGCCATAATTTTGAGCTTCTCTCCTTCCCTGCCCGGGTGGTGAAATTGGTAGACGCAGGGGACTCAAAATCCCCCACCGAAAGGTGTGCCGGTTCGATTCCGGCCCCGGGCACCATGTTTTCAGGCGCACTTCCGCGATAGTGCCTGCCAACGAGAACCGATGTGTTCCGCATCTGTTCCGCGACACGTTCCGCTTTTGCAGCGAGCGGTCGTCAGCCTCCAGCTCCTCACGCAGCTCAAATTCAGTCGGAAACTGCCGGAATCGCGCGCCGCGACCATGCCGCGTGCGGTCGCCCCGTCACTTCGCCGACCTGCTGCTCGCCCCAGCGTGCCTAAACGCTACCATCGCCAGAACTTGGAACGAGGAGTCTTCGATGCGCTCGCGACGTGGCTTTTTACTTGAAGCATCGGCATTCGCTGTTGGCGTTCGCGGCATCGATGTCCAGGCTGCGGAAGGCGAAGGAGTAGCGCGAACCCCGTACGAATGGAATGAAGCTGCACCAGAGGCAAATGGCTTCGCGCCGGGCGCCCTGGAGCGGGTTGTGGACTCTGGAACGGGTGTGGCCGCGCTCAGGAGTCTGCTGGTCGTACGCGCGGGGGCCCTGGTTGCCGAGCGCTACTACGGGGGCGCTACGTCGGAGGACCTTCTCGCAATCAATTCGATGACCAAGAGCGTCACGTCGCTTTTGGTCGGGGCTGCGATAGCCGAGGGAAAGCTTCGGAGCGACCTCTCACAGAATGTTGCGGAGCTCTTGCCTGAACTGGCTGCGAGCGTTTCCGGCACCGCGGCACGCGACATATCGCTTCGGCAAATACTGACTGGGACGTCTGGTCTCGCCTATGACTATCGAAGCCAAGCCAGAGCGCTCACCAGTGCCGCCGACCCGGCGATTTACGCCTTGGAATTGAGCGCGGACGGTAAGGTGCCGGGCAGTTGGTCATACAACGATGCCGCGATATCACTTCTCAGTCCCATACTGCAACGCGCCCAGGGCATGAGCTTGGCGGCTTTGGTCAAACGTGACTTGTTTGATCCGCTTGGCATTGGACGATTCCAGTGGGAGCGCGATAAAACCGGAAGAGAGTACGCCTACCGCGGCATTAGGCTTCGCACGCGCGACCTCGCCAAACTGGCTTGGACAGTCGCGAACAAAGGGAAGTGGAGGGACAAGCAAGTCGTGCCGGCTGCGTGGATCGAGGAAAGCACCCGGCCGCACACTCCAGGCTCTTGGCGTGTCCAGCCTATCGGGCAGAGCCAGTACGGATACCTCTGGTTCACCGGGCAGCTTCACGGAAAGCCAGTTGCGTGGGGCTGGGGATACGGCGGGCAGTTCGCTTTGGTGGCGCCGTCGCTAGACCTGGCGGTCGTAACGGCCGCCACCGACCCTCGACCTCAGGACTTGCAGTCGCAAACGGCGGCAATTATGGCGCTCGTCGCGCAAGTCGTAGCGCTGGCGGTTTAGACGGTTGCTGGCGCGGATGTCCACTTCCGGCCGACCGTAGCCATCGCAGCTGAGGCCGCGTGGAGCCCGGTACAGTCGTCGGGGCCTCACGAACGCCGCCGCTCGTGGGCGAGCGGATGGCACACTACGAGAAACCGCACGCCAGTGCATCGCCGAATGCCGAAATGAAGAAGTTGCTGCCATTGCTGGTCCTGACGAGCTCGCTCGCCCTCCACGTCCACGGCGCGGCGCGCAATCCGTATTCGGCAGAAGAAGCCCGGACATTGCTCGCCTCCCTGGGTGCCCATGTGATGGTGATCAACTCCGACCTCACGTTGAGAAAAAAGCAGCCGGCTAAGGAGTTCGATCTCCTTGCCTACTACCCGCTGTCGAAGGACAAGGTGGACGAATACAAGCGCAGTGGTCAGCTCAAGAAAAAGAGGGACGATATTGCCAACTTCGCTACCTACAGAATCAAGAACTACCAGCTGACGAACGAGAAGAACGAGACGCTGCAGCTTGAGGGCGTGGATTCCGGTCCACTGGAGAATTTTCCGCTCTGGACCTACGACAATGTCTTGTGCGGCCAGTTGGGCCTCTATGTGAAGCTGGACAAGCGCTTCGAACGTCTCAAAGGGCACATGACGCTGGTGTTGGAAGTGCCCGGGGGAATTGCGCACGAAACGCGCGTTCCAATTGACCTCTCCATCACGGACAGGGATCCGCGGCCCGGCATCTGAAGCCGCTTTTTCTCGTTGACGCAGCCTGCCCGAGGAGCGGCAGCTTGGTGACGGGGTCGAGTGCCGGCCGGTGCATGCGGCTCATCAACGGGTGCGCATTGGCATTGAACGTGATCATCGTGTAGCTGCTCCTTTCGCCCGCGCAAGCGCCCAAGCCTCGCGCCTGCCGCGGACTTTTTCCTCACTCCGCGCGCGTCGGTTTGAGACGCGCATCCGGCCCGAGCGTTTGCACGAGCAGCCAAAGCATTGCCTTGCGTACTTCGCCCGCATCGGCACCGCCATCGATCTCCAGTGCCGCGCGGTCGAAGGCAGCCGACAGGAGGCGGGCAAGGGCATCGACCGATGCCTTGCCCTCGCACACACCGGCCTTCGCGAGGCCCTCGCGCAGCGAATGGGCTGCATTGGCATCGTCCATCGCCACGATCTCGGCCATGCCCAGCACAGCCGGCCCGTCGATCAGCAGCAGCCGCGTGCGACCCGTGACGCGCATGGCGTCCAGGTAGGCCTCGCTGCCGGTCAGCAGCGCCTCGCGCGGTGTGAGCTTGTCGGGCGTGGCCGCTTCGATGTCGGCCGCCACGGCCTGCGCCTCGCGCATCAGCACCTGACGGAACAGGTCACGCTTGTCCGTGAAGTGGTGGTACAGCGCGCCGCGCGTGATGCCCGCGGCCAAGGCGATCTCTGGCGTCGAGGTGTCGCCGTAGCCCTTGCTGACGAACAGGGTGCGGGCCGCCTCGATCAGGGCCTGCTGGGTGGTTTCGGTGCGTTCGCGGTTGGTGCGGGGTGGGGCTTTGGCCATGCCCCTAATTTACATGCAAGCTGTCTGTACGTTAGGATCCCATCGACATGCAGCCTGTATGTTTAATGAAAGGACCCTCTCATGAAAGTGACGAGCTACTACCCCGTGGTCATGACGCGCGACGTGACCGGCACGGCGGATTTCTACCAACGGCACTTCGGCTTCGCGCCGCTGTTCACCAGTGACTGGTACGTGCACCTGCAGTTGGCGGGCGAGCTGCCGGTCAACCTCGCGGTGCTCGACGGGCGGCACGAAACCGTTCCCGAGCCCGCGCGCGGCCAAGTGGCGTGCGGCCTGCTGCTCAACTTCGAGGTAGACGATCCCGATGCCGTTCACGACCGGTTGAAAGCCGCGGGCCTGCCGATCCTGTTGACGCTGCGTGACGAAGCCTTCGGCCAGCGCCACTTCATCACGCGCGACCCGAACGGCGTGCTGATCGACATCATCAAGCCGATCCCGCCATCGCAGGAATTCGCGCAGCAGTACGCCGCTGGCGCGTTACCGACCTGGGGCGTTCAGCCTGTCTTCGAGTCAGCAGACCCTGCCAAAAGCGAGGGAGGTCGGCTTTCGCGGCTTGGGCGATTTCGGACGGTGCTCGCGCCGGCGTAGCCGCCGCGATGATCCGATAGGCCGAGCTTGCCTACACCAAGTCCGACCTGCTGGCACCTTTCTAGGACGTATGTTGCTGCGCGTGGCCCAAGCAAAATACGGATCAATGACAGAAATTCGCCTGCAGTGGAAATCCGAAATCGTGCACTTTCGCGACGATCTCCTCCTCTTCGGCGTTTGGCACGAAAGGACGGCGGCGAGCGCCCGTGACTTGGATCTGATGGTCAAGGCGGGGGAACAGGTCTACGGCGCTGGCTCGCACTGGGTCGAGACGCGAGGGCAGCCAGAGAACCACTGGATCGAGCGCGTACAGCATCGGCCCGTGGGCCCCTGTACGCTCAACCGACTCCCCCGCAGTCCTTCGTAGGTTGATTTCCGGTATGCCACAAACCAACTCTCGCCTGACACCAGACCAGAAAATCGCGGCTCTCGCTTGGAAGGCGGCGTGCGAGAAGCTGGACCACTTTCTTCGTGCGACGCCAGGGTATCCAGAACTGAGCACGGTCGAGGTGGCACACATGATGGACACGACGGAAAGCGCGTTGCTCGAACTACGCCGCACATTCGAGGAGCGGGCGCAAGCAATGCCGCCCTGAGCCTGCAGGCGAGCCCGTCCACAACGGAAAACAGCCACAAGCGCCGGAGCCCAGGGGCTCATGAGACGGTGCTTCGCGTTCAGCGCGCGGGCAAACTGCCAGCGGCATTCGTAGCCCGATATCGACCTGTGCCCATACTTCGAGCTGATCGCCGATGAGATGCCGCGCGGCGCGGCTGCATCCCCGAGCGATTCGGGGCGCGGGTCTGCCCTCCGCTCGAGGGACGTGCGCGGTCTCGGTCGGTCGCCCGCGGACTCTCAACCTGTGACCAAGTCAAGCGAGCCGATTCGATGCCCAGTGACGGTGATCGAGGAGTCAGGCAACGGGGACACACCTGCAACGCAGAAGGCGATGTCGTTGCCGGTTCCTTCAAGCGCTAAGTCAAAGGCACCGCCGAGCTTGCTGAAAGCGATCTGTGCGGCTTCCGCATGAGCCCTCACCCTGAGTTTGACCTTGATCTCGTCGCCATCCTGCTCAACGGTGCCGGCATACAGATACTGCGTATCCGCCCCGTGCACGACCCCATCGTTGATCACGACCACTGCACCGACGCCGGGCAGTTGGGCGCTAAAAGACAGTGCATAAAAGCCTGAAAGTTTCATAGCGGTCTCCATTCCTTCAGACCACCGTAACGGCGTGCAACCGGATGCAGAGTAGGTAAACCCGCCGAGCCTTGACGGAAATGCGCTATGCCATCCAAGCCGGCGCGTCCACCTCTGCGCTCTCTCGCGCACTGAGGGGCTCACCGTCAGCGAACCCAGCGCCGTGCCGCTGGCCACGCGGTGCGGACGCTTGCCCTGGATCTACCTCAAATATGGGAGGACGGCGCCCAAGGAACCCCATACGATCGCGAACCCAGTAAGTCTAAAGGGTGCACATGAAGCTGCAAACGCCAACACGAAGACGGATCGGAGAAGATGCGCCGGGCGCCGCCATGAGGGAACTGGCGATCTTTGTCACCGTCATCGGACTCACCTTAGTGCTTAGTTTCGTGTTCATAGCCTGAAGCGCTGGCGCCAAGCCATCTTCTCGCAGCGATGACCCCGCACCCGTAGCCGACCGATTCTTCAGGACGCTTGCTGGCGCAAGCATCATGTGATCGTTGCGCACGATGCCCGGCAACAGTCTCGCTTCGCCGTCTCGGGTCTCGACCGATTTGCGACACGCTGGCAGGAAGCGGCGTCGCTACCGAACTGGACGACAAGCACCTTGCCAGTCACCGTGTCCACACGACCGGCACTGACGCGTCGCAGCTGGTCATTCCCGTCGTTCCGTTGCGCCCCATGCTGATGCGAATGCGCGCCTCGGCCACAGGCTCGATCTTGCGGCCGAAGCTATCGGCGTAGTCGTGCGCGGTGGCCACGAGGCTCTTCTTGCAAGCAGCTTGAGCTTCGCTCTCTGTGGCGAACCGATGGCCGGGGTATGTCGACGAGATCAGGAAACCGCCGGGTCGGTTCTCGACCTTGTACGTTGCATCGCGATCGCCTGAAAGCCCCCCGCCGCTTGGGAGGGGTGTGCATCCGACGCTCAGGACCACGAGCAAGGCCCCCACCACCGTCTGCCTCGCTCTCGTCAACATGTCATGCAGCTCCACCATGCTTCCTCAAGGATGTCCCACCTAAGCAGCTCATCATAGTGACCCGGGTATCGATCTTTCGCCAGAACACGCGGGCTCAGTCGCTTCGGCGGGTGGAAGCCTTCGCGCCCAGTTCTTTTCCTTTTCCTCCAGATGGCGCCGAATGAAGTCCATCAACGTTCGCGTGGCGAGCGCGGGAAATCGGTTCGACGCCGTGAGCATGTAGATCCCGTCGCCCACGCCCTCCGGGTCGTAGTCGCCCAACACCTCGATCACCTGTCCGGACGCCAGTTGCTGCCACACCGCATAACGGGGGAGCAAGGCAATGCCGAGCCCCGCGGCCATCGATTCATAGATGAAGCGATAGTCCCCTGACTGGATGCGCGGCGTCACGCGCAACGCCAACGGGCTTCCGGACGCTCTGAGCTTCAGGTCGAAATGCCGCCCCATCGAGGCCGGGGCAATGAGGTCGCAGCGCGTCAGGTCCTGCGCGTGCACGACGGGCTCTTGTTTGGCGAGGAATTCCGGTGTCGCACACAGGCACCAGCTCACATCGCAGATCCGTCGCGCCACATGGTCTTCCGGCGGCCGCGAAGTGATTTTCAGCGCGACGTCGACCTCCGCGGAAATCACATCGGAAATGTAGTCATTGATGATGACCCGCAATGAAATGGCCGGGTGCTGCCTCGCAAAGTCCATCAGCACCGGCGTGAGGTAGAGGTGCCCCAGGCCGGTGGGAAGGCGAATGCGTACGTCGCCCCGCACGGTCTGCCCCAGGCTGTCGATCGACGAGGCGGCCGCCTGCACTTCATCCAGCATGCGCAAGCCATGCGTGTACAGGTGGCGCCCGGCCTCCGTGAGTTCGATGTGCCGAGTGGTGCGCAGCATGAGTTGCGCGTTCAGGCGCAACTCCAGGGCCTTCAGGCTGCGCGAGACATTCGAGCGCGTCATGCCACTGGCTGCGGCCGCAGCCGTGAGCGTTCTGGATTCGACCATCTTCACGAAAAGCCGAATCAGATTCAGGTCAAAAGAATTGTCAATCATGGCTCACCACGCATGGCACAGATCGGTGAATTGTATGTATCTGGAATCAATTTAGTATCAACTATTGCCTCGTTTTTACGCCTTAATTTTTTAAGGAGTTTGCCATGGAACGTATGGAAAAGTTTTCAACACAATTGAACAAGATCATTGCCATATCGGCGACATTTGTCATTTTTTTCTCTCCTGCATTGGCGGCCGACTTTCCGGAATCGGGCGGCACGATCACCGTGAACATGCCTTTTGGCCCGGGCGGCATGGTCGACCTGATGGCGCGCACGATGGCTCCGCACTGGGATGCCAAGTGGGGCATGCGGACCGTCGTATTGAACAAGCCGGGCGCCAGCGGCCAAATTGCATTGACCGAAATGCTGCGGCAAAAATCGGACGGCCAAACCATCGCATTCACGCAGGGTTTCGATACCCAGATGACCTATCTCAATGCGGAAGCCAACGCGCCCTATTCCCGCAGCAGTTTCACGCCGGTAGGGCAGGTTCAAAGCACCCCCTCGGTCTGGATCGTCAGGGCGGACAGCCCACACCGCACGATGGAGGCGCTGCTCGAGGCCGCCCGGAAGCGGCCCGGGGAATTGAATTTCGGAACGCCGGCCAGCCGCGGCCCCGCCGTTCTCCTGGTGCGCGCGTCCGGCGACGTCAGGCCCGTCCAATGACGCCGACGCTTCCGACGGCGCCGCAGGCGTTGCCGGTCACCCTCCTCGGGGGCTACCTCGGCGCGGGCAAGACCACCCTGGTCAACCATCTGCTGCGCAGCGCCCAGGGCCGCCGCATCGCGGTGCTGGTCAACGACTTCGGCGACCTCGGCATCGACGGCGACCTGATCGAGGCGCGCGAGGACGATGTCATCAGCCTGGCCGGCGGCTGCATCTGCTGCAGCTTCGGCGGGGATCTGATGGCGGCCCTGCTGCGCACGCGGGACCGCGCGGCGTCGCTGGACCATGTGCTGATCGAGACCAGCGGTGTCGCCCTGCCGGCCAGCGTGGCCCGGGCCCTGCAGCTGGTCCAGGGGCTGCGCCTGAACACGGTGGTGGTGCTGGCCGACGCCGGCGCCATCCAGCAGCAGGCCGCGAACGGCTATGTGGGCGAGACGGTGCGCTGCCAGCTGCAGCAGGCCGACATGCTGGTGCTGAACAAGCTCGATCTGCTGCCCTCGCCCCCCTCACCCGGCCTCGGCCAGTGGGTCGCGCAGCAGGCCCCACAGGCCTTCGTGCTGGAGGCCACGCGGGGCCAGGTGGCGCCCGAACTGCTGTTCGACATGCCGATCCCGCGCGGCGAAATGGCGCGCCGCCCCGAGACGAATCCCGCCGAGCGGCCGCTGGACCTCCGGGCCGGTGCCCATGGCGTCTTCCGCAGCATCAGCTTCGCCTTCGCCGGCACGGTGGACGTGGAGGCGCTCGAGCGGGCGCTGACCGCGCATCCCGACCGGATCGTGCGCGCCAAGGGCCTGCTGCGCGGGGCCGACGGGACGGCGGTGCAGCTGCAGCTGTCCGGGGCCCGCTGCATCACGACGCCGTGGAAGGGCAAGGCGTTCGCCACCGGCCGCCTGGTCTGCATCGGGCCGGCCGCGACCTGGAACGAGACCTTGCTGCGGGCACTGGTCTGGCGTTGCGCCGTACCGAGCGAGGCGGGCACGCGCCGCGCCGACAGCCACCGTCGTGCCTGAAGGGATGCGCCACGTGACCACCACGCTCTACCCGGCCCGAAAAATCCTCACGATGAACCCGAACCGGCCGCTTGCCGACTGCGTGGCGGTTCGCGATGGGCGGATTCTCGGTGTCGGCTCCCGCGAAGAACTCGCGCAATGGGGCGCGCACCGGGTCGACATGCGCTTCCAGCACCAGGTGCTCCTGCCCGGCTTCGTCGAGGGTCATTGCCACCTGTCCCAGGGCGCGCTGTGGCGCTTCGTCTATGTCGGCCCGCACGATCGCACCGATCCGGACGGGCAGCTGTGGCCTGCGCTCACCACGCTGAGGGCAGTGATCGCACGCCTCAGGACAGCCCACGAACGCACGCCCCACACGCCGGTGATCGGCTGGGGCTTCGACCCGCTCTCGATGGACGACCCGCGTTGCGGCCGGCACGACCTGGACGCCGTGTCCGAGCAGCAGCCGGTCGTGCTGATGCATGCGAGCCTGCATGTCATCAGCACCAGCACGGCGGGCCTGCAGGCCGCCGGATACCTGCGTGCGGGCATCGACCACCCCGGGCTTCCGCTCGGCCCGGACGGACTGCCCACCGGGGAGCTCCGAGGGCCGGACGCCATGTGGCCGGTGGCCGAGGCGGCCGGGCTGAGCCGCCAGCTGCTGGCAGCGGACGAGGACGGCATCCGCGTCTTTTCGCGGCTGTGCGTGCGCACCGGCGTCACCACCGTCGCGGATCTCTCCAACCCGCTGTCCGACGAGATCGTCGACATGATGCTGCGCGTCACGGGCGCGCCCGACTTCCCTCTGCGCGTGGTCTCGATGCAGCGCATGGCCGGACAGGGGCCCGTGGAAACGGTCGCCAATGCCGTGCGCCTCAAGGCCCTGAGCAGCGATCGCCTGCGGCTCGGCTTCGTCAAGGTGGTGGTCGATGGCTCGATCCAGGGCCTGACGGCACGCGTCCGATGGCCCGGCTATTTCAACGGCGCGGCCAACGGCCTCTGGTACGTGGCACCCGAGCAGCTGTGCACGCTGCTGTCCCATGCCTTGGGCAGCGGCGTGCCGGTGCACCTTCACACCAATGGCGACGAGGCCACGGAACTGGCGCTCGACTGCATGCAGACCGCGTTGGCGGAGTCACCGGCCTTCGACCACCGCTTCACGCTCCAGCATGCGCAGATGAGCACCCGCGCACAGTTCCTGCGGATGCGGGCGCTGGGGCTGTGCGTCAATCTTTTCGCCAACCACCTGTACTACTGGGGCGACATCCACCATGCGCAGACGCTGGGCCCCGAGCGCGCCGAGCGGATGAATGCCTGTGCGAGCGCCATCGACGCCGGCGTGCCCTTCGCCATCCACTCCGACGCACCCGTCACGCCGCTGGCGCCGCTGTTCACGGCCTGGTGCGCGGTCAACCGCCTCACGTCGTCCGGCCGGGTGCTGGGCGCGGCGCAACGTATCGGTACCGACCAGGCGCTGCACGCCATCACGCTGGGCGCCGCCTACACGCTCGGCTTGGACGACGAGATCGGCTCGATCGAGGCCGGCAAGCGGGCGGACTTCGCCGTGCTGGAAAGCAACCCGCTGGACTGCCCGGCAGGCGAACTGAAGGACATCGGCATCTGGGGCGTCGTGCAGGGCGGACGGGTGTTCCCGGCCGCCACACCGGTGACGGCAGCCAGCGCAGCGAACTGAACAAGAGACATTCATCCATAGAAAACCAAGGGAGGCGCGATGAAATTCGCAGACGAACGGCAAGCCGGTACTTTTCCGGCACCCCATGGACTGGCCCGAAGCGCCGCGTCGATGTCCACGCATCCGGATGTCGACGACGACGACGATCCCGAGCATGGCGCAGGCCTGGAGCGCTGCACCATGGTCGAGCTCGCAAACATGTGCTTCATGCGCGTCCAGGGGCCCGCGGAGAAAGCCTGCCGCCGGGCCATGACGGCGATCGGCGAAGGACGGCGCGTCCCTCTGCATTTGGTGATGATCCGCCATGGCGGCCTCACGGTGCGCGACCCCTCGGGGCGCAACCTCACATTGGGGCCCGACGACATGGCACTCATGGACGGCAAGACCGCCGCGACACTGCTCTCGCTTCAGTTCGTCGACGCCTGGATCATCGGGCTGTCGGACACCCTGATCGCGCGCTGGCTCCAAGGCATGTCGGCAGCCACCGGCCATCGGCTGCGGGGCGACAAGGGGTGGGCCAGGGTTCTGTCCGCCTACCTCCGGAACTGGGAGTTCGAGCAACTGAACGGGCTGATCAGTCCCTTCGAGAAGGAGATCATCGGTGAGCACGTGATGTCCCTGCTGTCGATGGCGCTGGCACAAGAGCCGGTACCGGCACCAGGCGATGAGGCCTGCGGCACACAGCGCACCTCCACGCGCGATCGCGGTCTGCATGCCCGGATGCACCAATGGGTTCGCGACAACTACGCGAATCCGGAGATCGGCGTGGCGACGCTGGCCACGCAGTTCGGCGTGTCCACGCGCTATGTGCACAAGGTCTTCCTGAATGCCGGAAAAGGCGAGACCTTTCTGGACGCCCTCCGAGGCGAGCGACTCGAAGCCGCGGCCCGGCTGCTGCGAACCGCCGCCAAGGCGCCGACCTGTGTCTCGGACATCGCCTATGCCTGCGGCTTTTCCGATCCGGGCTACTTCGGCCAGGTGTTCCGCCGGAAGTACGGGGTGTGCCCGAGCGAATACGCCAGGAAAGGCGATTCGACGCCGGAAGACGCCGGGTTCTGAGCCACGCCGACGTGATCCGGCGCCTCTGAACGGCGCCCTACTGCCGTGTCGTCGCCCAGAACGCCATGCGATGCCAGGTCGACGACACGAAGCGCGCGGCCATCTTGCGCTCGTGCGCCAGCCGCCGGCGCCGGATCACCGACTCCAGCGCTTCGGCCACGGCCCCGGCCGTGCTGTCGCCACCGATCGACCGCATGCGCAGGCCCAGCGCGATCTCCTCGAGATCCTCGGGGCTCAAGCGCGCGAAGCGGACATCGTCGCGCCCGATCATGTCAAAGGCACCCCGTGCGAACGCTGCGGCCAGGCGCGTGAGAAGAAACCCGGCGCCGCCGGGCGCCAAGTGGGAACGTGGGGGGATTGATCGGCGGCGCGGGACGACGAGGGAACCGCGACGTGCCGCGCCGCATCGCCCGGGTGGCTCCAGACGGCCAGCGGGAGGGGATGAGCGTTTGTCATGTAATCAATTGTGTTTACTTCAAACGTGATCGGCAAGCAAAAATATCACACTTAAGTTAACAAATCCGACACAAACGCCTGTACCGACCTCGGCACGCGCGCAATGCAGGGCCGCAGCCCCCTCGGCGGACCGTCCGGCCAGGGTGAAACAGCGCCGGAAATCCGTTGTCCGGATCACACGCACGGCGACGCGCCAGGGGTCAGCTTTGTTGTCAACAGGCCATGGCACCATGACAATCAGGAAACAATTCATGACCACCTCCACCTCGCTTTTCAGTTACTACGAACGAATTACATGCTCAGCGCAGTGGCTGGACTTCAACCGCGCCCTGGCCGCCGAACTGAGTGCGGGCCTTCCCCCTGAAGAGAACCGTCGGCTGTTCTTCCGGATCGGCGAACGCGTCGCAGGGAGCCTGCCGGTGGCGCGCTGCGACACGCTCGCCGACCTGCAGGCGGCCTTCAATGCGCGTTGGGAAGGCATCGACTGGGGCTTCGTCACACTGGAAGAAAGCGCGGAGCAGCTGACGATCGTTCATGCCTGCAGCCCGATCGCGATGGCCTTCGGACCCGACACCGCCGACTGGACCGTGGGTTTCTTCGAAGGCGCCTACCAGACCTGGTTCGCCACGCAAGGCTCGCCCGCCGAACTGAAGGTGCGGGCCGAGCCCCGAGACGCCGCCGGCGGCCTGCCCACGGTGGTGCTGAAGCTCGGGAGGCTCGCCGCATGAGTGCAGACAATCGCCAGCAGGAAGACGTCGCCGGCCTGTTTCGCAAGTTCGGCGGCGATGCCACGCGCTACAAGGAATTCGCACCGGCCGAATCGCCGCGCACACAGGGCGCCTGGCCGCTGGTGAACGGCACGCGCGCTGCGGCCGAAACCGCCACGCCGCCCGCCCCCGTACAAGCGCTTGCGCCCGCAGCAGCGGCGCCCGCCGCCGCGCCACGCGCGCTCGATGCATTGTTCGCCCGCCTTGCCGGCGCGACACCACCGACCCCTGCCGCAGGCCAGGGTCTGATGTCGCACTGGCGCAGGTCCGGCTGACGATGCAGGTCGTGTCCGTCATTGCCGCCAAGGGAGGCGTCGGCAAGACCACGGTGACTGCCAACCTGTGCATCGCGCTGGCGGCCGGCGGCCGTCCGGTGCTGGCCATCGACCTCGACCCGCAGAATGCGCTGCGCTTCCATCTGGCCGACGACCCGCGCGCGAACGGCACCGGCGGGCTCGTCGATGCCGAACGCGGCGCGTGCAGCTGGCCGCAGGCCATGCAGCGCGGCCACCACGGCGTGGTGCTGCTGCCCTTCGGCGAGGTCGACGACGACGCCCAGATCGACCTCGAAGGCCGGCTCGCCGCGCACCCGTACTGGCTGGCCGACATCCTGGCCTCCTTCCGGCTGCCCGACGACGCCTTCGTGCTGCTCGACACGCCGCCGGGTCCGTCGGTCTACCTGCAGCAGGCGCTGCGGGTGTCGCAGCTCAACGTGGTGACGCTGCTGCCCGACGCCGGCTCCTTCGCCACGCTGCCCATCGTCGAGCGCATGGTCGACAAGCACTGCAGCCCGCGCCCCGACTTCGTGGCCAGCACCTATGTGATCAACCAGGCCGACGCCTCGCGCCGGCTCAACCGCGACGTGCTGCAGACATTGCGCGACACACTCGGCACGCGCCTGCTGGGCGTGGTGCAGCAGGACCAGGCCGTGAGCGAGGCCCTGGCCTCGGCCACGACGGTGCGGCACTACGCGCCACACAGCCAGGCCGTCGACGATTTCGCCCACTGCACCGCCCGGCTGCTCGAGCGCTTCGCCATGGCGCCCGCGGCCGGCGCGCACTTCTACCGATGACGGGCATGGCCACGCCGTCGCCTTCCCAAGCCAGGCTCCCCGCATGACCTCTCCCGCCGAAACCCACGCCGACGACACGCTGCTCGGCCGCCACCCCCTGCTGCGCGCGGCGGCCTGGCTCGTCACCGGCCTGCTGCTGGTCGCGCTGATCATCACGCCGCTGAGCCTGCAGCAGCAGCTCACGCTGTCGGTCGCGATCTTCGTCGCGGCACTGGTGATCAACCGCTTCGCCGGGCGCTTCGGCTCGCTGGCGATGATCTTCCTGTCGGTGGTGGTGTCGTCGCGCTACATGTACTGGCGCCTGACCGAGACCCTGGTCATGGACAACCCGCTCGACCTGGTGCTGGGCTTCGGGCTGCTGGTGGCCGAGGTCTACGCCTTCGTGGTGCTGCTGCTGGGCTACGTGCAGACCGCCTGGCCGCTGGAACGCAAGCCGGTGCCCATGCCGGACGACGTCGACCAGTGGCCCACGGTCGACCTGTTCATTCCCACCTACAACGAGTCGCTGTCGGTGGTGCGGGCCACGGTGCTGGCCGCGCAGTCGATCGACTGGCCGCGCGACAAGCTCAAGATCTTCGTGCTCGACGACGGCCGCCGCGAGGAGTTCCGGGTGTTCTGCGACGCCGTGGGCGTGACCCACGTCACACGCGACAACAACCGCCACGCCAAGGCCGGCAACATCAACGCCGCGCTGAAGAACACCAGCGGCGAGTTCATCGCGATCTTCGACTGCGACCACATCCCCACGCGCTCCTTCCTGCAGGTCGCGATGGGCTGGTTCGGCAAGGACCCGAAGCTGGGCATGGTGCAGACGCCGCACTATTTCTTCTCGGCCGACCCGTTCGAGAAGAACCTCGGCACCTTCGGCACCGTGCCCAACGAGGGCGAGCTGTTCTACGGCCTGATCCAGGACGGCAACGACCTCTGGAACGCCACCTTCTTCTGCGGCTCCTGCGCGGTGCTGCGCCGCACGATCTGCGAAGAGGTCGGCGGCATCGCGGTCGAGACCGTGACCGAGGACGCGCACACCGCCCTCAAGATGCACCGCCTGGGCTACAACACCGCCTACCTCGCGCTGCCGCAGGCCGCGGGCCTGGCGACCGAAAGCCTCTCGGGCCACGTGGGCCAGCGCATCCGCTGGGCGCGCGGCATGGCACAGATCTTCCGCATCGACAACCCGCTGTTCGGCCGCGGCCTGAAATGGGCGCAGCGCCTGTGCTACGTCAACGCGATGCTGCACTTCCTGTACGGGCTGCCGCGGCTGATCTACCTGACCGCCCCGCTGGCCTACCTGTTCTTCGGCGCCAGCGTGATCCACGCCTCGGCCTCGATGATCTTCGCCTACGCGCTGCCGCACATCTTCCACGCCAACCTGACCAACAGCCGGATCCAGGGGCGCTTCCGCTACCTGTTCTGGAACGAGGTGTACGAGGCGGTGCTGGCCTGGTACATCTTCCGCCCGACGCTGGTGGCGCTGATCAACCCCAAGCTCGGCAGCTTCAACGTGACGGCCAAGGGCGGCCTGATCGAGAAGGAATACTTCGACACCACCATCGCCAAGGCCAGCCTGTTCCTGCTGGCGCTCAACTTCCTCGGCGTGGCCGCGGGTCTGTGGCGCCTGAGCTGGGTCGACTCGGACAACATCGCCACCGTCTGGCTCAACCTGGCCTGGACCTTCTACAACCTGGTGATCCTCGGCGCCTGCGTGGCCGCGGCCAACGAGACGCGCCAGCTGCGCAACGCACACCGCATCGCGCTGCAGATCCCGGCCACGCTGTACTTCGCCGACGGCCACTCGATGCGCTGCGAGACCTACGACTTCTCCACCGGCGGCCTGGGCCTGGACCTGCCCACCGAGGTGACGGCCGAGGCCGAGGCGGCCGTGACGGTCGCGCTGTTCCGCGGCGACACCGAGTTCCGCTTCCCGGCCCATGTGCGCTTCAACCGCGGCAAGCGCCTGGGCCTGCAGTTCGACCCGCTGAGCTTCGACCAGGAGCGCGCGCTGGTCCAGTGCACCACGGCCCGCGCCGACATCTGGGCCGCGCGCTGGGGCAACCACCCGCGCGCCGCGGTGCACCGCGTGATCGGCCACATCGCGCGCATCAGCGCGATCGGCTTCAAGGACATGTTCGCCCACTACTACCGCGCGGGGCTGCAGAAGCTGCGCCCCGCACCCCGCCAGCCGCAACCCGTCGCCGGCGCCAAGGAACCCACCTGATGATGCAGGCCGCTCCCCTTTCTTCCCGTCCCGCTTCGCCGGCCTGGCCGCGCGCCGGCGCGGTCATGCTGGCCCTGCTGGCCTGGGCCGGCGGCGCCGCCGACCCGGCACTGGCGCAAGCGCGCCCCCTCGCGACGGCGACGCCGGCCGAGGGCATGCAGCGCGAGTTCAACCTGACCCAGCTGGGCCTCAACTACGCGGTCGAGTTGCGCGGCGTGAGCGGCACGGTCGGCATCCCGTTCAGCGTGCGCGCCGACGAGCTGGTCACCAGCGCCGCGCTGCGGCTGAACTACGCCTATTCGCCCGCGTTGATCCCCGAGCTGTCGCACCTCAAGGTCAGCGTGAACGACGTGCTGATCGCCACGCTGGCGCTGCCGCGCGAAGGCGCCGGCAAGTCGCAGACGGCCGACATCCAGATCGACCGCCGCCTGGTGACCGACTTCAACCGGATCAACGTCGAACTCGTCGGCCACTACACGCGCGAATGCGAAGACCCGCAGCACAGCAGCCTGTGGGCCAAGGTCGATGCCTCGAGCACGCTGCGGCTCAGCGTCACGCCGCTCAAGACCGCGAGCGATCTCGCGGTGCTGCCGCAGCCCTTCTTCGACCGGCGCGACGTGCGCCGCGCCCACATTCCCTTCGTGTTCGGCGGCACCCCTTCGTCGACCACGCTCGAGGTCGCGGGCATCGTGTCGTCCTGGTTCGGCGCGCTGGCGGGCTACCGCGGCGCGACCTTCCCGGTGGCCAGCGACGCGCTGCCCGCGGGCAACGCCGTGGTCTTCGCCACGCCCGAGACCGCCATCGCGGGCCTCACGCTGCCGGCCATCACCGGACCCACGGTGACGGTGGTCGACCACCCGCAGGACGCCACGCGCAAGCTGCTGCTGGTGATGGGCCGCAACGCTGTGGAGCTGCGCAGCGCCGCCACCGCGCTGACGCTCAACGCGCGTGCCTTCAGCGGCGCCAGCGCGACCATTGCCAGCCTGCAGGAGACGCCCGCGCGCAAGCCCTACGATGCGCCGCGCTGGATCGCCAGCGACCGGCCGGTGCAGTTGGGCGAGCTCACGCAGCCCGCCGACCTCAACGTGAGCGGCTACACGCCCGACGTGGTCAAGGTCAACCTGCAGATGCCGCCCGACCTGTTCACCTGGCGCTCGCGCGGCATTCCGCTCGACCTGCAGTACCGCTACACGCCGCGGGTGCGCAACGACCAGTCGACGCTGAACCTGAGCGTCGACGACAACTTCATCGGGTCGCTGCCGCTGCGCACCGCGAACCCCGGCGGCGAGCGCTGGTGGAATCCGCTGGCGATCAAGGTGATGGCCGACGGCACCGCCAGCCAGCGCCGCGAGGTGCTGCTGCCGCCGCTGGCGCTGGGCTCGCGCAGCCAGCTGCGCATGCACTACTACTTCCAGCCCGCGGCGGGCAACTGCCAGACGCTGCTGGACAACGTGCGCGGCGCGATCGACCCGACCTCGACCCTCGACATCTCGTCCTTCCCGCACTACATGGCGATGCCCGAACTCGCGGCCTATGCCAACAGCGGCTTCCCCTTCAGCCGGCTGGCCGACCTGGCCGAGACCGCGGTGGTCCTGCCCGACCAGCCCGGAACCGTCGACACCGAGACCTACCTGGCGCTGCTCGGCCAGATCGGCAACGCGACCGGCTACCCCGCGCTGCGCGTGGCGGTAGGCCGGGCGGCCAACGTGTCGCAGTGGGCCGACAAGGACCTGCTGGTGATCGGCGACCTGAAGAACCAGCCGCTGTTCACCCAGTGGGCCGATCGCATGCCGTTGCGGCGCAAGGCCGAGGCGCAGACCTTCGTGCTCGGCCGCTGGATCGAGGACAACCTGCACCTGATCACCGGCACGCGCCAGCGCGAGGACCTGCCCGACACCACGCAGATGACGGTGGCCGAGGACGGCAGCGACGCCGTGCTGGCCGGCTTCGAATCGCCGCTGCGCGCCGGGCGCAGCGTGGTCGCGGTGGTCAGCAACGCGGCCTCGCAGCCCGCGCTGCTCAACGCGCTGATGACGCCCGAGCTGCTGCAGCGCGTGCAGGGCAGCACCGCCATCGTGCGCGGCGCGCAGGTCCACAGCGTGCTGACCGGCGACAGCTACTACGTGGGCCAGTTGCCGCCGCTCGCCTGGCTGCAATGGAACCTCTCGCGCAGCCCGCTGGGGCTGGCCGGCGCGGCGATCCTGCTGGCGCTGCTGGGCGCGGCCGCGGCCTGTGCGAGCCTGCGATTGGTCGCGCGCAAGAGGCTGCGGCCATGATGCAGCGACGCCGCGCACTCGCCGCCCTCGCGCTGCTGCCGACGGGGGCCGCGCTGCCGGCGCTGGCGCAGTCGTCGCTCGGCGGCTGCATGCCCCTGGACGACTGGCGCAGCTTCGCCGCGCGCCATATCCAGCCCGACGGCCGCGTGATCGACTTCGACACGCCGCAGCAGCAATCGACTTCCGAAGGCCAGTCCTACGCGCTGTTCTTCGCGCTGGTGCACGACGACCGGCGCCGCTTCGAACGCGTGCTGGCCTGGACCGAGACCAACCTCTGCGGCGGCAGCCTCGCGCAGCACCTGCCGGCCTGGCAATGGGGCCGCAAGACCGAAGGCGGCTGGGGCGTGATCGACCCGAATCCGGCCTCCGATGCCGACCTGTGGATCGCCTATGCGCTGCTCGAAGCGGCCCGGCTGTGGGACGTGCCCGCCTGGCGCACGCTCGGCCTGACGCTGCTCGCGCTGGTCGAGCGCGAGGAAGTGATCGTCCTGCCCGGCCTGGGCCGCATGCTGCTGCCCTGGAGCCGCGCCGTGGCCAGCGGCCCGGTGTGGCGGCTCAACCCCAGCTACCTGCCGCTGCAGTTGCTGCGCCGCTTCCAGCAGGAGAAGCCGACCGGCCCGTGGAAGGAGATCGCCGACAACACGGTGCGCATGATCGTCGACACCTCGCCCCAAGGCTTCACGCCCGACTGGTGCGCCTGGTCGACCGAGCAGAAGGCCTTCGTCGCCGACCCCGACAAGGGCACGGTCGGCAGCTACGACGCGATCCGCGTCTACCTCTGGGTCGGCATGCTGCATCCGCAGGAGCCGGCGCGCGCGGCGCTGCTGAAATCGCTCTACGGCCCGCGCCGGGTGATCGAGCGGCCGCAGGCGCCGCCCGAGTACGTGGACACCGCCGCCGGCACCGTGCGCGGCACCGGCCCCGCCGGCTTCAGCGGCGCGCTGCTGCCCTACCTCAAGGCGCAGGGCGCCAGCGCCGCGCTCACCGCCCAGCAGGCGCGCATCCCGGTCGACCTCGGCGGCACCGCCGCGTCGCCGGCGGCGCCCCTTCCCTATTACGAACGCATGTTGCTGTTGTTCGGACAAGGCTGGCTCGATGGCCGCTACGCCTTCAGCCGCACCGGACAGCTGCAACCCCAATGGAGACCCGCATGCCCTTCCACCCGAACCGCATGAAGCGCGGCGCCTTGCCAACGACAGGCGCGCCGGGGACACACCACCCCACCACCAGCCAGTGGATGGCCTGCCTGGGCCTGGTCGGCGCGCTGTGCGCCAGCGGCACGCTGCACGCGCAGAGCGACGCCAGCGCCGCCCTGGTCGAACAGGGCAACTACTGGCAAAGCCTGGGCCGCGCCGACCTGGCCGAGGAAAGCTGGCGCAAGCTGCTGCGCGTGGACCCGAACGCGGCCGATGCGCTCTACGGCATGGCGCAGGTCGAGCTCTCGCGCAGCAAGGCCGATGCAGCCCGCGAATGGATCGCGCGTCTGCGCACCGCACATCCGACCGACGCGCGCCTGGCGCGCTTCCAGCAGCAGGCGCAGCAGCCCGGCGGACCGCAGACCGACCTGCAGCGCGCGCGCACCGCCGCGCAGGCCGGCCGCACGTCCGAAGCGATCCAGCTCTACCGCACGCTGTTCGACAACAAGCCGCCGCCGGAGCCGCTGGCGGTCGAGTACTACCAGCTGCTGGGCGGCACGCCGCAGGGCTGGGACGACGGCCGCAAGGGGCTCGAGCAGCTGGTGCGCGACAAGCCTGACAACCTCAGCTACAAGCTGGCGCTCGCGCAGCTGCAGACCTACCGCGAGCCCTCGCGCCGCGACGGCATCCGCACGCTGGCCGATCTGTCGAAGCGCCCCGGCGTCGGCACCGGCGCGCGCGCCGCCTGGCGCCAGGCGCTGATCTGGCTCGACGCCCGTGAAGCCGACGCCCCGCTCTACCAGGCCTACCTCGACGGCCAGAGCGACCCGGCCGTCTCGGCGCGGCTGGAGAGCCTGGGCAAGGCGCAGGCCTCGGCCACACCGGCCACGCCGGCCTCACCCGCTGCCCAGCCGCTGGGCGAAGGCTTCAAGGCGCTCGACCGCGGCGACCAGGCCACGGCCGAGGCGCGCTTCCAGCAGGCGCTGCGGCTGCAACCCGGCGACCCGGAAGCGCTCGGCGGCCTGGGCCTGATCCGGCTGCGCCAGGAGCGCTTCGCGCAGGCCCAGGACTACCTCGAGCAGGCCAGCCGCAGCGGTGGCCGCAAGTGGGCCTCGGCGCTGCAGAGCGCCAGCTACTGGAACCTGATCGGCCAGGCCAACAACGCGCGCGACAAGAACGACACCGCGGCCGCGCAGGCGCTGCTCGAGCGCGCGGTGCAGCTCGACGCGCGCGAACCCGTGGGCCAGATCGCGCTGGCCGACATCCGGCTCGCGCAGGGCGAGCTCGCCGCGGCCGAACAGGGCTACAAGCGCGTGTATGACGCCAAGCCCGGCGATGCCCAGGCCATCCGCGGCCTGATCACCGTCTACACCCGGCAGGGCCGCGCCGACGAGGCGCTCGCGCTGTCGCAGAAGCTCACGCCCGAACAGGCGGCGCAGATCGGCGGCCTGCAGAACGTGCGCGTCGAGCAGGCGCGCGCCCAGGCCCGCCAGCAGGGCGAGGCCGGCGACGCCGCGGGCGCACAGCGCACGCTGGAAGACGCGATGCTGGTGAATCCCGACAGCCCCTGGGTCCGGCTCGACCTGGCCAACCTCTACCGCAAGCAGGGCCTGATGCCCCAGGCCCGCGGCGTGATGGACGGTCTGCTGATGTCGCAGCCCGACATGCCCGACGCGCTGTACGCGAGCGCGCTGCTGGCCTCCGACGCCGGCGACCCGGTGGCCGGCCTCCAGTACCTCGAGCGCGTGCCGGCCGCCACCCGCACCCGCGACATGACCCAGCTGCAGCGCAAGCTGTGGGCGCAAGGCCAGACGCAGCAGGCGCTGGCGCTCGCGCGCCAGGGCCAGACCGCGGTCGCACGCACGCTGCTCTCGCAGACCGAAGCCACGCTCGGCCGCGAGATCCCGGCCGACATCTGGGGCGATCTCGCCACCGCCTACGCCGAGGTCGGCGACGCGCCGCGCGCGCTGGCCATGAGCCGGCAACTGCTCGCGCGCGGCCCGAACCCGAGCATCGGCGACCGGCTGCTCTATGCGTCGATCCTCATGAAGACGCAGCAGGACGTCGAGCTGACCGCCGTGCTGCGCCAGCTGCAGGCCACGCAGATGACGGCCGCCCAGCGCACCGACTTCGACAACCTGCGCACCGCCTGGAGCGTGCGTCAGGCCGATGCGCTGCGCGAAGCCGGCAACCTCGAAGCCGCCTACAACGCGCTGGCGCCGATGCTGGCCGAACGCGCGTCCGACGTGGCCGTGACGGGCGCGCTGGCCCGGCTCTATTCCGCCGCGCGCGACGAACGCCAGGCACTGGGCCTCTACCAGCGCATGCTGCAGCGCAGCCCGACCGACCTCGACACCTTGCTGGCCGCGGCCGCCAGCGCCAGCGCGCTCAAGGAACACGGCGATGCCGAGACCTATGTGCTGGCCGCGCTCAAGCAGGCGCCCGACCAGTCGCGCACGCTGGCCGCCACCGGCCGCGTCTACCGCAACGCCGGCGACAACGCCCGCGCCGAGCAGTACCTGCGCGCCGCCGTCATGGCCGAGAACCGGCTGGCCAGCGGCCAGGCCCGTTCACCGGTGCCGGGCAGCGTGAACGCGCCCGCCGCCAACCCCTTCGCCGGCATGACCGGCGGTGCGCCCTCGGCTGCCGCGGTGCTGAGCGGCCAGGCGGTCGCGGCGCCGCAGCCAATCGCATTCCAGGGCGGCCAGTTGCCCCCGCTCGCTGCGCAAGGCTACGCCGGCCCACCCGCCACCTACGGCAACGTCAATGCGCCCGGCGGCACCGCCGGCCTGCCCTGGAGCGAACCCGCGAGCACGGCCCGCGCGCCGGCCGCGGGCCGCACCGCGACCACGGCCAGCGCCAACAACGGCACCGCGCGCCGCACCACGGCCGGCGCGGCCGCCGCGCCCGCGTTGCGCAACGCCCCGATCAACCCGCCGGCCGCGCCCTTCTATCCGCTGCCCGCGGTGGCCGGCAGCGCGCAGGCCGGCGGCTACGCCTTGCCGCCGCCGCAGCGCGGCCAGCCGCTGATCAACGAAGGCGACTGGAACGGCGCGCTGCGCAACAGCTCGCAGCCGCTCGACCCGCTGCGCTCCGAACTGCAGGCGCTCGAGACCGAGCACGCCACCACGATCACCGCCGGCACCGTCTACCGCAACCGGGCGGGCGAAGCCGGCCTGAGCCAGCTGGCCGACCTGCAGGTGCCGGTGCAGGCCCGCATCCCGGTGGGCAGCGGCAAGATCGTGGTCACCGCGACGCCGACCGTGATCGATGCGGGCCGCGTCCAGCCCGACTATTCCTCGCTGAGCCGCTACGGCGAAGGGCCGCTGGGCGCCTTGGCGCAGACACAGGGCTATGCCGCGCCGCCAGGCTCGCAGAACGCGAGCGGCGTGGGCCTGAGCGTGGGCTACGAGAGCAAGACCCTCAATGCGAGCATCGGCACCACGCCGCTGGGCTTCGAGGAAACCAACGTGATAGGCAACCTCGGCTACACGGCCGCGCTGACCGACACCTTCTCGCTCAAGGGCAACCTCACGCGCCAGCCGATCACCGACAGCCAGCTGTCCTTCGCCGGCACCAAGGACACGCTCAGCGGTGAACGCCGCGGCGGCGTGGTGGCCACGGGCGGGCGCATCGACGCCACGCGCGACGACGGCACCTACGGCCTCTACGGCTACGGCTCGTACCACGTGCTCACCGGCACCAACGTCGAGGACAACAACCGCACCGAACTCGGCGGCGGGCTCTACATGCACATCCTGCGCGGCAGCGGCTCGACGCTGACCGCCGGCCTGAACCTGGGCGTGATGGCCTACGACAAGAACCTGAGCTACTTCACCTTCGGCCACGGCGGCTACTTCAGCCCGCAGCGCTATGTGAGCGTGGCCTTCCCGGTGGACTGGAGCGGGCGCAGCAACCGCCTGTCGTGGCGCGTCAACGCCTCGCTGGGCGTGCAGTCCTTCACGCAGGACGATGCGCCCTACTTCCCGACCGATGCGCTGCGCCAGCGCGCGGCCTACGTGGCGGCTGCCGCGGCCAAGGAGCTGAACCTCACCAGCAGCAACTTCACCGGCATGTATGCGGGCGAGAGCCACACCGGCTTCGCCTACAACTTCGCCGGCATGCTCGAGTACCAGCTCGCACCGCAGCTCTACCTGGGCGGTGCCCTGGGGCTGAGCAATGCGCAGAACTACCGGCAACTGACCGGCAGCATCTACCTGCGCTACCTGTTCGGCGGTTCGAACTTCCTGGGCAATGCGTCGGCGACGCCGAGCTTCAGCCCGCTGAACTCGCCCTACACGCCGCTGCTGTAGGGCGGGGCGGGCCCGCTCAGGCGCAGTCGGGCGCGCGGCCCCAGAGCGGCGCGCGCTCGTAGTCGGCGATCCAGGCCGGCACCAGCGCCGGCGCCATCGGCTTGGCAATGCCGTAGCCCTGGCCCAGCGTGCAACCCAGCGCCATCAGGGCGCGGCCGTGGGCCACCGACTCCACGCCCTCGGCGATGGCCTTGCGCCCCAGGCCGCGCGCCAGCAGCAGGATGCCCCTGACGATGGCCTGGTCCTCGGCGTTGTCGATCACGCCGTTGACGAAGGACTGGTCGAGCTTGAGCGCCGCGACCGGCAGGCGGCGCAGGTAGGTGAGCGACGAATAGCCGGTGCCGAAATCGTCCATCGCGACCGGCACCCCCAGCACCTTGCAGGCCTCGATGAAGACCGCCACGGTGGCGAAGTCCTTGATCGCGGTGGTCTCGAGGATTTCGAGCTCCAGCACACCGGGGTGCAGTTGCGGATGGCGCGCCAGATGCTCGGCCAGCCGTTCGATGAAGTCGGGCCGCTGCATGTGGCGCGGACTGATGTTGACGCTGACCGAGGTGTTGACGCCCGCCACCTGCCATTCGGCGGCCTGGCGCAGCGCCTCGCCGATGGCCCAGTCACCCAGTTGCTCGATGAGTTCGTGGTCCTCGACCAGCGGAATGAAATCGGCCGGCTGCAGCGCGCCGTGCTTCGGGTGCTGCCAGCGGATCAGCCCCTCGAAGCCGATCACGCGGCCGCAGCGCATGTCCACCTTGGGCTGGTAGGCCAGCCAGAATTCGTTGCGGGCGACGCCTTCGACGATCTCGCGCCGCAGCTCCAGGCCCTCCTGCTCGTCCAGCGCCTGGCCGGCATCGAAGAAATGCAGCTGGCCGCCGCCGGCGCGTTTGGCGAAGAAGACCGCATGCTGCGCATGCTGGAGCATGACCTCGGTGGGTTGCTCGGTGTCGGCCATGAGTGCCACGCCGACGCTGGCCTGCAGCCGGGCCGAACGGTTCTGCAGCCGGTACGGATGCGCCAGCCGCGCCAGCACCTGCTGGATCAGGTCTTCGCATTGCAGCCGGCTGCCGAGCGCCACGACCAGCGCGAATTCGTCGCCACCCACGCGCGCCACGATGGCGTCGTGCGGCAACGCGGCCTTGAGCCGGCGTGCCACCTCGCGCAGGATCGTGTCGCCGCCCATCGGGCCAAACTGGTCGTTGATGTCGCGAAAGCGGTCGATGTCCAGATAGCACACGGCCAGCAGGTGGCCGTCGTCGAGGTGCAGGCGCTGGCGCAATTCCTCGATCTGCGGAATGCGGTTGGGCAGCCGGGTCAGCGCGTCGTGGCGCGCCAGCAGATCGAGTCGCTGGGACCGCACGCTGCGGCTCGCCGGACCGAAGCTCCAGAGCACGCAACGATCGTCCATGCGCTCGCCGCGCATGTCGACCACCAGGCTGCCGCCCTCGTGCGTGTGCAGCACGAAATGGCGCGCCTCTGCCACGCCGCGTGCCGGCACGAGCAATTCGGCGGACAAGGCGCTTTCCTCGCCGTGCTGCAATCCATGCAGGTCGGAGAAAGGCAGGTCGGTGAGCGAACCCTGCGGATAGCCCAGCAATTCGTGTGCGTCTTCGTCCGCCCAGAGGACCTGCCCGTCGCAGATCTTCAGATGGCCGGCAAGCAGACGGGTGGGCATGGCAGAGACACGAGGTGCGGCAGAGAAGAGGAAAAAATCAAAACAGTGGGACGACGGACAGGGCTGATTGTTGACTCGAACCGATGCAGAAGTGCAGGCTGCATTTCAACGACGACGTTCCACACCATGCGCATCGTAGTGCACCGCCTTGGCCCGGTACATCGCCTGGTCGGCGCGCAGCAATGCGCTTTCGAGCGTGTCGCCGAACGCGCAGGTCGCCATGCCGATCGCCAGGCTCAGCGAATGGCCGCTGCGCCCCGCATAGAACTGGTTGTTGAGGTCGACCATGGACAGGATGCGTTCGCAGGTCACCTGCGCGCCGCGCTCGTCGGTGGCCGGCAGCAGCACCGCGAACTCGTCGCCGCCGACGCGTGCCGGCCAGGCCGGCGCCTCCACCGCCTTGCCCAGCACCTCGCCGACGCGGCGCAGCAGGGCATCGCCGGCCGCATGGCCGGACTCGTCGTTGACCTGCTTCAAGCCGTTGAGGTCGATCGACAGCACCGACACCGGCCACGGGCCCTTGCGCGTCAGGCGGTTGAGCTCCTCTGTGTAGAAGGTGCGGTTGCGCAAACTCGTGAGCACGTCGTGCTTGCCGAGGTACTCGAGATAGGCCTCGGCCTTCTTGCGTGCCGTGATGTCCATCAGCGAGACCAGCACCAGATCCCATTCGGCGAGGTGGTCCTCGAGCACGCTGAACTGCATGTGGATGTTGATCAGTTCGCCGTTGAGCGAGTAGTTGATCACCTCGCGGTGCTGCAGCGTCTTGCCGGCCCAGAGGTCCTGCAGCTGTTCGGCGAAGGAGTCCTGCATCTCGTCGCGGAACACGCGCGGGATGTTCTCCAGCAGCGTCTTCCGGCTGTCGGCGCCGAACATGCGCAGCGTCTCGCGGTTGACGTCGATGACGCGGATCTCCTGCATGCAGCGCGTGACGAACTCGGGGTGCACCTTGAGGAAGGTGTTGAAGTCGGTGATGCCGCGCGCGCGGATGTCGTCGAGCAGTCGCTTCACCGCGCTGAAGTCCTCCACCCACAGCGACACCGGCGAATGATCGAACAGGCCGCTCGCATACTGCGAGCTCTGAGCGCGTTCGCGCTCCGCGGTCACGCGCGCCGTGATGTCGTCGAGCGAGACCAGCACCCGGTCCCAGGTGTGCTCGTGGCCCGGCAGCACGCGCACGCGCAGCTGCACGTCGAGCCGGCGGCCGTCGAGCGCGTAGTTGACGGTCTGGTTCTCGACCAGCAGTTCGCCGCGCCACAGCTGCTCGAGCTCGTAGATCACGCCGTCGGCCATGTCGCCGCGGAAGACCCGGCCGAGGTTGGCCAGCAGCTCCTCCTGGTCGGCGGCGGCGAACACCCGCAGCGTGGTCTCGTTCACGCGCAGCACCTTGAGCGCCGCCATGCAGGCGCCGACGCGCTGCGGGTCGGCCTTCAGGTAGGCGGCCAGATCCTCGACGCCCTCGGCGCGCCAGCGATCGAACAGCTGCCTCAGCCCACTGTAGTCCTCCAGCCATAGCGACACCGGCGCCACGTCGAACATGGATTCGAAATCGGTCGAGAGAGACATGTCTTCTTTCGGAGGCTTCAGACCGGCGCGCGATCGGCCAGCGGCGGCCGGCGAACGCGCGTGACCCAGTTGAATATCGGGGTGGCCATGAGCGTGCTGAGGATCGCCATCAGCACCAGGATCGAGAACAGGCCCGGCAGGATCACGCCGGCCTGCAGGCCGATGTTGATGATGATGAGCTCCATCAGCCCGCGCGCGTTCATGAGGGCGCCGATGGCCATGGCGTCGCGGTTGTTCTCGCCCGAGACACGCGCCGCGGCCCAGCAGGCCAGGCCCTTGCCGCAGAACGAGGCGGCCAGGATCGCCGCGGCGGCCACCAGAATGCCCGGCTCCATCAGCACCGCCATGCGGGTGTTGAGGCCGGAGTACGTGAAGAACATCGGCAGCAGGAAGATCACGACGAAGGGCTGCAATTGCGCGCGCAGCTTCTCGGTCAGCGCGCCGCGCGGCAGCACGACGCCCAGCAGGAAACCACCGAAGACCGCATGGATGCCGATCGCGTCCATCGCGAAGGCGCTCAGCGCGAACAGCACCAGCACCGTGGCGAGCACGGTCGAACTCAGCGGTGCATCGGGCCGCACATGGGCGGCCAGGCGCTTGAGCAGGCGCGAGCCCACGAAGATCATGAAGAGCGCATACAGCACGCCGCCGCCGATCGCGGCATAGGCGCCGCCCCAGGCACCGCCGAAACTCGCGAGCACGATGGCCAGGATGCACCAGGCGGCCGCATCGTCGACCGCACCGGCCGTGAGCGCCAAGGTGCCCAGCGAGGTGCCGGCCAGCCCGCGCTCGTGGATGATGCGCGCGAGCATCGGGAAGGCGGTGATGGCGATCGCGGCGCCCAGGAACAGCGCCGCCTCGAGCGGCTTCGCCTTGGCCGCGAACAGGCCCGGGATGGTCAGCAGCCAGGGAATCAGCGCGAAGGCCAGCACGAAGGGCACAAGGATGCCCGCGGCCGACACCGACGCGGCACTGCGGAATCGGCTTTTGAAATGGTCGGCCCGGAACTCGGTGCCGACCAGGAACATGTACATGCCCACGCCCAGCTGCCCGCCGACGTAGAGCATGCCCAGCGTCTCCTTGGGAAACAGCGCGCGCTGCAGTTCGGGAAAGGCCAGCCCGAGCAGCGAGGGGCCGAGCGCCACCCCGGCGATCATCTCGCCCACCACCTGCGGCTGGCCCAGCTTCTGCGCCAGCCGGCCCACCAGTTGGCAGACGGTGATGATGACAGCCACCTGCAGGAAGAAGTAGACGGAAAGCTGGGTGGTGGGCATCAGGGTTCTAACGCTGTTGTGGGTGAAAGACGTCCGCCAGCGATTATGGGTGCCACATTCAAGAATCGGGCCGCAGTCCGGTGGCCACCATCGCATGGCGCAGGCGCACCTTCAGTTCGCGCCGCAACCGGCTGTTGTCCAGCCGCCGCGATTCGCCCATGAAGCTCAGCAGCGAGGCCGGCAGCTGTTCCCGGGCGGCCTCGCGCGCGATGCGCGGCGGGCGCGGCAGGCCGTAGAGGTCGGCCGCCAGGTCGAAGTAGTCGCCCATCTTCAGTTCGGTGTCGTCGCTGGCATGGAAGGCCCGCTGCGTGCCGCCGCGCCACAGGGCGGCCACGCAGATGCGCGCCAGGTCGTCGGCATGGATGTGGTTGGTGTAGACGTCGTCCTCGCTGCGCAGCACCGGCGTGCCCTTCTGCAGCCGCTCGTGCGGCGTGCCGCCGACCCGGTCGGGCGCATAGATGCCCGGGATGCGCAGGATGCGCGTGGCCACGCCCGCGCGGCCGAGCCAGCGCACCGAACGCTCGGCATCGACGCGGCGCTGGGCGCGCGCGGTGCCGGGCCGCAGCGCACGGGTCTCGTCGATGCGCGCCCCGCCGCAGTCGCCATAGACGCCGCTGGTCGAGCCGTAGACCAGCGCATCGGGCAGCGCGCGCAGGCGCAGCGCGCGCATCAGCGCCAGGGTGCGCGGATCGCGCGTGCCCGAAGTGGTCGGCGGCGGCGCCAGATGCAGCACCCGCGTGCCCAGGCCGGCCAGCCGGCGCAGGCCCTGCGGCGCGTCCAGATCGGCCACCAGCGGGCGCACGCCGGCGGCCCGCAGCGCGGGCACGCGCTCGGCCGAAGAGGTCAGCGCGATCAGCTGGACGCGGCCGCGCAGCAGGGCCGCGGCACGCAGCCCGACGTCGCCACAACCGACGATCAGGATGCGTTGTCGGCGGAAGCGCGCAGGCAGCGCGCCGGGAGGGTTGTTGATTGAGGGCAAAATCCGGGCTTCCGCGTAGAGACGAGCTCCAAGAATACCCATGACCAGCGCATCGCCGCACGATACCGGCTTCCAGATCACCGTCGAGCCCAGTGGACGCCAGTTCGTGGCCCAGAGCGACGAAACCATCCTTGCGGCCGGCATCCGCCAGGGCATCGGCCTGCCCTATGGCTGCAAGGACGGCGCCTGTGGCTCCTGCAAGTGCCGCAAGCTCTCGGGCGAGGTCACGCACGGCCCGCACCAGAGCAAGGCGCTGAGCGCCGAGGAGGAGCTGGCCGGCTTCGTGCTGACCTGCTGTGCCCGGCCGACCAGCGACGTGATGCTCGAGTCGCGCCAGGTGACCGAAGCCGGCGCCTTCCCGATCCGCAAGATGCCCTCGCGCGTGCTGTCGCTGGGCAAGCAGTCGCACGACGTGATGCTGGTGCGCCTGCAATTGCCGGCCGGTGAGCCGATGCAGTTCCACGCGGGCCAGTACGTCGAGTTCATCCTGCGCGACGGCGCGCGGCGCAGCTACTCGATGGCCAACGCGCCGCACACGCTGGCCGTGCCCGGCACCGGCATCGAGCTGCACATCCGCCATCTGCCCGGCGGCAAGTTCACCGACCACGTGTTCGGCGCCATGAAGGAAAAGGAAATCCTTCGCATCGAAGGGCCCTATGGCAGCTTCTTCCTGCGCGAGGATTCGGACAAGCCGATCGTGCTGCTGGCCTCGGGCACCGGCTTCGCGCCGATCAAGGCGCTGATCGAACACATGCAGCACAAGGGCATCGAACGGCCCGCCACGCTGTACTGGGGCGGCCGCCGGCCCGAAGACCTCTACATGGACGCCTGGATCCGCGAGCAGGCCGCGGCCATGCCGCATCTGCGCTACGTGCCGGTGGTGTCGAATGCCGTGCCCGAGGACAACTGGACCGGCCGCACCGGCTTCGTCCACCGCGCGGTGCTGGAGGACTTCCCCGATCTGTCGGGCCACCAGGTCTATGCCTGCGGCGCGCCGATCGTGGTCGATTCGGCCAAGCGCGACTACGTGGCCCAGGCCGCGTTGCCGGAAGAAGAATTCTTCGCCGACGCCTTCACCACCGAAGCCGACAAGGCCCAGCCCTGAGCCGGGCCGCGCACTCGCATCGACCCGAGACAAGGACAACCGACACCATGAACACCCGACATTTCCTGTGCACCCTGCTCGCCGGCGCCGCCGCGCTGAGCGCCTTCCACGCGGGTGCGCAGCAGCGCCCGATCCGCCTGATCGTCCCGTATGCCGCCGGCGGCCCGATCGACGTCACGGCGCGCGTGCTGGCCGAGCGCGTCAAGGACTCGCTGGGCACGGTGATCATCGACAACAAGCCCGGCGCGGGCGGCAACATCGGCGCCGACGCGGTGGCCAAGGCCGCGCCGGACGGTCTGACGATCGGCATCGCCGCCACCGCCACGAACGCGGTGAACCCCTGGCTCTACAGCAAGATGCCCTTCAACGCGGCGACCGACTTCGCGCCCGTCACGCAGATGGTGCGCGTGCCCAACGTGCTGGTGATGAACGCCGACACCGCGCAGCGCCTGAAGATCCACACCGTGCCCGAACTGATCGCCTACGCCAAGGCCAACCCCGGCAAGCTCAACTACGGCAGCGGCGGCAACGGCAGCGCGGGCCATCTGGCCGGCGAGATGTTCAAGCAGCAGGCCGGCATCTTTGCGGTGCACATCCCCTACAACGGCGGCAACCCGGCGCAATTGGCCCTGCTGTCGGGCCAGGTCGACTTCAACTTCGACAACCTCGCGACCGCGGCGCCGAACATCCGCTCGGGCAAGCTCAAGGCCATCGCCGTGACAACCGCGCAGCCCAGCCCTTCGCTGCCCGGCGTGCCCGCGGTGGCGGCCACGCTGCCGGGCTTCGCGATCGACACCTGGTGGGGCCTGGTGGCCCCGGCCGGCACGCCGCACGACGTGCTGGCCAAGCTCAACCAGGCCTTCGTCGCCGCGCTGAACTCGCCCGAGACCAAGACCCGCTTCTCCAACCTGCTGGCCGAGCCGGTGTCGAACACGCCCGAGCAGTTCGGGGCGTTCATGAAGAGCGAGCTGGCGAAGTACGAGAAGGTCGTCAAGGCCACAGGCGCCAAGGTCGACTGAGCGAGCGCTTTTGTGAAACACCGCGGAACCGGCTTTGCCGGGCAGCTGGTGTTGCCCCCGGTAGGGGGTTGGCGAAGCGACACGAAGTGCGCGAAGCCTGGGGGCGAGCCATCTTCTCACCGCGGAACTGGCTTTGCCAGGCCGCCGGTGCCGCCCCCGGTAGGGGGTGGGAGCGCTACACGAAGTGAGCGCGACCTGGGGGCGAGCAACATCTACTCACCGAGGTAGGCGGCGCGGACTTTGGGGTCGTCGAGCATGATCTTGGCGTCGCCGCTCATGGTGATCAGGCCCGACTCCATCACGTAGCCGCGGTCGGCGATCTGCAGCGCGCGGCTCGCGTTCTGCTCGACCAGCAGCACGGTCACGCCCTGGTCGTAGACGTTCTTCACCACCTCGAAGATCTTGTCGACCATGATGGGCGACAGGCCCATCGAGGGCTCGTCGAGCAGCAGCACCTTGGGGCGCGCCATCAGCGCGCGGCCCATGGCGAGCATCTGCTGCTCGCCGCCCGACATGGTGCCGGCCAGCTGGTCCTTGCGTTCGCGCAGCCGCGGGAAGATCGTGAACATGCGTTCGATGTCGGCGGCGATGCCGCCCTTGTCGTCGCGGATGTAGGCGCCGATCTGCAGGTTCTCGGTGATCGTCATGCGCGTGAACACGCCGCGGCCTTCGGGCACCATCACCAGGCCCTCGCCCACCAGATCCCAGGCGCCGCGGCCCTTGATGCTGCGGCCCAGGAATTCGATGTCGCCGTCGAGGAAGGGCAGCGTGGCCGTGATGGCCTTCATGGTGGTGGTCTTGCCGGCGCCGTTGGAGCCGATGAGCGAGACCAGCTCGCCCTCGTGCACCTCGAAGTCCACGCCCTTCACGGCCTGGATGCCGCCATACGCCACCTTGAGGCCGCTGACCTTCAGAAGCACCTTGCCCGCGGGCTTGGCGGTGGCCGGCACCACCAACGGAGAAATCGTTTCGTTCATCACTTGGCTTCCAGCGTCATGTCTGTTTCAGGAATACCGCGGAACCGGCTTTGCCGGGCCGCTGGTATTGCCCCCGGCAGGGGGTGCGGAGCGCTACACGCAGTGAGCGCGACCTGGGGGCGAGCCATCGATCAATGGCCTCCGGTGCCGAGGTAGGCCTCGATCACCTTTTCGTTCTTCTGCACTTCGGCCGGCGTGCCCTCGGCGATCTGCTTGCCGTAGTCGAGCACGGTGAGCCGGTCGCACAGGCCCATCACCAGCTTCACGTCGTGCTCGATCAAGAGGATGGTGCGGTTGTCCTTGCGGATGCGGCTGATGAGTTCGCGCAGCATGACCTTCTCGGTGGCGTTCATGCCCGCGGCCGGTTCGTCGAGCGCGATGAGCTGCGGGTCGGTCGCCAGGGCGCGTGCGATCTCTAGCCGGCGCTGGTCGCCGTAGCTGAGCGTGCGCGCCTTGTAGTCGGCGAACTTGCCGATGCCCACGTAGTCGAGCAGTTCCTGCGCGCGGTGCGCGATGGCGGCCTCCTCGGCCTTGAAGCCCGAGGTGCGCAGGATCGCGCCGATCACGCCCGAATGGGTGCGCACGTGGCGCCCGACCATCACGTTCTCCAGCGCGGTCATGTCGGCGAACAGCCGGATGTTCTGGAAAGTGCGCGCGATCCCGGCCTTGGCCACCTCGTGCACCGCCGAAGGCTGGTAGGGCTTGCCGGCCAGCTCGAAGGTCCCGCTGTCGGGCGTGTAGAGCCCGGTGATCACGTTGAAGAAGGTGGTCTTGCCGGCGCCGTTCGGGCCGATCAGGCCGTAGACCTGGCCGCGCTGGATCTTGATGCCCACATCGGACAGCGCCTGCAGGCCGCCGAAGCGCTTGGAGATGCCGCGGACCTCGAGGATGGTTTCAGTCATTTCGGGTTTCCTGCCATCTCAAGGATTGATCGACATCGGGCGCGACGGCGAACCGGGCACCGCATCGGCCGGGCTGTCGACGCCCGGGGCCTCGATCGGCGTGGCCGGCGTGGCATCGCTGCCCTTGCGCTTGAGCGACTTGCCATGGTCGGGCGACGGCCAGAGGCCGCGCGGGCGCACCAGCATGATGACGATCATGGCCAGCGCGATGAAGAGCTGGCGCAGGATCGACGCGTCGAGCCGGCCGTCGGTCATGGCCTGCAGCGGGCCGGCCACGTAGCGCAGCACCTCCGGCAGCGCGGCCAGCAGCACCGCGCCCAGGATCACGCCCGGCAGGTGGCCGATGCCGCCCAGCACCACCATCGCGACGATCATCACCGACTCCATCAGGCTGAAGGACTCGGGCGACACGAAGCTCTGGAAGGCCGCGAACATCGCGCCCGACATGCCGCCGAAACTCGCGCCCATGCCGAAGGCCAGCAGCTTGAGATTGCGGGTGTTGATGCCCATGGCCTTGGCAGCGATCTCGTCCTCGCGGATCGCCATCCAGGCCCGGCCGACGCGCGAGAACTGCAGCCGGTGCGAAATGATCACCGTGAGGATCACCAGCGCCAGGAACAGGTAGTAGTAGAGCGATACCGAGGAGATCGTGTAGTCGCCCAGCTTCAGGGGCTTGCCGAGGTTCAGCCCCCAGAAATGCACCGGGTCGATCGCATCGAGGCCCTTGGGACCGTTGGTGACGTTGTACGGATGGTCGAGCGTGTTGAGAAACACGCGGATGATCTCGCCGAAGCCGAGCGTGACGATCGCCAGGTAGTCACCGCGCAGCCGCAGCGTCGGGGCGCCCAGCAGCACGCCGAACACGCCCGCCAGCCCGAGCGCCAACGGAATCACGATCAGCAGCGAGGTGTGCAGCCCGTTCGGGAACATCGCCTTGAAGGCCGGGAAGGTCTCGGTCAGGTGCGGCGAGCCCATCAACGCGTAGAGGTACGCCCCGATGGCGAAGAAGGCCACGTAGCCCAGGTCGAGCAGGCCGGCATAGCCGACGACGATGTTCAGGCCCAGCGCCAGCAGCACGTACAGCAGCGCGACGTCGACGATGCGCACCCAGGCATTGCCCTGTGTCTGCAGCAGCAGCGGCAGCGCCAGCAGCGCGATCGCCGCGAAGAGGAAGACGATGAGGTTCTTGCTTTTCATGATGGCTGTTCCTCAGGCTCGGTCCGCCACGCGCTCGCCCAGCAGGCCCGAGGGCCGCACGGTCAGCGTCAGGATCAGGATGACGAAAGCAAAGATGTCGCTGTGCTGGCTGCCCAGCACGCCGCCGGTGACGGTGCCCAGGTAGCCCGCGCCGATGGCCTCGATCAGGCCCAGCAGGATGCCGCCGACCACCGCGCCGGCCAGGTTGCCGATGCCGCCGAAGACCGCGGCCGTGAAGGCCTTGAGGCCCGGGCCGAAGCCCATGGCGTGCTGCGCGATGCCGTAGTTGGAGGCGTACATCACGCCGGCGATGGCCGCCAGCACGGCGCCGATGATGAAGGTCGCCGAGATCACCATGTCGGGCCGGATGCCCATCAGCGCGGCGACGCGCGGATTCTCGGCCGTGGCCCGCATCGCGCGGCCCAGCTTGGTGTAGTTCACCACCCAGGTCAGGATCGCGAGCGAGACCGCGGTCACGACCAGGATCATGATCTGCGTGGGCGAGATGGACGCCCCGGCCACGACGATCGACTCGCTGGGCAGCAGCGTCGGATAGGCCTTGTTGGTGGGACGCCAGATGATCATGGCCAGCGTCTGCAGCAGGATCGACATGCCGATGGCGGTGATCAGCGGCGCCAGCTTGGGGCTGTTGCGCAGGGGCCGGTAGGCCACCTTCTCGATCACGAAGTTGAGCGTGGCGGCCACCACGCAGGCGATGATCAGCGCGATCAGCAGCATGAGCCAACCGGGGAGCCATGGCATCGACTCCCGCATCATGCCGATGATGGTCCAGCTGGTCAGCGCGCCGACCATCAGGACTTCGCCATGCGCAAAGTTGATCAGGTTGATGATGCCGTACACCATGGTGTAGCCCAGGGCTATCAAGGCATACATGCTGCCGAGGACCAGACCGTTGATGATCTGCTGCAGCAATATTTCCATAACGAGCAACCCTATGTGATGGCACCTTTGAACGGTGCTTTCGCTTCACGGTGACCCCGGATGGGTCCCGTGGCTTCCTCTAGCAAAAAACCCGCCAACAGGCAGCGCCCGACGGGTTTGGCCGGATTGTAGTCACGGGTTTGAACCGAATCGACGCCCCTGTGCCCGGTGCTTTACCCATTGACTTCGGGGTGTTCACAAAGATCATTGGCGCGTTTTGCGCCCCGCGGGAGGTGCGGCGCTCAGCTGTCGGCGTCGGTGTTGCGCCTCTGCAGGTTGCGCAACTTCTCCGCGATGCGGATTTCCAGCCCGCGCTCTACCGGGCGGTAGAAGCCGGGCGCTGCCATGCCGTCGGGCAGGTAGGTTTCGCCCGCGGCGAAGCCGTCTTCCTCGTCGTGCGCGTAGCGGTAGCCCTTGCCGTAGTCGAGCTCCTTCATGAGCTTGGTCGGCGCATTGCGCAGGTGCATGGGCACCGGCCGGGTGCCGTCCTTCTTGATGAAGGCCTTGACCTCGTTGTAGGCCTTGTAGACCGCGTTGGACTTGGGCGCCACCGCGAGGTAGATCACGCACTCGGCCAGTGCCAGCTCGCCTTCGGGCGTGCCCAGCCGCTCGTAGACCTCGGCCGCATCGAGCGCCAGACGCAGCGCACGTGGGTCGGCCAGACCGATGTCCTCGCTCGCCATCCGCACCAGACGGCGCGCCATGTAGCGCGGGTCGGCACCACCGTCGAGCATCCGGACGAACCAATACAGCGCGGCATCGGGATCGCTGCCGCGCACCGACTTGTGCAGCGCGCTGATGGTGTCGTAGAACTGTTCGCCGCCCTTGTCGTAACGACGCATGCGCTCGCCGAGCACACGCAGCAGCCACTCGTCGGTGATCTGCGCGAGCTTCTCCGCACCCGCGGCGACCGCCAGCGTCTCGAGCGTGTTGAGCAGCCGGCGCGCGTCGCCGTCGGCATAGGCCACGAGACGGTCGATGGCGTTCTCCTCGATCGCCGGCACCGCGTCGATGGCCTGGGCCTTGGCAACGATCTGTTTCAGGTCTTGCTCTTCGAGCGACTGCAGCACATACACGGCCGCCCGAGACAGCAGCGCCGAGTTGACCTCGAAGGAAGGGTTCTCGGTCGTGGCACCGATGAAGGTGAACAGGCCCGACTCCACATGCGGCAGGAAGGCGTCCTGCTGGCTCTTGTTGAAGCGGTGCACCTCGTCGACGAAGACGATGGTGCGGCGCTGCTCCAGGCCGTCGCGCGCCACGGTGGCACGCTCGACCGCCTCGCGGATGTCCTTCACGCCGCCGAGCACCGCGCTGATGCTCAGGAACTGGGCGTCGAAGGCATCCGCCATCAGGCGCGCAATGGTGGTCTTGCCGGTGCCGGGCGGGCCCCAGAGGATGCAGGAATGCGGCTGGCCGGATTCGAAGGCGATGCGCAGCGGCATGCCCGGGCCCAGCAGATGCTGCTGGCCGATCACCTCGGCCAGGGTCTTGGGACGCAGCCGTTCGGCGAGAGGAGGCAGGGAGGAAATGGCCATGGCAGGGTCAGCATTCTCGCCGTGGCGGCCCGGCCCTGGCCACCGCAGCGCAGTGCCCGTTCAGGGCTTGAGGACGTCGGCGCCGGCCGGCGCCTTGAAGGCGAAGCTGCCTGCGGGCAAGGCGGGATTCACCTCGACCTTGCTGAACTTGAGCACCGAGCGCTGGCCGAAGCTGTCCTGGATCTCGAGCGCCGCCAGCGCGTCGCCCTGGAAGCCGACCTGGATGCCCTGCAACTGGCCATCCTTGGCCTTGGGCGTGGCCTTGACCCACTGCAGGCCGTCGCGCTCGGGCGCCGATTCCAGCGTGAAATCGGCCTGCAGCGAACGCAGATCGGGCGCGGCCGCGATCAGCGCGGCAGGGGTCGAGCCCAGGGCCTGCGCCTGCGCGCGCTGCGTGACCTGGTTCAGGTCGGCGTCGTAGAGCCAGAGGGTCTTCCCGTCGGCCACGATGGTTTGCGCAAAGGGCTTCTGGTAGTCGAACTTGAACTGGCCGGGGCGCTGGAACGCGAAGGTGCCGGTGGACACCTTGGCGCGCGAGGGCTCGCCCTGCCTTTGGGGCGCCGTCACGGTCTGCGTGAACTCGGCCCGACCGGACTTCACGTTCTTCACGAAGGCTTCGAGGCTTTCCATGCCCCCGGCCCAGACGCTCATCGCCGCGCCCGCCATGCCGAGACCGATCACCGACTTCTTCCAAGACAACAACATTCCGCTCCGTTCACTCGGTGCGCGCAGGCACCAGGATTTCGCGCTGGCCCGCACCGCTCATGGCGCTGACCAACCCGGCTTTTTCCATGTCCTCGACCAACCGCGCCGCGCGGTTGTAGCCGATCTTCAGGTGGCGCTGCACCAGCGAGATGCTGGCCTTGCGGTTCTTGAGCACGACCTCGACCGCCTGGTCGTACATCGGGTCCTTCTCGGCATCGCCACCTTCACCCAGTAGATCGCCGTCGCCGTCGACGGTTCCCCCTTCGAGCACGCCCTCGATGTAGTCGGGCTCGCCCTGGCTCTTGAGGTAGGCCACCACGCGGTGCACTTCCTCGTCGCTCACGAACGCACCATGCACGCGAATCGGCAAGCCCGTACCGCTCGGCATGTAAAGCATGTCACCCATGCCCAGCAGCGCTTCTGCACCCATCTGGTCGAGGATGGTGCGGCTGTCGATCTTGCTCGAGACCTGGAACGCGATGCGGGTCGGGATGTTGGCCTTGATCAGGCCGGTGATCACGTCCACGCTGGGCCGCTGGGTGGCCAGGATCAGGTGGATGCCGGCGGCGCGCGCCTTCTGCGCCAGACGCGCGATCAGCTCTTCGATCTTCTTGCCGACCACCATCATCAGGTCGGCGAGTTCGTCGATCACCACCACGATGTGCGGTTCGCGCTTGAGCGGCTCCGGATCGTCGGGCGTGAGGCTGAAGGGGTTGTAGATGAACTCCTCGCGCGCCTTGGCTTCGTCGATCTTCACGTTGTAGCCGGCCAGGTTGCGCACGCCGAGCTTGCTCATGAGCTTGTAGCGGCGCTCCATCTCGGCCACGCACCAGGTCAGGCCGTGGGCCGCCTGGCGCATGTCGGTCACCACCGGTGCCAGCAGGTGCGGGATGCCTTCGTAGACCGACATCTCGAGCATCTTCGGGTCGATCATAAGCAGGCGCACGTCGCGCGCCTCGGCCTTGTAGAGCAGGCTCAGGATCATCGCGTTGATGCCCACCGACTTGCCGGAGCCGGTGGTGCCGGCGACCAGCACGTGCGGCATCTTGGCCAGGTCGGCCACCACCGGGTTGCCGATGATGTCCTTGCCCAGGCCCATGGTCAGGAAGGACTTGCCCTCGTTGTAGACCTGCGAGCCCAGGATCTCGCTGAGCTTGATCGATTGCCGCTTGGCATTGGGCAACTCGAGCGCCATGTAGTTCTTGCCCGGGATGGTCTCGACCACGCGGATCGACACCAGCGACAGCGAGCGCGCCAGGTCCTTGGCCAGGCCGACGATCTGAGAGCCCTTGACGCCGGTGGCCGGCTCGATCTCGTAGCGCGTGATCACCGGGCCCGGCGAGGCCAGCACCACGCGCACCTCGACGCCGAAGTCCTTGAGCTTCTTCTCGATCATCCGCGAGGTCATCTCGAGCGTGTCGCTGGAGACGGTTTCCTGGCGCAACTGCGCCGCGTCGAGCAGGTCGACCTGCGGCAGCTTGCTGTCGGGCAGCTCGCGGAACAGGGGCTTCTGCCGCTCCTTGGCCACGCGCTCGCTCTTGGGCAGTTCGGCCAGCGCGGGCTCGATCTGCACCGGCGGCGACGCGGGACGGCGGCGCGGCTTCTGCTCGGCCGCCTCGTCGAGCATGGGCTCGCCCGACCGGGGATCGTCCAGGGAACCGACTTCTTCGCGCTCGCGCGCGGCCTGGCGGCCCAGCTTGATGTCTTCGGCGATCTCGCGTTTCTCGCGGCGCGACTCGAACAGCGAATAGACCCGCTCGCCGATGCGCTCGGCGATATGGCTCCACGAGAAACGGAAGACCAGCGCCGAACCGATCACGCCGGCCGCGATCGCGATCAGCGCCGAACCGGTGAAGCCCATCCACTTCACGCTCATCGGGCCGACGAAATAGCCGAGCACCCCGCCGCCGTGGCCCGGCAGGCGGAATTCGAGGCGATAGAGGCGCGACCATTCGAGCATCGCGCTGGCGCACAGCAGCAGCACCAGGCCGAACCAGAAGGCCAGGCGGCTGCGGTTGAAGCGACCCAGGGGCGCGGGCGGCGGCCCGCCACCGGCCTCGCCGCCGCGCAGCCAGCCGGCGAGCGAGGACAGCCAGACCCGCAGGCCCGCGGCCAGGCACCACCAGACCGAATAGCCGGCCAGGAAGTAGCTGCCGTCGGCCACCCAGGCCCCGATGCGCCCGCCCCAGTTCTTGACCTCGCCGCCGGTACCCGACGTGGACCAGGCCGCATCGGAGGGCGTGAAGCTGAGCATGGCGATGAGCCAGAAGAGCAGCACGACGAAGCCCGCGATCAGCGTGATCTCATGTGCGAAGCGCATGGCGCGCAGGCGAACCGGCGGCGGCTCACCGGAAGTCGAGGACTGGAGTGTGTTCAGCGAATAGGTCATGGATGGCGCAACGCCCCGTCGGCGAAAAGAATCCGCGGGCGCATGGAGCCTACAACGGAAAACGCCACGGCCCGAGCGGGAGCGTGGCGGTTACACACGGGCACAGCGCACCTGAATGGGCATCTGCCCCTCGGGGGCTCACGCCAGCGAGGCGAGCCGTTCCTTGACGATCATCGAGCCGTCGACTTGTGTCTGAACGAAACCACGCTCTTCGAGGTCCTTCATGACGCGGCTGACCATCTCGCGCGAAGCGCCGACCATCTTGGCCAGATCCTGGCGCGAGATCTTGTCGCGGATCTTGAGGTTGCCCTGCCCGTCGTCGACCGCGAACTCGATCAGCGAGCGCGCGACGCGCCCGTAGACGTCCATCAGCGCCAGCGATTCGATCTTGCGGTCGGCGTGGCGCAGGCGCTGCACCAGGCCGCGCATGATGTTGTACGACATCGAGGAATTCTCGGGCAGGCAGCGGGAGAAGGCATCGCGGTCGAGCATCAGCACGTCGGTCTGGACCTCGGTGCGCACGGTGGCCGAGTGCGGCTCGTCGTCGATCAGGCTCATCTCGCCGATGTAGTCGCCAGGCTGCAGCGTGGCCAGGATGACCTCGCGGCCCCGGCTGTCGGTGCTCATCACCCGTGCCCGTCCGGTCAGGATGATGAAGAGCGAATCCGACTTCTTGCCCTGCTCCACCACCATTTCCGCGCGCTTGAATCGCTTTTTGACGATCGCATCGGCAATGCTGGCCGATTGCGTCGGCGTCAGGGCCGCGAACAGAGGCACACGCCTGAGCAATTCAAGATTGGACAGCATCGACATTCATCAGTCCCCGTGAAGCGCGTGATTTCAGATCCATCGATTCATACAATCGCACGCATTGAAAACGCCTCCTACCGGAGGCGGCCCTGCAAGTGATACTCCTAGACTATCACCCCCTCAAAATGTACACCCTGATACAGGAAGAACGCCAAGTTTTCCACATATGACGTCGCCAACACACGCAAAGGTTCTCATCCTGGGCTCGGGCCCCGCCGGCTATACGGCCGCCGTCTACGCCGCCCGGGCCAATCTGCAGCCTCTTCTGATCACCGGCATGGCCCAGGGCGGACAGCTCATGACCACGACGGAAGTGGACAACTGGCCCGCCGACGTCCATGGCGTGCAGGGCCCCGAGCTCATGCAACGCTTTCTGGAGCACGCCGAGCGCTTCAAGACCCAGATCGTGTTCGACCACATCAGCAAGGTCGACTTCAGCCAGCGCCCGTTCACGCTGACCGGCGACAGCGGCACCTACACCTGCGACGCGTTGATCATCGCGACCGGCGCGTCGGCCAAGTACCTGGGCCTGCCCTCCGAGGAGGCCTTCATGGGCCGCGGCGTCTCGGGTTGCGCGACCTGCGACGGCTTCTTCTACAAGAATGAGGAAGTTTGCGTGATCGGCGGCGGCAACACCGCCGTGGAAGAAGCGCTGTACCTCTCGAACATCGCGAGCAAGGTCACGCTGGTGCACCGCCGCGACAAGTTCAAGGCCGAACCGATCCTGGTCGACAAGCTGCACGAGAAGGTCGCGGAAGGCAAGATCGTGCTCAAGACCCACAACACGCTCGACGAAGTGCTCGGCGACGGCACCGGCGTCACCGGCATCCGGCTCAAGAGCACCGAAACCGGCGCCACCGAGGACCTGACGCTCAAGGGCTGCTTCATCGCGATCGGCCACCATCCGAACACCGACATCTTCGAAGGCCAGCTCGACATGAAGGGCGGCTACATCGTCACGCGCTCGGGCCTGCAGGGCTTCGCCACGATGACCAGCGTGCCTGGCGTGTTCGCGGCCGGCGACGTGCAGGACAACATCTACCGCCAGGCCATCACCAGCGCCGGCACGGGCTGCATGGCCGCCCTCGACGCCCAGCGCTTCCTGGAGCAGGAATAAGCGCTTTTCCGCGCGAAGGCGGCCTCGCCTTCGCGCTGTAGCGCGCAGAAACCGCGCTGCGCTATAATCTCAGGCTTTGCCGAAATCTGCGCACGTTGAAAAACGCCGACGCGGGTGCGGCAGCCGGGGTACCGCCACCCGTTTCTGGCGAGGTCAAGCTGCAAAACATCCCGCAACGCCCTGTTGTGTGCGAGCCCTCCTGATTCAGGCAAGGCTCCATGGGTGCCAGCTGTTTATGAAAGAAGTGTCCACATGGCACGCGTATGTGACGTCACGGGCAAGGGCCCGATGGTCGGGAACAATGTTTCCCACGCCAACAACAAAACCAAGCGCCGGTTCCTCCCGAACCTGCAATACCGTCGTTTCTGGGTCGAAACCGAAAACCGTTGGGTTCGCCTGCGGGTTTCGAGCGCTGCACTGCGCCTGATCGACAAGAACGGCATCGATGCCGTGCTCGCAGACCTGCGCGCACGCGGCCAAGCTTAAGGAGCTGAATCATGGCAACGAGCAAAGGCGGACGCGAGAAGATCAAGCTGGAATCCACCGCGGGTACCGGTCACTTCTACACCACGAGCAAGAACAAGAAGACGATGCCTGAAAAGATGTCGATCATGAAGTTCGACCCCAAGGCACGCAAGCATGTCGAATACAAGGAAATCAAGCTGAAGTAATTCAGCCTGAGCCCCATAAAAAAACCCGCTGTGATCCAGCGGGTTTTTTTGCGTCTGCGAAGACTGGTGTCAGCGAAAGATGCCCCTTTCGTGGGACACCGCGGAACCGGCTTCGCCGGGCCGCTGGTGTCGCCACCGGTAGGGGGTAGGAGGAGGCGACACGCAGTGCGCCGCAGCCTGGGGGCGAGCCAGGGACACCGCGGAACCGGCTCCGCCGGGCCGCCGGTGTCGCCCCCGGTCGGGGGTAGGAGGAGGCGACACGCAGTGCGCCGCAGCCTGGGGGCGAGCCAAATTCACCCGCGCGCAGCGCGCAGGCGGACCGAAAACTCGTGCAGCGCAGCGATGCCGCTGGCTTCGGCGCGGTGGCACCAGGCGGCCAGATCGACGGCCAACTGCTCGCGCGACTGCGAAGTGTTGAGCCAGAGCTGACGCAGCTCTTCGCGCATCGTCACCATCTTGTCGAGCACCGGATGCGCCTCACGGGCCTGCACCAGGCTCGGCTTGGCGGCCTCAGGCACCTTGTCGTCGTCGCGGTGCAGCCAGCGGTTCGCGGCCTTGAGCACCGACAGATCGGCACCCTTGGCCTTGAGCTGCGCGAGTTCGTCCTTGACGGTGCTGCGCATGCCGCGGGCATAGCCGGCCATGACTTCGTAGCGGTTGGCGATCACGGCCTCGAGCGTCTTCTCGTCTGCCACCGGGCGCACTTCGCCGATCAGCATCTTCGGCGGCACTTTCTTGACCTTGGCCCAGCCGATGGCCTGGAAGACCTGGATGTAGAGCCAGCCGATGTCGAACTCGTATTTCTTGACCGAGAACTTGGCCGAGGTGGGATAGGTATGGTGGTTGTTGTGCAGCTCTTCACCGCCGATGATCAGGCCGATCGGCGAGATGTTGCGGCTGGCGTCCACCGCCTCGAAATTGCGGTAGCCCCAGAAGTGACCGATGCCGTTGACCACGCCGGCCGCCCAGAACGGGATCCAGAGCATCTGCACGGCCCACACGGCCGCACCGGCCGCGCCGAACAGGGCGAGGTTGATCACCAGCATCAGGCCCACGCCCTGCCAGCTGAAGCGCGAATACAGGTTGCGCTCGATCCAGTCGTCGGGTGTGCCATGGCCGTAACGCGCGATGGTTTCCTTGTTCTTGGATTCCTTGCGGTACAGCTCGGCGCCGCGCCACATGACTTCGTCGATGCCCTTGACCTGCGGGCTGTGCGGATCTTCCTCGGTCTCGCACTTGGCGTGGTGCTTGCGGTGGATGGCGACCCATTCCTTGGTCACCATGCCCGTGCCCAGCCACAGCCAGAAGCGGAAGAAATGCGAGGGGATCGGCCCCAGATCCATGGCGCGGTGCGTCTGCGTGCGGTGCAGGAAGATCGTCACGCCGGCGATGGTGATGTGCGTGGTGACGAGCGTGTACAGCACGATCTCCCACCATGCGAGGTCCCACAAGCCGTGTCCGAGCCAGTCGATGGCCGCGCTCAGGACGGCAGAGTCAGGAAGCAACATTGAATTCAGTACTCCATGGCCGCACGAAGGTGCAGCCCCCAGGTAACCTGCGATTTTAAGGGTTCGAGCCCCCGAAGAGGCCTAAATCCTTGATGCCACAGGCGTTTTCACCTACTTTGGAGTGCCGAACCTAGTTCCGGTTCCCTTACTTCCGGGTCCAGACGGCCGCAAAGAAACCGTCGGTGGCATGCCGGTGCGGCCAGAGGCGCAGGTAGCGCGTGGCAGCCTCACCGCCGGCACCCAGTTGCGCCGCCCCGGCCACCTTCAAATCCGTCAGCAGTGCCGTCGCCTCCTGGGGTTCGAAGTCGGGATTGGCGGCGCTGAAGGCCTCCGCAATGGCTTCGTTCTCCTCGGGCAGCACGCTGCAGGTCGCGTAGACCAGCCGGCCACCCGATTTCACGAGCCGCGCGGCGCTCTGCAGGATGGCCATCTGCTTGGCCGTCAATTCCTCGACCGACTTGGGCGACTGGCGCCACTTGAGGTCCGGGTTGCGTCGCAGCGTGCCCAGGCCCGAACAGGGTGCATCGACCAGCACGCGGTCGATCTTGCCGGCCAGCCGCTTGATGCGCTCGTCGCGTTCATGCGCGATGGCGGCCGGGTGGACGTTCGACAGCTTGCTGCGCGCCAGCCGCGGCTTGAGCGCGTCGAGCCGGTGGGCCGAGGTGTCGAAGGCATAGAGCCGGCCGGTGTTGCGCATGGTGGCGCCGATCGCCAGCGTCTTGCCGCCGGCGCCGGCGCAGAAATCCACCACCATCTCGCCGCGCTTGGCGTCGAGCAGCAGGGCCAGCAGCTGCGAGCCCTCATCCTGCACTTCGACCGCGCCGCGCGCGAAGGCGTCGAGCTTGTTCAGCGCGGGCTTGCCGTCGATGCGCAGGCCCCAGGGCGAGAAGGGCGTGGGAACGGCCTTGATCGAGGCCAGCGCCAGCTCCTTCTGCACGTCGGGACGCTTGTCGTGCAGCGCGTTCACGCGCAGATCGAGCGGGGCCGGCTGTTGCAGGCTTTCGGCCAGGGGCCAGAACTGGTCGCCCAGTTGCGCCTTCAGCGGCGCGACCAGCCACTCGGGCAGGTTGTGGCGGTGGCGCTCGAGCAGGTCGTCGGGGCGAACCGCGTCGCAGTTGTCGAGCCAGCGCTTTTCGTTGTCGTTGAGCGCGCTCTTGAGGAAATCACGCGGGCCGTGAAAGCCCAGGATCGCCATGCGGCGCTCCTTCGAACCGGTGCCCGAAGGCGACAGGTGGTCGAACAGAAGCTTCTTGCGCAGGACCGTGAAAACGGTCTCCGCCAGGGTGGCGCGCTCGCGCGGGCCGAACTCGCGGTGCTCGCGGAAAAAACGGGAAACGACCTGATCGGCCGGGTGATCGAACTTCAAGACAAGGCCGACCAGATCGGCGCAGGCTTCCAACAGGGCTTTGGGGTGCATGCCCCGATTGTCTCAGCCGCGGGCCCTCGCCTTCTTCCGGGCCGGCACCGCGAACGAAAATGTGTCCATGAACGACAACGACCTGCCCCTCCTGATCGAAACACCCCCCGGGCGCTACCGCCACTACAAGGGCGGCGAGTACGACGTCGTCGGCACGGTGCGGCACAGCGAAACGCTCGAGCCGATGACGCTCTACCGCGCGCTCTACGGGCAGCGCGGCCTGTGGGTGCGCCCCGCTGCCATGTTCGAGGAAGAGATCGTGTTCGAGGGGCACACGCAGCCCCGCTTCCGCAAGATCGACTGAGGACGCCGCGGCGCGCTCAGCCGCAACGCACGGCGGTCACGCGGCCGCGTGCGTCGACCTCCAGATTCAGGCGCGCGGCGTTGAACTCCATCGTCACGGCCTGGCCCGGCTTCAGCACGCGCGACACAGAGGCATTGGCGCGCGTCCGCGCGGCGACTTCGAGCTGCGGCGACAACGCCTGACCCACCGCAAACCGGGCGCCCGCGGCGCTGCATTCGGGCTGGGGCACGGGCGCGGGCTTCGGCGCCGGCTTGACCGCCACCGGCACGCCAACAACGGGCGCCGCCGGCGGCGGCGGAGGCGCCGCACACGCCATCAGCAGGCCGCTCGCCAGGGCGGCGATGGAAAAACCGATCGTTCGTTGGGTCATTGGGCACTCCCTGAAAAACCGGATTGTGTCATCGGGACTGCGCCAGCCAATGGGCGATTGCGCGCGGATAGAGCCGGTGCTCCTGCGTCAGCACGCGCGCCGCCAGGGCCTCGGCCGTGTCGCCGGCCAGCACCGGCACGACGGCCTGGTCGACGATCGGCCCATGGTCGAGTTCTGCCGTGACCTGGTGCACCGTGGCGCCGGCCACGCGGCAGCCCGCGGCGATGGCGCGCCGGTGCGTGTCGAGCCCCGGAAAGGCCGGCAGCAGCGAGGGATGGATGTTGAGGAGACGCCCGTCGTACCGCGCCACGAAAGCCGGCGTGAGGATGCGCATGAAGCCCGCCAGCACCACCAGGCTCGGCGCGTGGGCATCGATCGCCTCGGCCAGCGCCGCATCGAAGGCCTCGCGCGTCGCGAAGGCCTGGTGCGAGACCACTGCCGTGGCGATGCCCTGTGTCTTGGCGAAAGCCAGTCCGCCCGCTTCCGCCTTGTTGCTCACGACGGCGGCGATGCGCGCGCCGAGGCGCTCTGCCCAGCGCTCTTGTGCGGCCGCTTGCACGATGGCGGCCATGTTGGAGCCTCCGCCCGAAATCAGGATCACGATGTTTTTCATGGGTCGCGGGATTATCCGTGTGCGCACCGCGCGACCCTGGCGCGCCGGGTTGTCGCAGCGCGGACACCCGAATCACGCACGACCGTGCTAAAAAGTCGGATCCCGGAGACACGCCGCCCTCCTCGCGGCGACGGAATCAACCATCGAGGCAAGCATGGATTTGAGCTTCACACCCGAAGAACAAGCGTTCCGCGAAGAAGTTCGCGCATGGGTCAAGGACAACCTTCCCCAAGAGATCTCGCACAAGGTGCACAACGCGCTCGAACTGACGCGCGACGATCTGCAAGGCTGGGCCAAGATCCTCGGCAAGAAGGGCTGGCTGGGCTACGGCTGGCCGAAGGAATTCGGCGGCCCGGGCTGGACCGCCATCCAGCGCCACCTGTTCGAGGAAGAAACCGCACTGGCCGGCGCGCCGCGCATCATCCCCTTCGGCCCTGTCATGGTCGCCCCGGTGATCATGGCCTTCGGCAACGCCGAACAGCAGAAGCGCTTCCTGCCCGGCATCGCCAGCGGCGAAGTCTGGTGGAGCCAGGGCTACAGCGAACCGGGCTCGGGCTCCGACCTCGCTTCGGTCAAGACCAAGGCCGAGCGCAAGGGCGACAAGTACATCGTCAACGGCCAGAAGACCTGGACCACGCTCGGCCAATTCGGCGACTGGATGTTCAACCTCGTGCGCACCAGCAACGAAGGCAAGCCGCAAACGGGCATCAGCTTCCTGCTGCTCGACATGAAGTCGCCCGGCGTCACCGTGCGCCCGATCAAGCTGCTCGACGGCGGCCATGAAGTCAACGAAGTGTTCTTCGACAACGTCGAAGTGCCGGCCGAGAACCTGATCGGCGAAGAGAACAAGGGCTGGACCTATGCCAAGCACCTGCTCTCGCACGAGCGCACCAACATCGCCGACGTGAACCGCGCCAAGCGCGAGCTCGAACGCCTCAAGCGCATCGCCAAGAGCGAGGGCGTCTACGACGAGCCGCGCTTCCGCGACGAGATCGCCAAGCTCGAAGTCGACATCGTCGCGCTCGAGATGATGGTGCTGCGCGTGCTGTCGGCCGCCACCTCGGGCAAGAACTCGCTCGACGTCGCCGGCCTGCTCAAGATCCGCGGCAGCGAAATCCAGCAGCGCTACAGCGAACTGATGATGCTGGCCGGCGGCCCGTACTCGCTGCCGCTGATCCGCGAAGCCATGGAAGCCGGCTGGCAAGGCAACTTCCCGGGCGGCAATCCGGCGCTCGCGCCGCTCACGTCGACCTTCTTCAACATGCGCAAGACCACCATCTACGGCGGCTCCAACGAAGTGCAACGCAACATCGTCGCGCAGACCGTTCTCGGCTGAAGCCGTAGAACGATCTGCGCTGCGCGCTGAATGTTTGGCTCCCCCAAGCCCCCTCCAGGAGGGGGCTCCAGCAAGGCTAACGCAAGGATTTGAAATGGACTTCAATTTCACCGACGACCAGGACCAGCTGCGCGACGCCGTTCGCAAGTGGGTCGACAAGGGCTATGACTTCGAGCGCCGCCGCGGCATCGAGGCCAAGGGCGGCTTCTCGCGCGAGGCCTGGGACGAACTGGCCGAACTCGGCCTGGGCGGCCTGTACATCGCCGAAGACGACGGCGGCCTGGGCATGGGCCCGGTGGCCGGCATGGTCGTGATGGAGGAACTGGGCCGCGGCATCGTGCTCGAGCCCTTCGCGCAGACGCTGATCGCCGGCGCCGTGCTCAGCGGCTATGCCGGTGCTGACGTCAAGGACAACTGGCTGCCGCGCATCGCCGGCGGCCAGGCGGTCGTGGTGCTGGCTTACCAGGAACGCAAGGCGCGCTACCGTCTCGACGTGTGCGAGGCCACGGCCGTGAAGTCGGACGGCGGTCATTCGCTGACCGGCGCCAAGAGCCTGGTGCCCGTGGGCGACGAGGCCGATGCCTTCATCGTCCCCGCCAAGGTCGACGGCAAGATCGCCCTCTTCCTGGTCGAGCGCAGCGCCAGCGGCGTCGAGGCACGCGGCTACGGCACGCAGGACGGCAGCCGCGCGGCCGAAGTCGTGTTCGACAAGGCCGACGCCACGCTGATCACCGCCGACGGCCTGACGGCGCTCGAGCACGCGGTGGACGTCGGCATCGCCGCCACCTGCGCCGAAGCGGTGGGCGTGATGGACAAGACCGTCGATCTGACCGTCGAGTACATGAACCAGCGCAAGCAGTTCGGCGTGGTGATCTCCAGCTTCCAGGCGCTGCGCCATCGCGTCGCCGACATGAAGATGCAGCTCGAACTCGCTCGCTCGATGAGCTACTACGCGACGCTCAAGCTCAACGCACCGGCGGAAGAACGCCGCCAGGCGCTGGCCCGCGCCAAGTACCAGCTGGGCACGTCGATGCGCTACGTGGCCGCGAATTCGGTGCAGCTGCACGGCGGCATCGGCGTGACCGACGAATACATCGGCAGCCACTACTTCCGCAAGCTCACGCAGCTGGAACTGACCTTCGGCGACACGCTGCACCACCTGGGCGAAGTGTCGGCCCGCATGCAGGACACGGCCGGCGTCTTCGCCTGAGGACTGGCTCACCCCAGTCTTCGCGCACCTTGGCCCGTCCTGAGCTTGTCGAAGGGTGTCGCTTCTCCAACCCCCTACCGGGGGCAACACCAGCGGCCCGGCAAAGCCGGTTCCGCGGTGTCACTGGACTCGCCCCCAGGATTCGCGCACTTCGTGTCGCTTCTCCAACCCCCTACCGGGGGCAACACCAGCGGCCCGGCAAAGCCGGTTCCGCGGTGTTCCACTGACAATCGCCCGCCCGCCTCATGCTGGTGGGCGTTTTTACTTGGAAACCAGCCCCAGGAACGCAACATGCCATCCCGCCGCACCCTCCTCGCCATGGCCGTCCTCGGGACCGCCGCCACCGCCATGCTGACCGCCTGCGCCACCTCCTCGCCGTCGACCCTCGAGCGCCCGCCGATCGTGTTCATGCACGGCAACGGCGATTCCGCCGCGCTGTGGCAGACCACGCTCTGGCGTTTCGAATCGAACGGCTGGCCGCGCGACCGGTTGTTCACGGTCGACCAACCCACCCCGCTGGCGCGCGACGACGACGCCGTGGCGCAACCGGGTCGCAGTTCGACCGCCGAATCGGCGGCCTTCCTCAAGGCCGAGGTCGACAAGGTGCTGAAGGCGACCGGCGCCAGCAAGGTGGTGCTGGTCGGCAACTCGCGCGGCGGCAACACCATCCGCAACTATGTGCAGAACGGCGGCGGCGCAGCCGTGGTGAGCCACGTGGTGCTGGGCGGCAACCCGGCGCACGGCATCTGGGCGGTCAAGGGCTTCCGCGAGAACAACGAGTTCTCGGGGCTCTCGCCCTTCATGCAGCAGCTCAATGCGCCCAAGGGTCCGAACGGCGACGAGGTCACGCCCGGCGTGAAGTGGCTGACCTTGCGCTCGGACAACAACGACAAGTACGCCCAGCCCGACGGCGCGTGGATCGGCGCGCCCGGCAAGCCCACGAACATCGGCTTCGACGGCCCCGCGCTCAAGGGCGCGACCAACCTCGTGCTGCCGCGTGCAGACCACCGCGAGGTCTCGTTCTCGCCTGCCGCGTTCGCCGCCACCTGGCAGTTCCTCACCGGCGAAGCGCCCCGCAGCACGGCCATCGCACCCGAAGCCCATGTAGTGCTCGGCGGCCGCGTGCTCAGCGCGGAGAACCTGCCGCTGGCCGGTGCGCAGCTCGCCGTCTACACGCTCGACCCGGCCACGGGCGTGCGACGCGGCGAGGCGGTGCACCGCCAGGACATCGGCGCCGACGGCCGCTGGGGACCGTTCGCCGCACGCGGCGACACGGCCTACGAGTTCGCGCTCGGCGCGGCCGGCGGCGTGACCCACCTCTACCGCAGCCCCTTCCCGCGCAGCAGCAGTGTGATCCACCTGCGGCCCGAGCGTCTCGCGGCGGCCGACGGCGGCGCACATGCGGTCGTGGTCTTCACGCGGCCGCGCGGCTATTTCGATGCGCAGCGCGACACCATGCGCTTCGACGGCCAGAGCCCGCCCGCCGGCGTGCCGCCCCGCGGCGCGGGCGTGTCGAACTCCCGGCTGCGCATTGCCGCGGCCGAGCCACAGCGCGTGGTGAGCGGCGAATTCAACGGCGAACGCATCGCCGGCCAGACCTGGCCCGCGGCGCAGGGCCACGTGACGGTGCTCGAACTCACGGACTGACGCCATGAACGAGACCACCTCCCCCTGCGTGCTGCACACGCGCGATACGCGCGGCGTGGTCACGCTGACGCTGAACCGGCCCGCGTCGTTCAACGCGCTGTCGCAGGCCATGATCGAGGCGCTCGAGCAGGCGCTGGAGGGCATCGCGGCCGACGAACACGTGCGCGCGGTCGTCATCGCCGGCGCCGGCAAGGCCTTCTGCGCCGGGCACGACCTCAAGGAGATGCGGGCCGAACCCTCGCTCGCCTATTACCAGCAGCTGTTCGAGCGCTGCGGCGCGATGATGCTGCGCATCCAGCGGCTCCCAGTACCCGTGATCGCGCGCGTGCACGGCATCGCGACGGCGGCCGGCTGCCAGCTGGTGGCGATGTGCGACCTGGCGGTGGCCGCAAGCGATGCGCGCTTCGCGGTCAGCGGCGTGAACGCCGGCCTGTTCTGCGCCACGCCCAGTGTCACGCTCTCGCGCAACCTGGGGCGCAAGGCGGCCTTCGAGATGCTGGTGACGGGCGCGTTCATCGGTGCCGAGGAAGCCCGCGACAAGGGGCTGGTCAACCGTGTGGCGCCGCCGGGGGACCTCGATGCGGAAGTCGAGTCGCTGGTCGCGAGCATCGTCGCCAAGCCACGCATCGCGCTGGCGCTGGGCAAGGGACTGTTCTATCGCCAGCTCGAAACCGGCATCGAGGCCGCGCTGGCCGATGCCAGCCAGACCATGGCCTGCAACATGATGGACGAGAGCGCGCTGGAAGGCGTGCAGGCCTTCATCGAAAAGCGTCCACCGAAGTTTTGACTCGCCCCCAGGTCGCTGCGCACTTCGTGTCGCCACTCCCACCCCCTACCGGGGGCAACACCGGCGGCCCGGCAAAGCCGGTTCCGCGGTGTTTCTGAAAGAGACAGCGGGTCTGTCAGCCGTGCAGCCGCGAACTCTGCGGCAGGTGCGCCATCAGGAATTCCATCTGGTCGGCCAGGATGCGACGGTTGCGCAGGATGAAGTCTTCCCAGAGGCTGGGCACGTAGGGGGTGTAGAGCAGCGGCATGTTGGCCTGCTCGGGCGTGCGGCTGCTCTTGCGGTGGTTGCAGGGCTTGCAGGCCGTGACCACGTTCATCCACACGTCGATGCCCTGCTGCGCGAAGGGAATGATGTGCTCGCGCGTGAGTGCGTCTTCGTGGAAATGGCCGCCGCAGTAGGCGCAGACGTTGCGATCGCGGGCGAACAGCTTGCTGTTGCTGAGCCCGGGCCGCTGCGTGAAGGGGTTGATGCGGGGCACGCCCTTGGTGCCGATGATGCTGTTGATCGCGATCTGCGACTGCAGGCCGGTGACCGCGTTGTGGCCGCCGCGGAAAATCGCCACCTGGGCGCCGACCTCCCAGCGCACCTCGTCCGCCGCATAGTGGAGGACCGCTTCTTCAAGCGAAATCCACGACTGGGGCAGCCCTTGGGCCGACAGCTTCAAGACCTTCACACACGCCTCCTGACAACAGGGAAGAACACGGAGAGACCCGGACCACGGCAGCACCCCGGAGGGCACGTCCCGCGACGCACTGCGTCACAATATACCGGCTTTGTGACAACATGCCCTGCCGTGGCCCCATTCCGCGGGCTTGCAGCGCTCTCAAAAACAGATCGATCCATGCAGGTTTTTCGCGGATTCCGGCATCCCGGCGTGGCTTCGGCCTGCGCCCTCACCATCGGCAATTTCGACGGCGTTCACCGTGGCCACCAGGCCATGCTGGCACTGCTCCAGACCGAAGCGCGCCAGCGCGGCCTGCCCAGCTGCGTGCTGACCTTCGAACCCCACCCGCGCGACTACTTCTCGGCACTCACCAAGCAGCCGGCGCTGGCCCCCGCCCGCATCGGCACGCTGCGCGACAAGCTCGGCGAGCTGGCGGCCTGCGGCGTGGCGCAGACCATCGTGCTGCCCTTCGACGCCCGGCTGGCCGCGCAATCGCCCGAGGCTTTCATCCAGCAGGTGCTGCGCGAAGGGCTCGGCGCGCGCTACGTGCTGGTGGGCGACGATTTCCGCTTCGGCGCCAAGCGTGCCGGCGACTACGCCATGCTCGACGCGGCCGGCGAACAGCACGGCTTCGACGTGGCGCGCATGAACAGCTACGAGATATCGGACCCCCACGCGCGGCTACGCCCCACGGCCCCCCAAGGGGGCCTGCCGGTCTCGGGGCGGCCCAGCGACGGGCGCGGGCTGCGGGTGTCCAGCTCGGCCGTGCGCGAGGCGCTGGCCGAGGGCCGCATGGCCGACGCCCAGACCCTGCTGGGCCGGCCCTACGCCATCTCGGGCCATGTGGTGCATGGCCGCAAGCTGGGGCGCGCGCTGGGGGCCTCCGCCCCGGGCCAGGAAGACGGCTTTCGCACGCTCAACCTGCGCTTCAAGCACTGGAAGCCGGCCGCCAGCGGCATCTTCGCGGTGCTGGTGCACGGGCTGGCCGAGCATCCGCTGCAAGGCGTGGCCAACCTCGGCGTGCGCCCCTCGCTCGACCCGAACGACGTCAATGCGGGGCGCGTGCTGCTGGAGACCCATTGCCTCGATTGGCCCGCCGAACTGGGGCGCGAGGGAGGCTACGGTAAAATCGTCCGCGTGGAACTGCTGCACAAACTGCACGACGAATTGCGCTACACCAGCCTCGAAGCCCTGACCGCGGGCATCGCCAAGGATGGCGACGACGCGCGCGCCTTCTTTGCGTCCACCCACCGTCAGACCACGCGCGACCGAATTTAAAGCGGAACCGTCATTCCGCCGCGCGCGGGCGCCCTCGTCATACCGGCGCCGCACCCTCCCCCGATTCTTCGAGCGCTGCCCCGCAGCGCAGACTTCTGGAAACCCCATGGCTGACAACAAAACCGCAGGCGGCACCGATTACCGCGCCACCCTCAACCTGCCCGACACCCCCTTCCCGATGCGCGGCGACATGTCCAAGCGCGAGCCGGGCTGGGTCAAGGAATGGGAAGACCAGGGTCTCTACAAGCGGCTGCGCGACGCCCGCATCGGCAGGCCCAAGTTCATCCTGCACGACGGCCCGCCCTATGCCAACGGCCAGATCCACATGGGTCACGCGGTCAACAAGATCCTCAAGGACATGATCACCAAGGCGCGCCAGCTCGAAGGCTTCGACGCGCTCTACGTGCCCGGCTGGGACTGTCATGGCCTGCCGATCGAGAACGCGATCGAGAAGAAGCACGGCCGCAACCTGAGCCGCGACGACATGCAGGCCAAGAGCCGCGCCTTCGCGACCGAGCAGATCGCGCAGCAGATGGCCGACTTCCAGCGCCTGGGCGTGCTGGGCGAGTGGGACCATCCGTACAAGACCATGGACTTCGCCAACGAGGCCGGCGAACTGCGCGCCTTCAAGCGCGTGATCGAGCGCGGCTTCGTCTACCGCGGCCTGAAGCCGGTGTACTGGTGCTTCGACTGCGGCTCGTCGCTGGCCGAGTTCGAGATCGAGTACGCCGACAAGAAGTCGCAGACCCTCGACGTGGCCTTCAAGGCGCACGAGCGTGAGAAGGTGCTGGCCGCCTTCGGCATCGACGGCGTGATCGGCGACATCTTCGCGGTCATCTGGACCACCACCGCCTGGACCATCCCGGCCAACCAGGCGATCAACCTGAACCCGGAGCTCGAGTACTCGCTGGTCGACACCGAGCGCGGCCTGCTGATCCTGGCGAATTCGCTGGTCGAGATGTGCATGACGCGCTATGCGCTCGACGGCAAGGTGCTGGCCACGGTCAAGGGCGAGGCGCTGGGTGGGCTCGAATTCGAGCATCCGCTGTACGACGTCGATGCCGGCTACCAACGCCTGTCGCCGGTCTACCTGGCCGACTACGCCACCGCCAGCGACGGCACCGGCCTGGTCCACTCGTCGCCCGCCTATGGCGTGGACGACTTCAACTCCTGCATCGCCCACGGCGTGGCCTACGACGACATCCTGAACCCGGTGCAGGGCAACGGCACCTACGCGCCCGACTTCCCGCTCTTCGGCGGGCAGCACATCTGGAAGGCCGTGCCGGAAATCATCGCCGCGTTGCGCGATGCCAACCGATTGCTCGCCACCGAAGGCATCACCCACAGCTATCCGCACTGCTGGCGCCACAAGACGCCGGTGATCTACCGCGCCGCGGCGCAGTGGTTCATCCGCATGGACGAGGGCGAAGGCGTGTTCACCAAAGACAAGGCGCCCAAGACGCTGCGTCAGACCGCGCTCGACGCCATCGAGCAGACCAGCTTCTATCCGGAGAACGGCAAGGCGCGCCTGCACGACATGATCGCCGGCCGGCCCGACTGGTGCATCTCGCGCCAGCGCAGCTGGGGCGTGCCGATCCCCTTCTTCCTGCACAAGGATTCGGGCGAGCTGCATCCGCGCACGATGGAGATCCTCGACCAGGCCGCCGACATCGTCGAGCGCGGCGGCATCGAGGCCTGGAGCCGCGTGACGACCGAGGAAATCCTCGGCACCGAGGACGCGCCCAGCTACACCAAGAGCACCGACATCCTCGAGGTGTGGTTCGATTCGGGCTCGACCTTCTATCACGTGCTGCGCGGCACGCACCCCAACGTGCACCACGACGTCGGCCCCGAGGCCGACCTGTACCTCGAAGGCCATGACCAGCACCGCGGCTGGTTCCACTCGTCGCTGCTGATCGCCTCGGCGCTCGAAGGCCGCGCGCCCTACAAGGGCCTGCTGACACACGGCTTCACGGTCGACAGCCAGGGCCGCAAGATGAGCAAGTCGCTCGGCAACGGCATCGACCCGCAGGAGGTCAGCAAGAAGCTGGGCGCCGAGATCATCCGTCTGTGGGTGGCCGCGAGCGACTACTCGGGCGACATCGCCGGCGACGACAAGATCCTGGCGCGCGTGGTCGACGCCTACCGCCGGATCCGCAACACGCTGCGCTTCCTGCTGGCCAACACCAGCGACTTCGACATCGCCAAGGATGCGGTGCCGCTCGACCAGCTGCTCGAGATCGACCGCTATGCGCTGACGCGCGCGGCCGAGTTCCAGGCCGAGATCCTCGCGCACTACCAGGTCTACGAATTCCACCCGGTGGTGGCCAAGCTGCAGATCTACTGCTCCGAAGACCTGGGCGGCTTCTACCTCGACGTGCTCAAGGACCGGCTCTACACCACCGCGCCCGGCTCGCATGCGCGCCGCAGCGCGCAGACCGCGCTGTGGCACATCACGCAGGCGATGCTGCGCTGGATGGCGCCCTTCCTGAGCTTCACCGCCGAAGAGGCCTGGAAGCTGGTGGGCACGGGCGAACCCGGCACCTCGATCTTCACGCAGGTCTACAGCGACCTGGGCACGCCCGACGAAGGGCTGCTGGCCAAGTGGACGCGCATCTGCGAGATCCGCGACAGCGTCAACAAGGAGATCGAAACGGTGCGCGCCACCGGCCAGGTCGGCTCGTCGCTGCAGGCCAACGTGGTGCTCACGGCCACCCCTGAAGACCATGCGCTGCTGGCCTCGCTGGGCGAAGACCTCAAGTTCGTGTTCATCACTTCGGCGGTCACGCTGGTGGCCGGCGACGCGCCTTCCGTTCTGGTCACGGCCAGCGCCGACACCAAGTGCGAGCGCTGCTGGCACTGGCGCGCCGACGTGGGCCACGATGCGGCGCACCCGACGCTGTGCGGTCGGTGCACCAGCAACCTCTACGGCGCCGGCGAAGCGCGGAGCGTCGCCTGATGGCCCGCGCCGCTGCCGCCAAGGGAGGTGCGGGCAAGGGCCTGGCCAACAGCATCTGGCCCTGGCTGGGCCTGGCGCTGGTGCTGTTCATCCTCGACCAGTTCACCAAGACGCTGATCCTGGGCTACTACCGGCTCGGCGACTGGACCTACGTCACCGGCTTTTTCAACATCGTGCGTGCGCACAACACCGGCGCGGCCTTCTCCTTCCTGGCCGACAGCTCGGGCTGGCAGCGCTGGCTGTTCACCGGCATCGGCGTGGTGGCCGCGATCTTCATCGTCTGGATGCTGAAGTCGCACGCGGGCCAGAAGCTGTTCAGCTTCGCCATGGCCTGCATCCTGGGCGGCGCCGTGGGCAACGTGGTCGACCGGATGATGCACGGCTATGTGGTCGACTTCCTGGACTTCCACGTCGCCGGGCGCCATTTCCCGGCCTTCAACGTGGCCGACGCGGCGATCACCGTCGGCGCCATCTGCCTGATCCTCGACGAGCTGCGGCGCGTGAAACGCGGCAAGTAGCCCGTCTCCTTCGCTCCTTCCGAAAACCGCGTCGACCCTCCTAGGGTTTACGCGGTTTTCTCGTTCGTCATCACGAAGTCATACTGCCGTGCTTCAATGTAATCGATTACATTGCGCCACCCCAAACAGATGAACATCCAGATCGTTGCCGAACGTGCGGGCGTCTCCGTCGCCACGGTGTCGCGCGCCTTCAACTTCCCCGACAAGGTGGCCCCGGCCACGCGTGCGCTGGTCGAACGCGTCGCCAAGGAGCTGGGCTACCTGCCGAACGCGAGCGCGCGCACCTTGCGCACCCAGCGCAGCCGCGTGCTGGGCGTGGTGCTGCCCACGCTGTTGAACCCGACCTTTGCCGAATGCCTGCAGGGCATCGCCGAGGCGGCGGCGGCTGGCGGCTACGCGATCATCCCGGTCACCACCGGCTATGAAGTCGACGAAGAGCAGCGCTCGGTCCACCAGCTGCTGGCCGGCAATGTCGACGGCATGATCCTGGTGGTCTCCAACCCCTCGAGCTCGGTCGCACTGCAGCGGCTGCACGGCGCGGCGGTGCCCTATGTGCTGGCCTACAACCGGCATCCGGCCCATCCCTGCGTCTCGGTCGACAGCGAGCGCGCCTCGGCCGAGGTGGTGGACCGCCTGGTGAGGCTGGGCCATCGGCGCATCGCCATGGTCAGCGGCACGCTGGCCGCCTCCGACCGCTCGCAGCAACGCTATCGCGGCTACCTCCAGGGCATGGCCGACGCCGGCCTGGACGCGCTGCCGCTGCTCGAGGTGCCCTTCGTCGAGACCGCGGTCGAGGCCGTGCGCCACTACCTCGAGGCCGACCCGCGCCCCAGCGCCCTGTTCTGCTCGAACGACCTGCTGGCGATCCGCTGCATCCGCGCCGCGCACCGCAACGGCCTGCGCGTGCCGCAGGACCTGGCGGTGGTCGGCTTCGACGGCATCGCACTCGGCGAGGACCTGACGCCGGCGCTGAGCACCGTGACCCAGCCCAACCACGACATCGGGCGCCACGCGGTGGAGCTGCTGGTGAAGGCGCTGGCCGCCGGCACCGCGCCCGGCGCCGACGCCAGCCTGCTGCTGCCGCATGCCTTCCGCGAAGGCGAGTCGTACGCGGCGGCGCCGACCTGATTCGCCCCTTTCCCTCTCTCCCATCGATCCCTTCCTCCAAGGAGCCTCCCATGTCTTCGACCCTCCGACGCATCGCCCGCCTGGGCGTGCTGGCTGCCGGCCTCGCCGCTGCCAGCGCGACCATGGCCCAGACCGCCATCTGCTACAACTGCCCGACCGAATGGGCCGACTGGGGCACTCAGCTGCGCGCCATCAAGGCCAAGACCGGCGTCACCGTGCCGGCCGACAACAAGAACTCCGGCCAGGCGCTCGCTCAGCTGGTGGCCGAGAAGGCCAGCCCGGTCGCCGACATGACCTACCTGGGCGTGACCTTCGCCATCCAGGCGCAGAAGGAAGGCGTGGTCGCGCCCTACCAGCCCGCCAATTTCAAGGATATCCCCGATGGCCTCAAGGACCCGGCCGGCCACTGGTTCAGCATCCACTCCGGCACGCTCGGCTTCATGGTCAACGTCGATGCGCTCAAGGGCAAGCCGGTGCCGAAATCGTGGGCCGACCTGCTCAAGCCCGAATACAAGGGCCTGATCGGCTATCTGGACCCGGCCTCGGCCTTCGTCGGCTACGTCGGCGCGGTCGCCATCAACGAAGCGCGCGGCGGCAACCTCGACAACTTCGGCCCGGCCATCGACTACTTCAAGGCGCTGCAGAAGAACGAGCCCATCGTGCCCAAGCAGACCTCGTATGCGCGCGTGCTGTCGGGCGAGATCGCGATCCTGCTCGACTACGACTTCAACGCCTACCGCGCCAAGTACAAGGACAAGGCCAACGTGGCCTTCGTGATCCCGACCGAAGGCACCGTGGTCGTGCCCTATGTGATGAGCATGGTGGCCAAGGCGCCGCATGCGGCCGACGCGAAGAAGGTGCTGGACTTCGTGCTGTCCGACGAGGGCCAGGCGATCTGGGCCAAGGCCTACCTGCGCCCGGTGCGCGCCGGCGCGATGCCCAAGGACGTCGAGGCCCAGTTCCTGCCCGCCGCCGAATACGCACGCGCCAAGACCGTCGACTACGGCCGCATGGCCGCCGCGCAGCGCGCCTTCTCCGACCGCTATCTGAAGGACGTGCGTTGAAGTCCAGGCAGCACTGGCTGCTGCTGGGCTGCGCAGCCCCGGCTGGCGCCTTCTTCCTGATGTTCTGGCTGCTGCCGGTGCTGCGCCTGATGGCGCTGCCGGCGGAGAAGGGCTGGGCCACCTATTTCGCCGTGCTGACCGACGGCCGCTATGTGCAGAGCATGGTCAACACCGTGCTGCTGTCGCTGGGCGTCACGCTGGCCACGCTGATCCTGGGCGGCGCGGTCGGCGTGTACCTGGCGCGACGCGAGTTCGTGGGCAAGCGCGTGCTGCTGTCGCTGCTGACGCTGCCGCTGTCCTTCCCCGGCGTGATCATCGGCTTCTTCGTGATCCTGCTGGGTGGCCGGCAGGGCCTGGTGGCCGACCTCTCCGACGCGCTGGTGGGCGAGCGCATCACCTTCGCCTACGGCCTGCTGGGCCTGTTCCTGGCCTACCTCTACTTCTCGCTGCCGCGCGCCATCGCCACCTACGCGGCGGCCGCGGAGTCGATGAACATGCAGCTCGAGGAAGCGGCCCGCTCGCTGGGCGCTTCGCGCCTGCGCGTGGTGCGGGACGTGTGGCTGCCCGAACTGGCCCCCACCACGCTGGCCTGCGGCGCGATCCTGTTCGCGACCTCGATGGGCGCCTTCGGCACGGCCTTCACGCTGGCCAGCAAATTCGAGGTGATCCCGATCACCATCTACAACGAGTTCACCAACTACGCCAACTTCGCGCTGGCCGCCTCGCTGTCGATCGCGCTCGGCGTCGTGACCTGGCTGGTGCTGTTCGTGGCCCGCCATTTCGGTGGACCACCCCCGACCGTGCGCTGAGGAACAGAGCAGACAAGCATGCGAAAGAACACGCAACCCAAGGCGCCCTTCCTGTTCGCGGTGACGGCCATCGTGAGCTTCTTCATGATTGCGCCGATGCTGCTGTCGGTGATGGCCGGCCTGGTCAACAACTACAGCGTCGGCCTCAAGAGCGGCCTCACGACCCGCTGGTTCGGCGAGGTGTGGGAGGTCTACGGCGGCACCGTCGGCTGGTCGCTCGCGCTGGCGCTGGTCTGCGTCGCGGGCACCATCGTGCTGGGCGTGCCCTGCGCCTATGCGCTGGCGCGCAGCCGCTCGCGCAGCGCGCGCATCTTCGAGGAACTGCTCACGCTGCCGGTGGCGGTGCCGGGCCTGGCGACCGCGCTGGCGCTGATCCTGGCCTACGGCCAGATCACGGCCTTCCGCCAGAGCTTCGCCTTCATCCTGGTCGGCCACATCGTCTTCACGCTGCCCTTCATGGTCCGCACCGTGGCCTCGGCCTTCCAGCGTAACGACCTGGTCGCACTCGAAGAAGCGGCGCGCACGCTGGGTGCGAGCTTTCGCCAGCGCTTCCTCGGCGTGCTGGTGCCCGCGGTGTTCCCGGCCATCGTCGCCGGCAGCCTGATGGTATTCACGCTCTCGGTCGGCGAATTCAACCTGACCTGGATGCTGCACACGCCGCTGACCCGCACGCTGCCCGTCGGCCTGGCCGACAGCTACGCCTCGATGCGCATCGAGGTCGGCTCGGCCTACACGCTGGTCTTCTTCATCGTCATTCTTCCGGTGCTGTGGGGCCTGCAGTCCCTCGCCCATCTCATGCAGAAACGCTATGGAACTTGAACGCATCCCCGTCGACGTCGAGAACGTCGCCAAGACCTACGCCGACGGCACGCGCGGCCTGCAGCCCACGCAGCTGCATGTGGAACCGGGCGAAGTGCTCGCACTGCTCGGCCCCTCGGGCTGCGGCAAGACCACGCTGCTGCGCCTGATCGCCGGACTCGAGACGCTGGACGCGGGCGGCCGCATCCGCTTCGGCGACCAGGACGTGACGAACAAGCCGGTCGAGCAGCGCGGCGTGGGCATGGTGTTCCAGAGCTACGCCCTGTTCCCGCAATTGAGCGTGGCCGCCAACATCGGCTACGGCCTGCGCATCCGCGGCGTGAGCGCGTCGGACGAGCGACGCACGGTCGGCGAACTGGTCGAGCTCACGCGCCTCACGGGCCTGGAGAACAAGCGCCCGTCCGAACTCTCGGGCGGCCAGCGCCAGCGCGTGGCCCTGGCCCGCGCCGTGGCCGTGCGCCCGCGCGTGCTGCTGCTCGACGAGCCGCTGGCGGCGCTCGACGCCAAGCTCAAGGAGTCGCTGCGCGACGAGCTTGCCGAGCTGCTGCGCCGGCTGCACATCACGGCCATCCACGTCACGCACGACCAGCAGGAAGCCATGGCCATCGCCGACCGGCTGGCCGTGATGCGCGCCGGCCGCATCGTGCAGATCGGCCGCGGCGAAGACCTCTACCGCGCGCCCAGCCATCCCTTCGTCGCCGAGTTCCTGGGCCGGGTGAACCGGCTCGAACGGTCGGCCCAGGCCATCGCGCAGGGCGTGATCGCGTGGGGCGGCACGACCGTTGCATGCCCGGCCGACTGGACGAACCACCCGACCCTGCTGCTGCGCCCCGAAGACGTCGAGATCGGCGCGCCCGGCCAGGCCGGCTGGGGCACGGCGCGCGTCGAGCAGCGCACCTTCCTCGGCGACCGCGTGCAGCTGCGCCTGAGCCTGGCCGACCAGCCGGGCCTGCTGGCCGACGCGGTGCGCGACACGCCCTTCAACGCCGGCGATGCCATCGGCATCCGCATCCGACCCGATCGCCTCATGCGCTCGCAGGAGGAGGTCGGCGCATGACCCCTACCGTTCTCGTTCAACTGACCGACCTCCACATTCGCGAACCCGGCCGGCTGGCCTACGGCCGGATCGACACCGCGCCCTACCTGAAGCGCGCGGTGCGGAGCGTGCTGCGCCTGCGCCAGGCGCCCGCTGCGGTGGTGATCACCGGCGACCTGAGCGACTTCGGCCGCGCCGCCGAGTACGCGCACATGGCCGAGCTGCTGGCGCCGCTCACCATGCCGGTCTACCTGATGCCGGGCAACCACGACGACCGCGACCAGTTGCGCCGCAGCTTCCCCGACCATGCCTACCTGGGCCCGGTCGGCGCGTTCGTGCAGTACAGCGTGAAGGTCGGCGACCTCCGCCTGCTCACGCTCGACACCTGCGTGCCCGGCCACAGCCACGGCACGCTCGATGCCGCGCGCCTGGCCTGGCTCGAAGGGCAGCTGGCGGCCTGCCGCGGCGAACCGGTGGTCATCGCGATGCACCATCCGCCCTTCCGCACGCTGATCGGCCACATGGACGACATCGGCCTGCTCGCAGGCCGGGCCGAACTCGAGGCGCTGGTCGCCCGCCATCCCAACGTCGAGCGCGTGATCTGCGGCCACCTGCACCGCGCGATCGACGTGCGCTTCGGCGGCACCATCGCCTCGACCTCGCCGGCGCCGGGCCACCAGGTCACGCTCGACCTCGACCCGCGGGCGCCCTCGTCCTGGGGCCTCGAGCCGCCGGGCTTCCGCGTGCACGCGTGGGACGGCGAACGCCTCGTCACGCACCTGGCCGCAGCGGGCGAATTCGAAGGCCCCTACCCTTTCCATGAGAATGGGGCCTTGATTGACTGAACCCGGCGTCCCTCGCTGACGTCTTGCCGCACATCCCGTGTCGACAATAGAGGCTCACTGAACAACAAAGACAAGAAAGCCATCCGCCGTCCATGAAACATCTGCTGAACCTGCTGGCAGCAGTCGCACTCCTCGTCTGGGGCACCCATCTGGTCCGCACGGGCGTGCTGCGCGTGTTCGGTGCCAACCTGCGCACGCTGCTTGCGCGCAGCATGCGCAACCGATTCACCGCCGCGCTGTCGGGCATCGGCGTGACCGCCCTCGTGCAATCGAGCACGGCGACGTCGCTCATGACCTCGTCCTTCGTCGGCCAGGGCCTGATCGCGCTGCCGGCGGCACTGGCCGTGATGCGGGGCGCCGACGTGGGCACGGCGCTGATGTCGGTGCTGTTCTCGACCGACCTTTCATGGCTGTCGCCGCTGTTCATCTTCACCGGCGTGGTGTTCTCCATCACACGGCCGGCCAGCGCCGCCGGGCGCTTCGGCCGCATCCTGATCGGCCTGGGGCTGATGCTGCTCGCGCTGCAGCTCGTGGTGCAGGCCACCGGGCCGCTGTTCGACTCGCCGGCCATGCGCGCGATCCTGGTGTCGATCAGCAGCGACATCCTGCTCGAGATCACCATCGGCGCGGCGCTCGCGGTGGTGGCCTATTCCAGCCTCGCGGTGGTGCTGCTGGTGGCCGCGATGGCGACCTCGGCCGTGGTGCCGCTCGACGTGGCGCTGGGCCTGGTGCTGGGCGCCAACCTGGGCAGCGGCATCCTCGCGGTGCTGACCACCGCCAGGTCCGAGGTGTCGGTGCGGCAGGTGACGGTCGGCAACCTGCTGTTCAAGCTGATGGGCGTGACGGTCGCGGCACCTTTCGTCGGCCTGTACCTGACGCACGTTCGCACCTACGTGTCCGACGCAACGCAGCTGGTGGTGCTCTACCACCTGGCCTTCAACGTGGTGGTGAGCATCGGCTTCATCGGCCTGACCGACTGGGTGGCGCGGCTGGTGAAGAAGCTGCTGCCGGCACCGCAGGAAGGCTCGACCACCGCGCGGCCGCAGCACTTGGACCCCTCGGCCCTGTCCACGCCCACGCTGGCGATCTCGAACGCCGCGCGCGAAGCCCTGCACCAGGCCGACATCGTCGAGACCATGCTGATCGGCATGCTCAACGTGATCCGCAACAACGACCTGCGGCTGGCCGAGGAACTGCGCAAGCTGGACGACGTGGTGGACCGACTCTACTCCGACATCAAGTACTACCTCACCAAGATCTCGCGCGAGGCGCTGGGCGAGGAAGAAAGCAAGCGCTGGACCGACATCATCAGCTTCACCATCAACATGGAACAGGTGGGCGACATCATCGAGCGCGTGATCATCGACATCGAGGACAAGAAGATCAAGCCGCAGCGCAACTTCTCCGAGGCGGGCATGGCCGAGATCGTCGAGCTGCACGAGCGCCTGGTGGCCAACCTGCGGCTGGGCATGAGCGTGTTCCTCAACGGCAATGTGCGCGATGCGCAGAAGCTGCTCGAAGAGAAGGCGCGCTTCCGCGACCTCGAGCGCGCCTACGCCACCACCCACCTGACAAGGCTCATGGACCGCACCGCGCCGAGCATGGAGACCAGCTCGCTGCACATCGACCTGATCAGCGACCTGAAGCGCATCAACTCGCACATCTGCTCGATCGCCTACCCGATCCTCGACTCGGCCGGCGCGCTGGCGCCCAATCGCTTGCGCGAGGCGCAGCTCACGCCGATCAAGGAATCCTGAGCGGGATTCAGGCGGCGCCGGCAGCGGCCGGCTCCACGGCCTCGTCCGCCGGCCGACGCGCGTAGCGCTGCGCCAGCACGGCACACACCATCAGCTGCATCTGGTGGAACAGCATCAGCGGCAGCACGATGGCGCCCACCGCACCCGAGGCGAACAGCACGTGCGCCATCGGGATGCCGCTGGCCAGGCTCTTCTTGGAGCCGCAGAACACGATCGTGACCTCGTCGGCCTTGTCGAAGCCCAGCTTGCGCGCGGTCCAGGTGGTGGCAAACAGCGCCAGCGCCAGCAGCACGGCGCAGACCACGAGCAGCCCGGCCAGCGCGCTCGGCGGCACCTGGCGCCACAGGCCTTCGATCACGGCGGCGCTGAAGGCGGTGTAGACCACCAGCAGGATCGAGCCGCGGTCGACGACGCTCAGCACCGAAGCGCGCTGCTTGATCCAGCCGCCGATCCAGGGCCGCAGCAGGTGGCCGACCACGAAGGGCACCATCAGCTGCAGCAGGATCCGGCCGATGGCATCGAGCGAAGAAGAAGCGGCACCGCCCGAGACCACCAGCAGGTTCACCAGCAGCGGCGTGACGAACACCCCCAGCAGGGTCGAGGCCGAGGCGCTGCAGACCGCCGCCGGCACGTTGCCGCGCGCCAGCGAGGTGAAGGCGATGGCCGACTGCACCGTGGCGGGCAGCACGCACAGGTACAGCACGCCGGTGTAGAGCTCGGGCGTCACCAGCGGCTGCAGCACGGGCCGCAGCCCGAGCCCGAGCAGCGGGAACAGCACGAAGGTGCTGAGGAACACCAGCAGGTGCAGCCGCCAATGGCCCACGCCGGCCACGATGGCCTCGCGCGGCAGCTTGGCGCCGTGCAGGAAGAACAGCAGGCCGATGGCCACCGTCGTGAGCCCTTCGAAGAAGTGCGCCGTGCGGCCCGCCGCCGGCAGCAGCGAGGCGAGTGCCACGGTCGTGACCAGGGCGAGAGTGAAGTTGTCGGGGAGGAAGCGTGAGCGGGCCATGGCGCGATTGGGCCCGGGATTTGATCACAAGAGAAATGGATTTATCTGATGGATATATGATTTCTCTGCATGAACATCAGCCTGCGCCAGCTTCGCGTGTTCCTCGCCGTGGCCGAGGAGCGCAACTTCAGCCGTGCCGGCGATGCGATCGCGCTCACCCAGCCCGCGGTGAGCCGCTCGATCCTCGAGCTCGAATCGCAGCTGGGCCTGAAACTGCTCGACCGCACCACGCGCGAGGTGGTGCTGACCGAGGCCGGTCAGTCGCTGGCCGCGCGGCTGGGCCGGGTGCTCGACGAGCTCGACCAGACGCTGCTCGACGTGCAGGGCATGGCCCATGCGCGGCGCGGCAAGGTGCGCGTGGCCAGCAGCCCCACGCTGTCGGCGCAGCTCATGCCGGCCTGCATCGCGGCCTGCGCCCGGCAGGAGCCCGAGATCCAACTGGTGCTGCTCGACCGCATCCAGCAGGACGTGCTCGACAGCGTGCGCAGCGGCGAGGTCGACTTCGGCGTGGTGATCGAGCCCTCGGCGGCCGAGGACCTGCAGACCGAGACCATCCTCGACGATCCCTTCGTGCTGGTGGTGCCGCGCGACCACGCCCTGGCGGCGCACCGCAGTGTGCGCTGGTCGAGGCTGCGCGGCCATGCGCTGGTGCTGCTCGACCATGCCTCGGGCAGCCGCCGGCTGATCGACGAGGCGCTGCTCGCGCACGGCGTTCAGGCCGAGGTGGCGCAGCAGCTGGGCCACCCGACCACGGTGTTCCGCATGGTCGAGGCGGGCATCGGCATCAGCGTGATGCCCGCGCTGGCCGTGCCGCCGCAAGGGCTGGGCACGCTGGTCGCGCTGCCGCTCACGCCGCGGGTCCAGCGCCAGGTGATGCTGGTGCACCGGCGCAACCGCGCGCCTTCGCCGCTGGCGCAGCGGGTGTGGCGGCTGATCCGTGAGGTCGCGACTACAACGTAAGGATGGTGCAGCCGGTGGTCTTGCGCGCCTCGAGGTCGCGGTGCGCCTGCTGCACGTCTTCCAGGGCATAGCGCTGGGCGATCGGGATCTTCACCGCACCGCTCTGCACCACGGCGAACAGGTCGTCGGCCATGGCCTGCGTGGCCTCGCGCGAGGACATGTGGGTGAACAGCGTGGGCCGCGTGACGTAGAGCGAGCCCTTGGAGGCCAGCGTGCCCAGGTTGATCGGTGGTACCGGGCCCGAGCCGTTGCCGAACACCGCCAGCAGGCCGAAGGGCCGCAGGCAGTCGATCGAGCCTTCGTAGGTGTCCTTGCCCACCGAGTCGTAGACCACCTTCACGCCCTTGCCGCCGGTGATCGCCTTGACCCGTTCGGCGAAGTTCTCGCTGCTGTAGTTGATCGCGTGCGCCGCGCCGTGTTCGAGCGCGAGCTGGCACTTGGCGTCGCTGCCGGCCGTGCCGATCAGCTGCAGGCCCAGCGCCTTGGCCCACTGGCAGGCGATCAGGCCCACGCCGCCGGCGGCCGCATGGAACAGGATGAAGTCACCGGGCTGCAGGCCTTCGGCCGGCAGCGTCTTCTTCAGCAGATATTGCGTGGTCAGGCCCTTGAGCATCATGGCCGCGCCGGTCTCGAAGGAGATCGCGTCGGGCAGCTGGCAGACGTTCCGGGCCGGCAGCACGCGCAGCTCGCAGTACGCGCCGGGCGGCGGGCTGGCGTAGGCGGCGCGGTCACCCGCCTTCAGATGGGTCACGCCCTCGCCCACGGCTTCGACGATGCCCGCGGCCTCCATGCCCAGCTGCAATGGCATCGCGAAGGGGTACAGGCCGCTGCGCTGGTAGGTGTCGATGAAGTTCAGGCCCACGGCCTTGTGGCGGATGCGGATCTCGCCCGGGCCGGGCTCGCCGACCTGCACGTCGACGATCTTGAGTTCTTCGGGGCCGCCATGGCGGTCGATACGGACGGCTTTGCTCATCGGTTCGTTCCTGCAGAGAGTTCGGTTGAAAGCGATTTCCTGTGCTGCCACGCCGCGCGATGTCGCGCAGCGGGCCGCACGCCTCAGTAGGTGCCCGGGTAGGCGCCGCCGTCGGTCAGCACGTTCTGGCCCGTGACGTAGCCGGCCTGCAGGCTGCAGAGAAAGGCGCAGACGGCACCGAACTCCTCGGGCGTGCCGAAGCGGCCCGCCGGGATGTTCTTCTGGCGCGCGGCACGCAGCACCTCGATGTCCTGACCGGTCTTCTTCGCGGCGCCGGCCATGGTGCCCTTGAGCCGGTCGGTGTCGAAGGCGCCAGGCAGCAGGTTGTTGATCGTCACGCCCTTGGCCGCGATGGGCGTGCGCGCCACGCCGGCCACGAAGCCGGTCAGGCCGCTGCGCGCGCCGTTCGACAGGCCCAGGATGTCGATCGGCGACTTCACCGAACTCGAGGTGATGTTGACGATGCGGCCGTAGCCGCGGGCGGCCATGCCGTCCACCGTGGCCTTGATCAGCTCGATCGGCGTGAGCATGTTGGCGTCGACCGCCTTGATCCACGCGTCGCGGTCCCAGTCGCGGAAATCACCGGGCGGGGGGCCGCCGGCGTTGGTCACGACGATGTCGTAATCGGCATGCGCGGCGAAGGCCGCGGCACGGCCCTCGGGCGTCGTGATGTCGGCCGCCACGGCCTTGACGAAGGGCTTGTTCGCCACGCCGGCGGCCAGGGCTTCGAGCCGCGCCGCCGCGGCGTTCAGCACCTCGGCACCGCGTGCCACCACCACCACGTTCACGCCTTCGCGCACCAGGGCTTCGGCACAGCCCAGGCCCAGCCCCTTGCTCGCGCCGCACACCAGGGCCGTCTTGCCTGCAATTCCGAGGTCCATTCAAATTCTCCTGCGGGCTCAGCGCCCGGTTCGCGTAAACACAAAGATTCCCGTGATGACCAGCACCGTCCCGGCCGCGATCCAGGCCGTGAAGGGTTCGCCGAGCAACACCACGCCCATGAGAATAGTCGAGAGCGGCCCGACCATGCCGGTCTGCGCCGCCATGGCCGCACCGATGCGCTCGATCGCCATCATCACGGCCAGCACCGGCACCGCGGTGCACAGCGTCGCATTGAGCACCGACAGCCAGATCACCTCGGGTGCCAGGTTCAGCGCCACGTCGATCGGCCGCAGCAGCAGGAACTGCGCGATGCACAGCACGCAGGCCACGCTGGTCGCGAGCCCGACCAGCCGCAGCGAGCCCAGGCGCTTGACGAATTCACCGCTTGCGAGAAGGTACACCGCATAGCTCACCGCGCTCAGGAAGACCAGCAGCGTGCCCCAGGCCGCCGTGCTGCTCTGCCCCAGCTGCACCTCGTGACCGAAGACCAGCAGCACGCCCGCATAGCTGATCGCCATGCCGAGCACCTGCTGGCGCAGGATGCGGCGGCGGTAGACGATCCAGCCGAACAGCAGCACCAGCGTGGGGTTGAGGTACAGGATCAGCCGCTCGAGGCTGGCCGTGATGTACGCGAGCCCCGCGAAGTCGAGGAAGCTCGACAGGTAGTAGCCTGAGAAGCCCAGCCCGATCACGCCCAGCCAGTCGCGCAGCGTCAACGCCGCCTTGCCCCGCCCCGCCCACCAGGCCATCGCCACGAACAGCGGCAGCGCGAACAGCATGCGCAACATGATCAGCGTGACCGCGTCCACGTCGTGTCGGTAGGCCAGCTTCACGATGATCGCTTTGCCGCTGAACGCGATGGCGCCGAAGGTCGCGAGGATCAGGCCAGTGCGGAGGGATTTGGGAGCCGCTGCCGATGGGGTGGGAGATGAGGTCAAGTTTTCTTATTCCAGAGACACCGCGGAACCGGCTTTGCCGGGCCGCCGGTGTCGCCCCCGGAAGGGGGAAGAGCGAAGCGACACGAAGTGCGCGAGCTCCCGGGGGAGAGCCAAATGCTGCCCCTTGAGGGGAGACGGCGACACGAAGTGCGCCGTTTCGGGGTGGACTCAGTACCCCGCGGCGAGGCCGTCCCGCCGCGGATCGCTCGCCGCCACATAGCCCTCGACCGCCGGATCGCCCGCACGCCAGATGAACTGGCCGGCACCGAAGTCCTGGTACGAGTCGTTGATCACGTCGACCTTGTGGCCCAGGTCAGACAGTCCTTGAAGCGTCTGTGGGTCCATCGCGGCCTCGGCATTGATCTCCAGCCCGCTGTTGAAGCGCCAGCGCGGTGCATCGCAGGCGGCCTGCGGGTTCTGGCCGTGGTCGAGCATGCGCACCAGCGTCTGCATGTGGCCCTGCGGCTGCATGTTGCCGCCCATCACGCCGAAACTCATGACCGGCTGGCCGTCCTTGGTCAGGAAGGCCGGGATGATGGTGTGGAAGGGGCGCTTGCCCGGTGCCGCGACGTTGGGGCTGGCCGCGTCGAGGCTGAAGCCGTGGCCGCGGTTCTGCAGGCTGATGCCGAAGTCGGGCTCCACGCAGCCCGATCCGAAGCCCATGAAGTTGCTCTGGATGAAGCTCACCATCATGCCGCTCTCGTCGGCGGCCGTGAGGTAGATGGTGCCGCCCTTGACCGGGTTGCCCGCCTTGAAGTCTTGTGCCTTGTTCACGTCGATGAGTTTGGCACGCGAGGCCAGGTAGGCGCCATCGAGCATTTGCGTGACCGTCGTCTCCATCGACGAAGGCTCGGACACGTAGCGGTAGACATCGGCGAAGGCCAGTTTCATGGCTTCGATCTGCAGATGCTGCGAGGCCACCGAGTCGATCGGCAGCGAGGCCAGGTCGAAGTTCTTCAGGATGCCCAGCGCGATCAGCGCCGCGATGCCCTGCCCGCTGGGCGGGATCTCGTGCAGCGTGTGGCCGGCGTAGTCCTGCGAGATCGGCGTGACCCATTCGGGCTTCCAGTTCGCGAGGTCGCGCACCTTGAGACTGCCACCATTGGCATTGGAGAATTTCTCCAGCGCCTCGGCGATCTCGCCGCTGTAGAAGGCCTCGCCGCGGGTCGCGCCGATGGCGCGCAGTGCGCGCGCAGCAGCCGGGAAGCGGAACAGTTCGCCCACTTCGGGCGCGCGGCCCCAGGGCAGAAAGCTCTGCGCGAAGCCCGGCTGGTTCTGCAGGATCGGCGTGGCCGCGGCCCACTTCTGCTGCACCACCGGCGGCACCAGGTAGCCGCGCTCGGCGATCTCGATGGCCGGCGCCATCAGCGCCTCGAAGGGCAGCTTGCCGAAGCGCTCGGACAGCGCGACCCAGCCGCCGACGGCGCCGGGCACCGTGACCGAATCCATGCCGCGTTGCGGCGGTGTGCGCGCGCCGTCGCCGTGCTTGCGCCGGAAGTACTCGGGCGTCCAGGCTTGCGGCGCGCAGCCCGAGGCGTTCAGGCCGTGCAGTTCCTTGCCATCCCACAGGATGCAGAAGGCATCGCTGCCCAGGCCGTTGCTCACCGGCTCGACCAACGTCATCACGGCCGCGGTGGCGACGGCCGCATCGACCGCGTTCCCGCCCTGCTGCAGGATGCGCAGGCCGGCCTGGGCCGCCAGCGGATGGGAGGTCGAGACGACGTTGCGCGCGAAGACCGGGATGCGGGTGGAGCGGTAGGGGTTGCTGTAGTCAAATTTCATACCGAGCTTTCAAGGGTGGCGTGAATATTTCAGGAACACTGCGGAACCGGCTTTGCCGGGCCGCTGGTGTTGCCCCCGGTAGGGGGAAGGAGAAGCGACACGAAGTGCGCGAATCCTGGGGGCGAGTCCAGTGACACCGCGGAACCGGCTTCGCCGGGCCGCTGGTGTTGCCCCCGGTAGGGGGAAGGAGAAGCGACACGAAGTGCGCGTAGCCTGGGGGCGAGCCCAGTGACACCGCGGAACCGGCTTCGCCGGGCCGCTGGTGTTGCCCCCGGTAGGGGGAAGGAGAAGCGACACGAAGTGCGCGCAGCCTGGGGGCGAGCCATCTATTCGTTGGTGATCTTGCGGTCGACGACGATCTTCTTCCATTTGGCGGCGTCGACCGCCACCAGCTTGGCGAACTGGTCGGGCGTGCCCGGCGTCGCAGGCTCGATGCCCAGGCGCGCGAGCTTTTCCTTCACCTCGGGGTCGGCCAGCGCTTCGTTCGCTGCCTTGTTGATGCGCGCCACGATGTCGGCCGGCAGATTCTTCGGGCCATAGAAACCGAACCAGGTGTTCGACTCGTAGCCCGGCAGCGTGTCGGCGATGGGCGGCAGTTCGGGCGCCAGCGGGCTGCGCTTGAGCGAGGTCACGCCCAGCGCGCGCAGGCGGCCATCGCGCACGTGCGGCATGCCGGTCGGCAGCGAATCGAAGAGCACGTCGACCTTGCCGCTGATCAGGTCCGGGATGGCCAGCGCCGTGCCCTTGTAGGGGATGTGCGTGACGAACACGCCGGCCTGCGACTTGAACAACTCGGCGGTCAGTTGAACGATGGTGCCGTTGCCGCTCGAGGCGTAGTTGAGCTTGCCGGGGTTCTTCTGTGCGTAGGCGATCCACTCGCGCACCGTCTTGGCGGGCGAGTTGACCGGCACCAGCATGATGCTGGCCGCATCGCCCACATGCGCGATGGGTGTGAAGTCGCGCACCGTGTCGTAGGGCAGCTTGCTGATCGCGGGGCCGATGGCGTGCGTGCTGGTGGTCGCCAGCAGCAGCGTGTAGCCATCCGGCGCGGCCTTGGCGGCCTGGTCGGAGCCGATGGCGCCGCCGGCGCCGGGCTTGTTGTCGATGACGAGCGTGGTGCCGAGCTTCTCGCCCATCTTCTGGCCCAGGGTGCGGGCGAAGAGGTCGGTGGCGCCAGCCGCGGGAAACGGCACGACGAGCCGGATCGGCTTGTTCGGGTAGCCCTGCGCCAGGCCGGCGGACGACGCGACCACGCACAGCGCAATGGCGGCCCCTCGAAGGAACTGGATTCTTTTCATGGTGCTGGATTCTGTCCCCGTGGAAGAAAGCTCGCATGCTATGCAGCCCCCGCCCATCAAGCCAGATAATTTCACTTATTCAACTATGAGCGCTGCTTATGACAAAGAACGCCACGGAAGATGTCTCGCTGCAGCAGTTGCGGGCGCTGGCGGCCGTCGCCGAATCGGGCAGCTTCACCCTGGCTGCGGAAAGCCTGCAGCTGACGCAGCCCGCCATCAGCCACCTGATCAAGCGCATGGAGGAAGAACTGGGGCAGCCGCTGGTGGTGCGGGGCCGCCGCATCCAGCTGACGAGCGCCGGTCAGGTGATGTTCGAGACCGCCGTGCGTGCGCTGCGCCTGATCGACGAATCCGTCGAGGCCTGCCGCTCGCAGTCGCAGTTGCGCGAGGGGCGTGTGGTGCTGGCGGTGGGTCACCTCACGGCGGGCGCCCTGCTCCCCCCGGTGCTGGGCCGCTTTTCCCGGATGCATCCGACGCTCGCGGCAACGCTGCTCGACAGCACGGCGGAGCAGATGATTTCGCGCATCCTCTCGCAGGAGGCCGACCTGGGTTTCGGATCGGACATCGGGCAGAAGCATTCGGAACTGGCGACCGAGCCGCTGTTCACCGAGCGCATGGCCCTGTTCGTGCGCGACGACCATCCGCTGGCGCAGCGCGTGGTGGTCGATGCCCGGCACCTGGAGCCGCTGCCCTTCATCCATGTCAATCCCGATGCCAACGTGTGGCGCGCCGTCAGCCGCCAGCTCTCGAGCGTGGCCAACGTGTACCCGCGCGTGGCCCATCACGTGTCGATGCTGTCGACGGCCTTCGGCCTGATCCAGGCGGGTGCGGGCGTGGCGCTGCTGCCGCGCTATGTGGAAGTGCTGATGCCGGGCAACCTGCGTGCCGTGGCCGTGACGCGCCCGACACTGGAATACCCGGTCGTCGCCATCCGGCTGGCCAAGCATCCGCTCAGCCCGGCGGCCATGGCCTTTCTGGCGATGGCCAGGCAGCACATGAAGCCGCCGCGGGCAAACAAGCCCTGATAAAAGAAACGGCGCCCGAAGGGGCGCCGTCTTTCGTGAAACACCGCGGAACCGCTTTCGCCGGGCCGCAGGTGTTGCCCCTGGAAGGGGGTTGGCGGAGCGACACGAAGTGCGCGAGCCCTCGGGGGAGAGCCAAGTGACACCGCGGAACCGGCTTTGCCGGGCCGCTGGTGTCGCCCCCTTGAGGGGGAGGCGCCGCAGGCGCATCGGGGGTGGTTTTACTCCTCGACGAAGGCTTCTTCGCGCTTGGACTTCACGGCCGGCAGCAGCACGATCACGAGCAGCAGCAGCGCGGCGGCCAGCAGGCCGGCGGAGATCGGACGGCTCACGAACACGCTCCAGTCGCCACGCGACAGCAGCAGCGCACGGCGCAGGTTCTCTTCCATCATCGGGCCCAGGATGAAGCCCAGCAGCAGCGGCGCAGGTTCGCAACCGAGCTTGAAGAAGGTATAGCCGACGAAACCGAAGATGCCCACCATCCAGATGTCCCAGGTGTTGTTGTTCGTCGAGTACACGCCGATGGCACAGAACAGCACGATGGCCGGGAACAGGTACTTGTAGGGCACCGAAAGCAGCTTGATCCACATGCCGATCAGCGGCAGGTTCAGGATGATCAGCATCGCGTTGCCGATCCACATCGAGGCGATCAGGCCCCAGAACAGTTCGGGGTTGCTGGTCATGACCTGCGGGCCCGGCTGGATGTTGTGGATGGTCATCGCGCCGACCATCAACGCCATCACGGCGTTGGGCGGAATGCCCAGCGTCAGCAGCGGGATGAACGATGTCTGCGCGCCGGCATTGTTGGCCGCCTCGGGTGCAGCCACGCCGCGGATGTTGCCCTTGCCGAAGGGCACTTCGCCCGGTTGCAGCTTGGTCTTCTTCTCGATCGTGTAGGCCGCGAAAGCCGCCAGCAGCGCACCGCCGCCGGGCAGGATGCCCAGCGAAGCGCCGAGTGCCGTTCCACGCAGCACGGCCGGGACCATCCGCTTGAAGTCCTCCTTGGTCGGGAACAGGCCGGACACCTTGGCGGTGAACACTTCGCGCTCTTCCTCAGGGCGCGACAGGTTGGCGATGATCTCGCCGTAGCCGAACACACCCATGGCGATGGCCACGAAGCCGATGCCATCGGTCAGTTCAGGAACGTCGAAGCTGAATCGGGCCACGCCCGAGTTCACGTCGGTGCCGACCAGGCCCAGCAGCAGGCCCAGCACGATCATCGCGATGGCCTTGAGCAGCGAGCCCGAGGCCAGCACCACGGCGCCGATCAGGCCCAGGATCATCAGCGAGAAGTACTCGGCAGGGCCGAACTTGAAGGCGATCTCGGTCAAGGGCGGCGCGAACGCGGCCAGGATCAGCGTGCCCACGCAACCGGCGAAGAAGGAGCCCAAACCGGCCGCGGCGAGCGCGGGGCCGGCACGGCCTTTGCGCGCCATCTGGTAGCCGTCGATCACGGTCACCACAGAGGACGATTCGCCCGGCAGGTTGACCAGGATGGCGGTGGTGGAGCCGCCGTACTGGGCACCGTAGTAGATGCCGGCCAGCATGATCAGCGCCGACACGGGCGGCAGCGCATAGGTGGCGGGCAGCAGCATCGCGATGGTCGCGACCGGGCCGATGCCGGGAAGCACGCCGATCAGCGTGCCGAGAATGCAGCCGACCAGGCAGTACAGCAGGTTCGTGAAGGTGAACGCGACGCCGAAGCCGATCGAGAGGTTGTTTACCAGATCCATTTTCTATTCCTCAACCCGTGATGAAGGTCGGCCAGACCTGGATCTGCAGCTTGAGCGCCCAGATGAATGCACAGTAGCTGCCGACGGCGAGCACGGTCGCAAGGATCAGCACCTTCTTGAAATCGAACTCGTTGCCGGCCAGGCTGGCGATGATCACCAGGGCGTAGATCGCGATGATCATGCCCATGGCCGGGACACCGAGGCTCGGCAGGCCGCCGAGCAGGATGCCGAAGGCCAGGTTGGCGCCGATGATGTAGACCACCTGCTTCCAGGCCCACTTGCCGATCTTTTCACCGTCTTCGGTTTCGACCGTCAGGCCGGTGAACATGATGCCCAAGCCGATGAAGGCCATGACGATGCCCAGCATCAGCGGGAAGTAGCCCGGGCCCATGCGGGCGCCGCTGCCGACGTTGTAGGTCGATGCACCCCATGCGAAGGCGACGCCCACGATGGCGAACATCAGCCCTGCAAAAAAGTCGCGTTGACTTTTGATTTTCACGAACAGTCTCCTCGAACAAATCGAACGGGAGATTGTCTGGTCAGCGTCCGGTCAGGTCGATGTGGATTCCACCTAGGAAGCACATAGGGTTACCCCCGAGGGCTTCGCGCACTTCGTGTCGCGGGCGCCTTCCCCCAAGGGGGCGACACCTGCGGCCCGGCGAAGCCGGTTCCGCGGTGTCCCTGGAATAGGAGCAGGGAAGCCGCGCGCTATTCGAGGGGCGGCGTGGCGCTCAGCACTTCCTCGATCGTGGTCACGCCTTCGGCCACGCGCAGGGCGCCGGCGAGGCGCAGCGGGCGCATGCCGTCGGTCACGGCCTGGCGGCGCAGGGCGAGCAGGCTGGGTTCCTTGGTGACGCGGGCTTTGAAGTCTTCGCTGACGCTCAGCAACTCGTACAGGCCCATGCGGCCCATGTAGCCGGTCATGCGGCAATCGACACAGCCCATCGGCTTGTAGGCGCGCACCGAGCCGGTGATCTGCCAGGGCGCCACGAAGGCCGCGAGCTTCTCGCGCGTGACCGATTCGTCGGGCTGCTTGCACAGCGGGCACAGCGTGCGCACCAGGCGCTGCGCGAGCACGCCCAGCATCACGGCATTGATCAGGTACGAAGGCACGCCGAGCTCCATCAGCCGCGTGATGGCGCTGGGCGCATCGTTGGTGTGCAGCGTGCTGAAGACCAGGTGGCCGGTGAGGGCCGACTGCACCGCCATCTCGGCGGTGGCGAGGTCGCGGATCTCGCCGACCATGATGATGTCCGGGTCCTGGCGCATCAGCGCGCGCAGCCCCTCGGTGAAGCCGAAGTCGAGCTGCGGCTGCACCTGCGTCTGGTTGAACGAAGGCTCGATCATCTCGATCGGGTCCTCGATGGTGCTCACGTTGACCTGCTCGGTCGCCACGCGCTTGAGCGTGGAGTACAGCGTCGTGGTCTTGCCCGAACCCGTGGGCCCGGTCACGAGGATGATGCCGTGCGGCCGCGTGACGAGCTGCTCCCAGCGCTTGGCGTCGTGCTGCGCGAAGCCCAGCGCGTCGAGGTCCTTGACCGCGGTGTCGGGGTCGAAGATGCGCATCACCATCTTCTCGCCGAAAGCCGTGGGCAACGTCGACAGCCGCATCTCGACCTCGTCGCCGCGCATGTTGCGGGTCTTGATGCGGCCGTCGAGCGGGCGCCGCTTCTCGACCAGGTCCATGCGGCCCAGCAGCTTGATGCGCGCGACCATCGCATTCATCACGCCCATCGGCATCTGGTAGGCCGGGTGCAGCACGCCGTCGATGCGGAAGCGGATCACGCCCTGGTCGCGCCGCGGCTCGAGGTGGATGTCGCTGGCGCGCTGATCGAAGGCGTACTGCCAGAGCCAGTCGACCACCTGCACCACGCTCTGGTCGTTGGCGTCGAGCTGCTTGTTGCTCTTGCCCAGCTCGACCAGCTGCTCGAAGCTCGCGCCACCGGCATTGCCGCCGGCCTTCTGCGCCGCGCGCACCGACTTGGCGAGCGCGAAGAACTCGGCGGTGTAGCGCTGGATGTCGGTCGGGTTGGCGACCACGCGACGCACCGCGCGCTTCGACTGGCGCTCGACCTCGGACACCCAGTCGACGAGGAAAGGCTCGGCCGTGGCCACCACCACTTCATGGGGCGTGACCTGCACCGGCAGCACCTTGTGGCGCTCGGCGTAGGCCGCGCTCATGGTGTCGGCCACCTTGCCCACGTCGACCTTGAGCGGATCGATGCGCAGATAGCTGAGCCCGGCACGGCCGGCCAGCCATTCGGTGAGCATCTCGAGGTCGAGCGGCTTGCCGTCGCGCTCGCGCGTCATCGCCACGTTGGCCAGGCGCACCAGTGGCGCCTGCCGGCTCTCGGCCTGGGCGCAGCGCGCGATGGTGCGCTGCGCCTCATGCGGCGAGATCACGCCGTCGGTGGCCAGCCAGCCGATCAGCAGGCGCAGGTCGAGCGGACCTTCGTGGCGCGAGGATGCAGGCTGGGGCACGGGCGGCGAGACGGCATTCATGACATGGTTTTGAAGACCCGCAGCCACTTGGGAGCCGGCAGGCCCCAGCGAGTCTGGATGGTTTGCGCACGCTCGGCAAGCACGCCGCGCGCGGGCCGGCTCGGCGTGCGCTGGGCCAGCACCACGGTGTTGCCCTCGCGCGTGGGCTTGAAGGCCCACACCGCGTCGGCGCCGAAGACCGCGGCGATCTTTTCCAGGCTGCGCTCGTAGCTCGACGAACGGCCGAACAGGTTGACCGTCATCGCGCCGTCTTCGGTGAGTAGCGCGCGGCAATCGGCATAGAAGGTTTCGCTGTCGAGCACCGGTGCCGCGGCCTCGTGGTCATAGAGGTCGACCTGCAGCGCATCGACCGTGCCGTGCCACGTGGACTTCTGGATCTCGAGGCCCGCATCGGCCAGCACCACGGTGAGCTTGGCATCGTCGGCCGGCAGCTTGAACCAGCCGCGGCAGGCCGCGACCACCTGCGGGTTGAGTTCGATCGCGGTGGTGCGCATGCGCAGCTGCTTGCGGCTGAACTTGGTCAGCGTGGCTGCGCCCAGGCCCAGCTGCATCGCATGGCGGCTCATCACGCTCGAAGGCTCGACGAACAGCAGCCAGGCCATCATGCGCTGCACGTACTCGAGCTCGATCTCGAAGGGCGCATCGATCTTCATCGAGCCCTGGACCCATTCGGTGCCCAGGTGCAGATAACGGATGTCGCCCCAATCGGAAAAGTTGACCTCGGGCAAGGCCGGTTTGCGCGCGGCCATCAGGCCACCAGCCCGTGCCGTGCGAACACGTCGCGCCAGGCGTCGCGCTTGCGCCCGAAGGACCAGGCCGCATGGGCCGGGCTGGTCGAGGGCAGCCTGTAGGCCGGCAGCTGGCCATGGCCGCCGGCGCGCAGCGCCTCGACCACCTTCGGCGCATGGCGGAAGCTCTCGGCACCGTTGTGCGCCACGGCGGCCAGGCGCGGCAGGTCGAGGCCGGCGAAATCGTTGAGTACCGCGTCGCGGATCGAGGCGTCGAGACTGCCCTCGCGGGCACAGGTGCTGTAGACGTCCCAGACGCCGAGACCGCGTTCGAGCAGCCAGTCGGCGCGTTCGGAGGGAGCCGTGCCGGGCGGCAGCGGGCTGGAGGGCCAGAGGGCTTGCAAGATCTTCCAGAATTGGTTTTGCGGGTGGGCATAGTAGCGCCCCTCCGCCAGCGAACGCGCGCCCGGGAAGCTGCCGAGCACCAGCACCACGACGCCGGGCGACACGATCGGCGCCAGCCCTTCGAGCTTCGGACCTTCGCCGGCCCCACGAGAAAAAACCCGCCGAGGCGGGTTTTCGCTGGGGCCGTTGCGGCTGTCGCCGCTCGGGCGCTCAGGGCTTGGCGGCTGCATTCTCGGCGGTGCCAGGGATCTTCTCGCCGATCTTGTGGCCGGCGCTGCGCATGCCGTCGGCCGCCTTGTGGCCGACACCGGCAACGGCGTTACCGGTCTTCTTGGCGGCATTGCTGGTCGCATGGCCGGCCTTCTTGGCGGTGCGCTTGGTGGCCTTGTAGGCTTTCTGGGTGCCGGTCTTGGCCTTGTCGACCACGGTCGGTTCGGGTGCGGCGGCTGGCGCCATCGTGGTGGTCGCCGGTGCAGGCTGCTGTGCCATGGCGGAAAAACCGATGGACGCGATGCCCAGCGCGAGGATGGCAGGAACGGTACGGATGAAAGACGAGGTCATGAAAGGTTCTCCTTGAAGTGTTGTAGTCACGGACGGGCCGCACTGATCGAACAACGATCGACATGACCGTCAGGATGACAGCAAAAACACAGCGCGTCATCGTCGAAACGGAATTCAGGCCGCGCGCCTACAGCCCAACCTGACCAGAGGCTGACAGGGCCGTCAGCGCGCGCAGACGGGGCATCGCCTCCAGCGCATTGCGGGTGGTGGCTTCGGCCAGTGCCTCCATTGAAATCCCGCGCAGTTGCGCCAGTGCCTGAGCGATGCGCGGCAGCTCGGCCGGCTCGTTGCGGCCCTGGGGCGCGCCGGCCTCGCGCTCTTCTCGCGTGCGGTAGAGCCAATGCGGCTGGATGTCGGGCGCATCGGTTTCCATCACGATTGCCTCCAGCGGCAGCGTCGCGGCCAGGCGACGTACCTGCAAGGCACGATCGAAGGTCAGCGTGCCGCCAAAGCCCAGCTTGAGGCCCAGGTCGAGACAGGCCTGCGCCTGCTGCGCGCTGCCGTTGAAGGCATGGGCAATGCCGCGCCAGGGCCGGCCGGCCCCGACCTCACGCAGATGCTTGAGCACCTTGTCGACCGAGCGCCGCACATGGATGAGCACCGGCAGATCGTGCTGGCGGGCCAGTTGCAACTGCGCCCGGAAGAAATGCTCCTGCCTGGCCCAATCCAGGCCGGGGACGAAACCGTCCAGTCCGATCTCTCCCAGCGCCACCAGGCGCGGGTCGGCGCGGTTCGCCTCGAGTGCGGCCGCCAGGGTCGCCAGGTCGCCCTCGCGCGCGTCGCCGGTGAACAGCGGATGGATGCCCAACGCGTAAGCATCGCCTTGCGTGTGTGCCAGGCTGCATACGGTCTCGAAATTGAAGGCTGCCACCGCGGGAATGACGCACAGCGCCACGCCGGCCGCCGCGGCGCGGGCGCGGACAACGGGCATTTCATCGCCGAACTCGGGGGCGTCCAGGTGACAGTGTGTATCGATGAAGGCGGCCATCGCTTCATGATGCCCGAATGCATGCAAAGGGCCACAAAGCGTGCTACCGTGATTTCCTTCCCAGGTCACTCTTTGCCGGAGGTGCCGATGCGCAGGACTGCACTCTACAGCCGCTCGCCGCAGGCGTCGAAGGACGCCGAGGTGCCTGCGGCCGAAGCACCGGACCTCGCCCCCCCCGCGCCGGCAGCGTCCGAAGCGCGCTGGCAGCCGGGCCGGCGCGCTTTCGGTGCCCTGCTGGCACTGATCCTGGCCCTCGGCGCCGGCGGCGCGGCGCTCTGGCCGCGGCAGGCCGCCCACACGCTGACCCAGAAGGACATCGATGCCGCCGTGCTGCGCACGCTGCAGACGGCCACGCTGCCCTCGCCCGCGGCCCGTGCGGCCGCCACCGTGCAGCCGTCGATCGTGCGCGTGGTGGGTTACGGCCCCGAGCGCAGTTCACCCGAGGCCAAGACCGAGAAACGCGGTCGCAACCTGGCACGCGGCAAGCCGCCCGAGGCCGACGGGCCGCCCGGCGAAGTCGAGCGCGGCGTCGGCACCGGCGTGGTGATCGTCGACAAGGGCGTGATCCTCACCAACCTCCACGTGGTGGCCGGCGCCCAGACCATCAAGGTCACCTTTGCCGACGGCCTGGAAGCCGTCGCCACCCTCACCGGCGTCCAGCCCGAGAACGACCTGGCCGTGCTGCAGGCCCGCAAGATTCCCGACGACCTGATCCCCGCGACGCTGGCTTCCACCGCCAATCTCCAGTCGGGCGACCAGGTCGTCGCGGTCGGCTTCCCCTTCGGCATCGGTCCCTCGGTGTCGGCCGGCGTGGTGTCGGGCCTCAAGCGTTCCTTCCGCTCGCCGGAGGGCAAGCAGGAGCTGGGCAACCTGATCCAGTTCGATGCCGCGGCCAACCCCGGCAACTCGGGCGGACCGTTGGTGAACATGGAAGGCCAGGTGGTCGGCATCGTCACCGCCATCCTCAACCCGACCCAGCAGCGCACCTTCATCGGCATCGGCTTCGCCGTGCCGATCGAGAACGCGGCCTCGGCGATCGGCTCGCCGCCGTTCTGACGCCCTCTTCCACCCTTCTCACGAAAGCCGTCGCATGAGCCAAGAGACCCCGCAGACGTCGAATCCGCCTGCCACCGCCGAGCTGATGGAGCAGATCCTCTACGAGGTCAAGCGCGTCGTGGTCGGGCAGGACCGCTTTCTCGAACGCGTGATGGTCGCGATGCTCGCCGGCGGGCACCTGCTGGTCGAAGGCGTGCCCGGGCTGGCCAAGACGCTCACCATCAAGACGCTGGCCGACACGGTGCGGGGCCAGTTCAAGCGCATCCAGTTCACGCCCGACCTGGTGCCGGCCGACCTGGTGGGCACGCGCATCTACAACCAGAAGACGGGCGAGTTCAGCACCTCGCTGGGCCCGGTGTTCGCCAACCTGCTGCTGGCCGACGAAATCAACCGCGCACCGGCCAAGGTGCAGAGCGCGCTGCTCGAGGTGATGCAGGAGCGGCAGGTCACGATCGCGGGCGAGACGCACAAGGTGCCGCGCCCCTTCCTCGTGATGGCCACGCAGAACCCGATCGAGACCGAGGGCACCTACCCGCTGCCCGAGGCCCAGGTCGACCGCTTCATGATGAAGGTGCTGGTCGACTACCCGAGCGACGAGGAAGAGTTCGTGATCGTGCAGCGCGTGATCGGCCCGCCGGTGGAGGTCGCGGCGGTGGCCACCACCGAGCAGCTCGCGGCGCTGCAGGCCGAGGCCCGCCGCGTCTACGTCGACCCTTCGCTGATCCAGTACGCGGTGAAGCTGGTCTCGGCCACGCGCAACCCGGAGAAGCACGGTCTGAAGGATCTGCGCCGCTTCATCACCTTCGGTGCCAGCCCGCGCGCCACCATCAACCTCACCGAGGGCGCTCGCGCGCTCGCGATGCTGCGCGGCCGCAGCTATGCGCTGCCCGAGGACATGACGGCGCTGGTGCCCGATGTGCTGCGCCACCGCGTCACGCTGTCGTACGAAGGCCTGTCGGAGGGCCTCACACCCGACGGGCTGATCGACAAGATCATGCGTGCCATCCCCGCGCCCCCCAAACCGCTCGAACATGAAAGACTGGTGGCATGAACAGGCCCCACCCCCGATGCGGCTCACTTCGTGTAGCCGCCCCCCCCTCGAGGGGGCAACACCCGCGGCCCGGCAGAGCCGGTTCCGCGGTGTTCTGGAATGACCATGAAAAGCTGGTGGCCCGGTAAGCGGACGCGCGCCGCGAACGACGCACAGTTGGCCGTTGCGGCCGAGTCGGCCGCGGGTGCCGCCGAGCGCCTGCTGCGCCGGCTCGAATGGACGGTGATCCGCCGGCTCGACGGCCTGCTGCAGGGCAACTACCGCACGCTGATGCGCGGCACCGGGCTCGACCTGGCCGACCTGCGCGAGTACCAGCTGCACGACGACGTGCGCCACATCGACTGGAACGTCACCGCGCGGCTGCAGACGCCGCATGTGCGGGTGTTCACCGAAGACCGCGAGATGGCCGCCTGGTTCGTGCTCGACCTGAGCCGCTCGGTCGACTTCGGCTCGGGCGTGCGGGCCAAGCGCGAGATCTCGGCCGGCTTCGTGGGCGTGCTGGCGCGCCTGCTCACGCGCCATGGCAACCGGGTCGGCGCGCTGGTCTACGGCAGCGATCTCGAGGCCGTGATCCCGCCACGCAGCGGGCGCCGCCACGTGTTGCACCTGCTGCATGCGATGGAGCGCCGCGCCGCCGAAGACAGGACGACGCAGGGCATGACCCGGCTGGCCGACCTGCTGCAGTCGGCCGCGGTGCTGATGCCGCGGCGCGCCACGGTGTTCGTGGTGTCCGATTTCCTCAGCGAGCCGGGCTGGGAGAAGCCACTGGCGCGCCTGGCACAGCGCCATGAAGTCGTCGCGGTGCGCCTGTTCGACCCGCTCGAACTCGCGCTGCCCGATCTCGGCCTGGTGCCGCTGCGCGACGCCGAGACCGGCGAGCAGCTTTGGGTCGACACGCACGATGCAGGCTTTCGCCGACGCTTCGCGCGCATCGCGGCCGAGCGCGAAGACACGCTGCGCACGGCGCTGGCCAAGGCCGGCGTCGATGCGCTCGAACTCTCGACCGACGACGACCTCGCCGCAGCCATCCTGCGCTTTGCCGAACTGCGCAAGCGCCGCGTGCGCGCCGGCAGCGCAGCCCGACCCTTGAAGGCAGCCACCGCATGACACCGATGCCAAACCGGAGTGCCGCCCCATGAGCTTCCTGTGGCCCCAGTTCCTCTGGCTGCTGGCGGCATTGCCGCTGCTGGTGCTGCTCTATGTCTGGCTGATGCGCCGCAAGAAGAAGCTCGCGCTACGCTATGCCAGCCTCTCGATCGTGCGCGAAGCCATGGGCGTCGGCCAGACCGTGCGGCGCCACATCCCGCCGCTGCTGTTCCTGCTGGCCATGGCCGCGATGCTGATCGCCGCGGCGCGGCCGATGGCGGTGGTGGTGCTGCCGTCGAACCAGCAGACCATCATCCTCGCGATGGACGTGTCGGGCAGCATGCGCGCCACCGACGTGCAGCCCAACCGGCTGGTGGCTGCGCAGGACGCGGCCAAGGGCTTCCTCAAGGACCTGCCGCGCACCGTGAAGGTCGGCATCGTGGCCTTCGCGGGCAGCGCGCAGGTGGCCCAGTTGCCGACCACCAACCGCGACGACCTCGTCACCGCCATCGATGCCTTCCAGCTGCAGCGCGCCACCGCGACCGGCAACGCCATCGTGGTCTCGCTCGCCACGCTGTTTCCCAACGCCGGCATCGACATCGCCAACTTCGATCCGCAAAGCCGGCAGCGCGGCGTACCGATCGAGCAGGCCGGCAAGGTCCCGCCCAAGGACTTCGTGCCGGTCGCACCCGGCTCCTACACCTCGGCGGCGGTGATCATGCTGACCGATGGCCAGCGCACCACGGGCGTCGATCCGCTCGAGGCAGCCAAGGTCGCGTCGGACCGCGGCGTGCGTGTCTACACCGTGGGAATCGGCACCGTCGACGGTGAAACCATCGGTTTCGAAGGCTGGTCGATGCGCGTGCGGCTCGACGAGGAAACGCTCAAGGCGATCGCCAACAAGACCCAGGGCGAGTACTTTTATGCGGGCACCGCGGCCGACCTGAAGAAGGTCTACAACACGCTGAGCTCGCGCCTCACGGTGGAGAAGAAGGAAACCGAGATCTCCGCGCTGTTCGCGCTGGGTGCGGCGCTGCTGGCCTTCCTGTCGGCCGGGTTGTCGCTGTTCTGGTTCAACCGGATCCTGTAGCGGTCAGGACGCGGGTGCGGAACCCGGAAGCGCCAACCCGTTTCTCAACCGCTCAGCCCGGATGGCGCAGCAGGCCCAGCCGCGTCGCTTCGAACACCGCCTCGTTCTTGGAGTGCACGGCCAGCTTCCCGTAGAGACTCTTGATGTGGGTCTGCACGGTGTGCACGCTCAGGGATTTGAGCCGCGCGATCTCGGCGTAGGAAAAACCCCGCGCGATCAGCGTCAGCACCTCCTGCTCGCGTCCCGACAGCAGCGTGGGCGGCGTGGGCGTGACCGGAGCCGGCGGCGCAGCGCGCACGGCGGCGGCACCGCTGGCTTCGGACTTCAGGCTGCGGTACTTGGCCAGCACGCGGCGCGCAATCATGGGTGAGATCGGCGAGGCGCCGGCCTTCATCTCCAGGACGGTCTGCGCGATGTCTTCGGGCGGGGCATCCTTGTGCAGGTAGCCGAGGGCACCGGCCTCGATGCTGGCCAGCACGCTGTCTTCGTCACCGAACACGGAAATGACCAGCGGCTCGCATCGGGGAAAGCGCGCGACCGCGGCCCGGATCACTTCCAGCCCGCTGCCGTCGGGCAGGCCCAGGTCCGACAGCAGCACATCGGGGGCTTCGGGCGTCGCCGCCAGCCAGGCCAGCGCCTCGCGCACCGTGCCCACCCCGTCCAGCCAGCGCAGCCGCGGACAGGCGCGCACGCTGCGCTCGAAGAAGGCGCGCGTGCTCTCGTCATCCTCTACCACCAGAACACCGAACGGGCGCCCGGCGTCCGGCGCATGGACCTCGGTTTGCATAGTCGTCGAGCATAAGCCGCGAAAGCGACGGAATCCTCGGAGCCTTCTTTCTTGCAGAATCGATGGCCCTACTCCGCGGGCCCGTCGCGACCGTCGACAGCCCCCACTCGCATGCCACAGCGTCCTGTCACCCACCTCCTCTACCTGCACGGTTTCCGCTCCTCGCCGCAGTCCATGAAGGCACGGCTGGTGGCAGAGCGCGTGCAGCAACGCCACCCCGACGTCCAGTGGTGGTGCCCGCAGCTGCCGCCGTCGCCGCGCGAGGCCATGGACGAGGTGATGCGGGGCATAGCCGACTGGCCCCGCGAATCGATGGCGGTCATCGGCTCGTCGCTCGGCGGCTTCTATGCGACCTGCGTGGCGACCACGACGCGCTGCCGTGCGGTGCTGCTGAACCCGGCCGTCGACCCAGCGCGCGACCTGGCCCGGTACATCGGCGAGCAGACGGCCTGGCACGACCCACAGCAGCATTTCTTCTTCCGCGCCGAATTCATCGACGAACTGCGGGCGCTCGAGGTGGGCGCGCTGCCGCACCCGGAACGGGTGTTCGCCATCCTCGCCAAGGGCGATGAGGTGCTCGATTGGCGCGAGATGTCCGCCCGCTACCCGGGCAGCCGGATCCGGCTGCTCGAGGGCTGCGACCATGCGCTGTCGGACTTCGCCACGAAGCACCTCGACGACGTGATGCACTTCGTCCACCCCTGCTGATCCCGGCCCCGGCGCCGGCGCCGGGGCCGCGTGGGACAATCTCGCCCATGTTTGTATTGTTCGAAGAAGCCGGAAAGTACCTCGGCGGCCGCGTTTTGTCGGAGGCCGAAGCGTCGGCGCAGGTCGAGCTCGACACCGGCAAGCGGCTCAAGGTCAAGAGCGCCCACATCGTGCTGCGTTTCGAGAAACCGGCCCCGGCCGAGCTGATCGTCGAGGCACGCGCGCTGGCCGCCACCATGGACCTGGATCTGGCGTGGGAGTTCGCGGCCGAGGGCGAGTTCGGCTTTGCCGACCTTGCGGCCGAGTACTTCCAGTCCAACCCGACCCAGGCCCAGCAGGCCGCTGCGCTGTTCGCGTTGTTCGAGGCGCCCCACTACTTCCGGCGCGCCGGCAAAGGCCGCTTCAAGAAGGCGCCGGCCGAGATCGTCCAGCAGGCGCTGGCCGCGATCGAGAAGAAGAAGCAGGTGCTGGCCCAGATCGCCGAATGGGCGACGCAGCTGGTCGCCGGCGAATGCCCGGCGCCGGTGCGCGAGCAGCTCTACAAGATCCTGTTCAAACCCGACAAGAACGCGCCCGAATACAAGGCAGTGGTCGAGGCCTCGCGCACCGCGCAGCGCGCCCCGCTCGAACTGCTCGAGCGCGCGGGCGCCATCGATTCCGCCTACCAGTTCCACTGGAAGCGCTTCCTGTTCGAGAACTTCCCCAAGGGCACGGCCTTCCCCGCGCTCGCGGCGCCGCCGATCGCCGACGACCTGCCGCTGGCCGAAGGCGTGCAGGCCTTCTCGATCGACGATTCGCAGACCACCGAGATCGACGATGCGCTGTCGGTGCAGGGCCTGGGCACGGGCACCGTCACGGTCGGCGTGCACATCGCGGCGCCCGGCCTGGCCTTTGCGCCGGGCAGTGCGCTCGACCAGGTGGCGCGTGCGCGCATGTCCACGGTCTACATGCCGGGCCACAAGATCACGATGCTGCCCGACGCGGTGGTGCAGACCTACACGCTGCTCGATGGCGGCGACCGCCCGGCCGTGTCGCTCTATGCGCGCTACGACGAGGCCACGCTCGAACTGCAGGGCACCGAGACGAAGATCGAGCGCGTGCCGATCGTCGCCAACCTGCGCCACGACCAGCTCGACAGCGTGATCACCCAGGCCTGGCTCGAAGACGCCTCGGTGCCCGGCACCGACGCGCCCGCCATCGTCACGACGCTGCGCGATCCGCTGATGTTCCTGTTCCGCCTGGCCAAGACGCTGAAAGCGCAGCGCGAGGTGGTGCGCGGCAAGCCGGAGAACTTCAACCGGCCCGACTACAACTTCCGGCTTGTCGGAAACGAGGGTGAGCCCGAGGGCAGCGAGCAGGTGCAGATCAGCACCCGCCAGCGCGGCGCGCCGCTCGACCTGATCGTCTCCGAGGCCATGATCCTGGCCAACAGCAGCTGGGGCGGCTGGCTGGGCGAGCTGGGCGTGCCCGGCCTCTACCGCAGCCAGGCGAGTCTCGCGCCCGGCATCAAGGTGCGCATGGGCACGCGCGCACTGCCCCACGCCGGCCTGGGCGTGAAGAGCTACGCCTGGAGCACCTCGCCGCTGCGCCGCTACACCGATCTGGTGAACCAGTGGCAGATCATCGCCGCGGCGCGTCACGGCAAGACCGCCGCGCTGGCCGCGCCCTTCAAGCCCAAGGATGCCGACCTGTTCTCCATCCTCTCGGGTTTCGATGCTGCCTACAGTACCTACAACGCCTACCAGGGCGGCATGGAACGCTTCTGGACGCTCAAGTACCTGGCGCAGCAGGGCATCACCGAGCTCACCGCCACGGTGATCAAGGACCTGCCCAACGGCGCGCTGGTGCGGGCCGACACGCTGCCGCTGGTGTTCCCGGTGGCCGGGCAGCAGGAACGCGGCGCGCACCTGCGCGTGAAGCTGGGCGAGATCGACGAGATCGCGCTCGACGTGCACGGCACCGTGCTCGAACGCCTCGATGCGCCGGTCGATGACGCCGCGCTGGACGAAGGCGCAGGCGACGACGACGAGGAAGTGGCCGGACCGATCGCCATCGCGGTCGACCTGAGCGACAGCGAGGCCGGCACGGACACCACGCCCGCCTGAGCCGCGCCGCCGACGCAAGCCCGATGAACCTGAAAGACCTGAGCACCCTGCAGATCGCGCTGGGCCTGTCGGTTCTGGCCCACGCCGCGCTGCTCACGGTGCGCTTCATCGATCCCGAGGCCGTGAACCGCGTGTTCCGCGACACGCCGCTCGAGGTGATCCTGGTCAACGCCGCCACGCAGGAGCGGCCCGACAAGGCCATGGCCATCGCCCAGAAATCGATGGCCGGTGGCGGCGACCTCGAACGCGGTCGCGCCACCAGCCCCCTGCCCCCCTCGACCTTCACCGCCGTCGGCGATGCGACGGAAGATGCCGAACGCAAGGTCGAGGCGATGCAGGCGCAGCAGCAACTGCTGCTGGCGCAGATCAAGCAGCAGCTCGCGGCCATGCCCGCGCTCGACCCGCGCCAGACGGGCCAGCCGAACGACGCCGCGGCGCAGGAAGAGAAACGCCGGCAACTGCTCAACCTGCTGGCGGAAATCGAGCGCCGCGTGAACGAGGAGAACGCGCGCCCCAAGAAGCGCTACATCAGCCCCTCGACGCGCGAAGAAGCCTACGCGGTGTACGTCGACGCGCTGCGCCGTCGCATCGAGTCGCGCGGTACCGAGAACTTTCCCGAGGTCGCCGGCCGCAAGCTCTACGGCGAACTCACGATGCTGGTCACCGTCAACTTCGACGGCGGCGTGCTCGGCACCGAGATCGTCCAGACCTCGGGCAACCTCGCGCTCGACCGCCGGGCCCAGGCCATCGTGCGCAGCATCGGCAGCTTCGGCCGCTTCAGCGACGCGATGCGGCGCCAGGCCGACCAGATCGTGCTGCCCTCGCGCTTCCGCTTCACCCGCGACGAGACGCTGGAAACACAGCTGTCCGCGCGCCAACCCTGAGACCATGGACCTCTACTGCGTCATGGGCAACCCGGTCGCGCACAGCCGCTCGCCGTGGATTCACGCCCGCTTTGCCGAACTCACCGGCCAGTCCCTGGCCTACGGCCGCCGCCAGATCGAGATCGACGGCTTCGCCCAAGGCATCGCGGCCTTCCGCGCCGACCCCGAAGGCACGGCCCGCGGCTGCAACGTGACCGTGCCCTTCAAGTTCGATGCCGGCGCGGTGGCACAGCATGTGAGCCCGCGCGCGGCGCTGGCCCAGGCCGTCAACACGCTGAGCTTTCGCGACGACGGCGTGCACGGCGACAACACCGACGGCGTCGGCCTGGTGAACGACATCCAGCGCAACGCGGGTGTCGCGATCGCGGGCCGCGAGGTGCTGCTGATCGGCGCCGGCGGCGCGGCGGCCGGCGTGATCGGGCCGCTGCTGGACGCGGGCGCCCGCCGCGTCGTGCTGGCCAACCGCACGCTGGCCAAGGCCGTGGCGCTGGTGCAGCGGCATGCGGCGCTCGCACTGTCGCACGGCGCGGCGATCGAAGCGCACGAACTGCTCACGGTGCCGGGCGACTTCGACATCGTGGTCAACGCAACCGCGTCGAGCCTCTCGGGCGATGCGGTGCCGGTCGCGGCCGGCGTGCTGCGCCCGGGTGCGCTGGCCGTCGACATGATGTACGGACCGGCGGCCGCGGGCTTCATGGCCTGGGCCCGCGCCCACGGCGCCGTGCCGCGCGACGGGCTGGGCATGCTGGTCGAGCAGGCGGCCGAATCCTTCGCGATCTGGCGCGGTGTGCGGCCGCCATCGGCCCAGGTGCTGACCGAGCTGCGCGCGCAGCTCGAGGGCTGAGCGGCGTGCGCGCAGTCCTGCGCCTGATCGCCTGCCTCGCGGCCGCGGGCCTGGCGCTGCAGCTCTTCTTCATCGGCCGCATCGCGCTGATGGCGGCCATCGACCCGCAATCGACCACCTTTCAGCGCTCCGAGGCCTGGCGCATCGCGAGCGCGGGCCGCGACAACGCCGCCAAGGGCGAATCGCGCGCCTGGCAGCAGGAGTGGGTGCCCTACGAACGCATCGCCGACACGCTCAAGCGCGCGGTGATCGCCAGCGAGGATGCCGATTTCATCTCGCACGACGGCGTCGAATGGGAAGCCATCGAACGCGCGCGCCAGCGCAATGCCAAGGCCGAGGAGATCGCGGCCCGCCGTGCCGCACAGGCCCGCGCGCGCGGCAGGGAGCCCGCGGCGCCGAAGATCCGCGGGGGTTCGACCATCACGCAACAGCTGGCCAAGAACCTGCTGCTGTCCGGCGAGCGCACGCTGCTGCGCAAGGGCCAGGAGCTGATGCTCGCGACCACGCTGGAATTTCTGCTGAGCAAGCGCCGCATCCTCGAGATCTACCTCAACAACGTCGAATGGGGCGAAGGCGTGTTCGGCGCCGAGGCCGCCGCGCAGCACTACTTCAAGAAGCCGGCCGCGCGCCTGAGCGCCAACGAAGCGGCGCGGCTCGCGGTGATGCTGCCCAGCCCCAAGTTCTTCGAGCGCCGGCCGGGCTCGCCTTACGTGAGCGGCCGGGCTGCGACCATCATGGCCCGCATGCCCGCGGCCGAGCTGCCCTGAGCCTGCGTCAGCCGCGTTCGAACACGATGCGCGAGACGGCCGTGCGGCCCGAGCCGTGCGGCCGGCGCGCCGGCTCGGCGAAGGTGTCGATGACGGTGAAGCCGGCCTTGCGCATCATGCCGGCAGAGGCTGCGTTCTCTTCATGGCGATCGATGTAGACCTCGCGCAGGCCCTGCGCCTCGAGGGCACTCAGCGCCGCCTCGAGCAAGGCCGCGCCGATGCCGCGGCCCACGCCCTCGCGGTGCACCGCGGCCTCGCAGACGTAGCCGTGCACCGCGTCGCGCCGGTCCTCGGACTGGTAGCGCGCGAAGTGCGTGCTGCGGCAGAAGGTGACCACACCCAGCACCGCATCGCCCTCGCGCGCCACCACGGCACCGACCTCGCCGGTCGCGATCTGCGCCAGGTGGGCCGCCACTTCGTCGGGCGGCAGCCAATTCCAGACGTTGGGGCCGTGCGTGAGGATCAGGTCGGTCAGCGCGGGAATGTCGGCGGCCTTCGCCGCATCGATCTGCCAGGTCATCGGTTCTTTCCTTTGGAGAGGGCCACGTCGGTCCACCACACCGCCGCACCGCCGATCGCATAGGCCAGCACGTCGAGCCCGTCGGGCGTGCTGCCCAGCAGGATGCGCAGCACCGGGTTCGGAATCTGCCAGTGCCAGAGCTTAGCGAGGTATTGCCCGAGCTCCAGCAGGCAGCCGCTGCCGAAGGCCGCCAGCGCCAGCTGCCAGGGCCGCGCGGCCACCACGGTCTTGAACACGAAGTAGAGCCACGCGACGGCCAGCACGTCGCCGAAGAAGCTGCGCAGCCAGCCGGCGCGCGCGCCCACGGTGGCCAGCAGCGCGAGCAGGATGAACAGGATCACCGCTGCGAGGCCCGCGCGCGAATCGAGGCGCCAGGCGAAGGCGGGCCGGTCGATGGAATGCAATGTCATGCCCCGTATCATCGCCTCCATGTTTGCTGCGAAGTTGCTGGGGTGGGTCTTGCTGGGCGTGGTGCGCCTGCTCACGGGCGCGCAGGCGCGCTGGTGGGGCTGTCCGCCCAAGGCCGAGCAGCGCATCTACTTCGCCAACCACCAGAGCCACCTCGACCTGGTGATGATCTGGGCCGCATTGCCCGAAGAGCTGCGCAGCATCACGCGGCCGATCGCGGCACGCGACTACTGGGCCAACACGCCAATGAAGCGCTGGATCACCACCGAAGTGTTCAACGCGATCTACGTGGAGCGCGGCGGCACACCGCCGCCGGCCGAGGAAGGCGCCCCCGCACCCGACCCGATGGCACCGCTGCTGCCCCTGATCGAGGCGCTCCAGAGCGGCGACTCGATCATCATCTTTCCCGAAGGCACGCGCGGCCACACCGGCGAGCCGCAGAAGTTCAAGTCGGGCCTGTTCACGCTGGCCCAGATGTTCCCCGAGGTGGTGCTGGTGCCGGCCTGGATCGACAACGTGCAGCGCGTGATGCCCAAGGGCGAGATCGTGCCGGTGCCGATCCTGTGTTCGGTGACCTTCGGCGCGCCGATCGCGCTGGGCGCCGATGAAGAGCGCCGGACCTTCCTGGACCGCGCGCGCGAAGCGGTGGTCGCACTGCGCAACGTATGAACGCCTTTCTCCGCAATCTCACGCCCACCCAGCAGGTGGCCGCACTCTTCGTGATCGTGTTCGGCCTGCTGACCGTGATCAGCATCGTGACCCTGCTGGTCGGCTTCCGCGAACGGCGCAACGCCGCGCACGGCGAGGCCTGGCTGCGCGAGTTCAACGACTTCCGCGCGCTGCTGCGCACCACCTGGTTCATGGTGGTCGTGTTCTGGATCGGTTGGGCGCTCGGGCCGAGCGTGGCGACCGTGCTGTTCGCGATCATTTCCTTCTTCGCGCTGCGCGAGTTCATCACGCTCTCGCCCACGCGCCGCGGCGACCACCGCAGCCTGATCCTGGCCTTCTTCGTGGTGCTGCCGATCCAGTTCGTGCTGGTGGGCACCGCGCGCTTCGACCTGTTCACGGTGTTCATCCCGGTCTACGTCTTCATCGCCATCCCGGTCGTGAGCGCACTGGCCAACGACCCGAGCCACTTCCTCGAACGCAACGCCAAGCTGCAGTGGGGCATCACGGTCTGCGTCTACGGCATGAGCCATGTGCCGGCGCTGTTGCTGCTGAGCTTTCCGGGTTACGAAGGCAAGAGCGCCTTCCTGGTCTTCTTCCTGGTGTTCGTGGTGCAGACCTGCATGGTGGTGCAGCACCTGATCGCGCGCCAGTTCGCCCCGCTCCCGGCCGATGCGCCGCACCCCGCCGGACTGCGCGGCCGTCTCCAGCGCCTGCTGGGCCGCGCGCCCTTCGCGCCCAACGTGAGCCGCAGCTTCAATTGGGCCAGCTGGGGCGTGGGCATGGCGATCGCCAGCGTGGTGGGTGCGCTGATGTCCTTCATCACGCCCTTCAAGTTCGGCCAGGCACTGGCCATGGCGCTGATCGCCTGCGTCGCGGGTTCGATGGGCCACCTGGTGATGAAGGCGCTCAAGCGTGACCGCGGCATCCCCAACTGGGGCCCGAAGGGCGTGGGCGTGACCGGTGCCAACGGCCTGCTCGACCGGGTCGATGCGTTGTGCTTCGCGGCGCCGATCTTCTTTCACTCCGTACGCTGGTACTTCGGCGTCTAGATGGCTCACCCCCAGTCTCTGCGCACTGCGTGTCGCTTCGCCACCCCCCTTCCGGGGGCAGCACCAGCGGCCCGGCAGAGCCGGTTCCGCGGTGCTTCTGGAACGGGAGCGCGCTGAGATGCGTATTCTTGGCATCGACCCCGGCCTGCAGACCACCGGCTTCGGCGTGGTGGATGCCGATGGCCATGCCCTGCGCTACGTGGCCAGCGGCACCATCAGCACCAAGCATCTGGGCAGCGGCAACCTGCCCGCGCGCCTCAAGGTGCTGTTCGACGGCATCGCCGAAATCGTGGCGCGCTACCAACCGGATGCGTCGGCGGTCGAGATCATCTTCGTCAACGTGAACCCGCAGTCGACCTTGCTGCTGGGGCAGGCACGCGGCGCCTGCATCACGTCCCTGGTCAACAGCAAGCTCACGGTGGCCGAGTACACCGCGCTGCAGATGAAGAAAGCGGTGGCGGGCCACGGTCAGGCCGCCAAGGCGCAGGTGCAGGAGATGGTGAAGCGACTGCTTGACCTGCCAGGTCTGCCCGGCGCGGATGCGGCCGATGCGCTGGGCATCGCGATCACCCATGCACAAGTGGGGCGTTCGATGGCGCGGCTGGCTGAAGCGACGTCGCTGTCGGCCACCCATGCGGGCACCTATCGGAAGGGCCGATCGCGCTAGGGCCTGTTAACGCTATTTCCGGGGATCGCGATGGTTGAGCCAGGGGCTGGATGCAAGGCGCACGCGCGCAGCAAGGCTTTGGCCTTGCAAGCGTGGGCAACGCCGCAGACGGCCCCTGGCTCAGCCAACCCTTCGGGAAGGCCTGCCTTCGCGACCCCGGAAATAGCGTTAACAAGCCCTAGGCAACGCGCTCTGCGATCAGCACGGCGAAGAAGCCGAAGGCCGCGAGCATCGTCCACTTGAGCACGATCCAGCCGAAGCGGCGGTACCTCATCTGCCCCGTGCCCGCGTAGAACGCGAAGGACACGCCGGCAATCAGCAGCAGCAGGAGGATGGCCCAGCGGAACAGCAGCATCGGGTGTTCGAGCTGGCGCCTTACCAGGCGCGCGCGACTTCGGCGAAGCCGGCCGGCGCGCGCTTCTCGTCGTCGAAGGTGACGATCTCGAAGGCGTCGGGATGCGCGAGCAGTTCGCGCAGCAACTGGTTGTTCATCGCGTGGCCCGAACGGAAGGCGCTGTAGGCGGCCAGCAGCGGACGGCCGACCACGTAGAGGTCGCCCATCGCGTCGAGGATCTTGTGCTTCACGAACTCGTCGTCGTAGCGCAGCCCGCCGACGTTCAGCACCTTGGTGTCGTCCATCACGATCGCGTTGTCGAGCCCGCCGCCCAGCGCCAGGCCCTTGCTGCGCATGTACTCGACTTCCTTGGTGAAGCCGAAAGTCCGCGCGCGCGCAATGTCGCGGCTGTAGGAACCCAGACCCAGGTCGAATTCGACCCGTTGGCCGGTCGAATCGACCACGCGGTGGTCGAAGTCGATCTCGAAGCTCAGCTTGAAGCCGTGGTACGGCTCCAGCCGTGCCCACTTGGCGTTGGCGCCCTCGCCTTCGCGCACTTCCACCGGCTTCAGCAGCTTGATGAAGCGCCGCGGCGCGTTCTGCAGCGCGATGCCCGCGCTTTGCAGCAGGAACACGAAAGAGGAAGCGGAGCCGTCGAGGATCGGCACCTCGTCGGCCGTGATGTCGATGAGCAGGTTGTCGATGCCCAGGCCGGCGCAGGCCGACATCAGGTGCTCGATGGTCTGCACCTTGGCGCCGCCGTTGGAGACGGTCGACGCGAGGCGCGTGTCGGTGACGGCCTCGGCCGTCATCGGAATGGAAACAGGTTCGGGCAGGTCGACGCGGCGGAACACGATGCCCGTGTCTGGCGCCGAAGGCCGCAGCGTGAGCTCGACCCGCTGCCCGCTGTGCAGCCCCACGCCGACGGCGCGGGTGATGGACTTGAGGGTTCGTTGTTGCAGCACGGACGTGATTTTAAGAGCGCGCCGTTCCCCGCGGGCCACGCTCCAGACTATCTTGCCCATAGCCAACGGGATTGATGGGATGGGAAGCGTCGCGAGCGGCCCGAGCTCACGCCGAGCAGCGCAGCCGTACTCAGGTACGGCGAGCAGCACAGGTGCGAGATCGGGTCGCGCAGCAGCTTCACACCCATCAATCAGCCTGCCTGCGCAGGAACGCCGGGATCTCGAAATCGTCCATGCCGCCCGAGGACAGCGCGTCGACCTTGGCCGCGGCCATCGTGCGGTTGGTGCGCCACACGCTGGGCACCGCCATGCCTTCGTAGTTGGGCTGGCCGTGCGCGCCGGCGTGGCCCATGCCACCCATGGTCGGCACGTTGAACGGGATGTTGTCGGTGCCGGTACGGATGACTTCCAGCAACGGCGCCTGGCGGCGTGCATCGACCCGCGACAGACCGGTGGCGACCACCGTCACGCGCATCTCGTCGCCCAGGTTCTCGTCGTAGGCGGCGCCGTAGATCACATGCGCGTCGGGCGAGGCGTAGGCGCGGATGGTGTTCATCGCCAGCTTCGATTCCGACAGCTTCAGCGAGCCCTTCGAGGCCGTCACCAGCACCAGCACGCCCTTGGCGCCCGACAGGTCGATGCCTTCGAGCAGCGGGCAGGCCACGGCCTGTTCGGCGGCGATGCGCGCACGGTCTGGGCCGCTGGCCGCAGCCGTGCCCATCATGGCCTTGCCGGGTTCGCCCATCACGGTGCGCACGTCTTCGAAGTCGACGTTCACGCCGCCGTACTCGTTGATGATTTCCGAGATGCCGCCCACGGCGTTCTTCAGCACGTCGTTGGCGTGCGCGAAGGCTTCGGCCTGCGTCACGTCCTCGCCCAGCACTTCGAGCAGCTTCTCGTTCAGGATCACGATCAGCGAGTCGACGTTGGCTTCGAGCTCGGCCAGGCCGCTGTCGGCATTGGTCATGCGCTTGCCGCCTTCCCAGTCGAAGGGCTTGGTCACCACGCCGACGGTCAGGATGCCCATCTCCTTGGCGATGCGCGCGATCACGGGGGCCGCGCCGGTGCCGGTGCCGCCGCCCATGCCAGCGGTGATGAACAGCATGTGCGCGCCGTCGATGGCCGCGCGGATTTCGTCCACCGCCAACTCGGCCGCTTCACGGCCCTTGTCCGGCTTGCCGCCTGCGCCCAGGCCGTTGTTGCCCAGCTGGATCAGCTTGGGCGCGTTGCTGCGCGACAGCGCCTGGGCATCGGTGTTCGCGCAGGAGAACTGCACGCCCTGCACGCCGCGCTCGATCATGTGCGCGACCGCGTTGCCGCCGCCGCCGCCGACGCCGATCACCTTGATCTGCGTGCCTTGGTTGAACTCTTCCATTTCGATCATTTCGATGGGCATTTGGAACTCCTAATTTCTTGCTGCTGCAGTTGCTGTTGTTTCAATGGATTTTTTTCTTGTCGATCACCGGATGCATGTCATGAGGGCGGCCCGGTGCGTCGCCATCGCTCATTGAAATGACGAGGGGGACTTCCGCGCGCCAGCCAAAGGGGGTAGTGGGTCATTCCACTGCACTCCTCGATGCAAGACGCACCACAGGCGGGGAACACCGCAGAACCGGCTTTGCCGGGCTGCTGGTGTTGCCCCCTGGAAGGGGGGTGGCGAAGCGACACGCCGTGCGCGAAGACTGGGGGTGCATCAGAAATTTCCTACGATGAAGTCCTTGAAGCGGCCGAAGGCCGTCTTCACGGAACCGTTTTTCTGGGCCACCTTGTAGCCGCGCATGCGGGCAAAGCGGGCTTCCTCGAGCAGACCCATCACGGTCGCGGCACGGGGCTGCGCCACCATGTCGGACAGTGCGCTCGCGTATTTCGGAATGCCGCGCCGCACTGGCTTGAGGAAGATGTCCTCACCCAGTTCGACCATGCCCGGCATCACTGCGCTGCCGCCGGTCAGCACGATGCCCGACGACAGCACTTCTTCGTAACCGGATTCGCGGATGACCTGCTGCACCAGCGAGAAGATCTCCTCGATGCGCGGCTCGATCACGCCAGCCAGCGCCTGCTTGCTCAGCATGCGCGGGCCGCGGTCGCCCAGGCCCGGCACTTCGACCTGCGTGTCGGGGTCGGCCAGCAGCTGCTTGGCATAGCCGTTCTCGACCTTGATGTCCTCGGCGTCCTTGGTCGGCGTGCGCAGCGCCATCGCGATGTCGCTGGTGATCAGGTCGCCCGCGATCGGGATCACCGCGGTGTGGCGGATCGCGCCGTTGGTGAAGATCGCCACGTCGGTGGTGCCGGCGCCGATGTCGACCAGGCACACGCCCAGTTCGCGCTCGTCCTCGGTCAGCACCGCCTGGCTCGAGGCCAGCGGATTCAGCATCAGCTGGTCGACCTCCAGGCCGCAGCGGCGCACGCACTTGATGATGTTCTCGGCCGCGCTCTGGGCGCCGGTCACGATGTGCACCTTGGCTTCCAGGCGCATGCCGCTCATCCCGATCGGCTCCTTGACGTCCTGGCCGTCGATCACGAACTCCTGCGGCTCGACCAGCAGCAGGCGCTGGTCGCTCGAGATGTTGATCGCGCGCGCGGTCTCGACCACGCGGGCCACGTCGGCCGGCGTGACTTCCTTGTCCTTGACCGCCACCATGCCGCTGGAGTTGATGCCGCGGATGTGGCTGCCGGTGATGCCGGTGTAGACCCGCCCGATCTTGCAGTCGGCCATCAGTTCGGCCTCCTTCAAGGCCTGCTGGATGCTCTGCACCGTGGCGTCGATGTTCACCACCACGCCGCGCTTCAGGCCGTTGCTCGGTGCCACTCCCAGGCCCGCGAGCTTGAGTTCGCCGTTGGGCAGCACCTCGGCCACCACCACCATCACTTTGGCGGTGCCGATGTCGAGGCCGACGACCAGGTCTTTGTATTCTTTGGGCATGAAATGTCCTCGGTATTCGCTTATTTCTTCTTGGGGTCGGTGACGACCGTGGTGACGCCGCGCATCCGCAGCGCATAGCCTTCGTTGTGACGCAGGTCCGCGCCCTCCACCGAAGCCACGGTGCGCCCGTACTGCGCGGCCACTTGCTTCACGGTGCGCAGGAAACGTTCGGTCCGCACCACCACTTCTTCGCTGCGGCCACGGCCGAGTTCGACCGTGGCGCCGTTGTCCAGCAGCACATGCCAGCTGCCGCGGCTCGACAGGCCCAGCTCCTCGACCCTCAGGTCGTAGGGCTGGAACAGCGGGGCCAGCAGCCGGTACATGCCCAGCACCTGGCTGGCCTGCTCGATCGGGCCTTCGAGGCGTGGCAGGTCGTCGTCGACCTCGGCCGTGTTGGCTTCGAACACTTCGCCGAAGCCGTTGACCATCTTCGAGGCCGTCTCGTCGCCCCAATGCGCCACCGGCACGTGCTCGGTCAGCGTGGCGCGCAGCCGGTTCGGGAACTCGCGCCGCACCACCGCCTTGCGCACCCACGGCACCGACTCGAAGGCGCTGCGCGCGCGCGCCAGGTCGACCGTGAAGAAGTTGCCGGCCAACTGGGGCGCCACGTTGGCGCGCAGCGTGACCGCGTTGTTGTGCGTGACCTCACCGTCGACCTTCAAGCCGGCGATCGGGAAGAAAGGTTGCCGCAGCACCCACCACGCGCCCGCCGCCAGCAACACCAGCGCGAACGACACGAACACCAGCGTGGCCGTGAAGTTCATCAGCTTGACGTCGAAGGGGACGGGGGCGGTGGTGGCCATGGGGCTAGACCTTGCCTTCCGAATCCAAAGCCGCCGAAGCTAGTACGCGGACGCACAGGTCTTCGTAGGCGATGCCGATCGCGCGCGCCGACATCGGCACCAGCGAATGCGTGGTCATGCCGGGCGAGGTGTTCATCTCGAGCAGGAAGGGCTTGCGGTCGCTGGCGCGGATCATCACGTCGGCGCGGCCCCAGCCGCGGCAGCCCAGCGTGCGGTAGGCGGCCAGCGCGATGCGCTGGATCTCGCGCTCTTCCGCTTCCGGCAGGCCGCTCGGGCAGTGGTACTTCACGTCGTCGGTGAAGTACTTGTTCTGGTAGTCGTAGGCGCCTTCGGGTGCGGCGATGCGCACCACCGGCAGCGCCTGCGCGTCGAGGCCGTGGCCCAGCACCGCACAGGTGACTTCCTCGCCCTCGATGAATTCCTCGCACAGCACGTCGGCGTCGTACTTCGCCGACAGCGTAACCGCGTCCTGCATTTCGGAGTAGCCCTGCACCTTGGTCACACCGATGGACGAACCCTCGCGCGGTGGCTTGACGATCAGCGGCAGGCCCAGCACATCGGGCACGACACGAATCTGCTCGCGGCTCTGCTGGTCGGCGGCCAGGCGCACGTACTTGGGCGTCGGCAGGCCGTCGGCCGTCCAGATGCGCTTGGTCATGACCTTGTCCATCGCCACGCTCGAGGCCATGACGCCCGAGCCGGTGTAGGGGATGCCCAGCAGTTCGAGCGCGCCCTGCACCGTGCCGTCTTCGCCGTGGCGGCCGTGCAGCGCGATGAAGCAGCGCGCGAAGCCTTCGCGCTTGAGTTCGACCAGGTCGCGTTCCGCGGGGTCGAAGGCATGCGCGTCGACGCCGCGCGAGCGCAGCGCCTCGAGCACGCCGGTGCCCGAGAGAATGGAAATGTCGCGCTCGGCCGAGGTGCCGCCGAACAGCACGGCGACCTTGCCCAGTGAAGAAGCAGAAGAAGTGGAGATGGCTGGTGTGCTCACAGTGCACGTCCCTCGCGTGTGAAAGAACCCGTCTTCGGCAAGCCGGCGCCAGCGCCCAGCTCGACCACCCGACCCGGTACCGCGCCGATCGAACCGGCGCCCATGCAGACCACGACGTCACCGCCGCGGGCGTTGTCCAGGATGGCCTGCGCCATCTCGCCGATCTCGTCGACGAACACCGGCTCGACCTTGCCGGCCACGCGCAGCGCGCGCGTCAGGGCACGGCCGTCGGCGGCGACGATCGGGGCTTCGCCGGCGGCATAGACCTCGCTCAGCAGCACGGCGTCGGCCGTGCCCAGCACCTTGACGAAATCCTCGAAGCAGTCGCGCGTGCGGGTGAACCGGTGCGGCTGGAAGGCCAGCATCAGCCGACGGCCGGGGAAGGCGCCGCGCGCGGCGGCGATGGTGGCCGCCATCTCGACCGGATGGTGGCCATAGTCCTCGATCAGCGTGAAGGCACCCGTGGCCGATGCGCCCTTCGCAGGCACGTCGCCGTAGCTCTGGAAGCGGCGGCCCACGCCCTTGAAGTCGGCCAGGCCGCGCTGCACGGCTTCGTCGGGCACGCCGAGCTCGACCGCCATCGCGATCACCGACAGCGCGTTGAGCACGTTGTGCTCACCCGCCAGGTTGAGCACGATGTCCAGGTCGGGCAGCGTCACGCCGTTGCGGCGCTGCGCGGTGAAATGCATCTGCGATCCCACGGCCCGCACGTCGACCGCACGCACCTGGGCGTCGGCATTGAAGCCGTAGCTGGTCACCGGGCAGGTCACCTCGGGCACGATGTCGCGCACCGCGGCGTCGTCGGTGCACAGGATCGCCACGCCGTAGAAGGGCATGCGGTGCAGGAAGTCGACGAAGGCCTTCTTGAGGTTGCCGAAGTCGTGCCCGTAGGTCTCCATGTGGTCGGCGTCGATGTTCGTGACCACCGCCATCACCGGCAGCAGGTTCAGGAAGGACGCGTCCGACTCGTCGGCCTCGACCACGATGTAGTCGCCGCTGCCCAGCTGTGCGTTGGCGCCGGCGCTGTTGAGACGCCCGCCGATCACGAAGGTCGGGTCGAGCCCGGCGGCGGCCAGCACGCTGGCCGCCAGGCTGGTGGTGGTGGTCTTGCCGTGCGTGCCGGCGATCGCGATGCCCTGCTTGAGACGCATCAGCTCGGCCAGCATCATGGCGCGCGGCACCACCGGAATGCGCTTCTCGCGCGCGGCCAGCACCTCGGGATTCGCGGACTGCACCGCGGTCGAGGTCACGACCGCATCGGCGCCCGCGATGTTCGCCGCGCCGTGGCCCACATAGGTGGTGATGCCCAGGCCGGCGAGCCGGCGCAGCGTGACGCTGTCGCTCAGGTCGGAGCCGGAGATCTGGTAGCCCAGGTTGAACAGCACCTCGGCGATGCCGCTCATGCCGGCGCCGCCCAGGCCGACGAAGTGGATGTGGCGGATGGCGTGCTTCATGCGCGGCCCCCCTTCTTCTTTTTGTCGGCGAGTTCTTCGCAGGCGCGGACCACGAGGTCGACCGCCTCGGTCTTCCGCATCGTCCTGGCCTTCAAGGCCTTGTCCACCAAGGTGGTTCGTTCTGTTTTCTGTAGCAAGTCGGCCAGCAATTCGGGAGTGAGTTCGGTCTGCTGAACGAGCCAGCCGCCACCCGCGTCGACCAGGAATCGCGCATTGGTGGTCTGGTGGTCGTCCACCGCCGAGGGAAAAGGCACGAACAGCGCTGCTGCGCCGACGGCCGCGATTTCGGTGACGGTGCTGGCACCGGCGCGCGCGACGATCAGGTCGGCCATGGCATAGGCCTCGGCCGTGTCGTCGATGAAGGGCGTGAGCTCGGCGTCGACGCCGGCCGCCGCGTAGTTGGCACGCAGTTCGTCGATCTGCTTGGCGCCGCTCTGGTGCAGCACGATCGGCCGCTCGCCGGGCGCGATGCGTGCCAGCGCCTGGGGCACGATGGTGTTGAGCGCCCGGGCGCCCAGGCTGCCGCCCACGACCAGCAGCTTCAGCGGCCCGCTGCGGCCGACGAAGCGCGCGACCGGGTCGGGCTGCGAAGTGAAGGCCGCGCGCAGTGGATTGCCGACCCATTCGGCGTTCTTCAGCACATTGGGGAAGGCGGTGAAGACCCGGTTCGCAACGCTGGCCAGCACCTTGTTGGCCAGGCCCGCGACCGAGTTCTGCTCGTGCAGCACCAGTGGGCTGCCGAGCAGCACGCTCATCAGGCCACCCGGGAAGGTGATGTAGCCGCCCAGGCCGATGACCACATCGGGCTTCACGCGGCGCAGCACGCCGATGCTCTGCGCGAAGGCGCGCAGCAGGCGCACCGGCAGCATCAGCACCGTGAGCGGGCCCTTGCCGCGCAGGCCGCCGAACTGCACCGGCTCGAAGGCGAAGCCGCGCGGCGGCACGAGTTGCTGCTCCATGCTGCCGGGCGCGCCCAGCCAGTGCACGGTCCAGCCGCGTTCGCGCAGCGCCTCGGCCACGGCCAGGCCGGGGAAGATGTGGCCGCCGGTGCCGCCGGCCATGACCAGTGCGGTGCGGGTCATATGCGGCCTCCGCGCATGAGCGTCGCTTGCGCGCCGCAGCGCTTCGCGCTGACTCGATTCTGGCGAAACCACGTCCTCATACGCGGCCTCCGCGCATGAGGACGCGGTTTTCATAGTCGACCCGCAGCACCACCGCCAGCGCGATCGAGATCATCAGGATCGCCGAGCCGCCGAAGCTCATCAACGGCAGGCCCAGGCCCTTGGTCGGCAGCGCGCCCAGGTTCACGCCCATGTTGATGAAGGACTGGAAGCCGATCCAGATGCCGATGCCCTGGGCCACGAGGCCGGAGAACACGCGGTCGAGCGCGATGGCCTGGCGGCCGATGTGCATGATCCGGCGCGTGAGCCAGAGGAACAGACCGATCACGAGCAGCACGCCGATCAGGCCGAACTCCTCGCCCAGCACGGCCAGCAGGAAGTCGGTGTGGGCCTCGGGCAGCCAGTGCAGCTTCTCGACGCTGCCGCCCAGCCCGACGCCGAAGATCTCGCCGCGGCCGATCGCGATCAGCGAGTGCGAGAGCTGGTAGCCCTTGCCCAGCGCGTGCGCTTCGCTGAAGGGGTCGAGGTAGGCGAAGATCCGTTCGCGCCGCCATTCGCTGGTCATCACGATCAGTGCGAAGGCCGCCACCACCAGCGTGGCGATCACGAAGAACATGCGCGCATTGACGCCGCCCAGGAACAGGATGCCCATGGCGATGACCGCGATCACCATGAAAGCGCCCATGTCGGGCTCGGCCAGAAGCAGCATGCCGACCACCACCACGGCCACGCCCATCGGCAGCACGGCCCGGAAGAAGCGTTCCTTGATCTCCATCTTGCGCACCATGTAGCTGGCGGCATAGAGCACCATCGCGAGCTTGGCCAGCTCGGACGGCTGGAAGTTCATGATGCCCAGCGGCAGCCAGCGGCGTGCGCCGTTGACCACGCGCCCGACGTGCGGGATCAGCACCGCCACCAGCAGCAGCAGCGATGCCACGAACAGCCAGGGGGCGATGCGTTCCCAGGTCTGCATCGGGATCTGGAAGGCCAGCAGCGCCGCCACGAAGGCGATCGAGATGAACAGCACGTGCCGCAGGAAGAAGAACATCGGCCCGTAGCCGGCGCGCGCGAAGCGCGGGTTGTCCGGCAATGCGATCGAGGCCGAATAGACCATCACCGCGCCCCAGGCCAGCAGCGCCAGCGTGACCCACAGCAGCGCCTGGTCGAAGCCCAGCACGCGCATCGGCGCGGCCTTGGTCTGCGACATGGTGCCGCCGCCCAGCCGCACCGGCAGGTGCATCGGCAAGGCATCGATGCCGCTCTTGGCGGCGCGCGTGAACCAGCCCTTGAGGCGGCCCGGCGCTTCGTTGGGGGTGGCGGCGCTGGCGTTGTTCATGCGGCGTGCCCTTCGTCGATGCCGTCGTACGAGGTCTCGGGCAGGGCCTGGACGGCCTCGCAGAAGACCGCGGCGCGGTGACCGTAGTCCCTGAACATGTCGAAGCTCGCGCAGGCCGGCGACAGCAGCACCGCGTCGCCCGGTTGGGCGCGGCGCGCGGCCAATCGCACGGCCTGTTCCATCGACTCGGCATGCACGACGGTGACGCCGGTGTCGGCCAGCGCGGCCTCGATCACCGGCGCGTCGCGGCCGATCAGCACCACCGCACGCGCGAACTGGCGCACCGGGGCGGCCAGTGGCGAAAAATCCTGGCCCTTGCCGTCGCCGCCCAGGATCGCGACCACGCGGCGCTCGGCGCCGAGGCCGCCCAGCGCGGCCACGGTCGCGCCCACGTTGGTGCCCTTGCTGTCGTCGAAGTACTCGACCTGGCCGAGGATCGCGACCGACTCGACGCGGTGCGGCTCGCCCTGGTACTCGCGCAGGCCGTAGAGCATCGGGCCCAGTTGGCAGCCTGCGGCGCTGGCGAGCGCGAGCGCGGCCAGTGCGTTGAGGGCGTTGTGCTGGCCGCGGATGCGCAGCGCATCGGCCGGCATCAGGCGCTGCAGGATGATGTCTTCTTCCTGGGCCGCCGCGCCGCGCTTGCGCTTGATGGTTTCGTCGGCCTCGAGCGCGCGCACCAGCCAGGCCATGCCGTTGATGCGCTCGATGCCGAAATCGGATGGCCGCAGCGGCAGGCCGGCGCCGAAAGTGATGTGGGCACGGATCTGCGGGCGCTGCAGCTTGACGCGCACCGGCGGCGGCAGCATCGCCATCACGCCCGCGTCGTCGCGGTTCAGGATCATCAGGCCGCGCGCGCCGAAGATGCGCTGCTTGGCGGCCGCATACGAGGCCATGTCGCCGTGCCAGTCGAGATGGTCCTGCGTGAGGTTGAGCACCGTGGCCGCCGTGGGCTCGAAGCCCTGCACGCTGTCGAGTTGGAAGCTCGAGAGTTCGAGCACCCAGACCTCGGGCAGCGTGTCGGCATCCATGTGCGCGCTCAAGGTGTCGAGCAAGGTCGGGCCGATGTTGCCGGCCACGGCCACGGTCTTGCCTGCGCGCTCGACCAGTTGGCCGGTGAGCGCGGTGACGGTGGTCTTGCCGTTGGTGCCGGTGATGGCCAGCACCGCGGGTTCGTAGCCCTTGGGCGGTGCGGGTTCGGCGGCCGGCGGCGGTTCGGGCACGGGCGCGGGCGCGGCCTCTTCGACCGCCGCCGAAGCCGGGTTCGAAGCTGCCAGTTCGGCGATGCTTGCCACGAACTCGGCCGCCTCCTTGGCCGCGCTGGGAACGTAGGGCTGGCCAGCGAACGGCTGGCGAGGGACTGCAGCGGGCGCGGCAGGGACTTCGGTTGCAGCTTCGGCATCGGCATCGGCCGGCTCGGCCTCTTCGGGCTGCGCCACCGCCACGCGGGTCGACGGATCGCGTGGCAGGGCCTCGGCCATCGCGCTCGGCGTGGCCGGTTGCTCGGGCTCGACGGTGCCCGCTTCGGTCGTCTCGGTCGTCTCGGTCGTCTCGGTCGTTTCGGTCGACAGGGATGCATCGGCAGACGGCGGCGCTTCCGCCGCCGGCTCTGCAGCGACCACCTCTTCGGGCGTCTCCAGTGTGTCCGGCGTCTGCGGCGCCATCTCGATCTGCAGCTGGACCTCGCGCACGGGCTCGACCTCGACCGGCAGCTCGACCGTGCGCAGATCGCTCAACGCACGCGCGAACAGATCCAGCTCGCCGCCGACCGGCAGGCCGACCGCACGCGCGGCATCGACCACCGGCGCCAGCGTCGCCGGCGTCAAGCCGGGCGAGCAGTACACCGCGCGCACCGGCGTGCCCTCGATCAGCGCGGCGCGGAGCGGCCCACCGACGAAGACCACCTCGGGCCATTCGGCCTGGAGCCGCGCGAGCAGCGCCGGTGCTTCGCGCGTGTCGGCGACCGTGACCTGCGCACCGTGGCGCGCGCACCAGCGCGCCATCGCCAGCCCGGATGCACCGAGGCCGAGGACGAGAACGGGGAGGTCTTTCAGGTGCCGCATGGTTTGCCTACCGCAGCTTCAGCGTGGAAAGACCCACGAGGCACAGCAGCATCGTGATGATCCAGAAGCGCACCACGACCTGCGTCTCGCGCCAGCCGCTCTTCTCGAAGTGATGGTGCAGCGGCGCCATCTTGAGGATGCGCCGGCCTTCGCCGAAGCGCTTCTTGGTGTACTTGAAGTACGCGACCTGGGCCATCACCGAGATCGCCTCGACCACGAAAATGCCGCCCATCACGAAGAACACGATCTCCTGGCGCACGATGACCGCGATGGTGCCGAGCGCGCCACCCAGCGCCAGCGCGCCGACGTCGCCCATGAAGACCTGCGCCGGATGCGTGTTGAACCACAGGAAGGCCAGGCCCGCGCCGGCCATCGCCGAGCAGAACACCAGCAGCTCGCCCGAGCCGGGGATGTGCGGGAACAGCAGGTACTTCGAGTACACCGAACTGCCGGTGACGTAGGCGAACACGCCCAGCGCCGAGCCGACCATCACCACCGGCATGATCGCCAGGCCGTCGAGCCCATCGGTGAGGTTCACCGCGTTGCTCGCGCCGACGATCACCAGGTAGGTCAGGATCACGAAGCCGATGCCGCCCAGCGGGTAGCTGATCTCCTTGAAGAAAGGCACCAGCAGGTTGATCTTGGGCGAGAACTCGAGCGCGAAGCCCGAGCGCACCCAGGCACCAAACAGCTCCAGCACGCGCCAGTTGGAGCTCTCGGAGATGCTGAACAGCAAATAGAAACCGGCAACCAGGCCGACCAGCGACTGCCACAGGTACTTCTCGCGCGAGCGCATGCCTTCGGGGTCCTTGCGCACCACCTTGCGCCAGTCGTCGACCCAGCCGATGGCGCCGAAACCCAGCGTCACCCACAGCACGATCCAGACGAAGCGGTTGCTCAGGTCGAACCACATCACGGTGGAGAACGCGATCGAGAACAGCACCAGCACGCCGCCCATGGTGGGCGTGCCGCTCTTGCTCAGGTGCGTTTCCATGCCGTAGCCGCGCACCGGCTGGCCGATCTTGAGTGCCGTCAGCCGACGGATGGCGTAGGGGCCGACCGCCAGGCCGATCAGCAGCGCGGTGGTCGCGGCCATCAGCGCGCGGAAGGTCAGGTAGCCGAAGACGCGCAGGAACCCGAGCTCCGGCGAAAGGGTCTGCAGCCATTGGGCCAGGCTCATCAGCATGGGGTGTTGCGCGGTTCATGCTGCATGACCGGCCTCCTCGTTGTTGTTGTTCGATACGGGATGCGCGGCGGCAGCGGTCACGGCCTGCACCACCCGTTCCATGCGCATGGAACGCGAGCCCTTGACCAGCACGCTGGCGGTCCGCGGCAACTGCTCGCGCACCGCGGCCTGCAGCGCGTCGATGTCGCCGAAGTGCCGGCCGTCGCGACGCTGGCGCGCATCGTCGAAGGCCTCGACGCTGTGGGCCGTGGCCTCGCCCAGCGCGAACAGCATTTCGATGCCCTGCTCGCGCGCCCAGGTGCCGACTTCGGCGTGGTAGTGCTCGGACTGGTCGCCCACCTCGGCCATGTCGCCCAGCACCAGCAGTCGCGGTCCGGGCAGTGCGGCCAGCACGTCGATGGCGGCGCGCACGGAGTCGGGGTTGGCGTTGTAGCTGTCGTCGATCAGCGTGAGCGTGCGGCCCTCGCCCGTCGACAGTTCGACGGCGCGCGAACGGCCCTTGACCGGCTCGAAGCTCCCCAGGCCTTCGGCGATCTTCTCGATCGACACGCCTGTCGCCAGCGCACACGCCGTGGCGGCCAGCGCGTTGATGACGTTGTGGCGGCCCGCGATGTGCAGCGCCGCGTGGAACGCGCCGAGCGGCGTGCGCACCTCGACCTGCCAGGCGCCACCGCGCCATTCGGCGCTGCCCAGCGAGATGTCGGCATCGGGCGAGTCGCCGAAGGTCATGCAGCGGCGCGTGGCGCCTTCGCGCGCGATCTCGTTCCACAGCGGCGTGAACACATCGCCTTCGGGAAACACGGCCGTGCCGTTGTCGGGCAGCGCCGAAAACACGGCGGCGTTCTCGAGCGCCACCGCTTCGACGCTGAGCATGAATTCCTGGTGCTCGCGCTGCGCGTTGTTCACCAGCGCGATGGTGGGCTTGGCGATCGCGGCCAGCCGGGCGATCTCGCCCGGGTGGTTCATGCCCAGTTCGACCACGGCGAGCTGGTGCTGGGCACGCAGCCGCAGCAGCGTGAGCGGCAGGCCGATCTCGTTGTTGAAGTTGCCGACGGTGGCGAACGCGCGCTCGCCCCAGGCGGCGCGCAGGATCGTCGCGATCATCTGCGTGACGGTGGTCTTGCCGTTGCTGCCGGTCACAGCCACCAGCGGCAGTGCGAACTGCGCGCGCCAACCGGCGGCCAGCGCGCCCAGGGCGCGCAGCGTGTCGGGCACCTCGAGGCCGGCCAGGCCGGCTTCGCGCAGGCCGCCGTGCGCGATGGCCGCGACCGCGCCGCTCGCGCGGGCGTCGGCCAGAAAGGCGTTGGCGTCGAAGCGTTCGCCCTTGAGCGCCACGAACAGGTCGCCCTGCAGCAGCGTACGGCTGTCGGTGTGCACGCGCGAGATCGGCGTGGCGGGGTCGCCCACCAGGCGCGCATCGGGCACCCAGGCCAGCAACTGGCCCAGCGTCGTCATGGGGGTGGTGTGGGCTTGCGTCATGCGGCGCGCCTCGCGGTCAGCGCGTCGATCGCATGCACGCGGTCGGAGAAGGCGATGCGCTCGCCCGCGATCTCCTGCCAGGCCTCGTGGCCCTTGCCGGCGATCAGCACCACGTCTTCGGGCGCGGCCTGCGCCAGCGCAGTGGCGATGGCCACGGCGCGGTCGGGCTCGACCTGCGCCGCGTCGGGCCGGGACAGGCCCAGCAGGATCTGGCTCAGGATGACGGCCGGCTTCTCGCTGCGCGGGTTGTCGCTGGTCAGCACCACGCGGTCGGCCTGGCCTTCGGCCACGGCGGCCATCATCGGCCGCTTGGTCGCATCGCGATCGCCGCCGCAGCCGAACACGCACCACAGCTTGCCGCCGCGCTGCTCGGCCAACGGGCGCAGGCCGGCCAGCGCCTTGTCGAGCGCATCGGGGGTGTGGGCATAGTCGACCACCGCCAGCGGCTGGCCCGGCAGCGCGACGCGCTCCATGCGGCCGGGCACGCTGTGCAGGCCGCGGCAGGCGTCGACCGCCTGCGCCAGCGTCATGCCCAGCGCGCGCAGCGCACCGATCACGCCCAGCAGGTTGGCCACGTTGTACTGGCCGATGAGTTGGGTCGCGAGAGACTGCGGCGCCGCGCCCTGCTCGACCACGTCGAAGCGCAGGCCTTCCGCGCCGTAGTGGATGTCCCGGGCCATCAGCCGCGCGGCGCCGCCGCCGGCCGACACGGTCCAGATGTCCAGCGCGCCGGTGCCGCGGTCGATCAGTTGGGCCACCAGGCTCGCGCCGTGCAGGTCGTCGATGTTGACCACCGCGGCGCCCAGGCCCGGCCAGCGGAACAGCTCGGCCTTGGCTTCCCAGTAGGCGTCCATGTCGCCGTGGTAGTCGAGATGGTCCTGCGTGAAATTGGTGAACACCGCGACGCGGATCTCGCAGCCGTCGAGGCGGCGCTCGACGATGCCGATCGACGAGGCCTCGATGGCGCAGGCGCTGAAGCCGCGCGCCACGAAGCCGCGCAGCTCGCGCTGCAGCATGACGGGGTCGGGCGTGGTCAGGCCGGTGTGGACCATGTCGGGCGGCACGCCGATGCCGAGCGTGCCGACCAGCGCGCACGGCCCCTGGCCGGGGCGCTGCGACAACGCTTCGGCCAGCCACCAGGCGGTCGAGGTCTTGCCGTTGGTGCCGGTGACGGCGATCAGCGGGATCTGGCTCGAAGGCTGGCCGTAGAAAGACGAAGCGATCGGGCCGGTGGCGGCCTTGAGGCCGGCGAAGGACGCGATGCCCTCGTGTTCGAAATCGAAGGCCTCGACGCCCTCGCGCTCGACCAGGCAGGCGACCGCACCCTGCGCCAGCGCCGCGGCCACGTGGGCGCGGCCGTCGGTGGCGGCGCCGGGCCAGGCGATGAAGGCGTCGCCGTCGCCGACACGGCGGCTGTCGGCATGCAGGTCGCCCGGCACGCACGAACGCAGCCAGTGCGCGGCTTCGTTGGGGCTGGAAAGGAGAATGTCGTCGTCCATTAAAAGCTCTCGTCCACGCCCTGGGTGATGACCAGCGGCTTCACCGCCATGTCCGGCGCCACGTTCATCATGCGCAGCGTCTGCTGCACCACTTCGCTGAACACCGGGGCGGCCGCGATGCCGCCGAAATAGCGGCCGTCGCCGGGCTCGTCGATCATCACGCCGACGATGATGCGGGGTGTCTCGATCGGCGCCATGCCGGTGAACCAGGCGCGGTACTTGTTGCTCGCGTAGCCCTTGCCGACCTGCTTGTGCGCGGTGCCGGACTTGCCGCCCACCGAATAGCCCACGGTCTGCGCCAGCTGGCCGGTGCCGCCGGGGCCCGCGGCCATCTGCAGCATCTTGCGCACCGCGTGCGCGTTCTCGGCCGAGAACACCCGCACGCCGACGGCCGGCTCCGGGCTCTTGAGCATCGTCACCGGGATGATGCTGCCGTCGTGCGCGAAAGCGGTGTACGAATGTGCCATCTGAAACAGCGAGGCCGACAGGCCGTAGCCGTAGGCCATCGTGGCTTGCTCGACCGGCTTCCAGTTCTTCCAGGGGCGCAGCCGGCCGGTGACCGCACCGGGGAACTGGATCTGCGGCTTCTGGCCGTAGCCGAGCGCGGTGTAGGTGTCCCACATCTCGTGCGGCGTCATCTTCTGCGCGATCTTGAGCGCGCCGACGTTGCTCGACTTCTGGATCACGCCCTCGACCGTCAGCGCGCCGTAGTTGTGCGTGTCGCTGATGGTGAAGCCGCCGAGCTGGTAGCGGCCGGGCGCGGTATCGATGATCGTCGACGGCTTCACGCGACCGGCCTCGAGCGCCATGGCGACGGTGATCGGCTTCATGGTCGAACCGGGTTCGAAGGTGTCGGTGATGGCGCGGTTGCGCAGCTGTTCGCCGGTCAGGTTCTGGCGCTTGTCGGGCACGTAGCTCGGGTAGTTGGCCAGCGCCAGCACTTCGCCGGTGATGGCGTCGAGCACCACCACGCTGCCGGCCTTGGCCTTGCGCGCGATCACCGCGTCGCGCAGCTTCTGGTAGGCGAAGAACTGCACCTTGCTGTCGACGCTGAGCTGGATGTCCTTGCCGTCGAGCGGCGGCACGGTCTCGCCCACGCCTTCGACCACGCGGCCCAGCCGGTCCTTGATCACGCGGCGCGAGCCGGCCTTGCCGGCCAGGTCCTTGTCGAACGCAAGCTCGATGCCTTCCTGGCCGTGGTCTTCCACGTTGGTGAAGCCGACCACATGCGCGGCGGCCTCGCCTTCGGGGTACTGGCGCTTGTATTCCTTGCGCTGGTAGATGCCCTTGAGGTTGAGGTCGGCGATCTGCTTGGCGATGGGTGCATCGACCTGGCGCTGGATCCAGACGAAGGTCTTGTCCTCGTCCTCGAGCTTCTTGTCGAAATCCTTCTGCGCCATGCCCAGCAGCTTGGCCACCTGCTTGAGCTTGGCGCGCACCTCGGGGTCGTTGCGCTCGACGTCTTCGGGAATGGCCCAGATGCTGGGCGCGACCACGCTCGACGCGAGCAGCAGGCCGTTGCGATCGAGGATGCGGCCGCGGTTGGCCGGCAGTTCGAGCGTGCGAGCGAAGCGCACCTCGCCCTGGCGCTGGAAGAAGTCGTTGCCGATCACCTGCACGTAGGTGGCGCGGGCGGCCAGCACCACGAAGCCGAGCGCGATCGCGGCCACGATGAACTTGCTGCGCCAGACCGGCGTCTTGCTCGCGAGCAAGGGGCTGGTCGTGTACTGGACGCTGCGGCTGTTGCGGGCCATCAGCCGGCCCTCCGGGTGGCGGGCGGCTTGGCTGCCGATGCAGCAGGCGCAGGAATCGGCGGAATCACCGTGCCGTCGGCACGCACGTACTGCGTGATGGCCGGCGTGGTGGTGCGCATCTTGAGCTGCTCCTTGGCCAGCTTCTCGACGCGCAACGGCGTGGCCTGCGCCCGCTTCTCGACCTGCAGCCGCTCGCCGTCGACCTCGAGCCGGCGCGCCTCGGTGTTCGCGCGGTCGAGCTCGGTGAAGAGCAGGCGCGAACGGTACTGCGTGTGCACGAGGAACAGCGCGGTCGCCATCACGGCCATGAGCAGGAGGATGTTGAGGCGGGCCATGTCAGCTCTCGGTGCGCTCCGCGATCCGCAGGATCGCGCTGCGCGAACGCGGGTTGCCCGCCACCTCGGCCGCCGACGGGCGGACCCGGCCCAGCGCGCGCAGCTTCATCACCTTGGGCGCCGCGAACGGCGCACGGCGGTCGTAGACCTCCTTCGAGTGGGCCGCGATGAACTGCTTGACGATGCGGTCTTCCAGCGAGTGGAAGGCGATCACCGCGAGCCGCCCGCCGGGCGCCAGCACCGAGAGGCTGGCCTCTAGCGCTTGTTGCAGCTCTTCAAGCTCGGCGTTGATGAAAATCCGAAGAGCCTGAAATGTGCGCGTTGCAGGGTTCTGGCCCTGCTCGCGGGTTTTGACCGCGCCAGCCACGAGCTCGGCCAGCTCGGTGGTGGTTGAAATTGGGCCCCGTTCTTGTCGGCGAGCATCAATCGCCTTTGCAATCTGAACAGCAAACCGTTCTTCGCCATAGTCACGAATCACCTCTGCAATCTGCTGAGTTTCGGCCGTTGCCAGCCAATCGGCCACGCTCTCTCCGCGCGTGGTGTCCATGCGCATGTCGAGCGGGCCGTCGAAACGAAAAGAAAAACCCCGTGCGGGGTTGTCGATCTGCGGAGAGCTGATGCCCAAGTCCATGAGCAAGCCGGCCACGCTGCGTGGCGGCAACTCCCCCAGATCCTTGAAACCCTGGTGCCGGATGGAAAAACGCGCATCGGTGATGCGCGCTGCTTCGGCCACCGCTTCCGCGTCCTTGTCGAACGCGATGAGCCGGGCCTCCGGCGCCAGTTTTTCCAGCAGCCGCCGGGTATGCCCCCCGCGGCCGAAGGTGGCATCCACGAAGGTGCCACCGAGCGCGTCCGGCCGGTCGGCAGTCAGCGCGTCGACCGCCTCATCCAGCAGGACGGTGGTGTGGGTCCATGAAGTGTCCAAGGCAGCACCCGTCATCAGAAGGCGAGGTCCTGGAAGGACTCCGAAGCGAGACCGGCCTGAATGGCTTCGGCCTCCTTGGCATCGTGCGTGGCCTTGTCCCACAGCTCGAAGTGGCTGCCCATGCCCAGCAGCAGCGCATCGCGCGAGATGTTGGCCGCGGCGCGCAGCTCGGGCGACACCAGCACGCGGCCGGTGCCGTCCATGTCGACGTCCATCGCGTTGCCGAGGAACAGGCGCTTGAGCCACTGGTCCTTGAGCGACATCGCGGCGATGCGTTCGCGGAACTGCTCCCAGGCGGGGCGCGGAAAGACCATCAGGCAACCGTGCGGGTGACGTGTGATCGTGAGTTGACCGCCGGCCGTTGCAGCCAGCACGTCACGATGCCGGGTCGGCACTGAAAGGCGACCCTTGGCATCCAGACTCAGCGATGAAGCGCCTTGAAACACGGCCACGAAACCCTTGTGAAGGGAGAGTTCGGGCACCTCGACGAGGCACAGACCGACACTTTTTCCCACTTAACTGCACTTTTTTCCACTGTAGCAGCAAACCCAAGGTGTGCAATCAGGTGTCGCGGGTATTTTTTGTAATGGAATCAACGACTTAGCGCGGTTTCCGAACCTTCGGAAACCGCGAATTCCGTTGCAAATGAAGCACTTAGCTCACGCAATGAATGTGTTGCGTGAAGCCACGGACCCTTGCGGCCCGCGTCAGAGGATGAAGCGCGAGAGGTCTTCGTCGTGACTTAGTGCCGCGAGCCGCTGATCGACGTAGGCCGCGTCGATGCGCACGGTCTGCCCCGACAGCTTGGTGGCGTCGAAGCTGATCTCGTCGAGCAGGCGCTCCATCACCGTCGACAACCGTCGCGCGCCGATGTTCTCGGTGCGCTCGTTGACCTCGAAGGCGATGCTCGCCAGCCGCGTGATGCCCTCGGGCGCGAAGTCGATGGTCACGCCTTCGGTGGCCAGCAGCGCCTGGTATTGCTTGACCAGCGAGGCGCGGGTCTGCGTGAGGATGGCCTCGAAGTCGGCCACCGACAGCGACTGCAGCTCGACGCGGATCGGGAAGCGGCCCTGCAGCTCGGGGATCAGGTCGCTGGGCTTGCTCACATGGAACGCGCCGCTGGCGATGAACAGGATGTGGTCGGTGCGCACCACGCCGTACTTGGTGCTCACGGCCGTGCCCTCGACCAGCGGCAACAGGTCGCGTTGCACGCCCTGGCGCGAGACGTCGCTGCCCTGCGCCTCGGCGCGCGTGGCGACCTTGTCGATCTCGTCGATGAAGACGATGCCGTTCTGCTCGGCGTTGGCAATCGCCTGCGCGCGGATCTCCTCCTCGTTGACCAGCTTGCCGGCCTCCTCGTCGATCAGCAGACGCATCGCCTCGGCGATCTTGAGCTTGCGCGTCTTGCGCTGGGCGCCGCCCATCTGGCCGAACATGCCGCGCAATTGCTCGGTCATCTCCTCCATGCCGGCAGGACCCATGATCTCGAGCGGCGTGCGGGTCTCGGCCAGGTCGAGCTCGATCTCCTTGTCGTCGAGCTCGTGCTCGCGCAGCTTCTTGCGGAAGGCCTGGCGGGTCGGGTTGGGCGCGTCCGGTACGGCGGCGCCGTCGGTGCCGCGCGCGGGGGGCAGCAGCACGTCGAGGATGCGCTCCTCGGCCGCGTCCTCGGCGCGCATGCGCACCTTGGTGCTTTCCTTCTCGCGGGTCTGCTTGACCGCGATCTCGGCCAGGTCGCGGATGATGGCGTCGACGTCCTTGCCGACGTAGCCGACCTCGGTGAACTTGGTGGCCTCGACCTTGATGAAGGGCGCATCGGCCAGGCGTGCCAGGCGGCGCGCGATCTCGGTCTTGCCGACGCCGGTCGGGCCGATCATCAGGATGTTCTTGGGCGTGATCTCGTGGCGCAGCGCGCCCTCGACCTGCTGGCGGCGCCAGCGGTTGCGCAGCGCAATGGCCACGGCGCGCTTGGCGTCCGGCTGGCCGACGATGTGGTTGTCGAGTTCGGAGACGATCTCCTGCGGGGTCATGGACATGTCAGAGCGTCTCAATCGTGTGGTGCATGTTGGTGTAGATGCAGAGGTCGCCCGCGATCTCGAGCGACTTCTTGACGATCTCGGCGGCCGAGAGTTCGGTGTTCTCGAGCAGCGCCTTGGCAGCGGACTGCGCATAGGCGCCGCCCGAACCGATGGCCACGATGCCGTCTTCGGGCTCGAGCACGTCGCCGTTGCCGGTGATGATCAGCGAGGTGGTGGCGTCGGCCACGGCCAGCATCGCCTCGAGGCGGCGCAGCACGCGGTCGGTGCGCCAGTCCTTGGTCAGCTCGACCGCGGCGCGGGCCAGCTGGCCCTGGTGCTTCTCGAGCTTGGCCTCGAAGCGCTCGAACAGCGTGAAGGCATCGGCGGTGGCGCCGGCAAAGCCCGCGATGACCTTGCCGTGGTGCAGCCGGCGCACCTTGCGCGCCGAGCCCTTGATGACGATGTTGCCGAGCGTGACCTGCCCATCGCCGCCGATGGCGACCTGGTCGCCTCCGGGGCCCTTGCGGCGCACGCTGATGATCGTGGTTCCGTGAAATTGTTCCATCGGAGCCACTTGGGGATACCCGGCGCCAATGCAAGAGCAGGCAGGCCTCAGAAGCCTTGCGGAAGATACGGTGCGTCGAGGATGCGCACCCCGCCCTGCGCGTCCCACGCGAGCTGCCGCGCCTGGACCAGCCAATCGCGGCGGACGCAAGGCAGGGTCGCCTGGATCAGCGCATCGGGCGGCAGCGCCGCATGGTCGATCTCGAAGAGCGCGCGCGCCGCTTGCGTCTCGCCCGGCAGGCGCCGCGCCGCATCGGCGAAGTAGACCCGCTCGCACCAGGCGCCGTAGTCGGAAGCCAGCACCTGATCGGCGGGGCATTCCAGCGCGAGCAGGACCATTCCGTTCTCCTCCAGTTGGTGGTCGCTGAGCAGCATGCGCGCCACCTCGGCATCGGGCGGCTGCTGGTGCGCGCCACAGGAATGCCACCCCCAGACCGGCGGATGGGCGCCGCACGACAGCCCCCGGGCCGCCATCGCCTGGCACATGGAACGGTACGCCACCGCATCGTCCGGCGCCACGTGCGTCCAATGGCCCGTCAGCAGGCCGTCGCGCAGCAGGGCCTGCAGTTGGGCCTCGGCCTGGAAAGTCCAGACCTTGACCGTTGCGAGCCCATGGGTGATGGAGGCCCCGGCCTAGTTCTCGCGCACCCGCACCAGCGCGTGATCGGCGATGCCCACGACCTTGAAGAAGGCCGCGATCAGGCGGTGTGCGTCGACGAACTGCACACGCTGGCCGCTGGCGTCGCGCGCGGTCACCCAGCTCAGCAGCGTGCCCGCGGCCGTGAGGTCGAGCCGCACCAGCGCGGCGCAGGAAATGGTCGCCGCAGCCGCCGGCTGGCCCGTACCCGCCTCGGCGATCTCGGCGTCCAGACGGCGCCAGGTCGAAACCGAATCGCCGCTCAGGTCGCCGGCCAGCGAGGCCCGCATCGAATCCGGTCCGGCGCTCGCGGCGGTCACGGCCTCGACCGAGAGGGCGGCCAGGCCGGCGCGCGGCGTGGTCGACGCTTCCGACGGCAGGCAGCGCCCGCGAGGCTCCTCCCACGGCGGTGGCGACACCTCGTAGGTGATGCAGTAGTTGAGCGCGGCCATCTCGAAGGGGTCGACCGCGTTCAGCAGGCGCAGCGCCGCCATGCGCAGTTGCCACCACCCCTGTTCGATGTTCCGTTCGTTGACCGGCGTGGCTTTCTCGAGCACGGCCAGCAGGCGCCCGACGCCCACGAAGCGCATGTCCACCGGCGAGGCCGCCCAGTGGGCGAACAGGGCGCGCAGCGGCCCGGCCGCATTGGGCTCGATGCCGCTCAGCAGCCGCCAGTCGAGCGTCCAGATGTTGCCAGCCGCCGACAGGGCACGCGTGAGTTCGGCCAGGCTTTCGCGCGTGACCTGGGGCGGGCAGCGCCAGTCGGCTTCCTGCCCGCCGCCCACCGCCGCCTGCGTCTTCACGTTCCGCGCCAGTGCCCGCAGCGACACCCACTCGGGACCGTTGCGCTTGAGCCGCTGGGCATAGCGGGTGCTGGCGGCCGCGAATTTCTCGGCATCGCCGGTCGCGCGGTAGAGGTCGAGCAGCGCCAGCCAGTTTTCGTTGTGGTCGCCCTGGCCGTCGGCCACCAGGCTCTGCAGCAGGATCGATTCGGCGCCGGCATCGTCGCCATGGGCGAAGCGGATCGAGGCCTCGTCCAGCGCACTGTCGTAGACCAGCAGCGGCGACGGCACGCTCGACGGCGCAGCGTCGAAGGCCATCGGAGACGACGCGGGCACCGCATGTTCGGGCGGCAATCCGGGCGTGGTGTCGGCATAGGCGCGCGCCCGCTGCTCGGCCAGGTACTCGGGATTGACCGACGAGACCGCCTCCTCGGCCGGGCCGCCCTTCCACCACTGCTGGGACATCTGCTCTTCGATCTCGTCGATCTTCTTGAGCGTCAGGGCCCGGCCCTCGGTCTTGCCCGAGGTGTTGCCGACGTTGAGCGAGGACGGCTGATCGGGGTCGTGCGCACCCGACGCCTCGCGCTGGCGCAGCTTGCGCAGCACGTCGAACTCACGGCGGCGCACGAAGTCGTTGCGCTGGCGCCGCTCGATCATCTCCTTGAGCATCTCGCGGCTGTAGCCGTTCTCGTCGGTGCCGGTCTCCTGCACATCGAGTTCGGCCCAGTCCTTGAGCGGATTGCGCACGAACTTGGCCACTTTCGAGAGCAGGCGGCCGGACGGTTCTTCCTTGGACATGGCCTTCTCGTCAGGAACCGGAAACAGCGTCGTGGCCCGGGCCACGCACGACCATGCGCCGACGCGCCCGGACCGGAGGCCGGGTCGACCGCAGCACCGCCAGCGCGCGCAGGCTAGTCACCGAACATCTTCTGCTTGAGTTCGCGACGTTGCTGCGCTTCGAGCGACAGCGTGGCGGTCGGGCGGGCCAGCAGGCGACCGACGCCGATCGGCTCGCCGGTCTCGTCGCAGTAGCCGTAGTCGCCGGCGTCGATGCGCTGGATCGATTGCTCGATCTTCTTGAGCAGCTTGCGCTCGCGGTCGCGCGTGCGCAGTTCCAGCGCATGCTCTTCCTCGATGGTGGCGCGGTCGGCCGGGTCCGGCACGACGACGGTGTCTTCGCGCAGGTGCTCGGTGGTTTCGCCGGCGTTCTCGAGGATGCCGCGCTTGAGCTCGACCAGCTTCAGGCGGAAGAACGCCATCTGCTTGTCGTTCATGTACTCGGCGTCGGGCATGGCGATGACTTCGGCATCGACCAGTTCCTCGGCGGTCTTGGTCTTCCAGTTGTTGGCGAGCTTCGGGTCTTTCTTCACGGCCACATGCGGCGGCGGCACCAGGGCGGTCGACACGATCTGGGTGAAGCTGGACTTGGCGGCGGTCGATGCGACCGACTGGGCCATCGAGGGCACGGTCAGTTGCGACAGGCGGGACACCCGTCCGCCGCGGGTGGCGGGCGCTGGTGGCGTGGCGATGGTCGTGGTCGAATTCGTCGCCGGGGCGGAAGTGGAGGCGGCAGCCGTCTTTTTCATGGGGGTCGGGGGAGCTGGAAGAACGGCAGCAGAACTGCCGACTGGTTTGGATGACGATGGGCCCACGCCTGCAGTCTTGGTTGCAGCAGCGACAAGCTTGGCGGTTTTTTTCGCAGCGGTCCCGGCCTTGGCCGGTGGTGCTGCGGACTTTTTGGAAGCGCTCTTCTCCTTCGAGGCAGAAGCCGGCGCGGTGGCGGAAACCTTCTTTGCCGCAGGGGGCGCCTGCTTGGCAGACGCCGCATGTGTTGCTGCGGCGGGCCGGGTGGCGGGCGTGGCCTTGGCGGCGGGTTTCTTCACGGTGACTGGCTCCTTGAACGAACTGGAACGCGCTTTCACTGGGTGTCTCCTCCCATGGGAGCCCTGGGGCTCCACGTTGTCGAGGTGCTCGCCTGTCGGCGAACCCCGGGGTTATACCCCTTAAAGCTCTCCAGAAACACGCGGCACCCCGTGCCGACAGCCACATCCCGTCGTGGGGGACCGGTCTGGCTCTCGGAACAGGCGCGCGATTGTATAGAGAACTGGTGGGCGCGGGCGATGCCCCGGGCGCGCCGCTCGCCCGCGCCGTCACCGCCCCGGCAGCGCAACAGAGGCACCGCCGTCCAGACCGGGGGAGACGGCCGTCTCTCGGACCTTCGCTCCTCGGCCAGTCCGGGAAGACCTTCAACAAAAAGGCAGTATGGGATGCCCGAGCGCGGCGAATCCCCGGCCCCACGACAAAACGGCGCAACCCTCGCGGGCCGCGCCGTCGTTCAGGGCCGAAGCCGCCGTCGCCTCAGAACGTGTGAAGGAACCGTCGCGAGCGCGCCGAGCCTGCCAGGCCCGAGTTCTGGAGCGGAGCCGCACTCACGTGCGGTGAGCACCGCAGATGCGGGATCGGGGTGCGCAGCAGGTTCATTCGCACGTTCTCAGACCAGGCACTGGTCCAGGCCCTGCACCAGGATGTCGCGCGGCAGTTCGATGCCGATGAACACCATGCGGCTGTTGCGTGCCTCGTCCGCACCCCACTCCGGGCCCAGGTCGCTGCCCATCAACTGGTGCACGCCCTGGAAGATCACCTTGCGGTCGGTGCCCTTCATGTTCAGCACGCCCTTGTAGCGCAGCATGCGCGGGCCGTAGATGTTGACGATGGCGCCCAGGAAGTCCTCGAGCTTGGCTGGGTCGAAGGCGCGGTCGGCCTTGTAGACGAAGCTCTTGACGTCGTCGTCATGGTGGTGGTGATGGCCGTGGCCTTCATGTTTGTGCGAGGGGTGGTCGCACTGCTCGCCGTGCTCGTGGTCGTGGCCCGCATGGTCATGGTCGTCTTCCTTGAGGAAGTCCGGGTCGATGTCCAGCTTGGCGTTCAGGTTGAAGCCGCGCAGGTCGAACACGCTGGTCAGCGGCACTTCGCCGAAATGCACCTTCTGCTGGGGCGCGCGCGGGTTCATGTGCTTCAGGCGATGGATCAGCGCGTCGGTTTCCTCGGCCGACACCAGCTCGCTCTTGCTGATGAAGATCTGGTCGGCGAAGCCCACCTGGCGGCGCGCTTCCTGGCGGTCGTTGAGCTGCTGCGGGGCGTGCTTGGCATCGACCAGCGTCAGGATCGAGTCGAGCAGGTAGCTTTCGGCAATCTCGTCGTCCATGAAGAAGGTCTGGGCGACCGGGCCGGGGTCGGCCAGGCCGGTGGTCTCGATCACGACGCGGTCGAAGTCGAGCAGGCCCTGGCGCTTCTTGGCGGCCAGCAGCTGGAGCGCCTCGCGCAGGTCTTCGCGGATCGTGCAGCAGACACAGCCGTTGCTCATCTGGACGATCTGCTCCTTGGACTCGGTCACGAGGATGTCGCTGTCGATGTTCTCCTCGCCGAACTCGTTCTCGATCACGGCGATCTTCTGGCCGTGGGCCTCGGTGAGGATGCGCTTGAGCAGCGTGGTCTTGCCCGAGCCGAGGAAGCCGGTGAGGATGGTGGCGGGGATGAGGGCCATGGGGTGCTCCGGGAGATCGAAAACGGGAAAGGGCGGAAAGTTTAACGAGACGGGCCCAGGCCCGCTCGCGCAAGGCCAATGCCCCCGAAGCCTATTTGCGCACCACCACCAGGCCCTTCAGGTACTCGCCTTCGGGGAACTCGATGGTCATCGGGTGGTCGGGCGCCGCGCCCAGGCGCTCGCTGATGTAGCCGTCCACGCCCGCGTCGATGCCGGCCGAGGCCACGATCTTGTGGAACAGGTCGGCGCCGATGCCGCCCGAGCAGGAGAAGGTCAGCAGCACGCCACCCGGCGCGAGCAGCTTGAGCCCGAGCCGGTTGATGTCCTTGTAGGCGCGCGCGGCGCGCTCGGCATGGGCCACGGTGGGCGCGAACTTGGGCGGATCGAGCACGATCGCGTCGAAGGTCCGGCCTTCCTCGATGAAGCGGCGCAGCGAGGCGTTCACGTCGGCATCGAGGAACTGCGCGTTGGCGCCCTCGAAACCGTTGAGCGCCAGATTGGCCCGCGCGCGATCGAGCGCGGGCAGCGACGAATCGATCGACGTCAGCTCGGCCCCCTCGAGCGCGCCGGCCGCCTGGAGCCCGGCCAGCGCGGCCACGGTGAAGCCGCCCGTGTAGCAGAAGCAGTTGAGCACGCGGCGGAACTTGCGGTGCTGCGCCATCTCGGCGAAGCGCTGGCGGCTGTCGCGCTGGTCGAGGTAGAAGCCGGTCTTGTGGCCGGTCGCAATGTCCAGCGACAGCCGCCAGCCGTGCTCGCGGATCACCTGGGCGGTGTCGCCCTCGCCGCGCAGCCAGCCCGTGACGGGCTTCAGGCCCTCGCGTTCGCGCCCGCTGGCGTCGGAGCGTTCATAGAGCTTCGAAAGCCCGGTGGCCGCCAGCAGCGCATCGGCCAGCACCGGCTTCCAGCGCTCGACGCCGGCCGACAGGAACTGTGCGACCAACGTGTCGCCGTAGCGGTCGACGATCAGGCCCGGCAGGCCGTCGGCCTCGCCGTGCACCAGGCGCACGCCGTCGCTCTGCAGATCGAACAGGCCGCGGGCGTCGACCGCCTTCTTCACGCGCTCGTGGAAGAAGGCCGCATCGATGCGCTGCGTCTCGGTGAAGCTCCAGGCGCGCGCCCGGATCTTCGAGGCCGGACTGGTCGAGGCCCAGGCCAGGAACTGGCCCTCGCTCGACTCGATGCGCACCGTCTCGCCCGCGTCGCCGCTGCCCTTGGCAATGGCCGAATCGAATACCCAGGGATGGCGCCGCAACAGCGAGCGCTCCTTGCCAGGCCGTAGCCGCAATGCCTTCATTTGGTGTCTTTTGCTTTCGTCGCAGGGGAATCGTCGGTGCGCGCCTTGGCGCGCGGATGGGCGGCGTCGTAGGCCTTGGCCAGGTGCTGGAAGTCCAGCCGGGTGTAGACCTGCGTGGTCGTGATGTTGGCGTGGCCGAGCAGCTCCTGCACCGCGCGCAGGTCGCTGCTCGATTGCAGCACATGGCTGGCGAAGGAATGGCGCAGCATGTGCGGATGCACCGGCGCGGCCAGGCCGGCCTTGAGGCTGCGGGTCCGGAGCTGCTTCCAGGCCGCCTGCGGCGTGAGGCGCAGGCCGGTGCGGCCGATGAACAGCGCGGCGGCGCCGGCCGGATCGCGCAGCGTCGCGGCAGCGAGGGCCGGCGCATCGGCGCGCACCGCGAGCCAGGTCCGCAGCGCCGCGGCCGCCTTGGAACCGACCGGCACGCTGCGGCGCTTGCCGCCCTTGCCCAGCACATGCGCCTCGCCCGCGTCGAGGTCGACCCAGCCCGCGGCATCGCGGCTGGCGTGCAGGTCGAGGCCTGTGAGCTCGCTCACGCGCAGGCCGCAGCCGTAGAGCATCTCGACGACGGCGCGATCGCGCGCCTCGGTCCAGGGGTCGGCCTCGGCATCGTGCCATTCGGCCAGCCGCACCGCATCGTCGACCGCCAGCGCCTTGGGCAGCGGCCGGCCGGCCTTGGGCGCGCGCACGTCCTGCACCGGGTTCGACGTCACCAGGCCCTCCTGGCCCAGCCAGCGGTAGAAGCTGCGCCAGCACGACAGCACCAGCGCGATGCCCCGCGGCTCGCGGCCGGCGCCGTGCAGCTGCGCCATCCAGCGGCGGATGTGGGCCGCGCCGACTCGGTCGGCGCTGAGCTGCGCCTCGGCGATCTTCGCGGCCAGCAGCCGCAGGTGCTCGGCATAGATGTCGAGCGTGCGTGCGGCAAGCCGGCGCTCCACGCGCGCGTGTTCGAGATAGCGCTCGATCAGCGCCTCGACGTTGCGGGGTTCTTCAGCAGTGGCCATGCGCGGCTCGGTTCACGATGGCACGGCCCTGCATGCCCTCAGGGCCGCAGGCGCGACAGCGCGGCCGACGCGAGTTCGGCGATGCGTTCGAGGAAATCGGTGCCCATGTCGGGGTTGAAGCGCTGCGAATCGGGCGAAGCCAGCACCAGCATGCCGAAGGCCGGCGACTCGGCGTCGGGGCGCAGCGGGATCAGCGCGATCGACACGGCCGCACGTGCGTCCTCGAGCCAACCCGAAGCCTCGAAACCCGAGTTGAGCCCGCAGTACGGCGCGGTCAGCGAGGTGGCCAGCGCCTTCACGTCGTCGCTCACCCACTGGGCATAGGCCTCGTCCTGGTAGGCGGCGTCGCAGTCCCAGAGCTTGATCGCGGTCTGCGGCACCATGAAGAAGGACTGGAGTTCGTCGGTCAGGCGGTAGGGCAGCCCGCGCGGATCGCGCGTGGTCAAGAGGCCACGCGTCCAGCGTTGCATGCGGTCGGCCGTCATCGCGTTCTCGGTGCCGTGGCGCACCATGTCCATCAGTCGGTGCTCGAGCGCCTTGATTTTCTCGCGCAGCATCTCGGCCTGGCGCTCCTGCAGGCTCACGGCCCGGTTGCCGTGCGGACTGGTGAGCTGCACCTGGGCCAGCAACTGCGCATGGCGCTCGAAGAAGTCGGGCGTGTTCGCCAGGTAGTTGGCGATGTCGTCCTCGGTGATCGGGTTCATCGCGGCGTCGTTGTAGGAGGTGGTCATTCAGATTTCCATCAAAGTTCTGCAAGCGGCGGCATTGGCCGTGGAATACCGCGGAACCGACTTTGCCGGGCCGCTGGTGTTGCCCCCGAAGAGGGGGTTGGCGAAGCGACACGAAGTGCGCGAAGCCTGGGGGCGAGTCACAGTACAGGCACTTCGATCTCGCCGGCGAAGACGGTGACAGCGGGGCCGGTCATGCGCACCGGATGGCCCATGCCCTGCCATTCGATCGTGAGGATGCCGCCGCGCGTCTCGACGTCGACGCGCGCATCGAGCCGGCCCGACCGGATGCCCGCCACCACCGCCGCACAGGCGCCGGTGCCGCAGGCCAGGGTCTCGCCCGCGCCGCGTTCGTAAACGCGCAGCCGCACATGCGTGCGGTCGACGATCTGCAGGAAGCCCGCGTTCACGCGCTGCGGGAAGCGCGGATGGTGCTCGATCAGCGGGCCCTGCGCGGCAACGGGCGCGGTCTCGACGTCGTCGACGATCTGCACCGCGTGCGGGTTGCCCATGGACAGCACCGCCAGCGCGACGATTGCGCCGTCGGCGTGCGTCGACAGCGCCAGGTGCCAGTTCTCCCAGCCGCCGTCGGCCTGCGGCGTGAGGCCGGCCGCGTCGAAGGGCACGCGCGCCGGCTCGAAGACCGGGGCGCCCATGTCGACCGTGACGCGGCCGTCGGCGTTCATGCGCGGCTCGATCACGCCGGACAGCGTCTGCACGCGCACCGCGTCCTGGGTCGTCAGACCCTGCTCCCGCACGAAGCGCATGAAGCAGCGCGCGCCGTTGCCGCACTGCTCCACCTCGCCGCCGTCGGCGTTGTGGATCACGTACTGGAAGTCGATGCCCGGCGCGGGCGAAGGCCGCACCGAGAGGATCTGGTCAGCGCCCACGCCGAAGTGGCGGTCGGCCAGGAACTGGTACTGCGCGGTCGACAGGCCGAGCGGGGCACGGGTCTCGTCGAGCACGACGAAGTCGTTGCCGGCGCCCTGCATCTTGGTAAAGCGGATTCGCATCGGCGGATTATCCGCCGCGCGCGCTTGCCCCTGCTCAGGCCTCGCCCAGCCGCGCACCCAGGAAATCGAGGAAACAGGCGATGCGCGCCGCCAGCTGCGTGTTGCGGTAGTACACGGCGTTGATCGGCTGCCGCGCGTCGACCGTCTCCCGGGCCAGCACCTGCACCAGGTCGCCGCGCTCGCGGTCGGGCCCGGTCATGAAGTCCGACAGGCAGGCGATGCCCACGCCCTGCAGCACGAGATGGCGCAGCGTCTCGCCGTTCGACACCGTGATGTCGGGCGTGATCGGCCACTCGTCGCCGTGCGCGCCGCGCAGCGGCCAGCGGTTGAGCGACTCGGGCTGGGTGAAGCCCAGCAGCGTGTGTTGCGCCAGGCTGGCCACTCCCTTGGGTTTGCCGTGCTCGGCGATGTAGGCCGGGCTCGCCAGTAGCCGCAGCCGGCTGGTGCACAGCGGGCGCGCATGCAGCGTGGAGTCGCGCAGCACGCCGATGCGGATCGCGATGTCGGTGCGGCGCTCGAGCAGGTCGATGTTGAGCTCGTCGGTGTCGAGCTCCAGCGTGATCTCCGGATAGCTGCGCCGGAACTCGGGCACCAGCGGCACGATGGCGTGCAGCATGAAGGGCGTGGCTGCATTGACCCGCAGCCGCCCGGCCGGCTTCTGGCGCCGCGCCGCCATCTGCTCCTCGGCATCGTCGATCGAGGCCAGGATCGCGCGCGTGCGGCCCAGGAACAGCGCGCCCTCCTCCGTGAGCTCGATGCGGCGCGTGGTCCGGCGCAGCAGCGTGGTGTCGAGCTTCTTCTCCAGCCGACCCAGCGCACGGCTCACGCCGGAGACGGTCTGCTCCAGCTGATCGGCCGCGGCGGTCAGGGAGCCGGTGGCGACGACGGCGGCGAAGGCCTGGAGTTCTTCGAGGGTGGTTTTCATGGGGGAGCTTGGTGCATAGGAGACTGATGAGCCAAGGAGAAAACGTTGTCTGACAACGACTTGGGAAGAGACCCCGGCAGCTTTAGCGCATGGCCTTGGCGCGGGCACCCTCGATAGCCCGCGATTTGAACCAAGTCATGGCAGCCGATAGCGCGTACCGCTGCGCACCCCTTGCGGCTCCAAACGCCCGTCCTTGACGAGTTGCTCGACCGCGCGGCGAACACGAGAACGCGGAATCTCCAGGCCAATGCGCTGGTGGACGTCGCCGATCCTCGACTGCGGATAGCGTCCCACGTCTTCCACGATGAGCGCCAGCAACCGGTGCGGCTCGATGCGCTGGAGCGTGGTCTGTCCCGCGAAGTCAAGGCTGCGCATCAGTCCTGGATCGACGAAGTAGCGCGTGGCCTGGGTGCGGCCGACGCTCCGCACCAGCTGCCACGCCAGCGGGCGCCCGATCCAGGGCTGCAGCGCCTCCACGTTCGGCAACTCGACCCGGGCGGCCAATTCGCGGGCCGTCAGTGCGTCATGCTGCGCCAGCAGGCCCAAGGCAATGCGCTCGCGCTGCGTGAGCTGATAGGTCTGGTCCGCCTTGGCGATGAAGTCGATGACCTCCGGCTTGAGGATGCGGCGATACACGGTGACTTGCACGCGGTCATGCGTCTCGATCAGCTCCGGCGCAGGCCGGCCCTGGGACAGCAGCACCTCGTAGATCTTGTCGATACCGCTGCCCTCCCGCTCCATCAACTTCAGATCATGGAACAGCCGGGCGAGATGTTCATTGCGGCGCACGGTCGTATGCAGCACGTTCTGCGGCGTGACACCCAGCGGCAAGAGGCCGGGATTGACGATCTCCAGACGGTCGGGGTGCAAGTTCAGGAAGATGTCGCCGCGCTGGGTGTACGGCCGGTGCACCAGGGCATTGACCAACAATTCGCGCACCACGACTTCATCGAAGGCAGGCACGCTCTGGCGATACAGGCCGTCGGGCAGTTCGTAGCGCTCGCGAAAATCCGGCACTTCCTGCCAGACCGCTTCGATGAGCGACATCGGGCTGAGTGCATGGTCGTCCCAGACCAGCTTGTTGACCTTCTGGCCGTGCTCGTCGTACTTGATGAACTGAACGACCGGGGCCGTCGCCAACAGGGCGCGCTGGGCCGGACTTCCCAGACAAAGCAAGCCCAGATGCGTGAGCTGTCCCTCGGATGCAAGAAGGTAGTGGGCCAGCAGTTCCGCATCGGACTTTTCCTTGACCGAGGACTTGACGCGATCGGACGTGCGTAGCGCATGCAACAGCCCGTCAAGCTGGGCACCATTCGCCTCGGCGCTGGAAACGCGCAGGCTGACCTGGGTCTCCCATGGCAGCGTTGAGCGCTCGCTGGCCAGGCGCATCACATCGTCGCCGGTGACGGGCTTGCTCTGGTCGGCCACCCGCAGGAAGTAACGGCCGTCCGTGGTGGACGCTACGGCCAGCGCGCGCGGAATGCGCAGTTCGACGTACTGCCCACCGCCCGCCGCCGTGACGACATCGGGCAGCACGGTCACGTTGACGGTGCGCTCGCTCAGCTTGCGCCGAAGGATGTCCGGCAAGTCAGGCGGAATTTTCTGACCGCTCGGCGGCACCGTCTGACCATCTTCAATGCCGATCAGCAGACGGCCGCCCGTTGCATTGGCGAAAGCTACGCAATCCTTCGCGACTTCGTTCCAGTCAGCCGTACTGCCCGTCACCGCGCGCAAGGACTTGCAGTCGAGGAGTTGTCCTTCCTTGCTCAAACGATGCCTCCCGCAACGTGTTTCATGGGTTCCTGCTTCGGTGTCGGTCGATCGTCGACCTCTTCAACGTGCACCTCGCCGGCGCGGCCAGTTTAGGGCCTCCCGCGAAGCCCGTCGCGCCCCTGTCGCTGGCCAATGATCGATGGGCCGGCACGTGTGGCCGGCAATGACTATTGATTCTCTCGCAAGTATCTTTGGAGAAGAACCCTCTTTTTCTGCAAAGACCCCGGCCCCAGACTCCATCCCATTCCCAAGGAGTCCTTCCCATGCCCATCGCCCTGCTCGCGCTGACGCTCAGCGCCTATGCCATCGGCACGACAGAGTTCGTGATCGTCGGCCTGCTGCCCACCGTGGCCGCCGACCTCGGCATCGGCCTGCCCCCGGCCGGCCTGCTGGTCAGCCTCTACGCACTGGGCGTCGCCATCGGCGCGCCGGTGCTCACCGCCCTCACGGGCAAGCTGCCGCGCAAGGCGCTGCTGCTCGGCCTGATGGCGCTGTTCACGGTCGGCAACCTGCTGGCCTGGCAGGCGCCCAGCTACGAGACGCTGGTCGCCGCGCGCATCCTGACCGGCCTCGCGCACGGCGTGTTCTTCTCGATCGGCTCGACCATCGCCACCGGCCTGGTGCCCAAGGAAAGGGCGGCCAGCGCGATCGCGATCATGTTCACCGGCCTGACGGTGGCACTGGTCACGGGCGTGCCGCTGGGCACCTTCATCGGGCAGCACTTCGGCTGGCGCGAGACCTTCCTGGCCGTGTCCGCACTCGGCGTGATCGCCCTTGTCGGCAGCTGGATCTTCGTACCCAACAACATCCGCCACACCGCCCCCGCCTCGCTGGTGGAGCAGGCCAAGGTGCTGGCCGAGCCGCGCCTGCTGCTGGTCTACGCCAAGACGGCCATCGGCTACGGCGGCACCTTCATCCCCTTCACCTTCCTGGCCTCGATCCTGACCGAGGTCTCGGGCTTCAGCGCCGGCGCGGTCGGCTGGGTGATGCTGGTCTACGGCATCTCGGTGGCCGCGGGCAACATCTGGGGCGGCAAGCTGGCCGACCGCATGGGCCCGATCCCCGCGCTGAAGATCATCTTCGCGCTGCTGGCGGCCGTGCTGCTGGTGCTGCAGTTCACCGCGCCGCACAAGTGGCTGGCGCTGGCCACGGTGCTGGCCTGGGGCGCGGTCGCCTTCGGCAACGTGCCGGGCCTGCAGGTCTATGTGGTGATGCAGGCCGAACGCTTCGCGCCGCAGGCGGTGGACGTGGCCTCGGGCCTGAACATCGCAGCCTTCAACCTCGGCATCGCCGGCGCGGCCTGGGCCGGCGGCCTGATCGTCACGCACCTGGGGCTGATGCACACGCCGTGGATCGGCGCCCTGGTGGTGCTGGTCTCGCTGGCCCTGACGCTGTGGAGCGGGAGGCTTGACGCACACCCCCAGGCTTCGCTTCGCTCCGCCCACCCCCTTGCAGGGGGCAATGCCAGCGGCCCGGCAAAGCCGGTTCCGCGGCATTCCACGAACTGATTCATCCACCTTAGAGAAAGAAAGAACATCACCATGACCGCCCACACCCCTATCCCCGCCTTCGGCCTCGGCACCTTCCGCCTCAAGGACCAGGTCGTGATCGACTCGGTCAAGAACGGCCTCGAACTCGGCTACCGCGCGATCGACACCGCGCAGATCTACGCCAACGAAGCCGAGGTCGGCCAGGCCATCGCCGAAAGCGGCGTGGCCCGCCAGGACCTGTTCGTCACGACCAAGATCTGGACCGACAACTACGCCCGCGACAAGCTGGTGCCGAGCCTGAAGGACAGCCTGGCCAAGCTGCGCACCGATCACGTGGACCTGACGCTGATCCACTGGCCCTCGCCCGGCAACGCCGTGTCGGTGGCCGAGTTCATGGGCGCGCTGGCCGAGGCCAAGGCGCAGGGCCTGACGAAGCACATCGGCGTGTCGAACTTCAACATCGCGCTGATGAAGGAAGCCATCGGCGCCGTGGGCGCCGATGCCATCGCGACGAACCAGATCGAACTCTCGCCCTTCCTGCAGAACCGCAAGGCGGTCGACTTCGCGAAGAGCCAGGGCATCCACATCACCTCCTACATGACGCTGGCCTACGGCAAGGCGCTGCGGGACCCGGTGATCGGCGCCATCGCCAAGGCGCACGATGCGACGCCCGCGCAGGTGATCCTGGCCTGGGCGCTGCAGTTGGGCTACGCGGTCATCCCGTCGTCGACGAAGCGCGAGAACCTGGCGAGCAACCTGCTGGCGCAGCAGCTCCAGCTGAGCAATGCCGACATGGCGCAGATCGCCGCGCTCGAGCGCAACGACCGGCTCGTCAACCCCGACGGCCTGGCACCGGCCTGGGATTGAGCGGCACCGCCGCGCCCGCCGCGCCCGACTCCATCCGCAGGCCCACGGGCTGCCTGACGGTGCTGCGCCAGGGCGCCGAGGTGTTCGGCCTCTGACACACGGCGCTGGCAGGATGCCGCCGACGGCACCGATCCTGCTTGCGCACCCTTCACTCCTGTTCAAGAACGGCCTCCCCATGAAGTCCACCTGGTCCCTGCTGGCGCTCGCCGTCGGCGCCTTCGGCATCGGCACCACCGAGTTCGCGCCCATGGGCCTGCTGCCCGTGATCGCCGACGGCGTGCAGGTGTCGATCCCCTCCGCCGGCCTGCTGATCAGCGCCTACGCCATCGGCGTGATGGTCGGCGCACCGCTGATGACGCTCGCGCTCGGGCGCATCCGCGTGAAGACGGCGCTGATCGCGCTGATGAGCATCTTCGTGCTCGGCAACCTGCTGTCGGCGCTGGCGCCCGGCTACTGGACGCTGCTGGCCGCGCGGCTGGTGACCAGCCTCAACCATGGCGCCTTCTTCGGACTCGGCTCGGTGGTGGCCGCGAGCCTGGTGCCCAAGGACAAACAGGCCAGCGCGGTGGCGACCATGTTCATGGGCCTGACCCTCGCCAACATCGGCGGCGTGCCCGCGGCGACCTGGATCGGCCAGCAGATCGGCTGGCGCATGGCCTTCGCCGCCACGGCCGGCCTGGGGCTGCTGGCCATCGCCGCCCTGGCCTGGGCGCTGCCGCGCGGCGAGGCCGGCAAGATGCCCGAGGTGCGCAAGGAGCTGCGCGTGCTCGGCCAGCCCGAGGTGCTGATGGCCATGGCCACCACCGTGATGGGCGCGGGTGCGATGTTCACGCTCTACACCTACATCGCGCCCGTGCTGCAGAGCCTGACGGGTGCCTCCACCGGCTTCGTCACGCTGGCGCTGGCGCTGATCGGCATCGGCTTCACGATCGGCAATGCACTCGGCGGCCGGCTCGCGGACTGGTCGCTCGACGGCGCGACCCGGCTGTTCCTGGCCGCGCTGGCGGTGATCATGCTGGCCCTGCCCTGGCTGCTGCCCAGCCGGGCCGGCGCGCTGGTCGGCCTGCTGGTGTGGGGCATCGCCACCTTCGCCATCGTGCCGCCGGTGCAGATGCGCGTGATGCAGGCCGCGGCCGGCGCGCCGGGGCTGGCGTCGTCGGTCAACGTGGGCGCCTTCAACCTGGGCAATGCGCTGGGCGCGGCCGTGGGCGGCGGCGTGATCTCGGCCGGCCTGGGCTATGCCGCGGTGCCGATCGCGGGGGCGGTGCTGGCTGGCGGCGGCCTGCTGCTGGTGCTGGGCGGCGCGGCCCTGCGCCGGCGCCAGGCTGCAGCGGCGGCGGCTTGAGTGCCCGACCGCCGAGTCGAGCGCGACGACGGCACGCCGCCACAGGCTTGACCCGCACGCTCCCAGGGTTGCGCCTGCCCGCCTAAGATGCCGCTCCGCCAACGACTCCGCCCATGACCGCCGTCGCCGCATCGCCCAGCCGATTTGCCCGCCAGCTCGCGCACCAATACGGGCTGGACGCGGTCGCCGCCTCGAGCGTCGGCACGCGGCCGCTGGACATGGTGCGCATGCACTACGAGCAGCCGCACCTCTTCGTGCTCGCGCCGCTGCCGGCCGACGACGCCTTCGTCGTCAGCGTGGAGCTGTCGCGCGCGGGCAGCCGGCGCTTCTTCCAGGGCGATGCGCAGACGCGACTGGGCCTGATGGAGGTCGGGGCAGTGCACATCGCCGACCTGGCCGCACGGCCCGCAGCCTACGTCTGCAGCCCCTTTCATTCGGTGCTGTTTCGCATCACACGCGCGGCGATGGACGACTTCGCGCGCGACGCCGGCCAGGCGCCGGCCACCGCGCTGCGCTGCACGCCCGGCATCACCGACCCGGTGCTGGCCCACCTCGCGGCCGCCCTGCTGCCTTCGCTGCAGCGGCCCGCGGAAGCCTGCACCCTGTTCCTCGACCAGATGGCGCTGGCGCTCTATGCGCACGTGGCCCACACCTACGGCGACACGGCGCAGCGCCCGGCGACCGCGCCCTGCCGGCTGGCGCCCTGGCAGGAGCGGCGCGCGAAGGAAATGCTGGGCACGGACCTCGCCCGCGAACGCTCGCTGGCCGAGGTCGCGGCCGAATGCGCGCTCTCGCGCAGCCATTTCGGCAAGGCCTTCAAGGCCAGCACCGGCCTGGCGCCGCACGCCTGGCGCATCGGCCGGCGCATCGAGGCCGCGAAGGCCATGCTGCAGCGTGACGACGCCTCGCTGTCGGACATCGCCCTGGCCTGCGGCTTCGCCGATCAGAGCCACCTGACGCGCGCCTTCAGTGCGCGCGTGGGCAGCTCCCCGGCGCAATGGCGTCGTCAGCGCCGTGGTTAGCGCAGGGTGGCTTCGCGCACCATCGCACGCGGCCTGATCGCCATCTGCAACGACGGCCATCGCGAGATCCTGACCGACAAGCCCGACGCGTCTGGCCTGCCCTGTCGCACGACCCGGCGTGCGGCCTTGCAGAATTGTTGGAGATCCTTGCACGATCCTCCGGCGAAGCATCGGGGGCCGAGACAAGCGGCCGCGAGATGCCTAAGCTTCGCCCCATGCTGACCTCGACCCCCCACACCCTGCGCAACGACCCACCCGTCGACCGGCTGCGGGCGACCGTGATGCGGGCCGAGCTGGCCGCATTGATCGATCGCATCACCGTCACCGACGGCGCCCATGAAACGGCGATCCCGCGACTGGGCCTGGCGCGTGCGACGCAATCGCAGCACCCCGTGCACGGGATGTACGAGCCGGCCTTCTGCGTGATCGCCCAGGGCAGCAAGCGTGTGCTGCTCAGCGACGAGGTCTATCTCTACGACAGCAGCCAGTACCTGGTGGTGGCGCAGAACCTGCCGGTGTCGGGACAGGTGATCGACGCCTCGCCGGAAGCGCCCTACCTCGGTTTGCGGCTCAGCTTCGACGTCAAGGAGATCACCGCGCTCGCGCTCGACCTGCAGCTGAGCAAGGCGACGCCCGCGCGGGCCTCGCAGCGCGGCATCTTCACCGGCGAGCTGTCGCCGACCTTGCTCGACCCGGTGCTGCGCCTCGTCAAGCTGCTGGACACGCCGGAAGACCTGGCAGCGCTTGCGCCGCTGATCACCCGCGAGATCCTCTACCGCCTGCTGCGCTCGCCCGATGGCTGGCGGCTCGCGCAGATGGCCATGGTCGACAGCCACAGCCAGCGCATCGCCCAGGCCATCAGCGTGCTGTCGCAACGCTTCCAGGAACCGCTTCGGATCGAGGACCTGGCCGACCGGGTCCACATGAGCGTGTCGTCGCTGCACCAGCACTTCAAGGCCGTGACCGCGATGAGCCCGCTGCAGTTCCAGAAGCAGCTGCGGCTGCAGGAGGCGCGACGCATCATGATCGGCGAACACCTCGACGCCGCGACCGCGGGACACCGCGTGGGCTATGAAAGCCAGTCGCAGTTCAACCGCGAATACAGCCGCTTCTTCGGCTCGCCGCCCGCACGCGACATCAAACGCCTGCGCGAGATGCAGCTGGGCCGCCCCGGCAGCTGACGGGGCCATCGGCCCCACCGAATCCACCGCACATCCGCCGCATATCCGCCGCACTCCGCGAGGAGCGCAGCCGCATTCCCGACCCCACGCACGCACGGTGCCGCACAGCGGCGCGCCGTGCGGGCATTCGCTCCTTCGATCGGCTCACGCCAGAGGTCCCCCATGAAGATCCAACTGACACTGAACCATGGCACGGTGATTTCCGCCACGCTGGCGGACAACAGGACGGCCGAAGACTTCCTGGCCATGCTGCCGCTGACGGTCACGCTGCACGACCTGTTCCAGCGCGAGAAATTCGGCCCGCTGCCAAGTCCCGTCTCGGCCTGCGGCGCGCGCGAGCAGGCCTACGCGGTCGGCGACATCGTGTGCTGGACGGCCGGCCCGGACCTGGCGATCCTGCACCGCCAGGACGGCCAGCCCCTGCGTGGCGGCTTCGAGCTGCTGGGCCGGCTCGACTTCGGCGCCGAGCGCTTCGCCGCGCCCGGGCCGATCGAGGTGACCATCGCCCTCGCCGCGCCGGCGCACGCCGATGTCACGACGGCAGGATGTCCGGCACCAGCGGCCGCTGAAGGCGCGCGCGCCACCACTTGAGCGCCTCGCCCATGGCCGTGGGCTTCCAGGCCAGCCAGAAGGTTTCGTCGGGCCGCGATTCCTCGCAGGCCAGCTCGACCAGCGTGCCGCGCGCCAGCGCGCCCTTCACGCAGTCGCGCGGGAGGAAGCCGTGGCCCAGCCCGTCGATCTGGCAGGTGATCTTGGCCGCCATCGACGGCACCGTGATGCGCCGCTGACCGGCCAGCAGGCCGATGGTGCGGTCGGACATCGTGCGTGCGCCGTCGCCCACCACCACCGCCGTGTGCTGCAGCAGGTCGGCCCGCGTGAGCGGGCGCCGCAGCATGGCCAGCGGGTGCGTGGGCGCCACGCAGAACACGAAGGCCAGGCTGCCCACGGCCACGGCCTTGTAGCCGCCGCCGGCCGGCCCGTCGCCGGCCGCCACCACGATGTCGGCGCGGCCGTCGCGCAGCGCCTCCCAGGTGCCGGTCATGGTCTCGCAGCCGATGCGCAGCCGGGTGCCGCAGTTCAGGTCCTCGAAGGCGCAGATGTCGGGGTTGAAGGCGCTGGTGGGAATCAGCGAGTCGTGCACCAGCCGCAGTTCGGACTCGAAGCCGGTGGCGATCTGGCGCATGCGCGATTCGAGGTCGCCCGCAGCCACCAGCAGCCAGCGCCCTTCCTTGAGCATTTCCTGCCCGGCCGGCGTGAGCGTGACGCGCGGCCCCTGGCGCGTGAACAGCGCGAGGCCCAGTTGCTCTTCCAGCTTGCCGATCGCATAGGAGATGGTGGACGGCACCTTGTGCAGCCGCTCCGACGCGGCCGCGAAGGAGCCGTGGCGCGCGATCGCCTCGACCAGCTCGATCGCCTCGAGGGTGATCTTCAGCATGAATGGGCCCCTTTCTCGATCATCGAAATATTCGATTGTTCTTTCATAAAACCTTCAACATGAGCAGGCCTCCAGCGTTCGATACTTCTTTCACGCCCAGAGATCCTCCTGGATGAATCGCCCGAACAAGGCGAAACGCCGCCGGGATCTCCTCGTGAATTTTATCGACAGACACAACGCAAAAGGACCGCATCATGCTTGAACTTCGCAAGGCCGATCACCGCGGCGTCGCCAACCACGGCTGGCTCCGCTCGCGCCACACCTTCTCCTTCGGCCACTACCACGACGCCAAGCAGCAAGGCTTCTCCGACCTGCTGGTGATCAACGACGACCGCGTCGATCCGGCCCAGGGCTTCGGCACCCATCCGCACCGCGACATGGAGATCTTTTCCTATGTGCTCGACGGCGCGCTGGCGCACCAGGACTCGATGGGCACCGGCTCGGTCATCCGCCCGGGTGACGTGCAGATGATGAGCGCCGGCACCGGCGTGCGCCACAGCGAGTTCAATCACTCGAAGACCGACGGCGTGCATTTCCTGCAGATCTGGATCGTGCCCTCGGTCAAAGGTGCGGCACCGCGCTACCAGCAGGTGCATTTCAGCGACGCCGAGAAGCGCGGCCGGCTGCGCCTGATCGCCTCGCCCGAAGGCGACGGCGGCTCGCTCGGCGTGCACCAGGACATGCGCATGTACGCCGGCCTGTTCGACGGCGCCGAAAGCACCACGCTGGACCTCGGCGCCGACCGCTACGCTTACGTGCACGTGGCGCGCGGCAGCGTGGAGCTCAACGGCGAACGCCTCGGCGAAGGCGACGGCGTGCGCATCCGCAGCGAGCGGCAATTGCGCTTCGCCAAGGGCGACCAGGCCGAGGTGCTGGTGTTCGACCTGCGCCCGCACGAACTGCCTTCGATGTAAGCCCCCTTCGATCCCGAAAAGGAAACGCACATGCAAGACCCGCAAGCCCAGCCCGCGATCGTGAAGGATCGCCTCGAGAAGAGCCGCTTCGAGATCGCGATCGACGGCCACCGTGCGGTCGCCATCTACGAGATGGCGCCGGGCGTCATCACCTTCGTTCACACGCTGGTGGCCGACGAACTGCAGGGCCGCGGGCTGGCCCGGCAACTGGTGCTGGCCGGCCTGGCCTCCGCGCGCGAACGCGGGCTCGCGGTGATCCCGCGGTGCCCGGTGTTCGCGGCCTACATGCGCGCACACCCCGAGACGCACGACCTGCTCGCGCCCGAGGGGCGTGCCTTGCTGGGGTTGTAGTTCAGTCCTGCGCTGCCGCGGCGCGCGCGTGCTTCATGTCCAGCGCGAGGAAGTGGTGCACCACCGGCTTGCCCGGCCCGATGTGGAAGCGGATCGCCTCGTTCTGCAGGTCCGCATCGGCATGCGACACGCGGTGGTGCTGGCGCAGATGCTCGGCCCAGGACTCGACCAGAAACCACTCCATCAGCCGCTCGGGCTCGCTGGTGTGCTCGGTGATGCCCCAGGCGTAGGCGCCGTCGCGGCGGCGCTCGAGCGACACCCGCTCCATCGCCTGCACGAAGGCCGGCTGGTCTTCCTTGCGGACGCGGTACTCGACCTGCACCATGACCGGCCCGCGGTCGTGCGCCACGGGCGCCGTCAACAACGGCTCGGGCCAGTGGTTCGAGGCCTGCAGGTCCGCTTCGCCGGTGGGCAGCTTGACGCGGTGGAACACGAAGGCCACCACGGCCAGGCCCGCGGCGCCGATCACCAGCGTGGTCGGCACGCCGATCTGCTGCGCGATCAGGCCCCAGCCCAGGCTGCCGCCGGCCATCGCGCCGTTGAAGACCGTGAGGTAGATCGCCAACCCACGGCCGCGCACCCAGTTGGGCAGCACCGCCTGCGCCACGCCGTTGAGCGTGGTGAGCGCGATGATCCAGCCCACGCCCAGCAGCAGCATCAGCAGCACGGCCACCCATTGCGGCGGCGCAAGGGCCAGCGCCACCATCACCACGGCCGAGATCAGCGAGGCCGCGAGCACCAGCCCGTCGGCATCGAGCTTCTCGCGCATCCGGGGCAGCAGCACCGCGCCGAGGATCGCGCCCGCGCCGACCGCCCCCAGCATCACGCCGTAGAAGCCGGCCGTGCCGCCGAGCATCTTGCGCGCCACCAGCGGCAGCAGCGCCCAGACCGCGCTGGCGAACAGGAAGAACACCGCCGCGCGCAACAGCACCACGTGCAGTTCGCGGCTGGCCCGCGCATAGCGCAGGCCGGCGCGGAAGGCACCGAAGAACTGTTCCGACAGGCCCGTGTCGACGGCCGCCGGCCGCTTCCACCATAGCAGGGCTGCGATCACGAACACATAGCTCAGCACGTCGGCGCCATAGGCCGTGGCCGCGCCGAAGCTGGCGAGCAGCAAACCGCCCACGGCCGGGCCGATGGCGCGCGCGATGTTGATGCCCAGCGAGTTGAGCGCCACCGCGTTCTTCAGGTCGGCACGCGGCACCAGCTCGGGCACGATCGATTGCCAGGTCGGCCCCATCAGCGCGGCGCCGATGCCGCCCACGAAGGTCAGCGCGACCAGGTACTCGACGGTGAGCGCGTTGCTGCGCGACAGCACCAGCAGCGTGGCGCTCACGCAGGCCAACATCACCTGGATGAAGATCAGGAAGCGCCGGCGGTCGAGGATGTCCGACAGCACGCCCGCCGGGATGGCCAGCAGGAAGATCGGCAGCGTGGCCGCGGTCTGGATCAGCGCCACGGCCGCGGGGCTGGCCGAGAGCTCGGTGACCATCCACGAACTGGCGACGTCGCGCATGAAGCTGCCGACGTTGCCCAGCACCGTCGCGGCCCAGAGCACCGCGAACACCGGCTGGCGCAGCGGCGCGAAGCTGCCCTGGCCGGCTGTCTTTTGCTCAGCGCTCATCGCGCGCCCTCAGGTCGTGCCAGGCCACGAGCAGGAATCCGCCCACCAGGCCCCAGTGTTCGAAGAAGGCATTGGCCACCATGAAGCGCTCGGGCGCCTGCATTTCCCAGAAGCGGTTGGCCACGAAGGTCGCCATCAGCGTGAAGCCGGCCAGGCCCAGCGCGCCGAGCCAGCGGTAGAAGCCGGTGAGGACCATCAGGGCCGCTCCGAGCTCGAACACGATCACCGCCACGGCCATCGGCCCGGCGGGCGACAGGCCGAAGTGATTCATCTCGGCAATGGCCGAGGGGACGTCGGTCGCCTTGTTGAAGCCGCCCTGCAGGTACGCGGCGCAGAGGAAGAGCAGTGCGAGCCAGTGCACCGCGCGCGTGGTGAAGAGGCGGCGCATCAGACGGCCCAGCAGGCGCAGCCCAAGGCGCCCCAGAAACTCTTCAGGTCCGCAATCGGCAACTGGCTGCTCCACGCGGTCGCGTGCTGGTGCCCATGCACGTTGCAGTCGTTGGCGCAGGCGCAGTCGGCCGCCATGCGGCGCAGCGCGGCCTGCATCGGCCGGCCTTCCTTCTCGCCCCAGCCGCCGTAGCCGCCGAAGGTGCGCACCGGCGACCAGTCGGGCATGGCGGGCGGCGGTGCGCCATCGTCGTGCGACTGGAACGGGCCCGCGCCGTAGACCACCCGGCCGCCCACCATCGTCAGCAACGCGGTGGTGTCGGCGATCTCGGATTCGGGGCAGGCGAAGAAGTCGCGGTCGGGCACCACCAGGTCGGCCAGCAGGCCGGGCTCGATGCGGCCCTTCTTGCCGACTTCGTTGGAGAACCAGGTCACGTTCTCCGTCCACATGCGCAGCGCGGCCTCGCGGTCGATGCAGTTGCGCTGCGGATAGAGCTGCAGGCCGCCGACCGTCTTGCCCGTGACCAGCCACGACAGCGAGACCCACGGGTTGTACGACGCCACGCGCGTCGCGTCGGTGCCGGCCGAGACCTTCACGCCCTTCTCCAGCATGCGCTTGACCGGCGGCGTGGCCGCGGCCGCGCCCGCGCCGTAGCGCTCGACGAAGTACTCGCCCTGGTAGGCCATGCGGTGCTGCACCGCGATGCCGCCGCCCAGCGCGGCGATGCGATCGATGGACTTCTCGGAGATGGTTTCGCAGTGGTCGAAGAACCAGTTCAGGCCGGCCAGCGGCGTGTCGCGGTTCACCTTCTCGAACACGTCGAGCGCGCGCTCGATGGTCTCGTCGTAGGTCGCATGCAGGCGCCAGGGCCATCGGTTCTGCACCAGCACGCGCACCACCTCTTCCAGCTCGCCTTCCATCTCGGGCGCCATGTCGGGACGCGGCTGGCGGAAGTCCTCGAAGTCGGCGGCCGAGAAGACCAGCATCTCGCCCGCGCCGTTGTGCCGGAAGTAGTCGTCGCCCTGCTTGTATTTCGAGCTCGCGGTCCAGTTCAGGAAGTCCTGCTTCTCCTGCTTGGGCTTCTGCGTGAACAGGTTGTAGGCCAGGCGGATGGTGAGCTGGCCCGCATCGGCCAGCTGCTGGATCACCTGGTAGTCCTCGGGGAAGTTCTGGAAGCCACCGCCGGCATCGATGGCGCCGGTCACGCCCAGCCGGTTGAGCTCGCGCATGAAGTGGCGCGTGGAATTGAGCTGGTACTCGAAGGGCAGCTTGGGCCCCTTGGCCAGCGTCGCGTAGAGGATGCTCGCGTTGGGCTTGGCCAGCAGCAGCCCGGTCGGGTTGCCGGCCGCATCGCGCACGATCTCGCCGCCGGGCGGCGCGGGCGTGTCCTTGGTGTAGCCCACCGCGCGCAGCGCGGCGCCGTTGAGCAGTGCGCGGTCGTACAGGTGCAGCAGGAACACCGGCGTGTCGGGCGCCACCGCGTTGAGCTCGGCGATGGTCGGCAGCCGCTTCTCGGCGAACTGGTGCTCGGTGAAGCCGCCGACCACGCGCACCCATTGCGGCGCGGGCGTGATCGCGACCTGGCGCCGGAGCATGCCCATCGCATCGGCCAGGCTGCGCACGCCGTCCCAGCGCAGCTCGAGGTTGTGGTTCAGCCCGCCGCGGATGATGTGCAGGTGGTTGTCGATCAGGCCCGGCAGCACCGCGCGGCCCTGCAGGTCGATCAGGCGCGTGCCGTCGCGCGCCAGCGGCAGGATGTCGGCGTCGCTGCCCACGTGCGTGAAGCGTCCGGCGCGGATCGCGACCGCGGTGGCCGTGGGGTTGGCGCGGTCCAGCGTGGTGAAACGGCCGTGGTGGAGGATGAGTTCGGGGGCTGAGGCATCGATCATGTCGGGTGTCCTTGAAGAAGCGGGAGTTTGCGCCAGGCCAGGCGCGGCCCATGCGGCGCCGAGTGCGCCCAGCGCACCGACGAAGTGGCGGCGTCCCCGGGCGTCGGAATCGGCGCTCATGCCTTGCGCTCGACGGGCGCCTGGGCACCGTCGGCCGTGGGCTTCGCGCATTGCGGCAGCTCGCCGAACATGTGCGGCTTGACCTGGTGCTGCAGCCACGAGCTGGCCGTGGGGCTGCGGTCGAACAGGCGCTTCACCAGCGGCGGCAGCTGTTCGCCCGCGAGGATGCCCAGCAGCCCGACCAGCGCGATGATCGGCGGTGCCGGCGAGCGCACGCTGAACAGCGCGTAGATCACGCCGACCAGCACGCCGAGCGCGAGCGAGACGATGTAAGACTTCATATGTTGGCGACGAAAACGCGTGAAGGAACCGTCGCGAGCGCTCCGAGCTTGCATGGAGGACCGGAGCCGCACTCGCGTGCGGTGAGGACCGCAGATGCGAGATCGGTGCGCGCAGCAGGTTCATTCATGCGTTTTCAACCTTCATGCGCGTTGAACATCGTTTTCGCGTAGGCGATGCCCAGGCCGTAGGCGCCGCCGAACTTGCGCGCGATGCCGGTGGTCATCTCGTAGGTGTCGGTGCGGGCCCAGTCGCGCTGCAGTTCGAGCAGGTACTGCAGCGCGGTCATCGGCTGCGCGCCGGCCTGCACCATGCGGTCCATGGCGCGGTCGTGGGCCTCGGCCGAGACGTCGCCGCAGGCGTCGGCGATCACGTAGACCTCGAAGCCCTGGTCGATGGCCGACAGCGCCGGGCCCACGATGCACACGCCGGTCCACAGGCCCGACAGCACGATGCGCGGCTTGCCGATCTCGTTGATCTTCCGGATCACGGCGGCGTCTTCCCAGGTGTTCATCGAGGTGCGGTCGAGCATGGCCTGGCCCGGGAAGGCGGCCGTGATCTCGTCGAACATCGGGCCCGAAAAGCTCTTCTCGGCCACGGTCGTGAGGACGGTCGACACGCCGAAGCCGGCAGCCGCGTTCGCGACCAGCGCGGCGTTGTTGCGCAGCGTGACCGCTTCGATCGAATGCGTGGCGAAGGCCATCTGCGACTGGAAGTCGATCATCAGCAGCGTGTGGTCCTGCGGCGTGAGCAGCTTGGCGCCGGGCGTGGGGGTGGCGGTGAGGGGCATGGTGTTTCCTTGGACAGAAAAAATGAAGGGACTCAAGCCTGGAGGAAGGCCAGCAGGTCGGCGTTGAGCCGTTCCTTGTGGGTGAAGGGCAGCGCGTGCGGTGCGCCCGGGTACACCTTTAGCTCGGCACCGGCAATGGTTTCAGCGGCGAGCTTGCCGGTGGCTTCGAAGGGCACGACCTGGTCGTCGTCGCCGTGCACGACCAGCGTGGGCACGTCGAACTTCTTCAGGTCGGCGAAGAAATCGGTCTCGGAGAAGGCGGTGACGCAATCGACCGTGGCCTTGATCGAGGCCAGCAGCGCGATCTGCAGCGTCTGGGCGAGGATGCCCTTCGAGACCTTGGCGCCTTCGCGGTTGGTGCCGTAGAAGAGCGTGCCGAAGTCGTCGAGGAACTGCGGACGGTCGGCCAGGATGCCGGCCTTGATGCCGTCGAACACGGCCTTGTCCACGCCCTGAGGGTGCGCGGCGGTCTTGATGAACAGCGGCGTCACCGCGCTCAGCAGCGCGACCTTGGCGATGCGCGCCGTGCCGTGGCGGCCGATGTAGCGCGCCACGTCGCCGCCGCCCATCGAGAAGCCGACCAGCGTCACGTCCTTCAGGTCGAGGGTTTCGATCAGCTCCGACAGATCGTCGGCGAAGGTGTCGTAGTCGTAGCCGGTCCAGGGCTGGCCCGAGCGGCCGAAGCCGCGGCGGTCATAGGCGATCGCGCGCAAGCCTTGCTCGGCCAGGAAGTGCATCTGGTACTCCCACATGTCGGCATCGAGCGGCCAACCGTGGCAGAAGACGACCGGCTGGCCTTGGCCCCAGTCCTTGAAATAGATCTCGCATCCATCGCGCGTGGTGAAAGTGCTCATGTCGGGCTCCGGCTGAGGAGCGCTGACGGCGGAGGGAAGCGCAGGAAACGCGCCCTCCCGTCAGACGCTCGAAAGGAGCCCGCAGGCTACCGGCGCACGACGCCGGCGGCTTGAACAAAAAGGCGCTGCCTTGTCGGATTGCGCGGTGCGCTGCAACAGAAGGCAAACGCAGGGCCGAGTCACGGCGGACTCAGGCCTCCAGCGGCGGCAGCGCACCGATGCGCTTGTCCAGCGTCAGCGGGTAGTCGCGCACGCGTATGCCGGTCGCGTTGTACATCGCGTTCGCGACCGCGGCACCGACACCGCAGATGCCCAGCTCGCCCACGCCCTTGGCTTTCATGGGCGAGGACATCGGGTCGGTTTCGTCGAGGAAGACGACCTCCTGGTGCGGAATGTCGGCATGCACCGGCACCTCGTAGCCCGCCAGGTCGTGGTTGACGAAGAAACCCAGGCGGTGGTCGACCGCCAGCTCCTCCATCAGCGCCGCGCCCACGCCCATGGTCATGCCGCCGATGACCTGGCTGCGCGCGGTCTTGGGGTTCAGGATGCGGCCCGCGGCGCAGACCGCGAGCATGCGGCGCACGCGCACCTCGGCGGTGAACGCATGCACGCCCACTTCCACGAAATGCGCGCCGAAGGTGGACTGCTGGTACTGCTTGTCGAGGTCGCCATAGGTCATCGTGTCCTCGGCCACGAGGTCCTGCGTCGCGGCAAGCTCGGTGAGCGGCACGCTGCGGCCACCCGCCGTGACGCGGCCGTCCGCGAAGGTGGCGCTGGCGGCCGCCGCGGCATCGAAGCCCGCGCGCCGGGCCACCATGTCGCGCAGTTTCACGCAGGCCGCATAGACGCCCGCGGTCGCGCTGTTGGCGCCCCATTGGCCACCCGAGCCGGCCGAGACCGGGAAGCTCGAGTCCCCGAGCCGCACCACCACCCGCTCGATCGGCACGCCCATCATCTCGGCCGCGGTCTGCGCAATGATCGTGTAGGTGCCGGTGCCGATGTCCGTCATGTCGGTTTCGACCGTGACGGTGCCCCTGGCGTTGAGCCGCACGCGCGCGGCCGACTTCATCACCAGGTTGTTGCGGAAAGCCGCGGCCATGCCGATGCCGACCCACCACTGCCCGTCGCGCACACGGCCCGGCACGGCGCTGCGCTGGTTCCAGCCGAAGCGCTCGGCGCCGATGCGCATGCAGTCGATCAAGCGCCGCTGCGAGAATTTGCGCTCCGGCTTGGCGGGGTCGACCTGCGTGTCGTTGAGCACGCGGAACGCGATCGGGTCCAGGCCCAGGCGCTCGGCCATCTCGTCCATCGCGACCTCCAGCGCCATCAGGCCCGGTGCCTCGCCGGGCGCGCGCATCGCGTTGCCTTCGGGCAGGTCGAGCACCGCGAGCCGCGTGCCGGTCAGCCGATGGGCTCCTGCATAGAGCAGCGCGGTCTGCTGCGTCGCCTCTTCGGGTGCACCGCCCGGCTGATCGCCGGACCAGCTCTCGTGGCCGATGGCCGTGAGCCGCCCGTCCTTGCCCGCGCCCAGACGGATGCGCTGGATCGTGGCGGGCCGGTGCGTGGTGTTGTTGATCATCAGCGGCCGCTGCAAGGCGACCTTCACCGGCCGCCGCGCGATGCGCGCACCCAGCGCCGCCAGCAGCGTGTCGGCGCGCAGGAACAGCTTGCCGCCGAAGCCGCCGCCGATGAAGGGCGAGATCAGGCGCACGTTGGTCTTGGGAATGCCCAGCGTCCTGGCGAGGTCGGTGGTCGTCCAGTCGATCATCTGGTTCGACGTCCAGACCGTGAGCTTGTCGCCGCGCCAGGCGGCGATGCTCGCCATCGGTTCCATCATCGCGTGCGAATGGTCGGGCGTGGTGTAAGTGGCGTCGAACTGCACCTCGGCCCGGTCGAAGTTGGCTGCGAAGTCGCCGACCGCCTTGTCCTTCTTCTCCAGCTTGGGTTGCGTCTCCCGGGCCTGCGCCAGGTCGAAGGCCCCGCCGGTGCCGACACAGTCCACGCGCAGCAGTGCCGCGGCCGCGCGCGCCTGCTCGAAGGTCTCGGCGACGACGAGCGCGATGGCCTGGTGGTAGTGGTCGATGGTCGGCCCGCCGAGCAGCTTCGCGGTGTTGAACTTGCCCTTGCCGAGCTTGCCGGCGTTCTGCGCGGTGACGACGGCGATCACGCCGGGCGCGGCCCGGGCGAGCGTCGCGTCCATCGACACGATGCGCCCCTTGGCGATGCCGGCGCCGACCACGTAGCCGTAGGCCTGGTCGGCGACCACATCGTGCTGCTCGTAGGCGTAGCGCGCGGTGCCAGTGGTCTTGAGGCGGCCGTCCACACGGTCGATGGCCTGACCGACCACCTTGAGCTGGTCGATCGGGTTGGTGGTGGCGGGAGTGTCGAACTTCATGGCTCAGGTCCTGGCTTGGGCGAGGGTGGCGGCGAGCGTGCGCTCGGCCAGCGGCAACTTGAAGGCGTTGTGCGTGGTGGGTCGCGCCTCGGCGAACAGCGCGTCGGCCACCGATTTCGCACCGCGCGGCATCGACGCATCGGCGCTCTCCATGCGCCAGGGCCGCGGTGCCACGCCACCGAGCGCGACGCGCCCGCTGCCGTCGCGCTGCACGATGGCCGCGACCGACACCACCGCGAACGCATAGGACGCGCGATCTCGCACCTTGTGATAGATGTGCTTGCCGCCGATCGGGCTCGGCAGCGTGACGGCCGTGATCAGCTCGCCCGCGGCCAGCGCGGTCTCGACGTGTGGCGTGGTGCCGGGCAGCCGGTGCAGCTCGGCAATCGGGATCACGCGGCGCGTGCCGTCGCTGCGCACCGTCTCGACCGAGGCATCGAGCACGCGCATCGCGACCGCCATGTCGCTCGGGTGCGTGGCGATGCAGGCGTCGCTGCCGCCGACCACCGCCAGCTGCTTGCTCACGCCGCCGATGGCCGCGCAACCGCTGCCCGGCTGGCGCTTGTTGCAGGCCTGGTTGGTGTCGTAGAAATAAGGGCAGCGCGTGCGCTGCAGCAGGTTGCCCGCGGTACTGGCCTTGTTGCGCAACTGACCCGAGGCGCCGGCCAGCAGCGCACGCGACAGCACGCCGTAGTCGCGCCGCACCCGCATGTCGGCCGCGAGCTGGGTGTTGCTCACCAGCGCGCCGATGCGCAGGCCGCCGTTGGCTGTCGGCTCGATGGCCTTGAGGCCGAGGCCGTTGAGGTCGACCAGATGCGCCGGTGTCTCGATCTCCAGCTTCATCAGGTCGAGCAGGTTGGTGCCGCCAGCGATGAACTTCGCACCCGGCACGCGCATGGCCTGGGCCAGCGCGTCCTCGGTCGAGGTCACGCGTTGATAGGTGAAGGATTTCATGCCTTGCCTCCCTTGCCCGCGTTACCCGTGTTACCCGCGACTTCGGTGATCGCATCCACGATGTTGCTGTACGCACCGCAGCGGCAGATGTTGCCGCTCATGCGTTCGCGCAGCTCGGCGGCGGAGAACATCGGCTTCGCGTTCAGGTCCTCGCTCACATGGCTGGGAATGCCCTGCTCGATTTCCTCGAGCACGCCCGCGGCCGAACAGATCTGGCCCGGTGTGCAGTAGCCGCACTGGAAGCCGTCGTGCTTGACGAAGGCCGCCTGCAGCGGGTGCAGCCGGTCGGGCGTGCCCAGGCCTTCGATCGTGGTGACCGCGCCGCCTTCGTGCATGACGGCGAGCGTGAGGCAGGAATTGATGCGCTGGCCGTCGACGATGACGGTGCAGGCACCGCATTGGCCGTGGTCGCAGCCTTTTTTCGTGCCGGTGAGGTGCAGGTGCTCGCGCAGGGCGTCGAGCAGCGTGGTGCGCGTGTCGAGCGCCAGGCGCTGCGTCTTGCCGTTGACCTGCAGCGTCACGGTCGTGAGTGGCTGGCTGCCGGCGGATGGACTCGGGGGTCGCGCGGCGTCGGGCGCCTGCGCCGTTCTGGCGACCACCGTCGCCGAGGCGGATGCCGCGCCGGCGGCGAGCAGCCCACGCCGGGTGATCGGCAAATGGTTCGAGCTTTGCATGGGTTCGTCCTTCTTCGTGGGGAGGCGATGTCGAGCGCGGCACGTCACCGCCGCTCGCCCATCGAACGAACCACTCTAGGGACGGTTGGCCCATCGCACCAGAGGCGCATGGCGCGATTCCGTATCCAACGGTGCGCACGAATCGCCGCAGGCACCGGGTCTCAGAGGGAGACGGTCGCACTTGATCGGCGGCCGTCGGCCAACTCCTACGGCAGCTGTCGAATCCAGCCTAAGCCGGTGGCGAGCGCGCGTCTGCACCGCCTCGGTGCAAACAGCGCCTTCCCTACTTCGCACCCGGATACAGCCCCAGCACGTTCGCACCGATGGCCGGGTCCACGAAACGTTCCAGCCGCTGAGGATGCAGGATGACCGTGATCTCGCACGAGCCCGTGCCCACGGTCATGCCCAGGAAGTGGCCTCCGGCGCCGATGAAGCTGCCGTCGGTCACGATGCCGTGCGCATGGATGGAGGGCTTGCCTTCCTTCCACGCGATGCTGCCGGTGAGGTTGGCCATCTCGACGTCCTTGAAGGTCTTGGGGTTGAAGACCTTCTTCGAGAAGTCGTAGAAGCCGAAGGTCGCCTCGCGCATGAAGCCGATGCCGAAGATGCTCGCGCTCTGGATCTGCTCGACCTGCGCCAGCTTCTCGATGTGGGCGAGCACGTCGTCGCCGTTGCGCAGCACCATCAGGTAGCCGGTGGGCGTGCGCGTGATCTTGCCGGTCAGGTCCTGCGCCTGCGCCGACGTGCCGAAGGCGAGCGCGGCGAGCAGTGCGATGCACAGGGAAGTGAAAGTCTTGATGACCATGGGAATGCCTCGATTTCTTGGTTGGGATGAAAAGGGAAATGCACCGATGCGGCTTGCGCCGCGCGATGGCCGTTGCCGCCGCTCTGCCGGTTTCGGCCGGCCGAAGAACGCCTGCACGCGCGGCCGGGGCCGTGCCGATGGAGCGAGGGGCGCCAGTCTAGGAAGGCATGCCCCTGCAGGGCAAACGAGTTTTTCTAGGGCGAATGCGGAGAAAATATTGAAGGCTTTTGGCGCACACTCGGCCGGTGCCCCGGGTCTGCCGATCCGGGCCGGTCACCCAAGGAATCCACTGTGTCGCGCCCCATCCCGCCGCTCAATCCCCTGAGGGCTTTCGAAGTCGCCGCCCGGCACCTGAGCTTCACGCGCGCCGCGGAAGAACTGTTCGTCACGCCCTCGGCCGTGAGCCACCAGATCAAGACGCTGGAAGAAAGCCTGGGCATCGCGCTGTTCACGCGCGATGCCAAGTCGCTGTCGCTGACCGCCGCCGGCAAGGCCTACCTGCCGGGCGTGCAGCAGGCCTTCAAGCAGCTCGCGCATGCCACGCACCAGCTGCAGACCCAGGGCATGCCTGCGCTCAAGATCAACGTGCCGCCGACCTTCGCGGTCAAGTGGCTGATCCCGCGCATGGACCGCTTCATGAAGGCGCACTCCGAGATCGACCTCAAGGTCTCGACCTCCAAGCACATGGTCGACTTCGCGCGCGAGGATTTCGACCTGGCCGTGCGCTACGGCCGCGGCAGGTACCCCGGCCTGCATTCCGAGCTGTGCCTGCCGGTCGAAGTGTTCCCGGTCTGCAGCCCGGCGCTGATGCGCGGCGAGCACCCGCTGCACACGCCGTCCGACCTGCGCTTCCATACGCTGCTGCACGACGACAGCACCTACAGCGACGTGAGCAACCCGCACTGGGCCATGTGGCTCGAGCATGCGGGTGTGACCGACGTCGATGCCACGCGCGGGCCCTCGTTCTGGCCCAGCCACCTGGTGCTCAACGCCGCGGTCGACGGCCTCGGCGTGGCGCTGGCCAAGAAGAATTGGGTGCTCAAGGACCTGGCCGACGGCCTGCTGGTGCGGCCCTTCGACATCAGCCTGCCGGTCGAGTTCTCCTACTTCATCGTCTATCCCGAGGAACGCGTCAACGACCGTCGCATCGCGGCCTTCGTCGACTGGGTGCGCCAGGAGGTGGCCAACGAGCCGCCTGGCAGCGCCCCGGCCATTGCCGGGCTGACCGCCTTCGCGTCCTGAACGGCGAGAAGAGAACGGAAGGCGCGCCATGACCCGCTATTGGCTGATGAAATCCGAACCCGACGAATGCGCGATCGACGACGCGCTCGCCGCGCCCGAATCCACCGTGCCCTGGACCGGCGTGCGCAACTACCAGGCGCGCAACTTCATGCGCGACGGCATGCAGGTCGGCGACGGCGTGCTGTTCTATCACTCGGGCTGCGCCGAGCCGGGCATCGCCGGCATTGCGCGCGTCGCCTCGGGCACGCGCACCGACCCCACCCAGTTCGACCCTGCCTCGCCCTACTTCGACGCGGCGTCGAAGGCCGAGGCGCCGCGCTGGCTGTTGCTGGACGTGCAGGCCCTGCGCAAGACACGCCTGCTCGGCCTGCCCGAGCTGCGCGCGACGCCGGCACTGGCCGAGATGGTGGTGCTCAAGCGCGGCAACCGGCTGTCGATCACGCCGGTCGACGCGGCGCACTGGGAGTTGATCACCGAGGACATGCTGGCCTGAGGCCGGCGCCGTTCAACCCAGCCGATAGACCCGCACCGCGTTGCCGTGCAGCAGCGCACGCCGCTCGGCCACCGGCCGGTCGGCGATGGCCGCGACGAAGCCCGCGAGGATCGACCCGTAGCCGGCCACCAGGCTGTCGACCGGGAAGTTGCTCGCGAACAGGCTGCGCGCGGCGCCGAAGATCGCGATGGCGTCGCGGATCACCGGCACGTTGTCGGCCTGCGTCCACGGCTTGCCGCGCTGGCCCAGGCCCGAGATCTTGATGGCGGTGTTGGGCTGCGCGGCCAATGCCTCCAGCGCGCGGCGCCAGCCCGCGAGGCCGGCCGCACTGCGGTCGGCCGGCAGGCCCGTGTGGTTGAGGATCAGCAGCGTCTGCGGAAAGTCGCGCGCCAGGTCCGCCGCCTGGTCGAGGTTCCACCAGGGCGCCTGCAGGTCGAAGGACAGGCCGTGCGACTGCAGCAGCGCATAGCCGCGGCGCCAGCGCTCATCGTCCATCGAGCCCGCGAGGCCACGCTTTGCCGCGCCCTCTGAAGCCGCGGCCACCGGCTTGTGCCGGATGCCGCGCACCAGCGGAAACGCGGTCTGCGCGGCCAGCAATTCGGGCGCATCGCCCTGGTCGAGCGCCACGTGCGCGACCAGCGCGGTGGGCCGGCCCTGCGTCTGCGCTAGCTGCGTGAGCCAGCGCGTCTCGGCCACCGGGTCTGCGCGCTCCCACTCGGCCTCGATGTGCACCGTGCCCGCGGGCGCATGGCCGCGCGTGTCGCGCGCCAGGTCCTCGGGCAGGTAGTTGCGCTTCAACGCCGCGTAGTCGCCGTAACGGAAGTTCGGCACCGTCTCGCCCTGCAGCCAGGGATAGGGGTTGGCGCCCAGGTCCCAGAAATGCTGGTGCGCATCGATGAAGGGCTCGTCGAACTCGAAATCCATCGCCGGATTCTCGCGCTCAGCCCGCGAGCTTGAGCTTGCCCGCGAGCTCCTTGAAGAAGGCGCTCTCCCTCGTCATCACGGACTCCAGCGTCGCATCGTCGGCGTAGGTGTCGGTGCTGAAGTGCAGCTTGGTGAGCGCATCGATCCAGACCGGCTCCTTGACCGCCCTGGCGGTCGCGGCCCTGAGCACGGCCATCACCTCGTCGGGCGTGTTGCGCGGCGCCGAGAGGCCGCGCCAGATGCCGATCGACAGATCGATGTTGCGCTCCTTGAGCGTGGGGATGGTCTCGAAGCCGTCGGCCACGCGCTTGTCGGCCATCACGGCCAGCGCCTTGAGCTTGCCGGCCGCCACGTAGCTCGACACCTCGGCCGTGCTGACCGTCACCGCCTCGATGTGGCCGCCCAGCAGCGCCAGCACCGCGGGCGCGCCGCCAGGGTACGGGATGTGGTTGAACTTCGCGCCGGTCTTCTCGCCCAGCGCCGCGGCCGCCATGTGCCAGGTCGAGCCATGGCCGGCGTTGCCCACGCGGATGTTCGCGTCGGCCTTGCGCGAGGCGTCGAGGAACTGCTCGAGCGTGGTCCAGGGCGCATCGGCGCGCACCACCACGGCGGCCGGGTCGGCGTTCAGCCGTGCGATCGGCCGCAGGTCCCTGTACGAGAACTTGGCCAGGCCCAGGTGGTTGAGGAAGGTGAGCTCGGTCGACGAGAGCACGATCTTGTAGCCGTCGGGCTTGGCGTTGACCACCTCGCCCAGGCCCAGCACGCCGCTGGCGCCGGGGCGGTTGACCACCACCAGCGGCTGCGGCAAGAACTTCGCGACCGCGGCCCCGAAGGAGCGGCCGACCACGTCGGCACCGCCGCCCGCCTGCCAGGGCACGACCAGTTCGATCGGCTTGGCTGGATAGGCACCGGGCTGGGCCCAGGCGGGCACGGCGAACGTGGCGCCCAGCAGCAGGGCCGCGCGCAGGCCGTGGCGGCGCGCGGGGTCGAAGGAAGGTTCTGTCGTCATGTCCTGTCTCCGTTTTTTTCTGTTCGCATCGCTTCAGTTCGCTGCGGCGGCGCCGACCTTGACGGCACCGAAGGCACCCGCCTGGCGCAGCGCTTCGATGCGTTCCGCCGACAGGCCGATCTCGCCCAGCACCTGCTCGGTGTGCTGGCCCAGCAGCGGCGCGGGATGGCGCACCTGCTGCGGCGTGCCGCTGAGTTTGACCGGAAAGCCCAGCGCACGGGTCTTGCCCTCGACGGGGTGGTCGATGGTCAGCACCATGTCGCGCGCCACCGCCTGCTCGCTGCCGAGCGCCTCGGCGTAGTCGTAGATCGGGCCTGCGGGCACGCCGGCCGCGAGCAGTGCATCGACCCATTCGTCGGCGGTGCCGCGCGCGAACTCGGCCTCGAGCTCGGCGATCAGCACCTCGCGGTTCCGGATGCGCAGCACGTTGTCGGTGAAGCGCGCGTCCTGCACCATGTCGTCGCGCCCGATCACGCCGCACAGTGCCTTCCAGAGCTTCTGGTTGGCCGCGCCGATGACGAAGGGACGGTCCGACGCACGCACCGCCTGGTAGGGCGCGCTCATGCGGTTGGCGCTGCCGATGGGCACCGGCACCTCGCCCGTGCCCCAGTACTCGGCCGACTCCCACACCGACAGGCTCAGCGCGGTCTCGAACAGCGAGGCGTCGATGAACTGGCCCTCGCCGGTGATGCCGCGGCCGATGATCGCGCTCAGGATGCCGTAGGCCGCGAACAGGCCCGCGCCCAGGTCGGCCAGCGGCACGCTCGACTTGACGGGCGGTTGGCCCGCATGGCCCATCACGCTCATCACGCCGGTCATGGCCTGCGCGATCAGGTCGAGACCGGGGCGGCGCGACCAGGGACCGGTCTGGCCGAAGCCCGAGATGCTGGCGTAGACCAGCCGCGGGTTGATCTCGCGCAAGGTGGCGTAGTCGATCTTGAGCCGCGCGACCACGCCGGGCCGGTTGTTCTCGACCAGCACGTCGGCCTCCTTCACCAGCGCATAGAAGGCTTCGAGGCCGGCCGGGCTCTTGAGGTCGATCTCGACGCTGCGCTTGTTGCGGTTCAGCGCCAGGAAGCCGCCGCTGTCCTCGCCCTTGAGGCGGAAGCCCATCGACTTGCGGGTCTGGTCGCCGATGCCCGGCGTCTCGACCTTGATGACGTCCGCGCCCATGTCGCCGAGCAGCATGCAGCAGAAAGGGCCGGCCATGATCTGGCTGACGTCGAGGACCTTGATGCGGGAAAGAGGAAGGGTCACGCGGTGCTCCGTGGGAATGTCGTGAAAACGGGCGCGCTCAGCGGCCCGTGAAGACCGGCTTGGTCTTGGCGAGGAAGGCCTGGAAGCCGATCCGGAAGTCCTCGGTGTCGAAGCAGGCATAGGCCTCGTCGGCCTCGGCCGCTGTCAGCGGCTGGGGCTGCGCCAGGCGGCGCACGAACTTCTTGTGCCAGCGCGCCACCAGCGGCGCGCCGTTGGCGATGCGGCGCGCAGTGGCCTGGCCCTGCGCCAGCACCTCGGCGTCGTCGACCACGCGGTTGACCAGCCGCTTCTCGAAGGCTTCCTTGGCGTCGAACACGCGGCCCTCGAGCACGATCTCGAGCGCGGTGGCGCTGCCCACCAGGTCGACCAGGCCGCCCAGTTCGCCGTACGACATCACCAGGCCCAGCTTGTTGACCGGCACGCCGAAGCGGCTGGACGTCCCGCAGATGCGCATGTCGCAGACCGAGGCGATCTCCAGCCCGCCGCCCACGCAGGCGCCCTCGATCACGGCCAGCGTCGGGTGCTTGCTGCGCGCGATGGCCTGCATCGCCGCGTGCGTGACCTGGGCGTAGTCGCCGGCCTGGGCCGCGCTGGAACGCAGGCGCGTGAACTCCTCGATGTCGGCGCCGGCCGAGAAGGCCTTGCCGCCGGCGCCGCGCAGCACGATGCAGCGCAGTGCGTCGTCAGCCGACAGCTCGGCGAAGGCCTCGCTCAGACCCTGCCACATGCCCAGGTCCATGGCATTCAACTTGTCGGGCTTGTTGAGGATGACGGTGGCGATGCGCTCGTCGCGCTCGATGAGGATGAGCGGGGTCATGTCGGGTCGTCTCTTTCGTGTGGTGCGCCGCGCCTTGGCCGGCGGCGTGGGATGAGGGGTGTGAACGGCCCGAAGTCTAGGAAGCGCGGGCCTTGCGGACAAACGAAAAAAACTGGGCCGGTCTTCAAGAAAAACTCGCGCGACCCCTGGTGCATGGCTTGTGAATTTTTCTCGGTCGGGCTTCAAGTTATTCCACGTTGCCCCGCAGGCGACCCGTTCCTAGACTCGCGGCCCACGACGTCGGAGCGCCGACTGCAGCCGCAGCCGAGGCCTATCGAAGAGACAACACCCGCAATCGCAGCCCGAACGGAGACCGCATGGCCCTCATCAACTACATCACCCAGATCCAGATCGACTTCGGTGCCGTGCAGCTGCTCGCGCACGAATGCGAACGCATCGGCATCCGCCGGCCGCTGGTGGTCAGCGACGCCGGCGTGCGCGCCGCGGGTGTGCTCGACCGCGTGACCGCGCAGCTGGGCGGCCTGCCCTTCGTGGTGTTCGACGGCACGCCCTCCAATCCCACCGAGCGTGCGATGCGCGCCGCGGTCGCGATGTATCTGGAGAACCAGTGCGACGGCATCGTCGCGGTCGGCGGCGGCTCGCCGATCGACCTGGCCAAGGGCGTGGCGGTCTGCGCCACGCACGATGGCCCGCTCAAGTCCTTCGCGGCCATCGAGGACGGTGCGGCACGCATCACGGCCGCCACCGCGCCGGTGATCGCCGTGCCCACCACGGCCGGCACCGGCAGCGAGGTCGGGCGCGGCGCGGTGCTGATCCTCGACGACGGCCGCAAGGTCGGCGTGCTCTCGCCGCACCTGGTGCCGCGCGTCGCGCTGTGCGATCCCGAACTCACGCTGGGCCTGCCGCCGCTGCTCACCGCGGCCACCGGCATGGACGCGATCGCGCACTGCATGGAGACCTTTATGGCGCCGGCCTTCAACCCGCCGGCCGACGGCATCGCACTCGACGGCCTGCGCCGCGGCTGGATGCACATCGAGACCGCGACTTCGACGCCCGGCGACCGCGAGGCCCGGCTTCACATGATGAGCGCCTCGATGCAGGGCGCGCTGGCGTTCCAGAAGGGCCTGGGCTGCGTGCACAGCCTGAGCCATTCGATGGGCGGCCTGAGCCCGCGGCTGCACCACGGCACGCTCAACGCGATCCTGCTGCCGGCCGTGATCCGCTTCAACGCCGAGGCCCCGTCGATGCACCAGGAGCAGCGGCTCGCGCGCATGGCGCAGGCCATGGGCCTGGGCGGCGCCGACGAGGTGGCGCCCGCGGTGAGCGCGATGAACCGCCGGCTCGGCCTGCCCACCGGCCTGGCCGCGCTCGACGTCTCGCCCGGGATCTTCCCGCGCGTGATCGAGGGCGCGCTCAAGGACCACTGCCACAAGACCAACCCGCGCGAGGCCAGCCCCGCCGACTACCAGGCGATGTTGATGGACTCGCTCTGAGCCCTGACGGCCGCGGCCTTTCCAAAGAAAAAACCGGAGACAAAGACATGCAAAGACGCCACTTCCTCGCCACCACCCTCGCCGCCTGCAGCGTGCCGCTGGTGCATGCGCAATCGCCGCTGCCGAGCGGCCCGATCCGCATCGTCGTGGGCTTTCCGCCCGGCGGCGGCACCGACGTGATGGCCCGCGTGATGGCGCAGAAGCTGTCGGTCCTGTGGGGCACGCCGGTCACGGTCGAGAACAAGACCGGCGCGGGCGGCGTGATCGCGGCCGAGTACGTGGCCAAGCAGCCCGGCGACGGCACCACGCTGCTGATGACCAACATCAGCAACCATGCGATCGCGCCCGCGCTCTACCCCTCGCTGTCCTATGTGGTGGAGCGCGACTTCACGCCGATCGTGCTGGTCGGCATCACGCCCAACCTGCTGATCTGCAACACCAGCCAGCCGGCGCGCACGCTCAAGGACGTGGTGGCGCTGTGCCGCAACAAGCCCGGCGCGATCACCTTCGGCTCCTCGGGCGCGGGCGCCTCGCAGCACCTGGCGACCGAGCTGTTCAAGCTGCGCGCCAACGTGGATGCGCTGCATGTGCCCTACCGCGGCTCGGCACCGATGCTGACCGACCTGATCGGCGGCCAGATCAACTACAGCTTCGAGACCATGACCTCGGCCACACCGCACGTGGCCAGCGGCAAGCTGCTGGCCATCGCGCAGACCCGGCCGCAGCGATCGAAGGCCCAGCCCCAGGTGCCGACCGTGGCCGAGCTGGGCTACCCCGGCTTCGACGCCAGCACCTGGTACGGCCTGGCCGGCCCGGCGCGCCTGCCGCCGGCGATGGTGCAGCGCATGAACGAGGACTTCAACAAGGTGCTCTCGATGCCCGACGTGGCCGAGAAGCTGGCCAGCTACGGCGCCGAGGACGGCGGCGGCTCGGCCGCGAAGTTCGTCGACTTCATCGCGGTCGAGAAGGAGAAGTGGGCCAAGGTGGTCAAGGAAGCCAAGGTCACGGTCTGAGCCGCATCGCATCAGCCATTCACAACAGGAGACAAGCATGCATACCCCATTCAAGCCACTCGCGGGTGGCCTGCTGGCCCTCGCCTTCGCGCTCGGCGCCGGCACGGCCGCAGCGCAGGCGCCAGTCAAGCTGCGCTTCAGCCACACCGTGCCCGAGAGCGACTCGCAGCACAAGGCCGCGCTCGACTTCGGCAAGCGCGTCAAGGAACGCACCCAGGGCGGCGTGGAGATCCAGGTCTTCGCCAACAGCCAGCTGGGCAACGACGTGACGCTGGTGACCGGCGTGCGCAGCGGCACCATCGACATCGGCGCCACCGGCAACCCTTTCGTCACCGGCCTCGCGCCCAAGCTCAACGCGCTCGACCTGCCCTACCAGTTCGCCGATGCGCAGCAGGCCTACCGCACGCTCGACGGCCCGGTCGGCCGCGGCCTGCTCGACGAGCTGGGCACGCACCAGATCAAGGGCCTGGCCTTCTGGGAAATCGGCTTTCGCAGCCTGGGCAACAACAAGCGGCCGATCAACACCGCCGCCGACATCAAGGGCCTGAAGATCCGCACCACGCCGAACCCCTCGCACCTCAAGGCCTTCCAGCTGCTGGGCGCGAACCCGCAGCCCATGCCCTTCGCCGAGGTCTTCGGCGCGCTCGAGTCGGGCGCGGTCGACGGCCAGGAGAACCCGCCCACGCTGATGATGTCGTCGAAGATGTACGAGGTGCAGAAGTACCTCTCGCTCACGCGCCATGCCTACACGCCGCTGGTGGTGATCATGAACAAGGCGCGCTTCGAATCGCTCAAGCCCGAGTTCCAGAAGGTGGTCCTCGAAGAGGCCGCCGCCGCAGCGAACTTCCAGCGCAAGCTCAATGCCGACGGCGAGAAGGACGCGATCGCCCAGCTGCGCGCCAAGGGCATGCAGATCAACGAGAACCCCGACACCGCGAGCATCCGGCAGATCGTGCGCGACGAGACGCGCAAGCTCTATGTGGAGAGGAACGGCGACGCGGTGCTCAAGGCCATGGACGCGCAGCCGTGAGCGCGCCGCAGCTCCCCGCCGCAATCGTCGACGCGCACCACCACCTCTGGCACCTGTCGGAGGGCCACTTCCCCTGGCTGCAGGACGGCTACGACGCCGATGCCTTCTTCCTCGGCGACTACAGCGTGCTGCAGCGCGACTTCGGCGTGGCCGACTACCGTGCCGTGACCGCGGGCCTGCCCATCGTCGCCACCGTGCACGTCGAGGCCGAACGCTCGCGCGCCGAGTCGCTGGCCGAGACGCGCTGGCTGCACGCCATCCATGCGCAGCATGGCTTTCCCGATGCGGTGATCGCCAACGTGGAGTTTCTCGCGCCCGATGCCGAGGCGCAGATGCGCCAGCAGGCCGAATGGCCGCTGGTGCGCGGTGTGCGCTGCAAGCCGCGCATCGCAAGCAGTCCCACCGACAGCGTGCGCGGCCAACCCGGCACGCTGCAGCACGAACCCTGGCTCGCGGGCCTGGGCCTGCTGCGCGACCACGACCTGCTGTGGGACGTGCGCGTGCCCTACTGGCACCTCGAAGAAGCGGCCGAGGCCATCGCCCGCTTTCCGGGCCTGCGCGTGGCGCTCGAGCATGCAGGCCTGCCGTGGGACCGCAGCGAGGACGGCCTCGCGCACTGGCGCCGCGGCATGACCGCGTTGGCCGCGCGGCCCGAGGTGGTGGTGAAGCTGTCGGAATTCGGCCTGCCCGATGCGCCCTGGGACGCCGCGAGCAATGTGCGCGTGATCCGCGAGACGGTCGAGATCTTCGGTGCGCAGCGCTGCATGTTCGCGAGCAACCTGCCGGTGTCGGGCCTGCGCGCGCCCTTCGCCGAGGTGGTGCGCACCGTGGCCGAGGCGCTGGCACCGCTCGATGCGGCGGCGCGCGATGCCATCTGGTGCGGCAATGCACTGCGCGTCTACCGCATCGCACCCGCCAGCCGCTGAAGCCGACGCACCCCCTATCGACAACAACAGGAGACCGCCATGCTGTCCCGCCTTTTCGAGCGCGCCGCGAACGTGCTGATGATCACGATGATGGCCGTCATGGTCGCCCTCGTGTTCGGCAACGTGGTGCTGCGCTACGCCTTCAACTCGGGCATCGTCTTCTCGGAGGAAGCCTCGCGCTTCGTCTTCATGTGGCTCACGCTGATCGGCGCGCTGCTGGTGATGAAGGACAACATGCACCTGGGCATGTCGACCATCGTCGCGCGGCTGGGCGAGCGCGGCCAGCGCTTCTGCCGCTTCGTGGCCGACGTGGGCGCGCTGGGCTGCTGCCTGCTGCTGGTGCACGGCGCGTGGAAACTGGTGGTGATCGGCATGGACGACCGCGCGCCGGTCACCGGCGTGCCCCTCGGCGTGGTCTACGCCTGCCTTCTGGTGAGCAGCGCCGGCATGGCGCTGCTGCTGGTGCGCTCGCTCTGGCGCCTGCTGAGCGGGCGCATGCCGCGCGCCGAACTGGTCAACGACACCGGCAGCGCCGGCGAATGAGCCTCCCCCGATTCCGAAAGCACGCATGACCATCTTCGTCTTCGTCTCCTCGCTGCTCGGGGCCATGGCCTTCGGCATGCCCATCGCCTTCGCGCTGCTGTTCTGCGGCGTGGCGCTGATGGTTCACCTGGGCAGCTTCGACACCCAGATCCTCGCGCAGAACATGCTCGAGGGCGTCAACAACTATCCGCTGATGGCGGTGCCCTTCTTCATGCTGGCGGGTGAGCTCATGAACGCCGGCGGCCTCTCGGCGCGCATCGTGCGCGTTGCCGACGCGATGGTCGGCCATGTGCGCGGCGGCCTGGGCTACGTGGCGATCATCGCGGCCACCGTGGTGGCCAGCATCTCGGGCTCGGCCGTGGCCGACACCGCGGCGGTCGCGGCGCTGCTGATCCCGATGATGCGCAACGCCGGCTACAACGTGCCGCGCGCGGCCGGGCTGATCGCCGCGGGCGGCATCATCGCGCCGGTGATCCCGCCCTCGATCGCCATCGTGGTGTTCGGCGTGGTGGCGCAGGTCTCGATCACCAAGCTGTTCCTGGCCGGCCTGTTCCCCGGAATCATGATGGCGCTGACGCTCACCGCCACCTGGTGGCTGTGCGCGAAGAAGGAGAAGAGCGTGGCGGTGCGCGAATTCAGCGGCCACGCGCTGGGCCGCACGCTGCTCGACGGCGTGTGGGCGCTGATCCTGCCGATCGTGATCATCGGCGGCATGAAGTTCGGCGTGTTCACGCCGACCGAGGCCGCGGTGGTGGCCGTGGTCTATGCCTTCGTCGTGGGCATGTTCGTCTACGGCGAGCTCACGTTCTCGCGCATGCCCGAGCTGGTACTGAGCGCCGCCAAGACCTCGAGCATGGTGCTGTTCCTCGTGGCCTGTGCGCTGGTGTCGGCATGGCTCATCACCATCGCCAACATCCCGGCGCAGGTGACCGAATTGCTCGAGCCCTTCGTCGACAGCCCGATCCTGCTGATGTTCGTGATCATGGTGCTGGTGATCATCGTGGGCACCGCGCTCGACCTGATGCCGACCGTGCTGATCATGACGCCCATCCTGATGCCGGTGATCACCAAGGCCGGCATCGACCCGGTGTATTTCGGCGTGATGTTCATCATGAACAACGCCATCGGCCTGCTCACGCCGCCCGTGGGCACGGTGCTCAACGTGGTGGCCGGCACGGCGCGCGTGAGCCTCGACAGCGTGATCTCGGGTGTCTGGCCCTTCCTGCTGTCGCTGACCGCGCTGATGTTCCTGTTCGTGCTGTTCCCGCAGCTGATCCTGATGCCGGCGAGCTGGCTGCGCTGATCTCTTCCCCTTCTCATCCTTCATGACCCTGATCACCAACATCGAAGACCTGCGCGTGCTCGCGAAGAAGCGCGTGCCGCGCATGTTCTACGAGTACGCCGACGCCGGCTCCTGGACCGAGAGCACCTACCGCGCCAACGAGGCCGACTTCCAGCGCATCCTGCTGCGCCAGCGCGTGGCAGTGGACATCGGCGCGCGCAGCACGCGCACGCAGATGCTCGGCCAGGACGTGGCGATGCCCGTGGCCATCGCACCCACCGGCCTGACCGGCATGCAGCACGCCGACGGCGAGATCCTCGCGGCGCGCGCGGCCAAGGCTTTCGGCATCCCGTTCACACTGTCGACCGTGAGCATCTGCTCGATCGAGGACGTGGCCGAAGCCACCGACGGCCACCCCTTCTGGTTCCAGCTCTACGTGATGCGCGACCGCGCCTTCGTCGAGCGGCTGATGGCGCGCGCGCATGCGGCCAACTGCACGGCGCTGGTGCTCACGCTCGACCTGCAGATCAGCGGCCAGCGCCACAAGGACCTGCGCAACGGCCTCTCGGCGCCGCCGCGGCTCACGCTGCCCAACCTGCTCAACATGGCGAGCAAGCCACGCTGGTGCGCGGGCATGCTGGGCACCAGGCGCCGCAGCTTCGGCAACATCGTCGGCCACGTCGACGGCGTGGAGACCATGACATCGCTGGCCGAGTGGACCGCGCAGCAGTACGACCCCACGCTCAACTGGCAGGACGTGGCCTGGATCCGCAAGCAGTGGCCGGGCAAGCTGATCCTCAAGGGCATCCAGGACGTGGACGACGCCAGGCTCGCGGCCGACAGCGGCGCCGACGCGCTGATCGTGTCCAACCACGGCGGGCGCCAGCTCGACGGCGCGCCCTCGTCGATCCGCGCGCTGCCGCGCATCGCCGAGGCCGTGGGCCACCGCATCGAAGTGCACATGGACGGCGGCATCCGCTCGGGCCAGGACGTGCTCAAGGCGCTGGCCCTGGGCGCCAAGGGCACCTTCATCGGCCGCGCCATGCTCTACGGCCTGGGCGCGATGGGCGAGGCCGGCGTGACCCGCGCGCTGCAGGTGATCCACAAGGAGCTGGACCTGACGATGGCTTTCTGCGGGCGCACGGATGTGCGCTCGGTCGATCGAGGCATCCTGCTCGACGAGCCCGCACCCTCGCCTGCCGGCTTTCCGAATTTCTGAGCGCAACGCACGTTCGCCTTTCCGCCACCCCTGGAGACACCATGCCGATCCTCGCTTCCGTCCGTTCCCCTCGCACCCTGCTCGCGTTCTCGCTCGCCCTGGGCGGCCTGCTGGCCACCGGCGCCGCGCAGGCCACGGACTATCCCGTGCGCCCCATCGAACTGGTGGTGCCCTACCAGGCCGGCGGCGGCGCCGACGTGATGGCGCGCGGCTTCGCCGCTGCAGCCGTGAAGCACCTGCCGCAGCCCATCGTGGTGGTCAACAAGCCCGGCGCGGCCGGCGTGATCGGCTGGAACGACGTGATCAACGCCAAGCCCGACGGCTACCGCCTGGCACTCACGACGGTCGAGGTGACCTTCCTGAACCAGATCGGGCTGGCCAAGTTCGGCTGGAACGACCTGACACCCATCGCCCGCCTCAACGCCGACCCGGCCGTGGTGGTGGTGCGCGCCGACGCGCCCTGGACCACGCTGGAGCAGTTCGTCGCCGCCGCGAAGAAGCCCGATGCCAACGTGCGCGTCGGCAATGCCGGCCAGGGTTCGATGTGGCACCTGGCGGCGGCCGCGCTGGCCGACCGCACCGGCGCGAGCTTCAACTACATCCCCTATGCGGGCGGCGCGCCGGCCGTGCTCGCGCTGCTGGGCGGCCATGTGGACGCGGTCACGGTCAGCACGCCCGAGGTGGCGGCCCACATCGGCGCGGGCAAGCTGCGCGCACTGGGCGTGATGGCCGACCGGCGCGTGAAGGGCTTCGAGTCCGTGCCCACGCTCAAGGAACGCGGCATCGACCTCGAACTCGGCACCTGGCGCGGCCTGGCCGTGCCCAAGGGCACGCCGCCCGAGGTGATCGCGGTGCTCAAGGCCGCCACCGCCAAGACCATGAAGGAGCCCTCGCTGCGCGCCGACATGGAACGGCTGAACTTCACGGTGGACACCGACCTGGACAGCGCAGCCTTCGAGGCGCGCATGGCCCAGGAGAGCGCCTACATCAAGGACATCCTGAGCCGGGTCGTGCTGCTGCAGAAATAGGCTCTACCTGGTGTTCCGACCACCCTCCTCGTCGTAGAGGCGCACGACGGAGGCCGAGTCGGCCGTCTCGTTGCCGCGGCCCACGTACGCTGCATAGCGCGCCGTGGCGGCGGCGACCAGCGGCAGATCGAGTTGCAACTGTGACGACAGCGCCTGCACCGCCCGCATGTCCTTGAGCAGTTGCCGCGCATAGCCGCGCGGCTGGGCGAAATCACGCGCCTGCATCTGCGGGTAGATCTTCTGCAGGAGTCCGCTGTCGGCCAGCCCGCCCGCGAGGCAGCGCGGCAGGTCGGCGGCCGCGATGCCGGCCGCCTCGGCCAGCACCAGCGCCTCGGCCATCAGCACATAGCCGGTGCCGACGATGGCCTGGTTGATCGTCTTGGCGGCCTGGCCCGCGCCCACCGGCCCCATGCGCGTGCAGTTGGCAGCGAGGTCGGCGAACACTGGCCGGGCGCGCGCGATGTCGGCCTCGCTGCCGCCGGTCATCAGCGTGAGCGTGCCGTCGCGCGCCTGCATCGGGCCGCCGGACACCGGTGCATCGACCCAGCCCATGCCGGTCTCGGCGGCCAGCCGCGCGGCCATGGCGCGCGTGGCATCGGGCGTGATGGTGGAGTGGTCGAGCAGCAGCTTGCCCGCCGCGGGCCCCGCCGATGCGATGCCGCCGTCGGCGCTGCCGTTGCCGTTGCCGAACACGCAGGCCTGCACGGCCGGCCCGTCGAGCACGCACAGCAGCACGATGTCGCTGGCCGCGGCCACACCCGCCGGATTCGGTGCGGCGACCGCCCCGGCTGCGACCAGCGGCGCCACGCGATCGCTCTCGAGGTTCCAGACCGTGAGTGCCCAGCCCTGTGCGAGCAGCCGGTGCGCCATGGCCGAGCCCAGGAGGCCCAGGCCGATGAAGCCCACGCGCGGTCGTGAAGAGGGTGGGTGCGAAGTCATGCGATGCCTTGTGGAGTCGGTCCGCAGTCTAGGCAGCGCGCGGCCATGCGGCAAACCAGAAAAGTTTGCGCAGCGGGTGACAAAAACTCATGCGCCTCCAGCGTTGCGGCGTCGAGGTGTCACCAAGGTATTGAGCGAGGTGTCGATCCGCATTGCCCGCACCTGAAACAACATGTATCTTCCCGGGCGGCGCGGCATCTCGCGGCGCCGTCGATAACAACACAAGGAAGAGCATGAGGATTCTGTTTTCATTGGCCTGCGTGGCTGCGTTGGCAGGTTTGACGGGGTGTGGAGGTGGTGGTGGAGGAGACGGTGGCGGTGCGAACCCGCCCGTGACGCCGCCGCCGGCGCTCACCATGACGGTCAAGATCAACGGCAGCGCGGCCATCGCCGATGCAAGCGGCCAGTTCATCGCCCAGCCGGGCGACACGGTCGAGATCACACCCAGCGAAGCCACCGACTGGAACGGCGTGGCAGCAGGCGCGGGCGCGGCTGCCATCACCCTGCGCAACCCGAGCGTGACGGCCACGAAGTGGAGCGCACAGATCGTCAATGCATCCGCGAACGCGGGCACTTACACGGTGTCGGCGACCACCACGGCCAGCCCGGCACGCACCAAGGCCACGGTGCTCGCCGTCGCAGCCGGCGACGCGCGCAACGGCACCTATCGCGTCTACGCAAGCAACGGGCTGCAGTACCAGCTGAGCCTGGACTTCAACCTGAACCGCTACACCTTCACCGATCAGGACGGCAGCCACCCGGTGTCCGACACCTTCGGCACCGATGCGTCCGAACCCGGCAGCTTCTTCTTCAAGAGCGACCGGGCCCCGTCGACGGTCAACGTGTCGCGCTTCCGCGTCACGACCGATGCGGTGGTCGGCGCCTTCCCCTTTGTCGAGCCCCTGGCGACGACCCCCACCTACGCGGTCAAGCCCTTCATCGCGGCGCGCAAGCTGATCACGACGGCAGCGGAACTCGACGGCACCTACAACCTGTTCGGCATCAGCCGTGAAGCGGCCGGCAACGGCTCGGCGATCACGCAGACTTCGCTGTCCGCAGGCGGCACAGTGTTCAAGCTCTGCAACAGCATGCAGGTCTTCAGCATCGCCGACTGCCCGTCGGGCGTGATGCTGACCTACAACGTCGAGCCGACGGACGTGAGCGGCGTCTGGCGCATGGTCAACGTGGCGAATGCCAACGACACCAGCCGCTTCGTGGTCGCGCGCATCGGCAACCAGAACGTCTACCTCTCGGGCGGTGCCTCGATCGCCACGGCCGGGCGCTACCTGATGCGGATCGGCGTGCAGGACACCCCGGTGTGGGCCACCGCCACCGGCTACGGGGCCTCGACCGGCGGCTCGTGGGGCAAGGTCAAGCTCACGGCCACGGGCAATACGCGCGAGGTGATCGCCGCCGACGGGTCCTCGTCCTCGTCCACGAACACCTACGTCGGCTTGGGTCTCACCGGACCTGCCGGCCTGCGATTCGTCGCCAACTCCGCACCGCACGCCGGCTACTTCGCCATCTACAACACGAAGCTCCTGGTGCTCATCGGCGGCGCGGCGCCCTCCACCACCGCCGGCTACCTGCAGATCAACCTGCTCGACTAGCCCGCAAACGCCCTCCGGCGGTGCGCATCAGGTGCGCCGCCGGAGGGCCCGCCCTCACACCCACCCGGCCCGGCGAAAGCGGTAGTAGAGGTAGCCGCAGATGCTGACGATCAGGCCCAGCGCCATCGCATAGCCGTAGCGCCATTTCAGTTCGGGCATCTGCTCGAAGTTCATGCCCCAGATGCCGACGAAGGCCGTGCACACCGCGAAGATCGCGGCCCACGCGGCAAGCCGCTTGGTGACCTCGCCGTCGGCGATGGTGACCATCGACAGGTTGGCCTGGATCGCGATGCCGATGGTGTCGCGCATCGCGTCGATCGAGGCGTTGATGCGGTTCAGATGGTCGAGCACGTCGCGGAAATACTCCTGCGTGCCCACGCAGAGCTGCGGCACCCGGCCGCCATGCAGCCGGTTGGCGCCTTCGAGCAGCGGCGCGACCGCGTGCTTGAGCACCGTGAGACGCTGCTTGAGGCCGTAGAGGCCCTGGATGTTCTCGCGCGCGCCACCTTGGGTGAAGATGCGCTCCTCGATGCTCTCGAGTTCGACGTCGAAGGCGTCGATGGCCGGGAAGTAGCGGTCGACCACCGCGTCCATCAGCGCATAGAGCACGAAGCCCGGGCCGTTCTTGAGCAGCTCCGGTTCACGCTGGCAGCGCTCGCGCACCTCGACGAAACCATGGCTGCTGCGGTTGCGCACCGACACCACGTAGTTGTGGCCGACGAACACGTCGAGCTCGCCGACCTCCATGGCGGTGCGCGGCGCGTCGGCGTCCGCATCGAGCAGGTGCAGCACCACGAACAGCGAATCGCCGTACTCCTCGACCTTGGGGCGTTGATGGCCGTTCTGCGCGTCCTCGACGGCCAGCGGATGCAGATCGAAGGCCTGCTGCAGTTCCAGCAGTTCTTCCTGCGAGGCGTCGTGCAGCGCGACCCAGACGAAACAGCGCGGCAGCGCGATGTATTCGCCGATGCGGCTCACGGGAATGTCGGCGAGCTTGGTGCCGTCTTCGTAGACAACGCAATTGATGAGCATGCGGGAGCCGTTGAGCGATGGAGACGTGTGCATCTTGCCACGCCAGGCAAGCACCCTGCACGGGATGTCCACGCGCCTTTTTACGCCCGGGCCCGGCCTTTTTACGCGGGTTTTACACGGCCCCTCCTACGCTCGCGCTTCCTCATTCATCGCTCATTCCTGTCATGTATTTCCGCTCCCCTCAGACCCTGGCCCTTCTTGCACTGTGCGTGCTCCCCACCTTCGCGAGCGCACAGACCACAGCCAACATCGCGCTCAGCAGCGACTACAAGTTCCGCGGCCAGGACCAGGACGTGCTGGGCCACGACGGCAGCGCCAAGACACGCGCGCTCAAGCCCTCGCTGCAGGGCGGCTTCGACCATGCCTTCGGCGACAGCGGCTGGTATGTCGGCAACTGGAACGCCAGCGTCGGATGGCTGGCGGGCAACAGCATCGAAAGCGACCTCTACGGCGGCTACAAATTCAAGGCCGGCGTGTTCGATGTCGACCTCGGTGCGCTGACCTACCTCTACCCTGGCAACAGCGCAGGCAACACGACCGAGCTGTATGCCGGCGCGAGCCACGCCGACGCGACGCTGGGCAGCTTCACGCTCAAGTACGCGCACACGGTCTCGAAGGACTACTTCAACTACGCGGGCAGCGCCGCGGGCTCGGGCCTGTCGGGCCGCAACACCGGCTACCTCAGCCTGGCCTACAGCAAGGAGATCGGCGCGGGCGTCACGCTCAAGGCCGCGCTGGGTCACACCCGCATGGCCAGCGACATCCGGCGGCTGGGCTACCGCAGCTTCGTCGACTACAGCGTGGGCGCGAGCCTCGACCTGGGCAGCGGCGTGTCGCTGGGCGGCGCGGTGCAGGGCGCGAGCCACGAGCGCGCCTATGCGCTCACGAGCGGTCCCGACGCCGGCTGGTCGCCCAACCGGCCGCGGCTGGTGCTGACGCTGGCCAAGACCCTGTGATGCGCCGATAGGGCGCGTCGACCCCGCGCCCGGCGGAGCGTGCCCCGTGCTGCGGATAATCGAGGCATGGTCCGCCCCACACAACTCCTACATCCCCCACGCGAAGCCGCCCCCGTGCGCGACGCCGCCACCCTGCTGCTGCTGCGCGACACGCCGGCCGGCATCGAGGTGCTGATGACGCGCCGCTCCGACCGCGCCAGCTTCGGCGCCGGTGCCTATGTCTTTCCCGGCGGCCGCATCGATGCCGGCGACGCGAAGGCCCACGGCGTGGCCGAACGCCGCGTCACGCAGAGCGATCTGCAGCTGACCCAATCGATCGCGGCCCTGCGGGAATGCTTCGAGGAACTGGGCGTGCTGCTGGCGCGCCATGCCGACGGCCGCCCGGTCGAGGCCGCCGAAGTGGCCGCCATGGACCGCAGCACGGCCGACGGCACGCAACCCTTCGCCGCCCAATGCGCCGCCCAGGGCCTGCGGCTCGCGACCGACCAGGTCTTCACCTTCGCCCACTGGATCACCGATCGCGACCTGCCCAAGCGTTTCGACGTGCCCTTTCTCGTGGCCCGCATGCCCGAGGGCCAGACGCCCACGGCCGACGAGACCGAGCAGTTCGAGCCCGTGTGGGTGCGGCCGGCCGATGCGCTGGAGCGCCACAAGGCGGGCGGCTTCCTGCTGATGTTCCCGACCGTGCGCACGCTCGAACGCTTCACGGCCTACGCCTCGGTCGATGCGGTGCTCGCGGCCTGCGCGCTGGAACAACCGCTGTTCACCAGTTGCCCGCGCGCCGGCCTGCTCAAGGGCCAGGAAGCGCGTTATATGGAAAGCGACACGCCGTACGGCGAACTCGCGCTGGTGTGCCCCGACGGCCAGATCGTGCATGCGCTCGACTGGCAAAGCGAGACGCCCGTGCGGCTGCTGCACAACCTGCAGCGCCTGACCGCGCCCAACCCCAGCGCCATGACCGGCCCCGGCACCAACAGCTACATCGTGGGCGACGCGGCCACCGGCTACATCGTGATCGACCCGGGCCCTCGCGACGAGGGGCACATCGCGCGGCTGCATGCGGCCACGGGCGGCGACATCCGCATGATCGTCTGCACGCATTCGCACGCCGACCATTCGCCGGCCGCCGCGCCATTGCAGGCGCTGTGCACGTCGACGAAGCCGCCGATCCTGGGACTGGCCTCGGCGCCCACCGCGCGTGCCAATGCGCAATTCACGCCCGACCGCGCCCTGGCAGACGGCGAGCACCTGGTGCTGCAGGGTGCATCCCGCGAGACCACCCACACGCTGCGCGTGATCCACACGCCCGGCCACGCGGCCAACCATCTGTGCCTGGTGCTGGAGGAAGACGGCCTGCTGTTCTCGGGCGACCACATCCTCAACGGCAGCACCACGGTGGTCGACCCGCCGGACGGCCACATGACGGCGTACCTCGACGCGCTGGACACCTTGGACGAGGCCTGCGCGACCGGTGGCGTCGACTTCATCCTGCCCGCACACGGCTACGTGTTGGGCTCGGCGCGCGACGCCATCGCCTATCTCAAGATGCACCGGCTGCGGCGCGAGGCCCGCATCCTGGCCGCCATGCGCGCGCAGCCCCAAGGCACCCCCGAGGAATGGCTGCCGGTCGCCTACGGCGACGTGCCGCAACGCATGTGGCCCGTGGCCGCGCGCTCGCTGGCCGCCCATGTCGAACGCATCCGCGAAAGGGGCCTGGCATGAACCGCGCACCCGCAAGACACGGCAAGAACGAAGAAGGCGACGAAGGCATCCGCCTGGCCAAGCGCGTCGCGGCGCAACTGGGCTGTTCGCGCCGCGAGGCCGAGTTGCTGATCGAGAACGGCTCGGTGCGCGTCGACGGGCAACGCATCGAAGTGCCGCAGGCCCGCGTCACACCGGAGCAGACGGTCGAGATCGACAAGAACGCCCAACCCGAGCCGGTGCAGGTCGTGACCTTGCTGCTGAACAAGCTGCCGGGCATGGCCTTCGACGCGCCGATCGCGCGCCTGCTGGTGCCCGCACAACGCTGCGAGCACGATGTGTCGCAGCGCCCGACGCTGCAGCGCCACTTCGCCAACCAGCATTGCTTCACGCCGCTGGAAACCGGCGCGGGCGGACTGATCGTCTTCACGCAGGACCCGCGCATCGAGCGCAAGCTGGTCGAGGACGCCGCGCTGATGGAGTACGAGGTGATGGTCGACGTCCAGGGCGAGGTCGGCCCGCAGGCGCTGCACCGCCTCAACCAGTCGCCCGTGATCGACGGCCGCGCCATGCTGCCGGCCAAGGTCAGCATCAACCGGCAGAACGAGGGCGTGACCGGCTTGCGCTTTGCGATGAAGGGCGCGTGGCCCGGGCAGATCGCGCAGATGTGCGACAGCGTCGATTTGCGCATCGTGGCGATGAAGCGGCAGCGCGTGGGCCGGGTGTCGCTGGCGGGAATGGCGCCGGGCAACTGGCGCTATCTGTTGCCGCACGAGAAGTTCTAGGGTCGAAGCGGCAGCGTGCGCCGCTCTGACGTGGAGCGACGTCTGGCGGGAGGCGGGTGGAGGGAGGCCGCGGCCTTGCTCACCGGCCGCACGCCGCATCACGGCCGAGGCCGATTCAGGCGTGTCCCACGGCCTGGCTGGTATCGATCAACCGCATCAGCTGGTCGAAATCCACGGGCTTTGCGACGTGATGGGTAAATCCGGCCGCCAGGGCGTGGGCGCGATCCGACGGGGCGTCGTACCCGGTCAGGGCAATCATCACGGGCGCCGGTTCGACGTGCCAGTCGCGGATGGTCGACGCCACCTGGTAACCACTCATCCCCGGCAGGCCGATGTCGCACAACAGCACCTGCGGTCGCTGCCGTTCGAACAATTCCAGCGCCGACGGACCGTCCATGGCGACTTCGACTTCATGGCCCGACATGCGCAACAACATCGCCAGAAGAAGCGCGGCGTCCGCGTTGTCATCGACCAGCAGGATGCGGAGCGCCGCGGTTGTCACGGCCGGGGGCGGATCCACCTGGACACTGACCGGCGGCTCGATGCGAGGAAGCGTCACGACGAATTCGCTGCCTTGACCCAGCCCGGCGCTGTGCGCTTCGACCTTGCCCCCATGAAGCTCGGCCATGCTGCGCACGATGGTGAGGCCGATCCCCAATCCACCTTGGCTTCGACTCAGAGAGCGATCTTCCTGGCGGAACAGATCGAAGATGGCGGGCAGTGTGTCGGCGGAAATTCCGCCGCCGTTGTCGGTGACCCGGATGACGACCTCGTCGTCGACCGCGCGCGCGCTCACGGAAATGGTGCCGCCTTCCGGCGTGTACTTGGCCGCGTTGTGCAGCAGATTGCCGATGATCTGCGCCAGCCTTGTGGGATCGCCGCTGACGAACAACGGCGCCACCGGCATGTCCAGCGTGAGCTGGTGGCGCTGCGCTTCGATGATCCCCCGGCTCGTTTCGACCGCCTGATCGACGAACTCGTTGACCGGCGCCGGGCGCCGCTGCAACGTGACCTTGCCGCTCGTGACGCGCGAGACATCCAGCAGATCGTCGAGCAGCCGCGCCATGTGCTCCACCTGCCGCCCGACCACCTTGCGGATGATCGAAAGCGTCGGGTGAACGGTGTCGAGGCGGTCCAGGAGCGCCACGGCGCTGCGGATCGGCGCCAGGGGGTTGCGCAGTTCGTGCGCCAACATGGCCAGGAACTCATCCTGATGGCGCTTGGACAACAGGGCCGCATCCTTGAGTTCCTGCGCCTGCAGCGTGGCCATGACCAGATGCTCATTGGCCTCCAGCACGTCGGCGGCGTGTCCTTCCACGCTCGACTGCACCTGCTCGCGGGCGCTCAGGTCGTCCTCGCGCGTGCGAAGCACCTGCTCGCGCCCTGCAACAGCGTCCTCGCGGTGACGCGCCTGACGGTCTTTGTCGCCTGGCGCGCTCTTGTTCATGGCGGGTCGGCCCTCCAGCCGGGCGCTGTCGATCCCAATCGCGGGTGACCGGTCAGCAATCCTTCCATTTCCGGCCGGGGCTCGCCGATGGCGATGCCTGCATCGGTGATTTCGAACAGCCGAAGTTCATGGCTGTGGGCGCTGTTGCGCAGCTTGACGACCGCCATCACGCGTTCGATCTTTCCCTGCAGTTCGACATAGCGTTGCACGATGATCGCGTCCGTCAGGAACGCGGCGCCGTAGGGACTGAAACGGAGGTCGGTGTAGCGGTCCTCCAGCTCGGAGATCATCAAGACCGATGCGCCCATTCCCGTCAAGACGGCGACCATCCGATGAAGCGACTCGCGAAAGTCTTCGCGGAAGGTCGGCGCCAGGGCCAGTTCGAAGCCGGAAAGCGAATCGATGACCACGCGCGACGCACCGGTGCGTTCGATCATCTCCGTCAGTTCGAACAAGGTCTCGTCGATGGAAAGGTCCAGCGCGCGCGTTTCGACCACGCCCACATCGCCGTTGGCGATCAGCCGGTCCAGCAGAAAAGCGCGCGACCGGCTCGGGCTTTTCTCGAAGGCAGCGATGGCGCCCTTCTCGCCTGCCCGCGCTCCGGCGGCAAGGAAGGCGGCTGCCAGCTGGGACTTGCCGGAGCCGGAAGGTCCGGCGACCAGCAGCGAATAGCCTGCAGGCAGACCGCCGCACATCAGCTCGTCCAGCTGCGGGATGCCCATCGACAGTCGCGGCAAGATGACGGGCGGGCCACCGAGCGCGTCGGACTCCGGCTGCTCGGCCGCACGCGGAATGGTGCGCGGAAAGATATGGAGGCCGTCCCCGCTGATGCGGAACGTGTGCAGCCCGGGGATGGTCGCATGCCCACGCATCTTCGCGACCTGGATCTTCCGCACCATCGAATTGCGATCGATGCTTTGCGCCAGCCAGAGAATGCCGTCGGCGACCGTGAAGATCGGATTCGAGTCGCTTTCGGGCACCACGTATTCGCCGATCAGGAAGGTGGTCGCCTGCCAGGTGGTCAGGTGGATGGCCAGCCGCTGGATGAACTGCTGCAGGTCCATGTTGCCGATGCCGCTGCCCTTCGTCGCCTGGACCACGGAACGAAACGAATCGACGATGACCAGTGCGGGATCGAAGCGCTCGACCTCTTCGATGACGCGCGCCAGCACGCGATCGAAATCGCCGGTCATCACGTCGTCCGCAAGGTTGATGAAGCGGATCGAATCGTTGATCTTGCTGGCGTCGAAGAAGCTGTACTGCTGCTGATAGCGCAGCATCTTCAACGGAGGTTCTCCCAGCACGGTGAAGAACAGGGCCCGCCTGTCGGGCCTGGCCAGCGAGAACATGATCTGGTGTGCCAGGGTGGTCTTTCCCGACCCCGGCGCTCCCGCAATCAGGTTGAAGGAAAACTCCGCGAGGCCCCCGCCAAGCACTGCATCGAGCCCGGGTACGCCTGTCGGCAGTCGCCGGATCTCCACTTTCTCATTCATCGCGCTTGCTCCCAGAAGGCTCATCGTCAGCGGGCAGACCCCAGGCTGAACGCAACAAGCGGTGTGTTAATGGCTCGCCGATCAGCGTGGCGAGCAGATCGGCGAAGGTGCGTAGAAGGCCTGCGCCCGCTTGGCGCGCCTCGTTCGCCTCGCGTGCGCACAGGTCGCTGTACAAGGTCGAAAACAATGCGTCCGACGCCTCCACGGCCTGGGAAAGCCATGGGAAGCCCGGACGGGTCAGATGAAGACTGCGCACATACAGCGCGCCCGCGGCCCGAGATCCGATCAGCGAACCGAGTTCGGCGTAGAGCAAACGCAGGGCACCCACGGTCGTCTCCGCGATGGCGTCCGAAGTCGCCGCATCGCCGACCGTTCCAGCGAGTCTCTGATCGATTATTTTCTCTCTCATGACCCTTCCAGCATTGGGCGGCGGCGAACTCGGGCTAGGCATGCCCTTTCCTGGCCGAAAGAAGTTCAGGTGAATGGCACATTCGGTCGAGCATACCCGTGTACCTGTTCAACACCGTATGTCGGCGCATGGCGCGGGGACCGCCCGCCAAACGGGTGATCGTGCGTAGGAGGGGACCCTCTGCAGGGAAAAGGTGTGCCGCGCTTGCCGAAAATCGAGGGTTGCCGGTGAATGAATCTCCGCACCATCTGCCGTCGCGGCGAGTGCTACCGCGGCAACCTCCGCAGCGCGACAGTTACGGCCCGCAGGCAGCGGACCTAAAAATAAGTGTGAAGCGCGCCGATAAGCCGGATTCTGTGCACCGGCGCTCCTTGCGGAATGCCGGCGTGACCGCCATTACTCTGGGCCGTCTGTCGCCAGACGGCTCGATGCCACCTACCCGCCAGCTCAGCGGAACCACCTCGATACTGGCCTACTTGGTGTTGCTGCGCGCAGAGATTGCCCGTTTCACCCGGATCCGGGTTGCCCCTTCACCGACTCGTCTCTGTTGCTCTGATCCTCACCTCACGGTGGAGAGCCGTTAGCTCCTGCGCTGTCCTGTGCAGTCCGGACGTTCCTCCAGTGCGGTCTTTCGACACGGCGCCTTGCGGCGTCGCCCCTTGCGGGCTTGCACCAGCGGCGGTCTGGCGTGCTTCACGGGACGGATTATCGCCTCACATCCCGCAGAACTCTTTTCGGTACTGCTCGGGCGTGGTGCCGGCCTCGCGCTGGAACATCGCGATGAAGGCCGAGGCGGTACCGTAGCCCAGGTCGAAGGCGATCTGCTGCACCGTCTGGCCGGCTTCGAGCACATCGACGGCGCGCAGGAAACGCAGCCGCTGCCGCCATTCGCCCAGGCTCATGCCCAGCTCGCGCTGGCAATGCCGCGCCAGCGTGCGCTCGGTGACGTGGACCTGCCGCGCCCAGTCGGCCAGCGAGCGGTGGTCGCCCGGCGCGGCCTGCAGCGCATCGAGCACCGCGACCAGCGCGGGCGATTGCGCATCGGGCAGGTAGCAGCGCTGCTGCGGTGCCTGCGCCAGCTGGTCGACCACCACGTGCGCCAGCCGCAGGTCGGCCTCGGTGCGCGGCACGTTCAGTTCGCGCGCGGCGAAGTCGGCCAGGATGCTGCGCACGATCGGGCCCACGCGCACCGTGCAGGCCTGCGGCGGCAGCGCGGCGCAGAGCGCGCGTTCGACATAGATCGAACGGTAGGCGATCGCATGGCGCAGATGGCAGCTGTGCACCACGTCGGGCGGAATCCAGACCGCGTACTGCGGCGGCGACAGCATGCGCAGGCCCTCGGTCTCCATCTGCATCGTGCCGTGCGCCGCGTAGTTGAGATGGCCCCAGCTGTGGCTGTGCGCCTCGGCCACGCTGTCCCCATCGAACTCGTCGTAGCGGAAATAGAAAGGGCCGGGCATGCCCTCGACGTCCTGGATGCGAAGCTGTCTGGAAGCCATGGCGGGTGCTGCGGTGGAGAAGGTCCGAAACGACGGACCGAATGTCCTGAATGAGCTACATGCCACAGGACGGACGAATCGATCATAGGCGCACTTCAAGGAACTCCCATGTGGCGCTATGCATTTCCCCTGATCGCGGTCGCGATCTGGTCCGTCAACACGGTCGTGAGCAAGATGGCCGCGGGGGTGATCGCGCCCGCCGAGATCAGCTTCTTCCGCTGGCTGCTCGCCGCCCTGCTGCTCACGCCGCTGGCGCTGCGCGCGACGCTGCGCAACCTGCAGGCGATCCGGCCCGCGCTGGGCCGCATCGTGGTGCTGGGGCTGCTGGGCATGGTGATCTACCAGAGCCTCGCCTACTACGCGGCCTACATGACCAGCGCCACCCACATGGGCATCATCGGCTCGCTCACACCGCTGCTGGTGCTCGGGCTGTCGGTGCCGATGCTGCGCCAGCAGCTCAGCGCGGGCGCGGTGGCCGGCTCGCTGCTGTCGATCGTCGGCGTGCTGACCGTGGTGAGCGAGGGCAGCCTGCACACCCTGCTCGCCTCGGGCATCGGACCGGGCGACGGCCTGATGCTGCTGGCCATGCTGGCCTATTCGCTCTACGTGGTGCTGCTCAAGCGCTGGAACCTGCGCGAGGTGCCGCCACTGCAGCTGATGTACCTGCAGGTGGTGGTGGCCGCGGTGGCGCTGTTCCCGGTCTACCTGCTGTCGCCGCGCATGGGGCTGTCGGCCGCCAACCTGCCGCTGGTGCTGTTCGCGGCCGTGTTCGCCTCGATGGCGGCGCCGCTGCTGTGGATGCATGCGGTGGGCCGGATCGGCCCCAGCCGCACCAGCATGTTCTTCAACCTGATGCCGCTGTTCACCGCGCTGATCGCGGCCGCGACGCTCGGCGAGACGCTCGAGGGCTACCACGCGATCGGCGGCGTGCTGACGGTCGGGGGCGTGCTGCTGGCCGAAGTCTGGAAAGCCCCGCTTGCCGTATGGAAGCCATCGGCCGGCGCCACAATGGCGGTCCGCAAAGACCGACCCTGAAGGAGACCGCACCCATGAAAGCCGACACCATCCTCGCGACCATCGGCCGCACGCCCCACATCCGGATCCAGCGGCTGTTCGCGGACACCGCCAAGGGCACGCAGCAGGTCTGGATCAAGTCCGAGCGCGCCAACCCCGGCGGCTCGATCAAGGACCGCATCGCGCTCGCGATGGTCGAAGACGCCGAGCAGTCCGGCGCGCTGAAACCCGGCGGCACCATCATCGAACCGACCTCGGGCAACACCGGCATCGGCCTGGCGATGGTCGCGGCGGTCAAGGGCTACAAGCTGGTGCTGGTGATGCCCGACTCGATGTCGGTCGAGCGCCGCCGCCTGATGCTGGCCTACGGCGCCAGCTTCGACCTGACGCCGCGCGCCGGCGGCATGAAGGCCGCCATCGCGCGCGCCGAGGAACTGGTGGCCAGCACGCCGAACAGCTGGATGCCGCAGCAGTTCAACAATCCGGCCAACGTGGCGGTGCACGTGCGCACCACGGCCGAGGAGATCGCGGCCGATTTCCCCGAAGGCCTCGACGCCATCATCACCGGCGTGGGCACGGGCGGCCACATCACGGGCGTGGCCAAGGTGCTCAAGGCCAGGTGGCCGAAGCTCAAGGTCTATGCGGTCGAGCCGGTCGCGTCGCCGGTGCTGTCGGGCGGCAGCCCGGCACCGCACCCGATCCAGGGCATCGGCGCGGGCTTCGTGCCCAAGATTCTCGACATGGGGCTGATCGACGGCGTGATCCAGGTCGATGCCGACCCGGCGCGCGAGATGGCACGCCGATCGGCGCGCGAGGAGGGCACGCTGGTCGGCATCTCCTCGGGCGCCACGCTGGCCGCCATCGCGCAGAAACTGCCCGAGCTGGCCGACGATGCCGTGGTGCTCGGCTTCAACTACGACACGGGCGAGCGCTACCTGTCGGTCGAAGGCTTCCTGCCGGCCTGAAGGTTTTCAGCTCGCCTGTTCGCGGAGGCGTTCGGCCTTCTGTGCCAGCGCCACCGCCTCGGCGAGCTGCGCGATCGACAGCGGGCCGGTGATCTCCACCTCGCCCACCAACAGGCTCTTCAAGGCCTCGCTCCCCGCCGGCCCCGCCACCCAGGCAAAGGCCGAGGTGATCGAGCCGCCGCCGAACTTGGCGCGCAGCGCCTTCGAGGCGGCGCGGCCCACCTCGGCGAACGACGCCTGGTCCGCGGCTGTCGAAGCGGCCTGCACGATCACACAAAAGGCTTCGAACTTTTCGGCCTCGGTGTGCAGTCGGCGCGCCTTGGCCGCACTGTGGACCGCGGCGCCGAGCAGGGCCGGCTCGTTCAGCGCGGTGAAAACGACGATCTCGCGCCCTTCGACCCACGCGGCATCCGTGCGCGACACCACCTGGACCTTGGCGCCACGCGCTGCCGATGCCCGCTCGGCCGCGGCCCGCGCAGCCTCCGCCTGCGCCGACGGCCACACCAGCAGCGGCACCGACGCAAAGCCCTGAACCGCCCAGCGACCCGCGCTGTTGAGGCAGCGCATGGTTTCAGCCGACGGAGCCGCCGACGGCGACGCGTCGGGAGGGGAAAGGAGCAGGTACGTGGGGAGCGACATCGGTGCGTTCGTTCTTCGGGAGAGCGTCCGATTGTCGCCGCCCGCGCACGCCGGCCGCCTCAGCCGTGCCCTGCGCGCCGCGACGGGAAACCGCGCGCGCGTGCCGCGGAGGCGATCAGGAAGCCGACCAGCACCAGGCCCAGCGCCGCCCAGGGCAGCGACGCGACACCCACGCGATCGAGCAGCACGCCGCCCAACACGCCCGCGGCCGCAATGGCGCTGTTCCAGGTCACGACGTTCATCGACAGGGCCACGTCAGCGCCCTCGCCCGCCGTGTCGGCCAGGGCCGTCTGCAGCAGGGTCGCAGCGCCGCCGAAGGTCGCGCCCCAGACGCCGACCCCGACGAAGATCATCAGCGGGAGCGACGCGAAGATCCCGAACAGCAGCGCCACGAGCGCGAACACGCCCAGGCTGCCCAGCACCGCGCGCCGCAGGTGCCGGTCGACGACGCGGCCGGTGATCCAGATGCCCAGCAGCGCCGCGGCGCCGAAGACCCCCAGCACCACGTCGACCGAATCGCTCAGGCCCGAGGGCGCCACGAAGGGTGCGACGTAGGTGTAGAGCAGGTTGTGCGCGAGCATCCAGGCCAGCACCACGCCCAGAACGGGACGCACGCCCGGCGTCGTGAGCACGCGGCGCAAGGGCATGGCCTGCGCATCCGCCGCCTGGCCCGGATAGTCCGGCACCTTGGCGATGACCCAGGCGATCAGGCCCAGGCTCAGCAGCGACATGACGCCGAAGGTGGTGCGCCAGCCCAGCAGCGCGCCCATCCAGGTGCCCAGCGGCACGCCCAGTGACAGCGCCACGGGTGCACCGACCATCGCCACGGCCATGGCCCGGCCTTGCTGGTGCGGCAGGACCATGCGCCGCGCATAGCCGGCCAGCAGGGCCCAGGCGAGGCCTGCCGAGGCGCCGGCGAAGAATCGCGCCACCAACGTGAGCGCATAGCTCGAGGACAGGGCGGTGAGCGTGTTGAAGACCAGGAAGCCCACGATGGTCGTGAGCAGCACCGTGCGGCGGCGCCAGCGGCGCGTGGCGATCGTCAGCGGAATGGCCGCCAGCAGCGAGCCCAGCGCATAGAGCGTGACCATCTGGCCGGCCAGCGAGGCCGACACCCCCAGCCCCTCGACGATCTGCGGCAGCAGGCCGGCGGGCAGGGTCTCGGTGACGATGCAGATGAAGCCGGTCATGGCCAGCGCCAGCAGGGCGGCCAGGGGCAGGGGTTCGGCACGCTCGTTGGCGGGCATGCGCGCGGGCGGCGCGGTTCGGGACGAAGACATGGGATTCCTGAAGTGGGGGATTGCGAAGAAGCCGCGAGGACCGCGACCACGACATATATATCGATTGGTATAAATGTAGGTCGCCCGTCACCGGCTTGTCAACGACTTTTGTATCGACTAGTATTGAAGTCAACCAGAAACCAGGAGACTGCCGTGGCACAGATGGGCCGCCCCCGAAGCTTCGACCGCGATGCCGCGCTGACGCAGGCGATGCACCTGTTCTGGGAGCAGGGTTTCGAGTCGACCTCGCTGAGCCAGCTCAAGGCCGCGATCGGCGGCGGCATCTCGGCACCCAGCTTCTATGCCGCCTTCGGCTCCAAGGAGGCGCTCTACCAGGAGGCCATGGCGCGCTACCTCGCCACGCACGGCCAGGTGACGCAGGCGCTGTTCGACAAGGCGATGGCGCCGCGCGACGCCATCGAACGGGCCCTGCGCACCTCCGCGAAGATGCAGTGCGAAGCCGGCCATCCGCGCGGCTGCATGGTGACGCTGGGCGCGGCCTATGGCGGCGGCCCGGGCCAGGAAGCGATCACGCAGCCGCTGCGCGACTCGCGCGACCGCACGCGTGCGGGCATCCTCGCCTGCGTGGAGCGCGGCATCAAGAGCGGCGAGCTGTCCGAAGCGACCGATGCCAAGTCCCTGGCCGCTGTGTTCGACAGCTTCCTGCTCGGCCTGTCGATCCGGGCGCGCGACGGCGCCCGGCATGCGCTGCTCGACGCGGCGATCACGCAGGTCCTGACGCTCTGGGATGCGGCGAGCGCGCGCAAGCGCTGAATTGCACCGCTTTTTCGTCGCGAAACGCCTTGACCCTCACGCAACGTGAGGTCCTACGATGCCTTCAACTTTTGAGAATGAAGGCATGCAGTTGAAGATTGGCGAACTCGCGAGACGCACCGGCCTGACCGTGCGCACCCTGCACCACTACGACGACATCGGCCTGCTCAAGCCCGCGGCGCGCAGCGAGAGCGGCTACCGGCTCTACGGCCGCGAGGACATCGCGCGGCTCTACCGGATCCAGGCCTTGCGTCGGCTGGACGTGTCGCTGGGCGACATCGCAGCCTTGCTCGACGACGAGGCCCACGGGATCGGCGACATCGTGGCCCGGCAGTTGAACGCGCTCGAACGGCAGATCCGCCAGGCGAGCGCGCTGCGCGACCACCTGCTTGCACTGCAGGCCCAGGTGCGCGTCCAGGCGGAGCCGAGCATGGACGAGTGGCTGGTGGCGCTCGAGGGCATGGTCGCGGGCACCAAGTACTTCAGTGACGCCGAACGCGCCCGGTTGAACACCCCCGCGGCCGAGGCCCAGCGGCAGCACAAGGCCGCGCTGACCGCCACGCTGCAGGCCTTGATGCGCGCGGGCGCCGCGCCGGACGGCATCGAGGCCATCGACCTCGCGCGTCAATGGATCGCGATGCTGCTCGACGAGGCCCAGGGCGACGAGGGTCTGCTCATGAAGCTCTACGCGATGCACTGGCACGAGCCCGGCCTGCGCGCGCTCACCGGCGTCGACCAGGCCGGCATGCGCTTCATCTCGCTGGCCATGGCGCACCACCGGCTGAGCCTGTACGCGCCCTTCTGCAGCGTCGACGAGATGGCGCTGCTGCGCCGGCACTACGTCGACCGCACCGACGACTGGCCCGCGCTGGTCGCGCGCGTGCGCGACTGCCTGCAACGCGGCGTGGCGGCGAACAGCCTCGAGATGCGGGCGCTGGCCGCGGACTGGCAGGCGTTGTCGCTGGCCAAGGCCGGCGGCGACGCGGCGCTGCAGGCCAAGCTGCAGACCGCCTTCGCGCACGAGCCCGCGCTGCGCCGGGGCTCGGGCATCGACACGACGCTGACGGCCTATGTCGGCGAAGCCATCCGCGCATCGAATTTCTCCAACCACCGCCCCGCATGACATCCACGCCCCCCGCCACCGCCCATTTCTTCACCGGCAACTACGCACCCATCGACACCGAGCACGACCTCGACGCCCTCGAGGTGATCGGCGAGATTCCCGAAGCCCTTTCCGGCGCGCTCTACCGCGTTGGCCCCAACCCGCAGCACGCACCGCGCGACGACCACTACCACTGGTTCTCGGGCGACGGCATGGTGCATGCGTTCTTCATCGACGGCGGCCGGGTCCGCTACCGCAACCGCTGGGCGCGCACGCCCAAGTGGCAACTCGAGCACCAGGCCGGCCGCGCGCTGTTCGGTTCCTTCGGCAACCCCGCAACCAGCGACCCGTCGGCGCTGGGCCGCAACAGCGGCACGGCCAACACCCACATCGTGTGGCACGGCGAACGGCTCTTCGCGCTGGAGGAATCGCACCAGCCCTTCGAGCTCGATGCCTTCACGCTCGCATCCAAGGGCCACCAGGACTTCGACGGCCGGATCGCGGCGCGCTGCACCGCCCATCCCAAAGCCGATGCGGCCACCGGCGAACTGCACTTCTTCGCCTATTCACCCGAAGGCCCCGGCACGCGCGGCATGCAGTACGGCGTGATGGACGCGCAGTGCCGGGTCACGCGCCTCGAAAGCTTCGATGCGCCTTACGCCAGCATGGTCCACGACTTCATGCTCACGCGCGAGCATGTGCTGTTCCCCGTCATGCCGCTCACGATGCGCGTCGAACGCGCCATGCGCGGCAAACCGCTGCTGGCCTGGGAGGACGGCCTGCGCACCCACGTGGGCGTGCTGCGGCGCGGTGCACCGGCCGCTGCGATGCGCTGGTTCGAGACCGATGCCTGCCATGTGTTCCACGTGATGAACGCCTGGGACGACGGCGACACCGTGGTGGCCTACGTGATGCAGGCCGACCGGGCGCCGGGCCTGCCCGACGCCGAGGGTCGGCCCGGCGATCCCGAGGCCATGGCCGCGCGGCTGTGGCGCTGGACCTTCGACCTGGCCGGCGAGGCCCCCTCCTTCGAGCGTGTGCAGCTCGACGACCTGGTGGCCGAGTTCCCGCGCATCGACGAGCGCTACACCGGCCTGCGCAACCGCTACGGTTTCTATGCCTGCCATGCAACGCCGCAGGCGCGCGACGATTCGCAGAGCACGCTCTACGACAGCCTGGCCTGCTTCGATTTCGCCACCGGCCAACGCAGAACGTACACGCTGCCCTCGGGCGACGTGGCCTCCGAACCCGTGTTCGTGCCGCGCAGCGCCGACGCGCCCGAAGCCGACGGCTGGCTGCTCAGCGTCGTCTGGCGCGAGACCGAGCAGCGCAGCGACCTGCTGGTGTTCGATGGCATGCGGCTGGACGCCGGTCCGCTGGCGATCGCCCGGCTGCCGCACCGCGTGCCCTTCGGCTTTCATGGCGGCTGGCGCGCGAACGACCGGGGCTGACGGCGCCTGCCCCTTGACCGCGGAAGGCGGCTGTCAGCCGGGGGATGGCCAATGGGTCTAAGATTCGGGCCCTGCTTGATAACCACAAGCCCATTCCCATGCTCAGACTCTCAGAAATCAAGCTCCCGCTCGATCCGCCCGCCGATGCGCTCGCGCATGCCGTGCAGGGCCTGCTCGGCGTCGACGCCGCGGCCATCGCCCACATCCACGTCCACAAGCGCAGCTTCGACGCCCGCAAGGTCGATCTGCTGCAGGTCTACATCGTCGACGTGACCCTGGCCGACCCGGCCGACGACGCCCGCCTGCTGGCCAAGCTGGCCGGCAACCCGCGCGTGACGACCGCACCCGACATGGTCTACCGGTCGAGCGCCCAGGCGCCGGCCGCGCTGCCGATCCGCCCCGTGGTGATCGGCTTCGGCCCCTGCGGCATCTTCGCGGCGCTGATGCTGGCGAAGATGGGCTTCAAGCCCATCGTGCTCGAACGCGGCAAGACCGTGCGCCAGCGCACCCGCGACACCTGGGGCCTGTGGCGCAAGAGCGTGCTCGACCCCGAGTCGAACGTGCAGTTCGGCGAAGGCGGCGCCGGCACCTTCTCCGACGGCAAGCTCTACAGCCAGATCAAGGACCCGCGCTTCCTGGGCCGCAAGGTGATGGAAGAGTTCGTCCAGGCCGGCGCGCCGCCCGAGATTCTTTACGTCGCGCATCCGCACATCGGCACCTTCAAGCTGGTGAAGGTGGTGGAGAACATCCGCGCGCAGATCGTGGCGCTGGGCGGCGAGATCCGTTTCGAGCAGCGCGTGACCGACGTGCACATCGAAGACGGCCACCTGCGGGGCCTGACGGTGCTCGACCAGCAGACCGGCGCGTCGAGCGAACTGCGCTGCGACCACGTCGTGATGGCGCTCGGCCACAGCGCGCGCGACACCTTCGAGATGCTGCACGCCCGCGGCGTGCACATCGAGGCCAAACCCTTCTCGATCGGCTTCCGCGTCGAGCACCCGCAGGGCCTGATCGACCGCGCGCGCTGGGGCCGCCATGCGGGCCATCCGCTGCTGGGCGCGGCCGACTACAAGCTGGTGCACCACGCGAGCAACGGCCGCTCGGTCTACAGCTTCTGCATGTGCCCGGGCGGCACGGTGGTCGCGGCCACCAGCGAGCCGGGGCGCGTCGTCACCAACGGCATGAGCCAGTACTCGCGCAACGAGCGCAACGCCAACGCGGGCATCGTGGTGGGCATCGAGCCCTCGGACTACCCCGGCTGGGAAAACGGCCAGACCGGCTCGCCGCTGGCCGGCATGGCACTGCAGCGCCAGCTCGAATCCAACGCCTTCGTGCTCGGCGGCAGCGACTACCGCGCGCCCGGGCAATTGGTGGGCGACTTCATCGCCGGCACGCCCTCGACCGCGCTCGGCAGCATCGTGCCCTCGTACAAGCCGGGCGTGACGCCGACCGACCTGCATCAGGCGCTGCCGGCCTATGCGATCGAGGCGATGCGCGAAGCCTTCCCGGCCTTCGGCCGCAAGATCAAGGGCTTCGACACGCACGATGCGGTGCTGACCGGCGTCGAGACGCGCACCTCCTCACCGATCCGGATCACGCGCGGCGAGGACTTCCAGAGCCTCAACACGCGCGGCCTGTATCCGGCGGGCGAAGGCGCGAGCTACGCGGGCGGCATCCTGTCGGCCGGCGTCGACGGCATCAAGGTGGCCGAGGCGGTGGCGCGTGCGGTGCTGCAGGACGCCGAGCGCCTGCCGAAGGCCGCGTGATGGCGTTTCCAAAGGCTTCCGCCGCGCAGTTCGCCGGCGCCACGCTCGCCATGGCGACGGTGGTGCTGGCCTCCAACATCCTGGTGCAGTTCGCGATCAACGACTGGCTCACCTGGGGCGCGTTCAGCTACCCCGTGGCCTTCCTGGTGAGCGATCTGATCAACCGCCGCTTCGGCCCCGGCCCCGCACGCCGTGTGGCCTGCATCGGCTTCGCGGTGGCGGTGATCGCGTCGCTGGCCCTCGCGCCGGTGCGCATCGCGATCGCGTCGGGCCTGGCCTTCATCGCCTCGCAACTGCTCGACATCGGCATCTTCGACCGGCTGCGCCGCGGCACCTGGTGGCGCGCGCCGCTGGTGGCCACGGTGATCGCGGCCGTGCTCGACAGCGCGGTGTTCTGGGGCATCGCCTTCGCGGGCACCGACGGCCCCTGGCTGACCTGGGCGCTGGGCGACCTGGGCGTGAAGCTGGCGGTCGGCGTGCTGATGCTGCTGCCCTTCCGCCTGCTGATCGGCCGCACGGTCGGTGCGGGCCCGGCACAGGCGCCCAGCCGCTGAGAAGATAAAAAAGAAGAAGGAGAAGCCCATGGCCGACGACGCTTTGCACGATTTCCATTTCTACGAGCCTGCCAAGGGCCACGGCCTGCCGCACGATCCGTTCAATGCGATGGTCGGCCCGCGACCGATCGGCTGGATCTCGTCGCAGGACAGCGAAGGCCGGCGCAACCTCGCGCCCTACAGCTTCTTCAACGGCTTCAACTACAAGCCGCCGATCATCGGTTTCGCCAGCATCGGCGCCAAGGACAGCCTGCACAACATCCGCCAGACCGGCGAGTTCGGCTGGAACCTGGCGACCCGGCCGCTGGCCGAGCGCATGAACGCCTCGTGCGCCGCGGTGCCGCCCGAGGTCGACGAGTTCGTGCTCGCCGGGCTCACACCCGTGGCCTCGCGCTGCATCGCCGCGCCGCGCGTGGCCGAGAGCCCGGTGTCCTTCGAGTGCAGGCTCACGCAGATCGTGCAGCTGCAGGGCGCCGACGGCCATGCCGTCGAGACCTGGCTGGTGCTGGGCGAAGTGGTGGGCGTGCACATCGCGCGCCACCTGCTCCAGAACGGCATCTACGACACGGCGGCGGCCGAACCGATCCTGCGTGCAGGCGGCCCGGCCGACTACTTTTCCGTGACCCCCGACAATCTCTTCAAGATGTTCCGTCCGCGCTGAGCGCGGGCCCCTCGTTTTGCGGCACTTCGGTGCGGCCCTCACCCCGAACAGATCCATGACAGACGCTCCCGAAACCACCACCCCCGCACCGGTCGAAGCCGTCGCCGTGCCTTCGCCGGCGGCCGATACCGCAGCGCCCTCATCGCCCGACGCACCGCAGGAATCGACCGGTCGCCCGCCCCGCTCGCGCGGCGGACGGGGCGGCCGCGGCCGCCGCGCGCGCCCGGCCGATGGCGCAGCGGCTCCCGATCAAGACCAGCCAGCCGCGCAACCGGCGGCGAAGCAGGCGAATGCCCAGCGCAAGCCCCAGCAGCAGGCCGCACGCAAGGTGCACCCGGTGCTCGAGCGCCTGTTCGAGCTCTACCCCAAGCTCTTCGGCGCACGCTTCCTGCCGCTCAAGCTGGGCATCTACCAGGAACTGCTGGCCGCGCACGGCGACGAGTTCAAGGCCGAGGACCTGAAGCTCGCGATGGGCCTGCATGCCCGCTCGACGCGCTATCTCGAATGCGTGGCCGCCGGCCATCCGCGCCATGACCTGCAGGGCAACCCGGTCGAGCCGGTCGCGCCCGAGCACATCCACCACGCGATCCTCGAGGCCTTCCGCCGCCGCCAGGCGCGCAGCAAGGAAGACCTGGGCCCGCAGCTGCGCGAACGCATCATGGCCGCGATCGAAGCCTCGGGCGTCGGCCGCGAAGCCTATGCCGAGCGCGTGCGCGCACGCGACGACGCATCGAACGCAGCCCTCGACGACGCGCTGGCCGAACTGGGCCGCCAGGCCGCCAAGCGCGAAGCGCTGGCCCGCGCCTTCGAGGCCAGCGGCAAGACCGAGGCCGAGTTCGCCGACATGTACGGCATGGACCCGAAGGACGTCGCGCGCACGCTGAACCGGGTGCGCCGCGACAAGGCGGAGGACGAGAAGCGCGCCGCCGCGGCAGCCGTTGCCGCGGCCGAAGCTGCCGAAGCGACGGAGGCCGTCGAAGCCGAAACCCCGCCCGCCGACGACACGGCACCGACGACCGAAACGCCGGCCGCCTGAGCGCCCGGCGCCCATGAAAAAGCCGGCGTCCAGCGCCGGCTTTTTCATGGGGAGAGGCGTGCTTCGTCGCTCAGCCGCGCTGCGCGTTCTGCAGCGCCGCGATGCGCTCTTCGATCGGCGGGTGGGTGGCGAACAGCTTGCCCATCTTGCCCGTGATGCCCATGGTTTCGACCGCCTTGGGCAATTCACCAGCGGGCAGGCCGCCCAGGCGGGCCAGTGCGTTCATCATCGGCTGCTTGCGGCCCATGAGGTCGGCGGCACCGGCGTCGGCACGGAATTCGCGCTGGCGCGAGAACCAGGCCACGACGATCGCGGCGGCGAAGCCCAGCACGATGTCGAGCACGATGGTGCTCACGTAGTAGCCGATGCCGGGGCCCGAGCTGCGGTCGTCGCCGCGGCGCAGGAAGGAATCGACCGCATAGCCGATCACGCGCGACAGGAACACCACGAAGGTGTTCATCACGCCCTGGATCAGCGCCATCGTCACCATGTCGCCGTTGGCGATGTGGGCCACCTCGTGGCCGATCACGGCCTCGACCTCTTCGCGCGTCATGCCCTGCAGCAGGCCGGTCGACACTGCGACCAGCGAGGAGTTCTTGAACGCACCGGTGGCGAAGGCGTTGGGCTCGCCCTCGAAGATCGCGACCTCGGGCATGCCGATGCCGGCCTTGTCGGCGAACTTGCGCACGGTGGCGACGATCCAGGCCTCGTCGGGCGTCTGGGGGTTGTCGATCATGCGCAGGCCGGCGGTCCACTTGGCCATCGGCTTGCTGATCAGGAGCGAGATGAATGCGCCGCCGAAGCCCATGACGAGCGCGAAGCCCAGCAGCGCCGTGAGGTTGAGCCCGTTGGCCGTGAGGAAGCGGTTGACGCCGAGCAGGCTCGCGACCACGCCCAGCACCGCGACCACCATCACGTTGGTCAGGACGAACAGAAGAATGCGTTTCAAGTTGGTTTCTCCGTGGGGGGAATCTGCCCCTCTCAGATAGGGGCCCCGGGGCTTTCTTCAAGCCATGCACGGCATGGAGGCCCTGGCGTTGAAGCGTCATGGGCGTTCCGGACGGCGGCAGCCGGGCAAGCATGATAGGAGCAAAAACCAGCGCGCCGTGGGAATCCCCCTGTTCGCCAGGGCCTGTCGGTCGCCTGGGCGATCGAGGCGCGCCGCGGCGTGGTCCAGGCGCGCAAGGCCTCATGCCTTGCCGCGGCTGCACTCAGCCGGCGAGCTTGGGGTTCGGGTATTCGCAGCCCACTTCGACACGCCCCTTGAGCTGGCTCGCCACGACCCACGCGCCCTTGCCCGCTTCGCGCGCCAGGCCGCGGCCGTCGACGCCGCGCAGGCCCAGCTGGCGTGCGACCGCATCGAGGTCGGTGCTGGTGGTCACGGCATGCACCGAATAGTTGCCCAGTTCGTGGCTGCCGAAGCGCACGTCCTGCACCTGGAAGCCCGCGACCGTGATCGGCTGGGGCATGTGCCAGACGTCGGACAGGAAGGCGCTGAGTTCCGGGCTCCGGGTCCAGCCCGCGAGCGTGCCTTCTTCCAGCCTCGCGGCATAGGCCGGAATGCCGCCGGCCGTGCCCTTGCATTCGATCAGACCCTGCAGCGACGGCAGCGCCTTGGCGCCGGCCGACGGTGCGGCCTGGGTCGACTGCGCGAGCAGCACGAACACGCCGATGACCGCCACCGGGAACGACCAGTACTGCATCGGCACCCAGAAGAGCTTGTGCCGCTTGTAGAGCAGCACCGTCTGCTGGGTCTTGGGGTCGATCAGCTCGCGCGGCGGCTTGCTGTTGAGCTTGCGGCCGATGAACCAGTTGGCCGCCGCACCGGAAAAGATGCCGAGCGCAATGGCGGTCGTCACCCACTCGCTGTGCCCGATGGCGCCGAGCAGCCCCTCCAGCAGCATCGTCACCACCATGGCGGTGATGGCCACGATGGGCACCACCAGAAAACCGAGACCCGACCAGACAAAGATCATTTTGTTTCTCCCTCTTGCCGCACACGCGGCGTTTTCAAAAGGGGCGAAGTATCGGCGAAAGCGGCGGGTGTTTTCCGTTCGGGCCGGATCGTTCGGGGCACGCATGCCGCGGATGCGATCGACCCGGCGCGGCACGCGAACCGGTCATGCCCTGGGCCTGAAGACCTGCGCATCGGCATAGAAACTCGCCGACGCGTTCTCGGCGCACCAGCCCGGCACGCCCAGCACCGGCAGCGCCACGAAGGGCTTGGTTCGCAGCCATGCCGCGTCGAGTGCGTCCGCCAGGGCGGCATCGTCGAAAGCGTCGGCCGTGTACGGCCCGGGCATGCGCAGCACATGCGCGGTGATGGGCTTGCGCGGCGTCACCAGCTTCTCGAGCAGCGCATGGCCGAAAACCAGCAGCCGCGCATCGCGCCAGCGCGCCCGCTCGGTGACGAACAGCGCGTGCCAGTCGCGTTCGATCAAGGCCTGCCACAGCACGGGCGGTGCCTCGAGCAGCGCGCCGTTCTCGTCGAACAGCGTGAGCGCATCGCGCAGCGGCCCGCGCGTGGTGCCGATGCCGGCCCGTGCGATCTCCGCGGCCTGCAGCGCATTGAGCTGACGTTTGCTGTGCGGGAAGGCGCACCACACGAGGCCGTTGAAGAAGTCGTGCAGGTTGTCGCGGGTCGGGACACTGCGGGTTTCGAAGATGTGGGCCTCGTAGGCCTGGCCCGTGGGCAAGGCATCCTGCGGCACGAAGGCGGGCGCATTTCCGGGCTTCGATGCCGACAACGCCGCGGCCACCGATGCCTGCTGCGCGGCCTGCGCCACCGCTTCGCCGCGCAAGCGATACGGCGCGAGCCAGGGCTGCGCCCAGTCGATCGCGCTCAGGCTCAAGGCGCGGGCGCGCCCGTCCAGCGGATGCGGTCGGGGTGCTGCATCACCGCGAACTCCGACGTGAGCTTGTCGAACAGCTTGAGCGAGCTGCCGCTCTTGCTCAGCAGGCCGGCCGCGCGCAGCGCCTGCGCCACGTCGTTGAGCTGCACCTCGTTCCCGCTGCGCAGTGCCGGCACGGCCGTGAGGATGAACTCGGCCGCTTCGGACACCGGCGCGGGCTGGGGCGCGGCGGCCGTCTTCCGGGCGGCGGTCTTGCGCGCGACCTTCTTGGCCGGCGCGGTCTTGGCTGCGGGAGCGGGTGCAGGCGACGGCGCGACCGTGCGGGCCGCCGGTTTGGCGACGGCCTTCGCGGCGGTCTTGCGCGCCGGACGGGGCGCGGCTTCGGCCGCGGGCTGCGCACGCCGCGATCGAGACGCCGATTCTGCAGCGGCGGATGGCGCGCGCGCCGCGTGGTGCTGCAGGTCGGTGAAGGCGTCGTAGGCGGCCACGGTCTCGTCGCCGGTCTTGCCCTGCTGGCCGATGCCGCAGACGCGGCAGCCCTTCTCGCGCAGCCGGATCACCAGCGGCGCGAAGTCGGAGTCGGAGGACACCAGGTAGACGATCTGCGGCCGCTCGGCGATCGCCAGGTCGATCGCATCGACGGCCAGCGCGATATCGGTGCTGTTCTTGCCCGCGGCCAGGTTGACCATCGGCCGCACCGAGAGCCGCTTGAACAGCGCCTGGTGCTTGAGCGCGACCTCGGGCGTGCCGTAGGCGCGGCGCACGTGCAGCGCGCCGTGTTCCTTCAGCACCAGCTGCACCGCCTGCTCCATCACGTCGGCCGAGACGTTGTCGGCATCGATCAGCAGCATGACCTTCGGGGCCGCGTTCATACGAGCCTCCAGGGCAGCGACTCGCCACCGCGCAGCGGTTTCAGCTCGGCCTCGCCGTAGGGCACGGTCTCGGGCACGGTCCACGCTTCGCGGCGCAGCGTGACGGTGTCGGTGTTGCGCGGCAGGCTGTAGAAGTCGGGTCCGTGAAAGCTCGCGAAGCCCTCGAGCTTGTCGAGCGCGCCCGCGTTGTCGAAGGCCTCGGCGTAGAGCTCGATCGCGGTCAGCGCGGTGTAGCAGCCCGCGCAGCCCAGCGCATGCTCCTTGAGGTGCGAGGCGTGCGGCGCGCTGTCGGTGCCGAGGAAGAAGCGGTCGCTGCCGCTGGTGGCGGCCTCGACCAGCGCCACGCGGTGGGTCTCGCGCTTGAGCACCGGCAGGCAGTAGTAGTGCGGCCGGATGCCGCCGGTGAAGATCGCGTTGCGGTTGTAGAGCAGGTGGTGCGCCGTGATCGTGGCCGCGGTGAAGCGGTCGGCGGAGCGCACGTAGTCGGCGCCTTCCTTGGTCGTCAGGTGCTCGAACACGATCTTCAGCTCGGGGAAGTCGCGCCGCAGCGGGATCAGCACGCGGTCGATGAAGACCGCCTCGCGGTCGAACAGGTCGATGCTCGGATCGGTGACTTCGCCGTGCACCAGGAACAGCAGGCCGTGCTTCTGCATGGCCTCGAGCGTCTTGTAGGTGTGGCGCAGGTCGGTCACGCCGGCGTCGCTGTTGGTGGTGGCGCCGGCCGGATAGAGCTTGAGCGCGCGCACGCCGGCTTCGGCCGCCAGCGCGATTTCCTCGGGCGGCAGCTTGTCGGTGAGGTACAGCGACATCACCGGCTCGAAGGCCGTGCCGGCCGGCACGGCGGCCAGGATGCGGTCGCGGTAGGCCAGGGCCTGTTGCGCGGTCGTGACCGGCGGACGCAGGTTCGGCATGATCAGTGCGCGGCCCATCTGGCGGGCCGAATGCGGCACAACGGCTTCGAGGGCGGCGCCGTCGCGCACGTGCAGGTGCCAGTCGTCGGGGCGGGTGATCGTGAGTGTGTCTGTCATGGCGGGGGCGATTGTCGCATCGCCTCCAGCTGGCATTCGCGCGGGATGACGGCGCACATCCACGACGAAAGGGCTGCGGCCGGGTTCAACAGATGTACGCGCTGGCACCCTGCAGCGACTTGCCGCCGTTGGCCGAGCCGAACCCGACACGGCCGCCACTTCGGCGCGCCGATGCGCTTCCTGAGCAACCCCCTGTCCACAAAGTCCCGGCCTCGGGCGTGCCGGCCGGTGAAGTCATCTACCGCTGCGACTGATCGCCGGCGTCCAGCGCCCGCTCCCGCGTCCGCGACAGAATGAATTCGATGAAGGTGCTGATCGCCCGCGTGTGCTGGCGGTTCGGCATGTAGAGCATGAACATCTGGGTGCCGAAGATCGACAGGCGCCAGTCGTCCAGCGTGGTCACCACGTCGCCGCGGCGCACGTCCTCCTGCACCACGTAGTCGGGCACGAGGCCGACGCCCAGGCCCGCGAGGATGGCCTGGCGCAGGAACAAGAAGTTCTCCGAGATCAGCGTCGGCTCCAGGATCACCTCGCGCCGCGTCTCGCCCTGATAGGCCGAGATGCGCAACTGCCGCCCGATGACCGCGGCCGTGACCACGGGCGTGGTGCGCAGCGCGTCGAGCTGCACGGGCAGCGGGTGGCGCTCGGCGAATGCGCGCGTGGCGCAGGCCACGTAGCGCACCGGCCCCATCTCGCGCGCCACGAGGTTCTGCGGCGGCTCGGGAATCACGCGGATCGCGATGTCGACCTCGTCGCGCAGCAGGTCTTCGATGCGGTTCTCGAACACCACGTCGAGCACGATGCCGGGGTACTGGCGCTTGAAGTCGATGAGCCAGTCGGCCATCACGAGCTGGCCGTAGCCGCTGGGAACGCTCAGGCGCACCCGGCCCTGCAGCCCCTCGCCCAGCGCCGTGACCGACTCACGCGCCGCCAGCAGCTCGGTCTGGATCGCCACGCCGTGCTGGTACAGCCGCAGGCCGATCTCGGTGGGCTCGGCGCGGCGGGTGGTGCGCCGTATCAGTTGCGCGCCGACCGAGCGCTCCAACTGGTTCAGGTGGTAGCTGACGTTGGCGCGGCTCATCTTCAGCCGCCGCGCGGCGGCGCTCAGGTTGCCGGCGTCAAGGATTTCCACCAGCAGGGTCAGCGATTGCAGGTCCATGGACGGAGTGTGTCAAATATTATTTGACAGTCTGTCAACCATCTATGCAATTGTCAAAGCCGCGATGCGGGCCAAGAATGCGGGGTTCACCCGCAGAGCCTCGGGCCCCTCGCGTTCGCAGGGTCCGCCAACGCAAGAGACAAGCACATGGCCACCACAACCCCCAGCCCTTCCACGTCCGGTCCCGTCACCTCTCAACGTCAAGGCGACGTGTTCGTGGTGACCATCGACAACCCGCCCGTCAACGCCCTGGGCGTGGAAGTGCGCCGCGGCCTGGCGGCCGCCATCGACGCGGCCGAGGCCGACAGCGCGGCCAAGGCGGTGCTGATCGTCGGCGCGGGCCGCAACTTCATCGCCGGCGCCGACATCCGGGAGTTCGGCCAGACGCCGCAGCCGCCCTCGCTGCCCGAGGTCTGCCTGAAGATCGAGAACTGCACCAAGCCGGTGGTTGCGGCCGTTCATGGCGCCGCACTCGGCGGCGGACTGGAGATTGCGCTGTCGGCGCACTACCGCCTCGCTTCGCTCACCGCCAGGCTGGGCCTGCCCGAAGTGGCGTTGGGCCTGCTGCCCGGCTCGGGCGGCACGCAGCGCACGCCGCGCCTGATCGGCGTGAAGCCCGCGATCGAGCTGATGCTCAGCGGCCGCCATGCGGGTGCGAAGGAAGCGCTGTCGCTCGGCCTCGTGGACCGCGTCGCCGCAGACACCGACGCGCGCGCCGAAGGCCTGGCCTACGCGCAGGAACTGGTCGCCGCCAACGCCCCGGTGCGCCGCACGCGCAAGGCCACCGGCCTGGCCGACCAGGACGCAGCCCGCGCCGCCCTCGACGCCGCGCGCGCCGACACCGCCAAGAAGAGCCGTGGCCTGTTCTCGCCGATGAAGATCGTCGAAGCCGTCGAAGGCGCGCTCACGCTGCCTTTCGACGACGGCATGGCGCTGGAGCGCAAGCTGTTCCTGCAGTGCATCGACAGCCCGCAGCGCGCCGGCCTGATCCACGCCTTCTTCGCCGAACGCGAAGTGCTGAAGGCGCCCGAAACCCGGTCGGCCAAGCCGCGCGCGCTCGCATCCGCCGGCATCGTCGGTGGCGGCACCATGGGCGCGGGCATTGCCGTGGCCATGCTCGACGCGGGCATGCCCGTGACGATGATCGAGCGCGACGACGCCCAGCTCGCGCGCGGCCGCGCCAACGTCGAGAAGGTGTACGACGGCCTCATCAAGAAGGAGCGCATGACGCCCGAGGCCAAGGCCGCCTTGATGGCGCGCTTCAACGGCGCCACCAGCTACGACGCCCTGGCCGACGTCGACATCGTGGTCGAGGCCGTGTTCGAGGACATGGCGGTCAAGAAAGCCGTGTTCGCCGAACTCGACCGCGTGTGCAAGAAGGGCGCCGTACTGGCCACCAACACCTCGTACCTGGACATCGACGAGATCGCGGCCAGCATCTCGCGGCCGCAGGACGTGGTCGGCCTGCATTTCTTCTCGCCGGCCAACATCATGAAGCTGCTCGAGATCGTGGTGCCCGCCAAGGTCCGCGCCGACGTGGTCGCCACCGGCTTCGAGCTGGCGAAGAAGCTGAAGAAGGTGCCGGTGCGCGCCGGCGTGTGCGACGGCTTCATCGGCAACCGCATCCTGGCCGTGTACCGCCAGGCGGCCGACCACATGATGGAAGACGGCGCCTCGCCGTACGACATCGACGCGGCCGTTCGCAACTTCGGCTACCCGATGGGCCCGTTCCAGGTGTCCGACCTGGCCGGCGGCGACATCGGCTGGGCCACGCGCAAGCGCAAGGCCGCCACGCGCGACCCGCAGGCGCGCTACGTGCAGATTGCCGACCGCATCTGCGAGCGCGGCTGGTTCGGCCAGAAGACCCAGCGCGGCTACTACCTGTACCCCGAAGGCGCACGCACCGGCGTGCCCGACCCCGAGGTGCTGGCCATCATCGACGCCGAGCGCGAGCGCGTCGGCATCACGCCGCGCGCTTTCACCGAAGAGGAAATCATGCGCCGCTACATGGCCGCGATGGTCAACGAAGGCGCCAACGTCGTGCTGCAGCGCATCGCGCTGCGCCCGCTCGATGTGGACGTGACCTTCCTCTACGGCTACGGCTTCCCGCGCCATCGCGGCGGCCCGATGAAGTACGCCGACACGGTGGGTCTGCCGAAGGTGCTGGCCGACATCCGCGAGTTCGCCAAGGAAGACCCGATCTTCTGGAAGCCGTCGCCACTGCTGGTCGAACTGGTCGCGCAGGGCGCGGACTTCGCCAGCCTCAACAAATCCGAGTAATCAGCGTTCATCCGAGTCCGTACAGGTCCGTCCATCAAGGAGTCATCCCATGCGTGAAGCCGTCATCGTTTCCACCGCCCGCACCCCGCTCACCAAGGCGCACCGCGGCGAATTCAACATCACCTCCGGCGCCACGCTGGCCTCGTTCGCGGTGAAGGCCGCGGTCGAGCGCTCGGGACTGGACCCGGCGCTGATCGAGGACGCGATCCTCGGCTGCGGTTACCCCGAGGGCACCACGGGCCGCAACATCGCGCGCCAGGCCATCATCCGTTCGGGCCTGCCGATCAGCATCGCCGGCACCACGGTGAACCGCTTCTGCGCCTCAGGCCTGCAGGCGATTGCCATGGCCGCGGGCCGCATCGTGGTGGACGGCGCGCCGGCCATGATCGCGGGCGGCGTCGAAAGCATCTCGCAGATCCGCGGCCGCAGCCCCGGAGACGGCGGCGACCTCAGCCTGGACCCGTGGATCGTCGAGCACAAGCCCGCGCTCTACATGGCGATGATCGACACCGCCGACATCGTGGCCAAGCGCTACAACATCAGCCGCGAAGCGCAGGACCGCTTCTCCGCCGAGAGCCAGCGCAAGACCGAGGAAGCGCAACTGGCCGGTCGCTACAAGGACGAGATCGTCGCCTGCACCACCACGATGGCCGTGACCGACAAGGACACGAAGGAAGTGACGCACCGCGAAGTCACCGCCACGGAAGACAACTGCAACCGCCGCGGCACCACCTACGAAGCGCTGGCCAAGCTCAAGCCGGTGATGGGCGAAGACAAGTTCATCACCGCCGGCAACGCCTCGCAGCTGTCCGACGGCGCCTCGGCCTGCGTGATGATGGAAGCCAAGGACGCCGAACGCGCCAACCTCAAGCCGCTGGGCGCGTTCCGCGGCCTGGCGCTGGCCGGTTGCGAGCCCGACGAGATGGGCATCGGCCCGGTCTTCGCCGTGCCCAAGCTGCTTGCGCGCCACGGCCTGAAGGTCGAGGACATCGACCTGTGGGAACTCAACGAAGCCTTTGCCTCGCAGTCGATCTACTGCCAGGACAAGCTGGGCATTCCGTCGGAACGCCTGAACGTGAACGGCGGCGCCATCTCCATCGGCCACCCCTTCGGCATGACCGGCGCGCGCCTCACGGGCCACGTGCTGATCGAAGGCAAGCGCCGCGGTGCCAGGTACGCCGTGGTGACGATGTGCATTGCCGGCGGCATGGGCGCGGCTGGCCTCTTTGAAATCTACTGACAGCCTTCACTCTCCCCCAGGCTTCGCGCACTTCGTTTCGCTTCTCCACCCCCCTTTCCGGGGGCACCCCCTGCGGCCCGGCAAAGCCGGTTCCGCGGGGTTCCACTTGAATACGTCAACCCTCTATCCGAGAGATAAGACATGGACCTGAACTTCACTTCCGAAGAAGAAGCCTTCCGCGCCGAAGTGCGCGCCTTCCTCGCCGACAAGCTGCCCGCGCGCCTCTCGGCCAAGGTCGGCGGCGGCCAGATTCTGAGCAAGGCCGACATGCAGGAGTGGCACGCCATCCTGAATGCGCGCGGCTGGCTCGCCAACCACTGGCCCGAGCAGTACGGCGGCCCGGGTTGGACGGCGGTGGAGAAGTTCATCTTCGAGCACGAATGCGCCCTCGCCTTCGCGCCGCGCATCGTGCCCTTCGGCGTGAAAATGCTGGGGCCGGTGCTCATCAAGTACGGCAACGAAGCGCAGAAGCAGCGCTGGCTGCCGCGCATCCTCGACGGCGCCGACTGGTGGTGCCAGGGCTATTCGGAACCCGGCGCGGGCTCCGACCTGGCCGCAGTGAAGACCTCGGCCGTGCGCGGCATCGATGCCCAGGGCGACCACTACATCGTGAACGGCCAGAAGACCTGGACCACGCTGGGCCAGCACGCCAACATGATCTTCTGCCTGGTGCGCACCAACCGCGAGGCGAAGAAGCAGGAAGGCATCAGCTTCCTGCTGATCGACATGACCTCGCCCGGCGTCGAAGTGCGCCCGATCATCACGCTCGACGGCGAGCATGAAGTCAACGAAGTCTTCTTCTCCGACGTGCGCGTGCCCGCCGAGAACCTGGTGGGCGAAGAGAACAAGGGCTGGACCTGCGCCAAGTACCTGCTGACCTACGAACGCACGAACATCGCGGGCGTGGGCTTCTCGGTGGCCGCGCTCGAACAGCTCAAGGGCATTGCCGCGAAGCAGACGAAGACCGGCAAGCCGTTGAACGAAGACCCGGCTTTCGCCGCACGCATGGCGCGTGTCGAGATCGACCTGGAAAACATGAAGACGACGAACCTGCGCGTGATCGCGGCCGTGGCCGGTGGCGGTGTGCCGGGTGCGGAGAGTTCGATGCTGAAGATTCGCGGCACCGAAATCCGCCAGGAGATTTCGTCGCTGGCCCGTCGTGCGATGGGCGTGTACGGACGGCCCTTCGTCGAGGAAGCGCTGCACGACGGCTTCGACGGTGAGCCCTTCGGCCCCGCCTATGCGTCGGCCGCCGCCGCGCGCTACTTCAACAACCGCAAGCTGTCGATCTTCGGCGGCTCCAATGAAATCCAGAAGAACATCATCAGCAAGATGATCCTGGGCCTGTAAGGAGACATGCAGTGAACTTCGAACACACCGAAGACCGGCGCATGCTCGCCGACAGCCTGAACCGCTTCATCGCCGAGCAGTACGCCTTCGATGCGCGCGACCGCATCGCGAAGTCCGAGCACGGGTTCAGCAAAGAGACGTTCCAGCAGTTCGCCGAACTGGGCGTGATCGGCGCTCTGTTCAACGAAGCCGATGGCGGCTTCGGCGGCGGCGGCTTCGACATCGCCGTCGTCTTCGAGGCGCTGGGCCGCGGCCTCGTGGTCGAGCCGCTGCTGGGTGCGGTGATGGTCGGCGAGGCGCTCAGCGCGGCCGGCAACGCCGCGCAGAAAGAAAAGCTCGGCGACATCATCAACGGCGTGACTGTTGCTGCCTTTGCGCACGACGAAGCCGATACGCACTACGAGCGCACGCGCGTGGCGACGAAGGCCGAGCGCAGCGGCGACGGCTGGGTGCTGAAGGGCGCCAAGGCTGTGGTGCCGCAAGGCGAGCAGGCCGACCTGTTCCTGGTCTCGGCCCGCACCTCGGGCAATGTCGACGACGAGGCCGGCATCTCGCTGTTCCTGGTGCCCGCGAAGACGGCAGGTCTTTCGGTCCGCGGCTGCCCCGCCATCGACGGTGGCCGCGTCGCCGAACTCACGCTGGACGGCGTGACGCTCGGCGCCGATGCATTGCTCGGCGCGGAAGGCCAGGGCCATGCAACGCTGGAGCGCGCCATCGGCCGCGGCGTGCTCGCGCTGTGCGCCGAAGCCTTGGGCGCCATGGAAGCCGCCAAGACCGCCACGCTGGACTACCTGCGCACACGCAAGCAGTTCGGCATTCTCATCGGCAGCTTCCAGGCGCTGCAGCATCGCATGGCCGACCTGCTGCTCGAGATCGAACAGGCCCGCTCGGCGGTCATCAACGCCGCAGCCGCCATCGATGGCACGGACCGTGTGGCGCGCGAGCGTGCGCTGTCGGCCGCCAAGTTCAGCATCGGTCGCATCGGCGCGCTGGTCGCGGAAGAGAGCATCCAGATGCACGGTGGCATCGGCATGACTTGGGAGCTGCCGCTGCCGCATTACGCCAAGCGGCTCGTGATGATCGACCACCAGTTGGGCGACGAAGACCACCACCTGCAGCGCTACATCGCGCTCGGCAAGGAGCTGGCGGCATGACGGACAAGACCGTGCTGATTTCGCAAGAAGGCGCCGTCCGCATCCTGACCAACAGCAACCCCGGCGCGCGCAACGCGATCACGCCGACGCTCTATGCCGAATTGTTAGCCGCGCTCAACGATGCGGTGAACGATCCCGAAATCGGCGCCATCGTCTTCACCGGCGCGGGCGATTTCTTCTGCTCCGGCGGCGATCTGAATCTGCTGGCCAAGCGCCGCGAACTGCCCGCATCGGAACGCCGCGAAAAGCTCGAAGGCCTGCACGACCTGATCCGTGCGATCCGCGATTGCGGCAAGCCCGTCATCGCGGCCGTCGAAGGCGGCGCGGCGGGCGCGGGCCTGTCGATGGCGCTGGCCTGCGACATGCTGGTGTCGGCGCGCGATGCCTTCTACACCGTGGCCTACGTCAAGGTCGGCCTCACGCCGGACGGCGGTGCCACGGCCTTCCTGTCGGAGTTCGTCTCGCGCCAGGTGCTGACCGAGATGTGCCTGACCGGCGACCGCCTGCCGGCCGAACGTCTGCACGCGCTGGGCGCCGTCAACCGCCTGACCGACAAGGGCGCCGCGCTGGCCGAAGCCATCGCGCTCGCGGCCAAGGTGGCGAACGGCCCCCTGCGGGCGAGTGCGCGCATCAAGACGCTGTGCCGGCAGGCGCATCGTGCATCGCTCGAAGAACAGCTGGAACTGGAAGCCGTCTATATGGTCGAAGCACAGGCCGATGCGGAAGCGGCCGAAGGCATCGGTGCCTTTCTCGGCAAGCGCAAGGCGGATTTCGTCGCGCTGCGCCACAAGAAGCAGGACGCGTTCTGACGCCCCGGCCTCATCCTCATCCTCATCGAACCTGAACCTGAACCTGAACCTGAACCTGAACCTGAAACCGAACCCAAAACCGTTCGGGCTGAGCCTGTCGAAGCCTCGCGCCCATCGCGAGCAGCCCTTCGACAGGCTCAGGACGAACGGTGTAAGGAGTGATTTGTGCCTGTCCCAACAACCGTTCGGGCTGAGCTTGTCGAAGCCTTTCGCCCACCGCGAGCAGCCCTTCGACAGGCTCAGGGCAAACGGTGTAAGGAGTGATTCGTGGCTATCCCAACAACCGTTCGGGCTGAGCCTGTCGAAGCCTTGCGCCCATCGCGAGCAGCCCTTCGACAGGCTCAGGGCGAACGGTGTAAGGAGTGATTCGTGGCTATCCCAACAACCGTTCGGGCTGAGCCTGTCGAAGCCTCGCGCCCATCGCGAGCAGCCCTTCGACAGGCTCAGGGCGAACGGTGTAAGGAGTGATTCGTGGCTATCCCAACGACCGTTCGGGCTGAGCTTGCCGAAGCCTTGCGCCCACCGCGAGCAGCCCTTCGACAGGCTCAAAGCGAACGGTGTAAAGAGTGATTTTTGCCTATCCCAACAACCGTTCGGGCTGAGCCTGCCGAAGCCTTTCGCCCACCGCGAGCAGCCCTTCGACAGGCTCAGGGCGAACGGTATAAGGAGTGATCTGTGGCTATCCCAACAACCGTTCGAACTGAGCCTGTCGAAGCCTCGCGCCCACCGCGAACGGCCCTTCGACAGGCTCAGCGCGAACCGTGTAAAGAGTGATTTGTGCCTATCCCAACAACCGTTCGGGCTGAGCTTGGCCGGTCCTGAGCTTGTCGAAGGATCGAAGCCTCGCGTGGCGCTTCGACAAACTCAGCGCGAACGGATCTGTATTTCGAACCCAACCCGGTCTCACGTCTTCCTGGAGCCGCTATGCCCATGCTGAATTCCTCCCTGCCGCTCGCCGGCGTACGCGTCCTCGATCTGTCCCGCATCCTCGCGGGCCCCTGGTGCGGCATGGTGCTCGCCGACATGGGTGCCGAAGTGATCAAGGTCGAGCACCCGGGCCGCGGCGACGACACGCGCGACTGGGGCCTGCGCGTCGGCAAGACCGAGACCGCCTACTTCAACAGCGTGAACCGCAACAAGCGCTCGGTCACGCTCGACCTGCAGACGCCCGAAGGCCAGCAGATCGCGCGCGACCTGGCCAAGCAGTGCGACGTGGTGATCCAGAACTTCAAGTTCGGCGGCATCGACAAGCTGGGCCTGGGCTACGCACAGCTCCGCAAGGAACAGCCGGGCCTCATCTACTGCTCGATCTCGGGCTACGACCGCACCGGCCCCGAGGCCGCGCGCCCCGGCTACGACCTCGTGGTGCAGGGCGAGGCCGGCCTGATGGCGCTGAACGGCGAAGCCGACCAGCCGCCGCTGAAGTTCGGCGTGGCGGCCGTCGACCTGTTCACCGGCATGTACTCGGCGCAGGCCATCCTGGCCGCGCTCTACCAGCGCGAGAAGACCGGCAAGGGCCGGCATGTGGAGATGGCGCTATTCGACTGCGGCCTGATGATCACGGCCTACTACGGCCTCGAAGCGCTGCTGATGGGCGAAGACCCGCCGCGCTACGGCAACTCGCATCCGTCGATCGTGCCGTACGGCGTGTTCGACGCGCAAGACGGCCCGCTGGTGATCACCGTGGGCAACAACGCGCAGTTCGCGCGCTTCTGCACCGAGGTGATCGAGCGGCCCGACCTCACGGCAGACGAGCGCTTCAAGACCAACATCCTGCGCTCGGCCAACCGCGATGTGCTGCTGCCCGAACTGCACGCCGAGCTGGCCAAGCGCCCGCGCGCCGCGCTGCTCGAAAAACTCAACGCCTCGGGCATTCCCTGCGGCGAAGTGCTGGGACTGCTGGAGGCGCTGAACTCCAAGCGCGCCACCGACGCCGGCCTCGTGACCACGCAGCCGCACCCGGTGGCCGGCACGGTCAACGTGCTGGCGCCGCCCTACCGTTTCGATGGCGAGCGCCTGCCCGTGCGCAGCGCGCCGCCCACTTTGGGCGAAGGCACGCACGACGTGCTGAAGTCCCTGCTCGGCCTGTCGGATGAAAAGCTGGCAGCGCTGAAAACGAACGGCGTCGTCTGATCGCACCCCGCGAAGACAACGCCCGCATCCCTGAAGAGAAGTCCATGACCTTTCCGTTTCTTAGCTCCCCTCGCAATCCCGTGCGCCGCGCCTTGATCGCCCTGGCCCTTCCCCTGCTGACCGGCACCGCCTTCGCGCAAGCCTGGCCCACCAAGCCGATCACGCTGGTCGTGCCCTTCCCGCCCGGCGGCCCGACCGACGTGGCCTCGCGCATCGTGGCGCAGAAGATGTCGCTGTCGCTCAAGCAGAACATCCTGGTCGACAACCGCAGCGGCGCCTCGGGCACCATCGGCGCGGCCTTCGCAGCCAAGGCCGCACCCGACGGCTACACCTTCGTGATGCTGGCCACGCCCACGCTGCTGGCCTCGCACCTGTACGGCACCGTGCCCTACGACATCTTCAAGAGCTTCACGCCCGTGGGCACGGTGTACGACCTGCCGATCGTGATGGTGGTGAACCCGAAGGCCCTGCCCGGCGTGAACGGCCTGCAGGACCTGATCGCCAAGGCCAAGGCCGACGGCGGAAAGCTCAACTACACGACCGCCGGCGCCGGCAGCTTCGGCCACCTGACGACCGAGCAGCTGAAGAACATCGGCAAGTTCGAGATGCAGCACGTGCCCTACCGCGGCAGCGCTCCGGCCGTGACCGACCTGATCGGCGGCCAGGTGCCCGCGATGTTCTCCGACCTCGTGGCCGTGATCCCGCACATCCGCGCCGGCACGCTGCGCCCGATCGCCGTGGGCTCCGGCAAGCGCGTGAGCCTGCTGCCCGACGTAAAGACCGTGGCCGAGCAGGGCTTCCCCGGTTTCGACGCCACCTCGTGGGGCGCGCTGCTGGCCCCGGCCGGCACGCCGCAAGCTGTGGTCGACCGCATGAGCGCCGAGCTGAAGAAGGCACTGGCCGACAAGGAAGTCGGCGAGAAGCTTGAGAGCGTGGGCTCCTTCGCGGCGTACGGCACGCCGGAACAGACCGGCGCGCGCATGCGCCAGGACTTCGAGCGCTGGGGCAAGGTCATCCGCGACAACAAGATCACGAACCAGTGAGACACAAGGCGGGGCATCCCGTCCGCAGCCGGCCAGACGACCTCAAGGAGACACCATGACAACAGGCAACGACAAGAACAACAACGTCATCGGCGCACCGTTTCGCCCCCGGTTTCCGGTGCGCGGGCTCGCCGACATCCGCGTGCTCGAGGCAACGCCGCTCGCAGAAGCGCTCACGGTGCGCAGCACCTACGAGATTTTCTGCAATGCCAGCGCGGCCTTCGGCGACAAGACCGCGCTGACCTTCCTGCGCACCGGCAACCCGGCCGACGAGCCGATCCGCTGGTCGTATGCCGAGCTGCTCGCACGCATCCACCAAACCGCCAACCTGCTGCACACGCTGGGCGTGGGGCCGGACGACGCGGTGGCCGTGCTGCTGCCCGGTTGCCTCGAATACCACCTCGCACTCTGGGGCGGAGAAGCGGCCGGCATCGTTCAACCGCTCAACCCGTTGCTCACCGATGAAAAGCTGGTGGCACTGATGACCGCGGGCCGCGCCAAGGTGCTGATCGCCTATGGCTCGGACAGCGAATCGGGCATGTGGTCGAAGGCCATGCGCCTGCGCGGCCAGGTGCCCACGCTCACCACCGTGCTGCGCGTGGCGCCGCACGACGAAGCACAGGGTGCTGCGGGTGCGTTGCCCGAAGGCGTGGCCGAGTTCGACGTGCTGCGCGCCGTGCAACCGTCCGACCGCCTCGTGAGCGGCCGCGACATCGCGCCCACCGACATCGCTGCCTACTTTCACACCGGCGGCACCACGGGCGCCCCCAAGCTGGCACGCCACAGCCACGGCGCGCAGGTGTTCACCGCCTGGGCCAGCGTGCAGCTCGCGGGCATGAGCGAGCACGGCATCTCGGTCAACGGCTACCCGCTGTTCCATGTGGCGGGCGTGCTGCCGGCCTCGCTGTCGTCGCTGTCGGCAGGCGCGGAGGTGATCATTCCGACGCCTTCGCTGCTGCGCAACAAGGAGGTGCTGGCCAACTACTGGAAGCTCGTCGAAAAGTACCGCCCGACCTCGCTGTCGGCCGTGCCCACGGTGCTCGCGGCACTGGCCAACGTGCCGCTGGACGGCGCGGACATTTCGTCCATCACCTACTGCCGCACCGGCGCCGCCGTGCTCGCGCCCGAGCTGGCCGCGCGCTTCGAGCGCCTGTTCGGCCTGCACGTGCACGAGAGCCTGGGCATGACCGAGATGGCCGGCATCTCGACCATCACGCCGCCCGGCGTGAACGGGCCCGCCGGCTGCGTCGGCTTTCGCCTGCCGTACGCGCAGGTGCGCATCGTGGCGCTCGACGAGAACGGCAACGCGAGCGAGCGCGAAGTGGCGCCGGGCGAGACCGGCATGGTGCTGTTCAAGTCGCCCAACGTGTTCTCGGGTTTCGTCGATCCGGCCGACAACGCCAAGGCCTTCACGGCCGACGGCTGGCTCGCGACCGGCGACCTGGGCTGGATGGACGCCGAGGAGCGGCTGCATCTCACAGGCCGCTCGAAGGACCTGATCATCCGCAGCGGCCACAACATCGACCCCAAGACCATCGAGGACGCGCTGGGCGCGCACCCGGCCGTGCAGCTGTGCGCCGCCGTGGGCGCCCCCGATGCCTACGCGGGCGAGCTGCCCGTGATCTTCGCGACGCTGGTGCCCGGCGCCTCCGCCGCCGAAGACGAGCTGCTGGCTTTCACTTCCGCGCGTGTGGACGAGGCACCCGCGCGGCCCAAGTGGGTGTCGGTGATCACGACGATGCCCATGACCAACGTCGGCAAGATCTACAAGCCCGAGCTGCGCGCCATGGCCGCGCGGCAGGTGGTGGCGGCCACGGTCACCGAGGTCTGCGCCGAACTCGGGCTGAGCGATGCGGCTCGGCCCGCGGTGAGCACGGAAGGCGAAAACCTCGTGCATGTGCAGATCGACGCCGCCGCAGCGGGCGCACTCGCCGCACCACTGCAGGAGCGGCTGCAGAAAGTGCTGGCACCGCTGCCCTTCAAGACGTGCATCGCGCTGAAATGAACTTCAAGAGTTTCTGAAACCAACGGGAGACAAGACCATGGCCCATCCATCCTCCAACCTGCGCGCATTGCTCTGCGCCGCAGCAGCATCGACCGCCGCACTGTTCGCGCTGGCACCCGCGCATGCGCAGGCGCCCTACCCGAACAAGTCCATCCGCCTCGTCGTGCCCTTCCAGGCCGGCGGCGCGACCGACGTGCTCGCGCGCGTGCTGGCCCAGAAGATGTCGACCGGCTTCGGCCAGCCCGTCATCATCGACAACAAGCCCGGCGCGGCCGGCATCATCGGCACCGACGCGGTCGCCAAGTCGGCGCCCGATGGCTACACCGTCGTCTTCTCGCTCAGCAACGCGCTGCTGACCAACGAATTCCTCTACGAGAAGCTGCCCTACGACACGCAGCGCGACCTCACGCTGGTCTACCAGGTGGCTATGGGTCCGTTGGTGCTGGTGGTGCATCCGAGCGTGCCGGTGAAGACCGCGCCGGAGCTGCTGAAGTACGTGGCCGCGAACAAGGGAAAGGTGGCCTACGGCTCGTACGGTGTGGGCGCCTACCCGCACCTGGCCGGCGCGCACATGAGCCTCACGCAGCAGGCCGAGATGAACCACGTCGCCTACAAGGGCGAGGCGCCGATGATGCAGGACCTGATCGGCGGCCAGATCCAGATGGCCTATGCGAGCGCGCTCGTGGCCAAGCCGCACATCGACGCGGGCAAGGTGCGGGCCATCGGCGTGAGCGGCGAACGCCGCATGGCCGCGCTGCCCAACGTGCCGACGATGGCCGAGCAGGGCCTGAAGGACGAGGCCTATCGCGTGACCGGCTGGCTCGCCTTCGCGGTGCCAGCCAAAACGCCCAAAGCCATCGTGGACCGCATCGCCGACGAAGTCCGCAAGGCCATGCAGCAGCCCGATGTCCGCGAGCGCGTGGCGGCCATGGGCTTCGAGAGCAAGGACAGCTCGCCCGAGCTTTTTCTCGCCGCCTGGAAGCAGGAACGTCCCGTGTGGGAACGCTTGATCAAGCAGTCGGGCGCCAAGCTCGAGTAACCCATTTTTCGTCCTTCAAAGGAACAGCCATGAAGGTTCTGGTCCCGGTCGAACGGGTCGTCGACTACAGCGGCAAGGTACGCGCGAAGAGCGACGGCACGGCCGCGACCGGTGGTTCGGCTTCGGTCGAAACCGTCGAAGGCCTGGCCGACAGCGGCAAGTCGAGCTTCGTGAGCCGCGAGGTGACGAAGAGCGAAAGCCCCGAACTGGGCCAGACCGGCAAGATCGTGGCGCCGACTTGTTCGCGGCCGTCCCCGAGCTTGCACAGGCGATCTGAACGGAGCTCTGGCGCGGTTCAAGGAGGGCTTCCGACGCTCTCCTGGCGAGCTCCAGAGCGATTTTTCATTCAACGAATCTGGTGACAAATTCCATGACCATTCCCCTTTCCCGCCGCGCGCTCATACAGACAGCCACCGCCGCACTGGCCAGCGCGGCTCTGCCAGCCCTGGCGCAGTCCGCCTGGCCCAGCCGCCCGATCAAGATCATCGTGCCCTACACGGCAGGAGGCTTTACCGACCAGATGGCGCGCCTGTTGCAGGTGGGTCTGCAAAAGCAACTGGGCCAGCCCATCGTGATCGAGAACAGGGCGGGAGCCAACAGCATCATCGGCGTGGACCAGGTGGCCAAGTCCGCACCCGACGGCTACACCTTCGGGGTGGTGATTCCGGCTTTCACGGCCAACACCACGCTTTACCCCAAGCTGCCCTATGACCCGCGCAAGGACCTGGTGGGCGTGTCGCTCATGGGGGTGTCACCGCTGGTGGCAGCCGTCGCCAACAATGCGCCCTTCAAGAGTGCCAAGGAACTGGTGGCCTACGCCAAGGCCCACCCGGGCAAGGTGAGCTTCGCTTCCTCAGGCAGCGGCTCGGCAGCGCACCTGACCAGCGAGTTGCTGAAGACGCTGACCAAGACCGACATGGTGCACGTTCCCTACCGTGGCGCTTCGCCGGCCCTGGCCGACCTGATGGGCGGTCAGGTGCCGTTGTTCCTGGACCCACCACCCAACCTGATCCAACCCGCCAAGGTCGGGCGCATCCGTCTCATCGGCGTGGCCGGCGACAAGCGCCTGCCCATCCTGCCCGACGTGCCTACTTTTGCGGAACAAGGTTTCGCGGGGATGGTGGGAAGCACCTGGGCGAGCATGATCGCGCCCGCCGGCACACCGCGCGACATCGTCAAACGCATGTCGGAGGCAGTCAACCAGATCATCCACAGCGAAGAAACACGCGCCAAGCTCGAAGCCATGGGAACGTTCGCAGAAGGCAGCACGCCAGAGGCATGCGACGCCTTCCTTGCGGCGGAAACGACCAAGTGGGGGAAGGTGATTCGCGACGCCGGGGTGACGGTGGACTGAAGAGTGAGGGCCACAGCCCGCCACGAACACTGGAGAAAAAAATGAAAACCCGCATCACCGAACTGCTCGGCATCCGCTACCCCATCATCCAGGGCGGCATGCAATGGGTGGGCCGCGCCGAGTTGGCCGCAGCCGTGTCGAACGCCGGCGGCCTCGGCATCCTCACGGCGCTGACGCAGCCCACGCCCGACGACCTGCGCAACGAGATCGCGCGCACCCGCACGTTGACAGACAAGCCCTTCGGCGTGAACCTGACGATCCTGCCGGCGGTGAAGCCGCCGCCGTATGCGGAATACGTGCAGGCCATCATCGACAGCGGCGTGAAGATCGTGGAGACCGCGGGCAACAGCCCGAAGGACTTCATCGAAGCGCTCAAGCGCCACGACGTGAAGATCGTCCACAAGTGCACCTCGGTGCGCCATGCGCTGTCGGCGGAACGCAATGGCGTCGACGCGGTGTCGGTCGACGGCTTCGAATGCGCGGGCCATCCGGGCGAAGACGACGTGCCCGGCCTCGTGCTGCTGCCCATCGCGGCACGCAAGCTGCGCATTCCGATCATCGCGTCGGGCGGCATCGCCGACGGACGCGGCATGGCGGCGGCATTGGCGCTGGGCGCCGAGGGCGTGAACATGGGCACGCGCTTCTGCGTGACGCAGGAAGCGCCGATTCACCCGAACATCAAGCAGGCGCTGGTCGATGCCACCGAGCGCGACACCAGGCTGATGTTCCGCACCATGCGCAACACAGCTCGGGTGTTTCGCAACGCCATCTCCGAAGAAGTGGTGGCCACCGAGAACCGTCCTGGCGGCTGCGAATTCGAGGAGGTGCGCCCGCTGGTGGCCGGTGCGCGTGGCCGTGCGGCGCTGGAGTCGGGCGAGGTGCACGACGGCGTGGTGTCGGCCGGCCAGTGCATCGGGCTGATCGACGACATGCCGACCTGCGCGGAGTTGCTCGAGCGCATGGTGCGTGAATGCCGCGAGCATCTGGACCGGGCGCGGGGCTGGATGGGCTGAAGTCTTTCTGCTCGCATCCGGGGCGCTCACGAGGCCCCCTTACAGCGCATTGCGGAAGCTGCATTTGTTGGCGGTTGCGTCTGAACTTGCTCGCAAGGCTGGGGAGTTGTTTCAGATGAGCGAGAAGGCGCGACGTGGGGGCGCCTGAGACTGGCGGGTAGCGGCTGGTCTGCGGGCTGCAGGTTTCGCGGCCCGCCTGGGCGGACCGTCAACTGCCCGACGCAGTCACCGCACCCATCGCACGGCCCTCATACGCCAACAGGATCAGCGGCTTCGCTGCATCCAGATCCGACTGCGACGCGAGGGAAATTTCCAGGTCACCCGTTCCCCAATGTCCCTGCTGCCTGACATCCCGCCCGTTCGAGGGTAGCGGCAGCACCTGGGCTGGGTCGACGTGCAGGTACAGAAGCAGGCGCGACTTCTGCGGCACCACGGTGGCAAAGTTCTTCAGGGTACGCGGTCAGTAAACCACGTCCTTGAGCCGCAGGCTGTGACCTGACAGCCTACGTTCCCACATAGAGCAACGTGGGAACGTAAATGACAGACGATGTGGAAGAAGGCACGGGCCTCCGGCGTCTTGAGCGCCACGATGGCCACCAGGTGGCTCCAGCTCAATTGTGTCGACAGCGTCGACACAATCTCCACATCAGGGAAAGCCTATGCGAACTTCACCATTCGACGCAGGTTGCGGGATTCGAACCCGCGGCCGAATTCCTGCGCCAGTTGCTGGCCCAACTGATCGAGCAAGCGAGCGCCGTAGCCGGCACGCTCACCGCCCAGCACTTCGGGGGCTAGGCGCTGCCCGACGGTCCAATACAGCCGGGTGAGCTCGGCATTGACCGCGCCGGTCAGCCCACCAACGCCACAGCCGCACTCATCGTGCACAGGGCGCCGGGTGCTCCCCGCAGCGAAATATAGGAGAAGCCGCGAAGGGCGGGGGACATTCGCGGAGGGGGAGTGCCCGACGCCGTGTGCACACGCCCTGAAAGCCGCTCTGCAGGCCCGGCAGCTAAGGAAACCCCCGATATATGAGTGGTCATTGACCCCCTAGCATCGACGGCTGTTTCCCTGTCGAGGTGTACGGATCGCGTCCCGGCGTCCGCCCGGTGACATGGCGCCTGCCTCACCTGCCCTTTCTGCGATGACAACACCTCCCGAGTCCGGCCCCATGCTGGACGCCGCCAGCCCCATTCCCCCCGACATCGGAGCCGCCGACGAACCCACCAAGGTCCCGCTCGCCATTGAAGACTGGCTCACCGTCATCATCATGGGCGCGCTGGCGCTCATCACCTTCGCCAATGTGCTGGTGCGCTACTTCACCGACTCCTCCTTCGCCTGGACCGAGGAGTTCTCGATCTTCCTGATGATCCTGCTGGCCATGGTGGCCGGCTCGGCCGCGGTGGCGCGCGACCGCCACATCCGCATCGAGTATTTCTCCGAGAGCGGTTCGATGGCGCGGCGCAAGCGGCTGTCGCAGTTCGGCGCGGTGCTGGTGGCCGCGCTCTTCATCCTGATCGCGGCGCTGAGCACGCGCATGGTCTGGGACGACTACCGCTTCGAGGAGACCTCGCCGGGCATCGGCGTGCCGCAGTGGTGGTACTCGATCTGGCTGCCGATCGTGTCGACCGCGATCGCGCTGCGGGCCGTGGGCCTGTTCATCCGCCGCGGACGCCGCGATGACGGCGAGGGCACGCCGAAATGATCGCGACGCTGCTCTTCGTCGCCTTCGTGGTGCTGATGCTGGTCGGCGTGCCGATCGGCGCGGCGCTGGGTCTGGCCGGCGCGGCCTGCATCGCGCTGGCGAACGCCGACGCCCAGTGGTTCGGCCTCTTGGCCGTGCCGCAGAATTTCTACGCCGGCCTGGGCAAGTACCCACTGCTGGCCATTCCGATGTTCGTGCTGGTTGGCTCGATCTTCGACCGCTCCGGCGTCGCGCTGCGGCTGGTGAACTTCGCCGTCGCGATGGTCGGCCGTGGCCCTGGCATGCTGCCGATGGTCGCGATCCTGGTCGCGATGTTCCTGGGCGGCATCTCCGGTTCGGGCCCGGCCAATGCCGCCGCCGTGGGCGCGGTGATGATCGCCGCGATGTCGCGCGCCGGCTACCCGCCGGCCTTCTCCGCCAGCGTGGTCGGCGCCGCAGCGGCCACCGACATCCTGATCCCGCCCTCGGTGGCCTTCATCGTGTACTCGGTGCTGGTGCCCGGCGCCTCGGTGCCGGCCCTGTTCGCGGCCGGCATGATCCCCGGCATCCTGGCCGGCCTGGCGCTGATCATTCCCGCGGTCTGGATGGCGCGCAGCCACAAGATGGGCGCGCTCGAGGCCAGCATGCCGCGGCCCGCGTTCTGGAAGAGCTTTCGCGAAGCGACCTGGGGCCTGGCGGCGCCGATCCTGATCCTCGGCGGCATGCGCGCCGGCTGGTTCACGCCGACCGAGGCCGCGGTGGTCGCGGTGTTCTACGGCCTGTTCGTGGGCATGGTGATCTACCGGACCATCAAGGTGCGCGACCTGTTCGTGATCCTGCGCGAATCGGGCGAACTCTCGGCCGTGATCCTGCTGGTGGTGTCGCTCGCGGGCATCTTCGCCTACTCGCTGTCGACGCTGGGCGTGATCGATCCGGTGGCCACGGCCATCGTCAACTCCGGCCTGGGCGAGTACGGCGTGCTGGCACTGCTGATCGTGCTGCTGATCACGGTCGGCATGTTCCTCGACGGCGTGTCGATCTTCCTGATCTTCGTGCCGCTGCTGTGGCCCATCGTGCAGCACTACAAGTGGGACCCGGTCTGGTTCGGCGTGATCCTCACGCTCAAGGTCGCGCTGGGCCAGTTCACACCGCCGCTCGCGGTCAACCTGATGGTGTCGTGCCGCATCGCCAACGTGCGCATGGAAGAGACCGTGCGCTGGGTCGGCTGGATGCTGTTCGCGATGTTCCTGGTGATGGTGGCCGTGATCGTCTGGCCGCAGCTCGCGCTGTGGCTGCCGGCCAAGCTCGGCTACTGATGGCTCTCCCCCAGTCTTCGCGCACTGCGTGTCGCTTCGCCAACCCCCTCGCCGGGGGCGACACCAGCGGCCCGGCAAAGCCGGTTCCGCGGTGTCACTGGCGAATGAGCTGCGTTCCCAATCAACTTCCATCGATTTTTCACACGGAGACAAGACCATGAAATTCCGCCGCACCCTGCTCGGCCTCGCGCTCGTCGCGACCGCTCTCGGCTTCACCACCGGCGCCATGGCGCAGGCGGCCTACAAGGCCGAGTACAAGATGTCGCTGGTGCTGGGCCCGCCCACACCCTGGGGCCAGGCCGGCCAGATCTGGGCCAACCTGGTGAAGGAACGCACCCAGGGCCGCATCAACATCAAGCTGTACCCGGGCGTGTCGCTGATCCAGGGCGATCAGACGCGCGAGTTCAGCGCGCTGCGCCAGGGCGTGATCGACATGGCCGTGGGCTCGACCATCAACTGGTCGCCGCAGGTCAAGCAGCTCAACCTGTTCTCGATGCCCTTCCTGATGCCCGACTACGCGGCGGTCGACGCGCTCACGCAGGGCGAGGTCGGTGCCGAGCTGTTCAAGATCATCGACAAGGCCGGCGTGATGCCGCTGGCCTGGGGCGAGAACGGCTACCGCGAGATCACCAACTCCAAGCATGCGATCAAGTCGCCGGCCGACCTCAAGGGCATGAAGATCCGCGTGGTTGGCTCGCCGCTGTTCGCCGACCTGTTCACCGCGCTGGGTGCCAACCCGACGCAGATGAGCTGGGCCGATGCGCAGCCCGCGCTCGCGAGCGGCGCGGTCGACGGCCAGGAGAACCCGCTGTTCCTGTTCACCGTGCTGAAGATGCACAACGTGGGCCAGAAGTTCGTCACCACCTGGGGCTATGTGGCCGACCCGCTGATCTTCGTGGTCAACAAGGAGATCTGGGCCTCGTGGACGCCGGCCGACCAGGCCATCGTGAAGCAGGCCGCCATCGATGCCGGCAAGCAGGAAATCGCCATCGCGCGCAAGGGCCTGGTCGAGGCCGACAAGCCGGTGCTCAAGGACATCGCCGGCATGGGCGTGACGGTGACGCAGCTGACGCCGGCCGAGCGCGAAGCCTTCGTGAAGGCCACGCGTTCGGTGTACGCCAAGTGGCGCCCCACCGTGGGCAACGACCTGATGACCAAGGCCGAGAAGGCCATCGAAACGCGCAAGAAGTAAAGCAGCAAGGCGCTCGCGCCGCAACGACGAAGGCCCCGCATGCGGGGCCTTTTTCGTGGGCGAATGCTACGGCTTCCTCAACGCAAGTACTCGCCGCTCGCCTCGGGCTGGAAGGCGATGCCGGCAATGCGCAACGCACCGCCCGAGCCGTCCGGCGCGACCCAGTTCGCCACGTCGCCCACGCGCAGACCCAGCAGCGCGGTGCCCACGGGCGACAGCACCGAGATACAGCCGGTGGCGGGGTCGGCGTCCTGCGGGTAGCTCAGCGTCAGCGTGCGCTCGCCCGCACCGGTGACTTCGGCCACGTTGACCCGCGAACGCATCGTGACGACGTCGGCCGCGATGTCGGTCGGCGACACGAGGTCGGCGTTGTCGAGCACGGCCTGGATGGCCGGCGAGTAGGCGGCATCGGCGTCGGCGTACTTGGCGAGCCGCGCGTGATCGAGTTCGGTCAGGGTGCGGCCGGCGAGGACCGCGGAAGAGACGGGGGAAGAGAGGGGTTGAACCATGGAACGCTCCTGGAGGAAATGCACAACGCCGGACGGTGGGCGCCCGGCGATCCAGTGGCGGGAATGGGAAGAGGATGAAAGCGGATCGCCGGGCTCAGGAATGTGCAGCAGCACTTCGAGCCGGTGGCATGCGGCGAAGCTCCGCGCGCGGTCGCGTCGCCGGACGGCTCGAGACGAGCCGGCGAGCGAAGAAGCAGCCGAGGGAGAACGCGATGGAACGCATGGCGATATCGTAGGCCGGGCCGGCCCGTGCGCGGGCAATAGCCTTGCGCGGCATCAGGTACCGCGTGCGCCAAAGAGGATGTGCCCAAGAAAAAGGCCCCGCATCGCGGGGCCCTGGTACAGCGAGGTGCCTGCGATCCGCGGGCTCAGTGCTGCAGGATCTTGTTCAGGAATTCCTTGGTGCGCGGCTGGCGGTTCTCCGGGTGGTTGAAGAACTCGTCCTTCTCGCAGTCTTCCAGGATGCGTCCGCCCACGTCGATGAAGATCACGCGGCTCGCGACCTTGCGCGCAAACGCCATCTCGTGCGTGACCACCATCATGGTCATGCCTTCCTTGGCCAGCGTGACCATCACGTCGAGCACTTCGCCGACCATTTCCGGGTCGAGCGCCGAAGTGGGCTCGTCGAACAGCATCACGATCGGGTCCATCGACAGCGCACGGGCGATCGCCACGCGCTGTTGCTGGCCGCCCGACAGCTGGCCCGGGAACTTGTCCTTGTGCGCCATCAGGCCCACGCGGTCGAGCATCTTCAGGCCACGGGTCTTGGCTTCGTCGGCCGAACGGCCCAGCACCTTGATCTGCGCGATCGTGAGGTTCTCGGTCACCGACAGGTGCGGGAACAGCTCGAAGTGCTGGAACACCATGCCGACCTTGGAGCGCAGCTTGGGCAGGTTGGTCTTGGGGTCGTGCAACGGGATGCCGTTGACAGTGATCTCGCCCTTCTGGAAGGGCTCGAGCGCGTTGACCGTCTTGATCAGCGTCGACTTGCCCGAACCCGACGGGCCGCACACCACCACCACGTCGCCCTTGGCAATGTTCACCGAGCACTCGTTGAGCACCTGCACCGGGCCATACCACTTGGAGACGTTCTTGATTTCAATCATTTTTTCCGACATTTCAAACTCCTATCGACGAGGCGTGCAAGCTGATTCCATACCAGAAACACCGCGGAACCGGCTTTGCCGGGCCGCTGGTGTTGCCCCCCTGGAAGGGGGTTGGCGAAAGCGACACGAAGTGCGCGAAGACTGGGGGTAAGACCAGTGACACCGCGGAACCGGCTTTGCCGGGCCGCTGGTGTTGCCCCCTGGAAGGGGGTTGGCGAAAGCGACACAAAGTGCGCGAAGACTGGGGGTCATCTGATTCATCGGATGATGGCGATCTTCTTGTGCAGGCGCTTCACCATCCAGGACAGCGAATAGCACAGGATGAAGTAGACGACCGCAGCCAGCAGGTAGGACTCGACGGTACGACCGTACTGCTTGCCCATCGTGTCGAAGCCCTTGAGCAGGTCGTAGGCGCCGATGGCGTAGACCAGCGAGGTGTCCTGGAACAGGATGATGGTCTGCGTGAGCAGCACCGGCAGCATGTTGCGGAAGGCCTGCGGCAGGATCACCAGGCGCATGTTCTGGCCGTAGGTCATGCCCACCGCCTGGCCCGCGTTCACCTGGCCACGCGGGATCGACTGGATGCCGGCTCGCATGATCTCGCTGAAGTAGGCGGCCTCGAACGCGATGAAGGTGATCACCGCCGAGATCTCCGAGCGGTAGTTGGCGCCCATCGAACCGAACAGGTTGTAGAACGAGGCCGGCACCAGCAGGAAGAACCAGAGGATCACCATCACCAGCGGGATGCTGCGCATGCCGTTGACGTAGATGGCTGCCGGCGCGTCGAGCCATTTCTTGCCCGACAGCCGCATCAGCGCCAGCAGGGTGCCGAAGACCACGCCGCCGATGGTGGCGATCAGGGTCAGCATCACGCTGAAGTAGAAGCCCTTCAACACGAAGTTGGAGATGACTTCCCAGTTGTAGAACGAAAAATCGAGGTTCAACATGTCAGTGTCCCCCGCCGCCGCTGGCCGAAACGATGAAGCCCGGAACGCGCGTTTTCTTTTCGATGAATGACATGAGGCGGTTGATCGCGAAGGCAGAGATCACATAGAGCCCCGTCACCGCGAGGTAGACCTCGATGCCGCGCGAGGTTTCTTCCTGCGCCTGCATCGCGAACATGGTGAGCTCGGACACCGACACGGCGAAGGCCACCGACGAGTTCTTGAAGATGTTCATCGTCTCGCTTGTGAGCGGCGGAATGATGATGCGGTAGGCCATCGGCAGGATCACGTAGCGGTAGTACTGGAAGGTGGTGAAACCCACCGCCATGCCCGCATAGCGCTGTCCCTTGGGCAACGCCTGGATGCCCGAACGCACCTGCTCCGCGATACGCGCGGAGGTGAAGAAACCCAGCGCCAGCACGACCAGCACGAAGCTGGGCACCGTCTTCATCGGTGGGATGAGCGCGGGAATGACGTGGTACCAGAGAAAAATCTGGACCAACAGTGGAATGTTGCGGAACAGCTCGACCCATGCATTGCCGAAGCGAATGAGCCACGGGTTGTCCGGCAGCGTGCGGATGATGCCCACCAGCGAGCCCAGCACCAGCGCGACGATCAGCGCCAGCAGCGAGACCGACAGCGTCCAGCCCCAGGCCGAAAGCATCCATTGCCAATAGGTCGGGAATTTCCCGCCTGGATCCTGCAAGAAGACCTGCCAATCCCAGTTTGATCCCATCGGGACTCTCCTTGTTGTTGTAGACCGTTTCGATGTGAAGCGCGCCCTGCTTCAACAGAAACGCCCGCCGGATGTGGCGGGCGTTGGCGCAATAACCGGGAAGCGATTACTTCTTCGCGGCGTAGTCTTCCATCGGCTTGTCGTTCGGGTTCGCCCATGCGTCCTTGGTCGCGTCCGACAGGGCCAGGCCGATCTTCACGTTCGACGGCGGGATCGGCTGCAGGAACCACTTGTCCCACAGCTTGGCGAGGTCGCCGTTCTTGATCTGGGCCTTGATGCTGTCGTCCACGGCCTTCTTGAAGGCCGGATCATCCTTGCGGATCATGATCGCGATCGGCTCGACGCTCAGGACTTCGCCGACGATCTTGAAATCGCTGGGCGCCTTGGACTTGGCGATGTTCGAAGCCAGGATGGAACCGTCCATCACGAAGGCGTCGGCACGGCCCGATTCGAGCAGCAGGAAGCTGTCGGCGTGGTCCTTGCCGAAGACTTCCTTGAAATCGATGCCACCGGCGCGCTCGTTCTTGCGCAGGGTCTGCACCGAGGTGGTGCCGGTGGTGGTCGCGACGGTCTTGCCGTTCAGGTCCTTGATCGAGGCGATGCCCGAGTTCGCCTTGACGGCGATGCGGATTTCCTCGACGTAGGTGGTGACGGCGAAGGACACGTCCTTGGCACGCGTGGCATTGTTGGTGGTCGAGCCGCATTCCAGGTCGACGGTGCCGTTCTGCACCAGCGGCACGCGGTTCTGCGAGGTCACGGGCTGGTACTTGGTTTCCAGCTTCTTGCCCACGACCTTCTCGAGGTCCTTGATGATGTTGGCGCAGATGTCGTAGTGGAAGCCGGTGTACTGGCCGTTACCGAGCGTGTAGGAAAGACCGGAGGATTCGCGAACGCCTTCGGTGATGGAGCCCGAGGCCTTGATCTTGGCGAGGGTGTCGGTGGCTTGCGCGAACGCGCCGCCGGCGGCCATGACGGCGATGGTCAACGCCAATACTTGCTTCTTCATACGAAACTCCTGAGTGAAACTGAAACAGAGCCAAATTTTAGACAGTCGCGCGAACAGAGGCACCCGGTCCAACCCGGTGCACCGCCCGGCACCCGTCTGGGGCGGCGCGAAAATCCTCGATGCATCCTTGGTGCAACGCACCGCTGAAGCACGACATGCAGGGGATTAAGCAGTCTTTGTGCCCGCTTGGCCCACCGACAGGCAAGAGATCGCCCCGGTGCGGAAAAGAACACGCATGCACTGATTTTCTCCAGCGAGTGACAGCAAAGCAGGCGGGACTGTATGCGGCGCACGGCGGCCTGACCAATGCCGTATGCGCGCGTCATCATGCACATCTTTTATAGTTTGTGCAGTGCAGCAAACAATCAATTGACAGGCTGCGTTTCGACGAGATAGGCCCATAGCGCGTCCAGCGCTCGCTTGGGGGGTGCGAAGTCGTCGTGAGACTTCGTCGCGCGTCCGGTCTTGCCAGGCGTCGCCGCCGCCGGACGCTCGCGGTAGGCGCGGATCTCCATCGTGGCCTCGAGGCGGTCGATCTCGGGCGGGAGCGCGCTCACCAGCCGCCGCGCCTTGACCTCCTTGCGCACCGCGCTCTGCGGCAGGAACGCGATGCCGTGGCCTTCGAGCGCCATCGCCTTCAGGCCTTCGGACATGTCGGTCTCGTAGACGCGGTCGAGGTGGATCGCGGTGTCCGACTCCTTGATCAGCTGGTCGACGATGCCGCTCATGTAGGCACCCGGCGCGTAGCCCAGATAGGGCAGCGGCTGGCCCTGGCGGCCCGGCAACCGGTAGCGCGGCGCGCCGTCGGCGTCGGGCTTGACCCAGGGCGCGACCACCTCCTGCCCCAGCACCACCATTTCGTAGCGGTTGGTGTCGAGCTGCAGCGGTTGCGACGGGTGCTGGTAGGCGATCAGCAGGTCGCAGCTGCCTTCGACCAGCCGCATCACCGCGTCGTGCACGTTGAGCGCGATGAGCCGGCTCTTGAGCGGCCCGAAGTGCTCGCGCAGCGTGGTCGCCCAGGCCGGGAAGAAGGTGAAGGCCAGCGTGTGCGGCACCGCGAACTCGATCACGTCGTGCGCCGCGGCCGAGTGGCCGCGCAGCATGGCGCGCGTGCTCTGCAGGCCCTGCAGCATTTCGAGCGCCTGGCCGTAGAGCGTCTGGCCGGCCGGCGTGAGGCGCGTGGGATAGGAAGAGCGGTCCACCAGGTCGGTGCCGGCCCATCCTTCGAGCGCCTGGATGCGGCGCGAGAAGGCCGGCTGCGTCACATGGCGCAGCTGGGCCGAGCGGCTGAAGCTGCGGGTTTCAGCAAGACTGACGAAGTCTTCGAGCCACTTGGTTTCCATGGGGCTGGATTATGTGCGCGCCCCCGGACTTTCGACGGCGCTTCGGCCAGCGCCAGGTCAGACCGGCGAGATCACGCCGCGGCCGGTGAAGTGGCCTTCGGCGTTGGCGAGGAAACGCTCGAACGAAGCCTGCGTGGCCTCGGGCGACCAGCCCGCGAGGTGCGGCGTGAGGATCAGGTTGTCCAGGCCGATCAGCGGCTCGGGCCGCAGCGGCTCGCTCTCGTAGACATCGAGCCCGGCGCCGGCGATGCGGCCTTCACGCAGCGCGGTGGCCAGCGCCTCGGTGTCGACCAGGCTGCCGCGGCCGATGTTCACCAGGAAGCCCTGCGGGCCGAGTGCATCGAGCACGCGGGCGTCGACGATATGGTGCGTGGCCGCGCCGCCCGGCGCCGCGCACACCAGCATGTCGCTCCACTCGGCCAGCGCATGCAGGTCGTCGAAGTAGCGGTGCGCCACGCCTTCCTTGGGCTTGCGGTTGTGATAGCCGATGGCCATGTCGAAGCCGGCCGCACGCCTGGCGATCTTCTGGCCGATGGTGCCCATGCCGAGGATGCCCAGGCGCTTGCCCGAAACGTTCGGCGGTTGCGGAATGGCCAGGCGCCAAACGCCGTCGCGGCACAGGCGATCGAGCTGGCGGAAGTTGCGCACGGCCGAGATCAGCAGGCCGAAGGCGTGGTCGGCCACGCAATCGTCGTTGGTGCCCTGCCCGTTGGCCACCACGATGCCGCGCGCACGCGCCGCGGCAAGGTCGACCTTTTCGTAGCCGGCGCCCATGCAGCACACCAGCTCGAGCGCCGGCATCGCGGCCATCTCGTCGGCAGTCAACCCGGTCACGCCGATGGTCAGCACCGCGCGGAAATCGGCACCGCGCGCGGCGATGGCGGCCGAGCGCTCGGCGGGCTCGGCGGCGTAGCTCAGGTCGAAATGCTCGGCGAGCACGGCTTGGTGGGCGCGCGAGAGGTGGCTCAGCACGAGCAGGGGAATCTTGGTCGTCATCTGTGATTGGTTCCGAATGAGAGTGTGCTGCGCCCGCTGGACGGGTGGCTTCCGGCCTGCAATGGCCTTGTCCCGTCACCGTCTCGGGCGACTGAAGCATTTTCCATGCGGGAGACGAGACCACGATGGCTTCGGCGGCGTGCGTCACGCATCGTCGATGAAAAAACATCCGGCCGTGCGAGCCGGCCGGGTGTTCTTGTGCCTAACGGTTGCCGATCACCACATAGCCGTCGCCAAACTTCTCGGCCTTCGGTGGCACCTTGGCGCACAGGCGCTGGTTGCACAGGTTCAGGTCCCCGGCAGCGATGGCGCCGAGGACCTGGCGGTTGTAGTCGATCTCCTGCAGCGCCTGTGCGTTGTGCCACACCCAGTAGCTGCTGCCACCCACCACCAGCACGGCCATCGAAAGCAGCGCCAACGAGACCTTCCACAGCCATGCTTTCTGCGCGGCCAGCAATTGGCGCTGCGCCTTTTGCAAGAACTGCTCCGCGTTCGTCAGCTCGCGCTGCATGCTCTTCTGCCCCTCCCGATGTGCGGCATCGACATCGGCCGACAGGCGCGAAGCGCTGTGGTCGAGTTGCTGGCTGGCCTGCGCGATCCGCGCCGCGGCGCCCTCATTTTCTCGGCGGAGATGCCGGGTCACGCTTGACAGATTCAGCGCCAGTTCCTGCAGTTGCTCGGGGGTCATGGTGCGGCTGTTTTGGCGGGTAGGGGCGACGATGCCGATGGGGGCAAGGGGTCGGCGATCAGGAATTCGGGGCTGAAGGAGGAAGCGCCGCTTTTTCTCAGTTGGGCTTGGCCTGATTGCCCAAAATCGACGGTGATGGTGATCGGTTCGGTGCTTTCGTCAACCTTCACCTTTTGCCAGAGGATGCTCCACGTGCCGGCCTCGACCACGATGGTGGTGCTCTGGGGTGGGCTGCGGAAGGGGGCGTACTCCGGCGGCCATCGCGCCCGCTTTTCTACTACAGTAGCCTGGGCAGTCAGTTTATAAATGCCGGGCGGCATCAACGGAGCGTGAGCAGGAAAGCGCCCCTCTCTCGGCCTTAAGGTGACTGAATCAATGTAGTCACGACCAAAGGTAGTGCTAAACCATGCACTGCCTTGAGCTTGCTGCGCGCTCACGTTGGGCACATAGATTTGGGCGTTGACCTTGCCAACACCCGGTGGCTCGCCAATGCGTTCCAAGGTGATAAAGCCGCTGATGATGTATTTTTCCGTCACGCCAAAAGAGGCAGCGGCGTTCCACAATGCGCCCCGCGTCAGGTCAGTCGGTGCTCCCGCTCCATAGTCAGCCGGTGCTCCATAGCTCGTAGGCATATTGCCCCCACAGCGGCTGAAGCATTCGCCGTACCCAACCATGGCGCAGCCCGTCAGCGCCAGCGCTGCCAGTGCGGCAACAGCCCACTTGTACAAAGTGCTCTTCATCGTGCGCTCCCTCTATCGGCCCATCACCGGGCCACGCTGTTGCTGCTGTTGCGCGTCTTCTTGCCGCTGCGCCGCAAGTTGTTGCTCGCGCTCACGTTGCTGCTGCGCAATCAGGGCTTGTTCGTAGTCTTGGCTTTGCTGTTGAAACTTCTGCCATTCGGGCGAAGCCTGGTGCGCCTCAAGCACCCGGTCATAGGCTTTGTCGTCTTTGCGCTCGATGGCATCGACCAGCGCCTTGAACCGCTCGCCAATGGCGCTTTGGGTGATGATGGATGCGGCCAGCGGGGTGTCGGGCGCGGCCGCAGGCGCTTGGGGTTGTTGTTGCTGCGTGTGCTTGCCGTGTGGATGCTGCACCACATCCCGATGCAGCGGGTGGTCTTTGGCAAGGTAGTGTTGTTGGGCTTGGTCGCGTTGCGCATCGATATCGATTTCTACCTCTCGAATAGTCGCTTGCCGCTCAGGCTTCGGATCATTCTTGATCTCCCGATACTTCCCCTCCAAATCCCGCAGCGCCTCCTGATACAACGGACTGCCGTCCACCCTCGGATGGTCATTCTTCCCTTCGGGCAGCGAGCTTTGGCTGACAACCTGCCCTTGCCCATCGCGCGTTTCGACGGCGTAGCTGGGCGTGAAGTAGTTCTGGGCAATGAGCGGCCCCGTCGGCGTTCTGGTTTCGGTGCTCAAGGCCTGGCCGGTCGCGGGGTCGCTCGTCGTGGTGGTGAAGCGCCGGCCTTGATCGAGGTCCAGCACCTTCTCGACGCGGTGGCCTTGCTCGTCGGTGTAGCCGAGCTTGAAGCGGCCGTGCGCCATGGCGCCCGCCTGATTGGCAGGGTGGTCTGGATGGGGCTCCCACACCGGCGCACCAGGTTGTTTGATGCTGTCGATGCTGTTGTGGAAGAAGTCGCGCTCGCGGTCGCTCAGGGGCAACGTGACGAACTGCTCGAACGCGGTCTTCTTGAGGCCCACGGCCCCCATCGCATGTCCGCCCATCGAAAGGGGATTGAAGTCCACGCCGCCGCCCTTGTCGCGCAAGGCCGGCATTTCGGCCAGCATGCGTTCGCGAGCGGACGCGGGGTAGCTGCCAGCCAGCGCTTCGAAGCCGGCCACGCCCTTGTTCTTGAAATAGCCGGCGACGGCGCCTTCGGGCTTCCAGTCTTGCAGGCCATGCAGAAACTCGGTTTCGGCCGTGGTGCGGATGTCGTGGTAGCGGGCGTCGGCGGCCAGGGCGGTGGCGTTGGTGGATCGCTCCCAGCCGCTCAGTTCGGCCCAGGTGCGGTATTCGCCGGGGCGCCCGGGGCGTTCAAATTCTTTGTGGCCTTGCAGCATGCGGTCGCGCTGGTCGGCGGCGTACCAGCATTCGATGTCGTGGCGCTGGGCGATGGTGTCCGCGTAGGAATTCGCGCCCGTCGTGCGCGGCGCCTCGGGGTCGGCGAGTTGCTGGTGGATCGTGTAGTGCGCCGCCACCTGCGCATCGAGGTTGTAGACCCGATCGCCATTCGGCAGGACAGTGCCGTACAGATCGGGCCGGCTGCCCTTGGCGGCATGGATCTGGCTGACCCCGCCGAAGTAGTCGGCGCCGGGCGAATTGCCATAGCGCGGCGGCAGGCTCTGATCGGCCTGGTGTCTGTAATCGCCCATTCTTTGAGGCTCCCTGTGATGGCTGAAGCATGCACATCCCGGACGAAATGACAGCGGGCCATGCAGCCGCACACCATCCGTTTTGGCGCATGCTACTTCCCCTCAAGCAAGCTACAAAGCGATGAGAAACGTGTTCAAAGATTGACCGGCGCCGCCTCGATTTTTTGCAGCGCCCACATCTGCGCATAGCGCCCCTGGCGCGCCAGCAGCTCCGCGTGGGTGCCGCGCTCGACGATCACGCCGGCCTCGAGCACCAGGATCTCGTGCGCATCGACCACGGTCGACAGCCGGTGTGCGATGACCAGCGTGGTCTTGTTCTGCGCCGCGCTCTTGAGCTCCGACTGGATCGCGCGCTCGTTGGCCGAGTCCAGCGCCGAGGTGGCCTCGTCGAAGATCACGATCGGGGGGTTCTTGAGCAAGGTGCGCGCGATGGCCACGCGCTGCTTTTCGCCGCCCGACAGCTTCAGGCCGCGTTCGCCGACCGGCGTGTCGTAGCCCCTGGGCGTGGCGGCGATGAAGTCGTGGATGCGCGCGGCCTTGGCCGCCGCCTCGATCTCTTCGGTCGTCGCGCCCGGGCGGCCGTAGGCGATGTTGTAGGCCACGCTGTCGTTGAACAGCACCGTGTCCTGCGGCACGATGCCGATGGCCTGACGCACGCTGGACTGGGTCACCTGGCGGATGTCCTCGCCGCCGATGGTGATCTTTCCCTGCTGGACGTCATAGAAGCGATACAAGAGTCGGGCCAGCGTGGATTTTCCGGAACCCGAAGGGCCGACCACCGCCACCGTCTTGCCGGCCGGAATCTCGAAGCTCACATGCTGGAGGATCGGCCGCGCGGGCTCGTAGGCGAAGCTCACGTCCTCGAAGCGCACGGTGGCGTCGGTGCCCGCCAGCGGCATCGCACCCGGCGCGTCCTGCACCTCGCGGTCCTTCTCCATCAGCACGAACATCTTGTCGAGGTCGGTCAGGCTCTGCTTGATCTCGCGGTAGATCACGCCCAGGAAATTGAGCGGGATGTAGAGCTGGATCATGAAGGCGTTGACCATCACCAGGTCGCCCAGCGTCATGCGGCCCTCGACCACGCCCGAGGTGGCGCGCCACAGCATCAGCACCAGGCTCACGGCGATCAGCAGCTGCTGGCCGGTGTTGAGCATCGACAGCGTGCGCTGGCTCTTGATCGCGGCCTTGCGGTAGCGGTCGAGGCTGGCGTCGTAGCGCTTCGCCTCGAACTCCTCGTTGTTGAAGTACTTGACGGTCTCGTAGTTCAGCAGCGAATCGACCGCGCGGCTCTGCGCCATCGTGTCGAGCTCGTTCATGGTCTTGCGGAACTGCGTGCGCCACTCGGTCACGGTCACGGTGAAGCCGATGTACAGAACCAGCGCGGCACCGGTGATCCAGACGAACAGCGCATCGAACTTGACGCCCAGAATGGTGAGCACCAGCACCAGCTCGATGATGGTCGGCACGATGCTGTAGAGCGACATCGAGATCAGCGAGTGCACGCCGCGCGTGCCGCGTTCGATGTCGCGCGTCATGCCGCCGGTCTGCCGCTCGAGGTGGAAGCGCAGGCTCAGCGCATGCAGGTGCCGGAACACCTCCAGCGAGATGCGCCGCGCCGCGCCCTCGGTGGCCTTGGCGAACACCAGCTCGCGCAGTTCGCTGAACAGCGAGGTCGACAGCCGCAGCAGGCCGTAACCGATCAAGAGCGCGATCGGCACCACGAGCAGCGCCTGCGCCATGTCGGGCTTGGGCGTCATGGTGTCGACCAGGGTCTTGAGCAGCACCGGCACGCCGACGTTGGCGACCTTGGCGCCGACCATGAAGGTCAGCGCGGCCAGCACCCGCCATTTGTAATCCCAGAGGTAGGGGAAGAGGCGTCGAAGCGTCGCCCAGTCGGAGCGGTCGGCCCGTTCGGGCGCGCCGCCGGGTGCATGGTGGGGAGAGGAAAGGGCTTCGCCGCTGCGGCGCATGGGAGACAATCTGGCTGTTATTTGCTTCGATTGTGCCCATGTCCCATTCTCCCGACGCCAACGTGGCCGCTGTCCTCAAGAGCCTGCCGACCGACATGGAGCTGGTGCTCAAGGTCATCCCGATGCCCGCCGACTGCAACGCCAACGGCGACATCTTCGGCGGCTGGGTCATGGCCCAGTGCGACCTGGCCGGTTCGGTGATCCCCGCGCGCTACACCCTGGGCCGGATGGCGACCGTGGCGGTCAACGAGTTCGTCTTCAAGCAGCCGGTGCGCATCGGCGACATCCTGTCCTTCTATTCGAAGCTGGTGCGCATCGGGCGCACCTCGGTCACCGTCACGGTCGAGGTCTTCGCCGAGCGCTTCAAGGCGCAGGGCAACTACATCAAGGTGACCGAAGCCACTTTCACCTACGTCGCGATCGACGACCACGGGCGGCCGCGGCCGATCGCCGCGACGGCCTGATCCCGGTCGTCAGTTGCCGCTCATGCGCACCGACTTGTCCAGGTACTCGTTGGTGAACAGCGCGACCGGCTCGAAGCCCTTCTCGATGCCGATCATTTCCTTGACCAGTTCGTAGTCGGCCTTGACGCGCGCGCCGTCGAAGGCGCCTAGCGCCACGCCGGTGGTGGTGTCGTCGCGCATCAGCTGCTTGATGCGTTCCCACTGGTCGCGTTGGTTGTCCGGCGTCAGGCCGCTCACGCTGGCGGTCAGCGCATCGAGGCAGGGCGCGAAGTCCTTCACGCAGGCCGCGTAGGCGCGCTGCGTGACGGCCGCGAACTTGCGCACGCGCTCGGGGTTGGCCTTGAGGTAGGCGCCGTTCACGAACAGCGAGTTGCCGTACACGTTCACGCCGATGCTGCGCCAGGCCACGAAGCCCAGGTCGGGGCCGAACTCGCGGACCTTGAGGTCGTGCTCGTTGTAGAAGTCGCTGATGATGTCGACCGACTTGCTCTTGAGCGCGCCGACCTTGGCCTGCGGGCTCAGGTTGACGAAGTTCACGCCCGCCGGGTCGATGCCCGTCTTCTTGGCGAAGGCCGGCCACATCAGGCGCGCGGCGTCGCCGGGCGGGTTGCCGATCTTGCGGCCGACGAAATCCTTGGGGCCGTTGATGCCCGAGGACTTGAGCCAGTAGAAGCCCTGGGGGCTGTTCGCGTAGATCACCATCACCGCTTTCAGGTCCGCGCCCTTGCCCACGGCCTGGATGGCGGTCGGCAGGTCGGCGATGCCGAGGTTGGCGCCGCCGGTTCCCACGCGCTGCGCCGACAGCGCCGAGCCCTTGCCGGCCTCGATGCTCAGGTCGATGCCGGCTTCGGTGTACCAGCCCTTGGCTTTGGCGAAGTAGATCGGCGCATGGTCCGCGGTCGGCGTCCAGTTGAGCATCAGGTTCATCGAATCCGCGGCCGAGGCCGTGCCGGTGAGCCCCAGGGCGCACAGGGCGGTGAAGAAGACGGAAGACGCGCGTGCTCGCATGGGGATCGCTCCAGAATGAAGGGGTGGATCGGGACTAGAATTCATATTACCAACTGTTTGGTTGACAAGCAATACAACAGAACGCGAGCAGTACGCATGGCCTCTTCTCCAGCTTTTTCATCCGCCCCCACGACCGTCCCTCGCAAGAAGAAGACCACGCAGGCCGAAGGCCCCGCGCGCCGCGATGCCGCCGCCACGCGCGAGGCGTTGCTGGCCGCTGCGGTGGCCGAGTTCTCGCGCAACGGCTTCGCCGGCGCGCGGGTCGACGAGATCGCGCGCACGGCCGGTGCGAACAAGCAATTGGTCTATCACTACTTCGAGAGCAAGCAGGGCCTGTACCTGGTGGCGCTCGAGTCGGTGTATGCGGCGATCCGCGAGAAGGAGCAGGCACTGTCGCTGGGCGCGCTGGAGCCGGTGGAAGCCATGACGCAGCTCATCGGCTTCTCCTTCGACTACCTGGCCGAGCACCCCGAGTTCCTCGCCCTGCTGACCGACGAGAACCGCAACCAGGGCCAGCACATCCTGGGCTCCGAGCGTCTGCAGAAAATGCATTCGCCCTTCATCGAGATGCTCGAGGCCACGCTCGAGCGCGGCGTGGAGCAGGGCGTGTTCCGCAACGATTTCGATGCGATCAACCTCTACATCTCGATCGCCGGCATCTCCTACTTCTTCTTCTCCAACAACCACACGCTGTCGGCCATCTTCGGCAAGTCGCTGGGCTCGCGCGGCGCACTGGTGCAGCGGCGGCGCCATGTGATCGCCTTCGCGCTCAACGCGCTGCGGCCTTGAGTCTCTGACTTCGCAGCCGGCGGCGCCGACGCCTTCCTCGATAATTTATCAACCAGTTGGTTGACAGTGCGTCGGGCGAATCCTATGATTTGGATTCGACCCGCACTCCCGAGGAAGACACCCCCATGACGGCCTCCGCCACCGCACCCGCCGCCGATCCGCCCGCCACCCGCGCGGCCGGCGGCCCCGACAGCAGCCAGGACCGCCCCGCCTGGCAGCGCTGGGCCGCCGTCGTCGGCGTCCACCTGGCCGGCATCGGCCTGTGGGAACTCGCGGTGCGCGTGTTCTCGATCCAGACCTTCATCCTGCCCGCGCCCTCGCGCGTGCTGGCCACGCTGGGCAACGGCAACTACCACTGGCTGTCCAACACCGGCGTGACCGCGCTCGAGGTGTTCGGCGGCTATGTGCTGGCCCTGGTGCTGGGCATTCTGTGTGCGCTGCTGTTCATCACCAGCCGGCGCCTGATGCTGCTGGCCTTCCCGCTGCTGGTCACGCTCAACATGATCCCGAAGGTGGCGATGGGGCCGCTGATCATCGTGTGGTTCAGCTACGGCATCGGGCCCAACATCCTGATCACCTTCAGCCTGTGCTTCTTCCCGATCCTGCTGACCACGATCCGCGGGCTCAACGAGACCGAGCCCGATCTGCTGAACCTGGTGCGCGCGCTCAAGGGCTCGCGCTGGCAGCTGTTCCGCTACATCCAGCTGCCGGGCTCGCTGCCCTACGTGTTCTCGGGCATGAAGGTCGCCACCATCCTGGCCGTGGCCGGCGCGGTGGTGGGCGAGTTCATCGCCTCCGACAAGGGTCTGGGCTACCTGATGATCCAGGTGCAGGCCTCGCTCGACACCCCCGCCGTCTTCATGGCCGTGCTGCTGATCACCGGCCTCGGCGTGCTGCTCTACCTGCTGGTCCTGCTGCTGGAGCGCTTCTTCATCACCCAGGACGCCCGCATCCAATGACCGCCTCCACCCCCACGCCCGCCGCCGTGCTCGACACGCGCGCTTTCCCCACGCACTTCGAGACCGAACAGGCACTCGAGGACTACCTCGCCACGCCGTCGCGCGAACTCATCGACGACCTCGCACGCCTCGACGGCGACCTGATGATCCTCGGCGTCGGCGGCAAGATGGGCCCGACGCTGGCGCGGCTGGCACGCAACGCCCTGCCCGCCCACCGCCGCGTGATCGCGGTCGCGCGCTTCAGCGAGGCCGGCATGCGCGAGATGCTGCATGGGCACGGCATCGAAACCATCGTCTGCGACCTGCTCGATGCCGCCGCCGTGGCCGCACTGCCGAAATGCGCCAACGTGGTCTTCATGGCCGGGCGCAAGTTCGGCGGCGACGACAACAACCCGCTGACCTGGGCCATGAACGTGCACGTGCCGGCCCTGGTGGCGCAGGCCTTCAGCGGTTCGCGCATCGTGGCCTTCTCGACCGCCTGCGTGTACCCCTTCGTGCCCGTCGCCGGCCAGGGCGCGTCCGAAGACCTGCCGCCCAGCCCGCCCGGCGAGTACGCGAACTCCTGCGTCGGCCGCGAGCGCATGTTCGAGTATTTCTCGCAGCAGCACGGCACGCCCGGCCGGCTGTTCCGCCTGAGCTACGCGATCGACCTGCGCTACGGCGTGCTGGCCGACGTGGCGCAGAAGGTCTGGCGCGGCGAGCCGGTGGACGTGACCATGGGCCACGTCAACGTGATCTGGCAGGGCGATGCCAACGCGCAGGCGCTGCGCTGCCTGGCGGTGGCCACGGTGCCGACCTCGCCGATCAACGTGAGCGGCCCCGAGACCACCTCGATCCGCTGGCTGGCCGAGGAGTTCGGCCGCCGCTTCGGCAAGCCCGTGCAGATCACCGGCAGCGAAGCACCCACCGCCTGGCTCATGAACACCGGCGAGGCCGAGCGCCTGTTCGGCTACCCGCAGGTGCCGCTGTCGCAGCAGCTCGGCTGGGTCGCCGACTGGATCGCACGCGAGCAGCGGCTGTATGGCAAGCCGACCAAGTTCGAGTCGCGCGATGGCAAGTACTGAACTCGACGCGCCGGTGCACGTGGTCGAGACGCTCGGTGCGCTCGACGACGGGACGCTGGCGATGCTCGACGCGCTGGTGGTACAGAGCGGCTGGAACCAGACCGCCGAGGACTGGGCGCTGTTCTCGCAGCAGGGCACGCTGTTCGCGGTACGCGATGGCGAGGGGCGCATCGGCGCCAGCGGCGCCGTACTGCCGATGGGCGACACGGGCGCCTGGATCAGCATGATCCTGGTCGCGCCCGCGCTGCGCGGCCAGGGCCTGGGCCGCACGGTCTTCGAGCACTGCCTGCGCGAAGTGCAACGCCAGGGCCGGGTCGCGCTGCTCGACGCCACGCCCGCGGGCGAGCGGCTCTACACCCGGTACGGCTTCGCGCCGCTGTGGCGCCTCACGCGCTGGCAGCGCCCCGCCGCGGTGCCGAGCCGCGCTTTGGCGCGGCAGGAACCGGCCGGCCTCGAACGACTCGCCGCCCTCGACGCCGAGGCGCTGGGCCTGGCGCGCGGCCTCGTGCTCGCGCACCTGGCCGGGCGTGCGGGCTCACGCCTGCAGCGCCATGCGCAAGGCTTCGCGATCGTGCGCGCCGGCCGCATCGCCCACCAGATCGGCCCGCTGATCGCGACCGACGAAGCCGCCGCCGCGCTGCTGCTGGCCGAGCTTGCCGACAGCACGCCCGGTCCGCTGATGGTCGACGTGCCCGACATGCGCGCTCTGCTGCGCGAGCAACTCGGCGCCGCCGGCTTCACGCCGCAGCGCGGCTTCGTGCGCATGGCCCTGGGCGAACCCGTGCCCGTCGGCCAGACTGCCTTCCTCCACGCCATCGCCGGCCCCGAGTACGGCTGAGCGGCCCTTCACCTTTCCAGGAGTTTCGATGGCCTTGCAACGATCCGATCTTCCCGCCGACGTGCTGGCGCTGCTGGCGCAGGGCACGGTGATTCCGGCCCACCCGCTGGCGCTCGACGCCGACCGCCAGCTCGACCGCCGCCGCCAGCGCGCGCTCACCCGCTACTACACCGATGCCGGCGCGGGTGGCCTGGCCGTGGGCGTGCACACGACGCAGTTCAGCATCCGCGAACGCGGCCTCTACGAGACCGTGCTGCGCGCCGCGGCCGAAGACCGCGCGGCCTGGACCGACCGCCCCATGGCGATGATCGCCGGCCTGTGCGGCCCCACGGCGCAGGCGCGTGCCGAGGCGCGGACGGCCGTCGGCCTGGGCTACCACGCGGGCCTGCTGAGCCTCGCGGCCGTGGCCTCGGCCTCGGAGGACGAACTGATCGCGCATTGCGAGGCCGTGGCCGAGGAGATCCCGCTGATCGGCTTCTACCTGCAGACCGTGGTCGGCGGCCCGATCCTGTCGAGCGACTTCTGGCGCCGCTTCGCGCTGATCCCCAACGTGCTGGCGATCAAGGTCGCGCCCTTCAACCGCTACCGCACCATCGACGTGGTGCGTGGCGTGGTCGATGCGCGCGCCGAGGAGCGGGTGTTCCTCTACACCGGCAACGACGACCACATCGTGCTCGACCTCGCCCTGCCCTTCAGCGCGATGCGCGACGGCACCGCGGTGCAGGTGCGCTTCCGCGGCGGCCTGCTGGGCCACTGGTCGGTCTGGACCGCGAGCGCGGTGCAGCAGCTCGCGCAGATCAAGGCCGAGATCGCGGCCCATGGCGGCGCGCTGAGCCCGGCGCTGCTGGCCCTCGATTCGCGGGTGACCGACTGCAACGCGGCCTTCTTCGACGTGAAGAACAACTTCCACGGCTGCATCGCGGGCTGCCACGAGGTGCTGCGGCGCCAGGGCCTGCTCGACGGCATCTGGTGCCTGGATCCGGCCGAGGGCATGGGCCCCGGACAGAGCGAAGAGATCGACCGCGTCTACCGACTGCACGGCGACCTGGCCGACGATGCCTTCGTGCGCGACAACCTGGCACGGTGGCTGGCATGAGCGCGCTGCCGGTCCAGGCGGCGGCGCCGCTGATCCGCATGCAGCAACTGCGCAAGGTCTACCGCAAGAAGCAGGCGGGTGGCAAGACCGAGGAGTTCCTTGCGGTGTCCGACGTGTCGATGGACATCCACGAGGGCGACATGGTGTCGCTGGTCGGGCCCTCGGGCTGCGGCAAGTCGACGCTGCTCAAGATCCTGGCCGGCCTGCACGGCCACGACGGCGGCACGCTGCAGATCGGCGGCGGCACGCCCTTCAACGCGGGCCGCGATGTGGGCATGGTGTTCCAGCAGCCGGTGCTGCTCAAGTGGCGCACCATCCTCGAGAACGTGATGCTGCCGGCCGACATCCTCGGCCTGGACCGCAAGAAGGCCCGCGTGCGCGCGCACGAACTGCTGGAGATGGTCGGCCTCACCGGCTTCGCCGACAAGCTGCCCTACGAACTCTCGGGCGGCATGCAGCAGCGCGCGGCCATCGCGCGGGCGCTGATCCACGACCCGAAACTGGTGCTCATGGACGAGCCCTTCGGCGCGCTCGATGCGCTGACGCGCGAGAAGATGAACCTCGAGATGCTGCGCATCTGGGAGGAGACGGGCAAGACCTTCGTGGTCGTGACCCACAGCATCCAGGAGGCCGTGTTTTTGGGCACGCACTGCGCCGTGCTCACGGCCGGCCCGGCGCGCATGGCCGACTTCTTCGCGATCGACCTGCCTTCGCCGCGCCGGCTGCACCTCAAGACCAGTCCGGAATTCGGCGGCTATGTGCGCAGGGTGTACGACTTGCTGGGCGTCGAATAGACGCCCGTGGATCAGAGCTTCGAGAAGTCCGGCTTGCGCTTCGCCATGAACGCGCCAAATGCCTCGCGCGCCGCCGGCTCGCGCAGCATGCGGCCGAAGCTCTGGCCTTCCTCGTCCATGCGTTCGAGCACCGCGGCCTGCTGCGATTTCTTGAGCAGTCGCTTGGTCTCGATCAGCGCCGTGAGCGGCTTGGCCGCGAGCTTGCGGGCCTGCGTCTGGGCGATGCCGTTGGCTTCGGTCGGCGGCACCACGCGGTTCACGAGGCCGATCTCGAGCGCCGCCTCGGCCATGAAGGGCTCGCCCAGCAGCAGCGCTTCGGCCGCGCGGTGGTAGCCGAACATCTGCGGCACCAGCAGGCTCGAGGCCGCCTCGGGGCACAGGCCCAGGTTGACGAAGGGCATCGAGAAGGCCGCGTTGTCGCCCGCGTAGACCAGGTCGCAATGGAACAGCATCGTGGTGCCCACGCCCACGGCCGGGCCGCAGACGGCCGCGACGATGGGCTTGGGGAAGGTGGCGATGCCGCGCAGGAAGCGGAACACCGGCGACTCCGTGGTCGCGGGCGGGGCGTTGAGGAAATCGCCGATGTCGTTGCCCGCGCTGAAGATGGTCGGGTCGCCCTGGATCAGCACCGCGCGAACGGCCGGGTCCTGCTCGGCGCGGGCCAGCGCATCGGCCAGTTCGCCGTACATCGCGCCGGTGATCGAGTTCTTCTTGTCGACGCGGTTGAAGGTCAGGGTCATCACGCCGGCTTCGGCGTGGACGAGGATGTCGCTCATGAGGTCATTCCTTGAAATAGACGATCTGGTTGGAGGTGGCGAGCAGCACGCCGGCGTCGCTCCAGAGCTGTGCGCTCTGGTCGAAGAAACCGTTGCGGAATTGCTGCCCGACCGCTGAGGCCAAAAGATAGCCGCTTCCCACCTCGGCCATCTGCGCCGCGTCGGTGTGGAAGTAGGTGGTGATCGAGACCGTGCCGGCCGGCACCGGCTTGGCACGGCGCAGCCAGACACGCGGAAAGAACACGTCGCTCATCGCCGCGAGCGAGGGAAAGTCGAGTGGCCGAGGCTGCGCATCGCGCACCCAGAGCCGGGTCTCGCTGTGGTCGCCGCTGCCGTCCCAGGTCGAGGGCGGCGCACCGCTGACCGGCCGCATGTCGTACTGCGCGAGCCAGGCCACGCCCGCGGGGCCGGCGCTCATGCGCGGCGCATCGGCGGGTCCGGCAACCTGCGGCATCGGCAGATCGGTGCCGCCCCAGGTGTCGCGGCGCGCGGCCGTGACCACGGTGGCCGTGGTGGTCATCTGCGGTGCACCGTCGATGCCGGCCTGCGTGATCTGCACGGTCCAGTGTTGCGTCGAGCGGTTGGTGCGCACCGGCGTGGCCTGGACGTCGAAGGCGCCGGCTTCGATCGCGGCCGCGAAGTTCACCGTCAGCGCGATCGGCGCGCCCAGCAGGTCGGGATGCCGCAGCACCGCCTGCAGCGCGATCGCCGCCGTCATGCCGCCGAAGGGGCCGACCATGTTCCAGTAGTCGGGACTGGTCGTGCCCGTGAAATGCCCGGCGCGGATGTCGCTGTGCCGGAGCGCGAGCGCCTTGTCGAATACGTGGTCTGTCACTGCCTGTCTCCTGTTGGATCGGTGGCGCCGGATCCCTTGGGGAATCAGACCCGCTCGAAGATGCCGGCGGCGCCCTGGCCCATGCCCACGCACATCGTGACCATGCCGTACTTCAGATTCTTGCGCCGCAACGCATGCACGACTGTCGCCGAGCGGATAGCACCCGTCGCGCCCAGCGGGTGCCCGAGCGCGATCGCGCCGCCCATCGGATTGACCTTGGACGGGTCGAGCCCCAGCGTGCGGATCACGGCCAGCGACTGCGCCGCGAAGGCTTCGTTGAGTTCGAACCAGTCGATGTCCTCGTGCTTGAGCCCTGCATAGCGCAGGGCGGCCGGGATGGCTTCGATCGGACCGATGCCCATGATCTCGGGCGGAACGCCCTTGCTCGCGAAGCTCACGAAACGCGCCAGCGGCGTCAGGCCGAATTGCTTGACCGCCTTCTCGCTCGCGAGGATCAGCGCGCCCGCGCCGTCGGAGGTCTGCGAGCTGTTGCCGGCCGTGACCGTGCCGCGCGCGGCGAACACGGTGCGCAGCCGGGCCAGGCCTTCGATCGAGGTGTCGGGCCGCGCGCCTTCGTCGAGCGACACGGTGCGCGTCTTCGCGATCGCTTCGCCGGTGGCGAGGTCGGGCGTGCGGTCGGTGACCTCGATGGGCGTGATCTCGTCGGCGAACTCGCCGGCCTGCTGCGCGGCCAGCGCCTTCTGGTGCGAGGCCAGAGCGAATTCGTCCTGCGCCTCGCGGCTCACCTTCCATTGCTGCGCGACCTTCTCGGCCGTGAGGCCCATGCCGTAGGCGATGCCCACGTCGCCTTCGCGCTCGAAGATCGAGGGCGACAGCGAGGGCGCGTTGCCCATCATCGGCACCATGCTCATGCTCTCGACGCCGGCCGCGATCATCACGTCGGCCTCGCCGACGCGGATGCGATCGGCCGCCATCTGCACCGCCGACAGGCCCGAGGCACAGAAGCGGTTGACCGTGATACCGCCGATGCTGTTGGGCAGGCCGGCCAGCACCGCACCGATGCGCGCGATGTTCAGGCCTTGGCTGCCTTCGGGAATCGCGCAGCCGCAGATGATGTCCTCGATGGCCTTGGGGTCGAGGCCCGGCACGGCCGCGAGCGCGGCCTTGAGCGTGGTCGCGAGCAGGTCGTCGGGGCGGTAGTTGCGGAAGTAGCCGCGGTGGGATTTGCCGATGGGCGTGCGGGTGGCGGAGACGATGTAGGCGTCTTGGATTTGTTTGCTGCTCATGAGGAAGCTCCTGGATTGTCTTGCTCCTTCCCCCTCCGGGGGAAGGCGGGGATGGGGGCCGGGGCCGTCAACAGATCGAGCCGGTTGGCAATCGCCTGAAGCACCCCATCAAGATGGGTAAACGGATCGTTGGATGCAAAGCGCAGCACGTCGAAACCCTGCGCCCGGAAGAATGCATCGCGTCGCTCGTCGTAGCCTTGCTGCGCCTGGTGCTGCGAGCCGTCGAGCTCGACGATCAGACTCGGCGCAAGGCAGGCGAAGTCCGCGATGTAGTTGCCCAGCGGATGCTGGCGCCGAAACTTCACACCCAACTGCTCCGCGCGAAGCCCCGCCCAAAGCTTGCGCTCCGAATCGGTCATCTCGCGGCGAAGCACCTGCGCGTTCGCGCGGGCGTTCGGTGTGGCCTGGTTTCGCATCGTGATTGGTTGGAGAGCCCCCATCCCTGCCTTCCCCCGGAGGGGGAAGGAGGAAGAGGAAACCTCGTCAGTTCCGCACCGGCTTCCCCGTGCTCAGCATCCCCATGATCCGTTCCTGCGTCTTCGGATGCACGATCAGCGAACAGAAGGCCTTGCGTTCCAGCACCATCAGGTACTCCTCGGTCACGAGCGAGCCCGCGTCCACGTCGCCGCCGGTGACCACGTTCGCGATCAGGCTTGCGATGTGGAAGTCGTGCGCGCTGATGAAGCCGCCGTCGCGCATGTTCACCAGTTGGCCCTTGATGGTCGCGGCGCCGCTGCGGCCCGCCACGCGGAAGCTGCGGCGCAGCGGTGCGCGGTAGCCGGCGTCGGCCATGGCCTTGGCCTGCTGCAGCGCCACGTAGAGCAGCTCGTCCTTGTTCGCCACGATCACGTCGCTGTCGAGCAGGTAGCCCAGCTTCTTCGAATCGAGCGCACCGGTGCCGACCTTTGCCATCGCGGCGGCGGTGAAGCCTTCGGTCAGGAACGGCAGCAGATCGGTGCCCGTCGACGCTGCGGCGTTCTCCGCCGCACGGCGTGCGATGTAGGTCAGGCCGCCCGCGCCGGGGATCAGGCCCACGCCCACTTCGACCAGTCCGATGTAGCTTTCCATCGCGGCCACGCGCTTCGAGGAATACACCGCCAGCTCGCAGCCGCCGCCCAGTGCCATGCCGCGCACGGCCGAGACCACGGGCACGCTCGCGTAGCGGATCTTGAGCATCGTGTTCTGCAGTTCTTCCTCCGCACCTTCGACCGCGCCGATGCCCGCGACCACGAAGGCCGGCAGCATCGCCTGCAGGTCGGCGCCGACCGAGAACACCTCGTCGGGCGACCAGATCACCAGGCCCTTGTAGTCGGCTTCGGCCAGGTCGACCGCGGCGCCCAGCGCTTCGGCCACGTCGGGGCTGATGGCGTGCATCTTCGACTGGATGCTCGCAATCAGAATCTCGCCGTCGAGCGTCCACACGCGCACGTCGCCTTCATCGCTGATCGTCGTGCCGGCGGTGTTGGCATCGGCCGCGTTCGCGCCCAGCACGCTCTCGGGGAACAGCTGACGGTCATGCACCGGCAGCTTGCGCTGCGCCACGAATTTTTCTTGCGAAGCACTCCACGAGCCCTCGGGCGTGTGCACCCCGCCGGCCTGCGCCACCGGGCCTTCGAACACCCACTTCGGCAGCGGCGCGCTGCTCAGCGCCTTGCCCGCGTCGATGTCCTCCTGTACCCACTTGGCGACCTGCGCCCATCCTGCTTCCTGCCAGAGCTCGAACGGGCCCTGCTTCATGCCGAAGCCCCAGCGCATCGCGAAGTCGATGTCGCGCGCGCTCTCGGCGATGGTGGCCAGGTGCACGGCAGCGTAGTGGAAGCTGTTGCGCAGGATGGCCCACAGGAACTGGCCCTGCGGCCCTTCGCTCTCGCGCAGCAGCTTCAGGCGTTCGCCCGCGGGCTTCCTCAGCATGCGGCCGTACACCTCGTCGGCCTTCTCGCCGGCGGGCACGTAGTCGCCGCTCGCGAGGTCGAAACGCAGGATGTCGCGGCCGACCTTCTTGAAGAAACCGGCCTTGGTCTTCTGGCCCAGGTGGCCGAGTTCGAGCAGCTTGGCCAGCACCGGCGGCGTCGCGAAGTTGGCATAGAACGGATCGGTCTCGGCGTTCAGGTTGTCCTGCAGCGTCTTCACGACGTGGGCCATGGTGTCCAGGCCCACCACGTCGGCGGTGCGGAAGGTGCCCGAACTGGCGCGGCCCAGCTTCTTGCCGGTGAGGTCGTCGACCACGTCGGGCGTGAGGCCGAACTTCTCGACTTCCTTCAAGGTCGCCAGCATGCCGGCGATGCCGACGCGGTTGGCGATGAAGTTGGGCGTGTCGTGCGCGCGCACCACGCCCTTGCCCAGCGTGCTGGTGACGAAGGCTTCGAGGTCGTCGAGCACCTGCGGCTGGGTGGTGGGCGTGTTGATCAGCTCCACCAGGAACATGTAGCGCGGCGGGTTGAAAAAGTGAATGCCGCAGAAGCGCGGCTTCAGTGCTTCGGGCAGCGCCTCGCTCAACTTGGTGATCGACAGGCCCGAGGTGTTCGAGGCCAGGATCGCATGCTTGGCGACGTGCGGCGCGATCTTCTTGTAGAGATCGAGCTTCCAGTCCATGCGCTCGGCGATGGCCTCGATGACCAGGTCGCACTCGCCAAGCTTGGCCAGGTCTTCGTCGTAGTTGGCTTGCTCGATGAGCACGGCATCGGCCACGTCGCCCAGCGGCGCGGGCTTCTGTTTCTTGAGGTTGTCGACGGCGCGCGTGACGATGCCGTTCTTCGGGCCTTCCTTCGCGGCCAGGTCGAACAGCACGACAGGCACGCGCACGTTGACGAGGTGGGCCGCGATCTGCGCCCCCATCACGCCAGCGCCGAGCACGGCGACTTTCTTCACTTGAAATCGGGAATTTGTCATTGAGTTACTCGTTGTCTAACAGCCAACTTTTCGGGATTTCGCGTCGTGCGCCGCTGCCCGTTCGGGCTGAGCTTGTCGCCCTTCGACAGGCTCAGGATGCACGGGCGCCCACGTCGTGCGCCCCTGCCCGTTCAGGCTGAGCTTGCCGCCCTTCGACAGGCTCAGGATGCACGGGCGCCCGCGTCGTGCGCCCCTGTCCGTTCGGGCTGAGCTTGTCGAAGCCTTGCACGCTTTAAACTGCCCTTCGACAGGCTCGGGGCGAACGGATTCCGAGAGGATCATTGCATGCGGTTCCAGGTTTGGGTTCGCCAGAACGGGCCTATGTAGCCGCGCACTTCGAGCTTCTTGCCACCTTCGATCGGCGTGAAGCTCGCGCGGTATTCCTTGCCGTTCTCGGGGTCGAGGATCCGGCCGCCTTCCCAGACGTCCTTGCCTTCGGCCTTCTTGCCGCCGCGGATGATCTCGAGGCCGACGACGGGCTTGCCCTTGCGGTCGTCGGGGCACTCGTCGCAGGTCGCGTCGGTCTTGGTGTCTTTCTTCAACGAGCGCTCGAGCCGCCCCAGCAAGGCACCGTTCGCTTCGGCGATCCGGATCTCACCCTTGGCTTCGCCGGTCTTGTCGTCGACGTTGCGCCACAGCCCCACAGGGGTGCTCTGGGCCATGGCCGACGCCGCGATGGCGGTGAACAGAAGGGTCGCGAGTGTTTTTTTCATGCGTGTCTCCCGGTGCGTTGAAGAAAGATGAGGGCCCGCGTCAGGTCAGCGCGGCGTCGGTGTCCATCAACACCTTGCTGCCGGCGCGCGCGGTGCGCATCAGCGTCGCGGTCTCGGGGAACAGCTTGGCGAAGTAGAAGCGCGCGGTCTGCAGCTTGGCGACGTAGAACGGATCGGTGTTGCCCGCAGCGATTTCGCGCAGCGCGACCTGGGCCATGCGGGCGAACAGGTAGCCGAACACGAAGTGGCCGGCCACGCGCAGGTAGTCGACCGCCGCGGCGCCCACTTCGTCGGGGTTCTGGAAGCCCTTGAAGCCGATCTCGGTCGTGAACTTGGTGAGTTGCTCGCCCAGCACCGCGATCGGCGTGATGAACTCGCTCATCTTCTCGTTCACGCCCTCTTCGGCCACCAGCGCGCCGACCAGCTTGCCGAACTTCTTGAGCGTGGCGCCGTTGTTGCCCAGGATCTTGCGGCCCAGCAGGTCCAGCGACTGGATGGTGTTGGTGCCTTCGTAGATCATGTTGATGCGGTTGTCCCGCACGAACTGCTCCATGCCCCATTCCTTGATGAAGCCATGGCCACCGAAGACCTGCATGCAGGCGTTGGTCGCGGTGTGGCCGTTGTCGGTGATGAAGGCCTTGACGATGGGGGTCAGCAGCGCGACCAGTTCGCCCGAGTCCTTGCGCACCTTCTCATCGGGATGGTGGTGCTCCTTGTCGAGCAGCAGCGTGCAGAAGATCTGCAGCGCGCGGCCGCCTTCGGCGTAGGCCTTGGCCGTGAGCAGCATCTTGCGCACGTCGGGGTGCACGATGATCGGATCGGCTTCCTTGTCCTTGGCCTTGATGCCGGACAGCGAGCGCATCTGCGTGCGGTCCTTGGCATAGGCCAGTGCGTTCTGGTAGGCCACTTCGGTCAGGCCCAGCGACTGATTGCCCACGCCCAGGCGGGCCGCGTTCATCATCACGAACATCGCGGCCAGACCCTTGTGGGGCTCGCCCACCAGCGTGCCGGTGGCGCCTTCGATCACGATCTGCGCGGTGGCGTTGCCATGGATGCCCATCTTGTGCTCCAGTCCGGCGCAGAAGATCGGGTTGCGATCGCCCAACGCACCGTCGGCCTTGACGTGGAACTTGGGCACCACGAACAGGCTGATGCCCTTGCTGCCCTTGGGCGCGTCGGGCAGGCGGGCCAGCACCAGATGGATGATGTTGTCCGTCATGTCGTGCTCGCCGGCCGAGATGAAGATCTTGCTGCCGGTGATGCGGTACGTGCCGTCGGCCTGCGGTTCGGCCTTGGTGCGCAGCAGGCCGAGGTCGGTGCCGCAATGGGGCTCGGTCAGGCACATGGTGCCGGTCCACTCGCCGCTCACCAGCTTGGGCAGGTAGGTCTTCTTCTGCTCGTCGGTGCCGTGGGCCACCAGCGCCTCGTAGGCGCCGTGCGAAAGGCCCGGGTACATCGTCCAGGCCTGGTTGGCGCTGTTGAGCATTTCATAGAGGCACTGGTTGACCACGAAGGGCAGGCCCTGGCCGCCGAACTTCGGGTCGCAGGACAACGCCGCCCAGCCGCCTTCGACGAACTTGGCGTAGGCGTCCTTGAAGCCCGTGGGCGTCTTGACCTCGTGCGTCGTCTTGTCGAGCACGCAGCCTTCTTCGTCGCCGCCGATGTTCAGCGGAAAGGTCACTTCAGCCGCGAACTTGCCGGCCTCCTCGATGACCGCGTTGACGGTCTCGATGTCGGTCTCGGCGTGGACCGGCAGCGCCTTGAACTCGTCGGTGACCTTGAGGACTTCGTGCAGGACGAACTGCATGTCGCGCAGCGGTGGGGTGTAGAGCGGCATCGATGGACTCCGGGAAAAATGGGAAGAGGAAAGGAAGAACGCGAAAAGGGAAAGCGGCGGCGCGTCAGCGCACGGTCTTGAGGCGGCGGCCCGCCGATGCCGGCGCCGGTGAGGGCGCATCGGCGGTGGCGCTGCGCGCAAGGATGTTGTCGAAGCCGATGTTGGCGCGGCCGATGGAGCCGGGGACTTGCAGGAAGCGCGCCTCGTAGTGCAGCGCGAGGATCAGGCCATGGATCTCGAACGCGACCTGGCGCTCGTCGGCGTCGGCACGCAGGTGCCCTTCGCCCTTGGCCTGCACGATGGCGCGCAGCACCGCGGCCTGCCAGATGCTGACCGACTCGACCAGCGCATCGCGCACGGGGCCCGGGCGGTCGTCGAATTCGGAGGCGCCGCTGATGTAGATGCAGCCCGAGTCGATCTCGGTCGAGGTGCGCTTCATCCAGTTGGCGAACATGGTGCGCAGGCGCGGCAGGCCGCGGGCCGCCTTGAGCGCGGGGAAGAACACTTCCTGCTCGAAGCGCGCGTGGTACTCGCGCACCACCGAGATCTGCAACTCCTCGCGCGAGCCGAAGTGGGCAAACACGCCCGACTTGCTCATCTTGGTGATCTCGGCCACCGCGCCGATCGACAGGCCCTCGAGCCCGATCTGCGCGGCCAGCGCCAGCGCGGCGTCGACGATGACGGCCTTGGTCTGCTGGCCCTTCTGGGCCGCCCGGACGGGCTTGGCGGGAACAGCGTTGACAGACATGGTGAAAGCCTCGACATAAAAACGAACGATCGTTCTATTTTGTCGTGGCTTTCACCTTTTGGCTAAAAGAACCCCTCAACTGTTGAAGGGCTTGAGCCCGAACCGCGGCTCAGAAGTCCTGCGACACCGGCCGCACCACCACCTCGTTGATGTCCACGTTGGCCGGTTGCTCCACCGCATAGACCACTGCGCGCGCCACCGCGTCGGCCGGAATCTGGTTCGCGTCGTAGAAGGCCTTCAGGCCCGCGGCGGCGTCGGCGTCGGTGCTGCCGAGCTTCAGTTCGGACTCGACCGCGCCGGGCGACACCACGGTCACGCGAATGCCGCTGTTGCCCATCTCGACGCGCAGGCCCTCGGAGATGGCGCGCACCGCGTGCTTGGTCGCGCTGTACACCGTGCCGATGGGCGTGAACACCTTGAAGCCGGCGATCGACGCCACGTTCAGGATGTGGCCGCTGCCCTGCGCCTGCATGCGCGGCAGCACCGCGGCGATGCCGTAGACCACGCCCTTGATGTTGACGTCGATGGTGCGGTCCCACTCGTCGACCTTGAGGCGCTCGATGGGCGACAGCGGCATCACGCCCGCGTTGTTGACCAGCACGTCGATGCGGCCGAAGGCCTCGACAGTGGCGGTCGCAAGCCGCTCCAGGTCGGCGCGCCTGGCCACGTCGGTGGCCACCGCGATGGCCTCGCCGCCGGCCTCGCGGATCTCGGCGACCACCTGGTCGAGCCGCTCGGTGCGGCGCGCCGCGAGCACCACCTTGGCGCCGCGCGCCGCCAGGTGGCGCGCCATCGATTCGCCGATGCCGCTGCTCGCGCCAGTGACGATGGCGACCTTGCCACGGATGTTGTCTTGAACGGATGTCATGGAAATTCCTTTGAAGGTGTTGAAGAGGTGCCTGCAGTGTGGAAAATCCACGCATTCCCGTAAATGAACTCGTCACGCCTTCAGAATTCCTGAATTAGGAACGCCATGTCCAACCGCCTCGAAGCCCTGCGCGTCTTCTGCACCGCCGCAGACGCCGCCAATTTCCGCGAGGCCGCGGTGCGCCTGTCGGTCTCGCCGCAGGTGGTGACGCGCGCGGTGCGCGAGCTGGAGGACGAACTGGGCGAGCCGCTGTTCCACCGCAGCACGCGCGGCGTGCAGCTGACCGACTTCGGCCGGCATCTCGCGGAGCGCGCACGCGCGGCGGTGGGCGGCGTCGACGAACTCTTCCACCGCATCGACCGGCGCGCGCTGTCGCAGCACACGGGCACGGTGCGGGTCACGGCGCCGCAGGTGTATGCGCGCCTCATCCCGCAGGCGCTGGCACCGCTGCTGGCGGCGCACCCGGGGCTGGTGCTCGACCTGCGGCTGTCGGAGCAGCATGCCGACGTGGTCGACCAACAGATCGACATCGGCGTGCGCGTCGGGCCGCTGCGCGATGCACGCTTCGTCTCGCGCACCGTGGGAAAGATGCCGCTGCTGGTGGTGGGTGCGCCCTCGCTGCTTCAGAAGGTCGGCACGCCGCGCGATCTCGAGGCGCTGTCGGCGCTGCCCTTGACCGCGCTGATCGATCGGAGCTCGGGCCGGCCCTGGCCCTGGGCCTTCAGCCGGAAGCGGCTGGTCACCGTGTCGTCGCCCGCGTTCGTGACCGACCACATCGATGCGGAATGCGCGGCCGTCGTGGCAGGGTTGGGCTTCGGCCAGCTCATTGCGCCGCTGGCCGAGCCGTGGCTGGCCTCGGGCGCGCTGGTGGAGGTGCTGCAGGCCGAGGCGCCGGCGCCCTGGCCGATCAACATCTACCGTCCGCAGCGCGCGCCGGTGCCGGCGCGCGTGCGCTTGGTGTTCGACGCGCTGGTGCTCGCTCTGCGTTGAGCGAACAGCGCCGATAGACACCCTGGCGGGCGCATGGCGCGCCCGCCCTCACCGCCTTCAGAGCTTGAAGGGGATCACTTCCTGGCGCTGGTCGCCCAGGCCTTCGATGCCGAGGGTCATGACGTCGCCCTTCTTGAGGTAGAGCGGCGGCTTCATGCCCAGGCCCACGCCGGGGGGCGTGCCGGTGGTGATGACGTCGCCGGGCATCAGCGTCATGAACTGGCTGACGTAGCTCACGAGCTTGGCCACCGAGAAGATCATGGTCTTGGTGCTGCCGGTCTGCACGCGCTTGCCGTTGAGGTCGAGCCACATGGCGAGCTTCTGCGGGTTGGGCACGTCGTCGCGCGTCACCAGCCAGGGGCCGATCGGGCCGAAGGTGTCGCAACCCTTGCCCTTGTCCCAGGTGCCGCCGCGTTCGATCTGGTATTCGCGTTCGCTGATGTCGTTGATGGTGCAGTAGCCGGCCACGAAGTTGAGCGCGTCCTTCTGCGAAACGTAGCGTGCGCGCGTGCCGATGACCACGCCGAGTTCGACTTCCCAGTCGGACTTGACCGAGCCCTTGGGCAGCATCACCGGGTCGTTGGGGCCCTGGATGCAGCTCGTGGCCTTCATGAAGACGATCGGTTCCTTGGGAATCGGCAGGTTCGATTCGGCGGCGTGGTCCGCGTAGTTCAGGCCGATGGCGATGAACTTGCCGACGTTGGCGACCGGACTGCCCAGGCGGGGCTTGCCCTTGACCAGCGGCAGCTTGTCGGTCTTTAGCTTGCGCAGCTTGGCCAGCGCGGCATCGCCCAGTTGTTCCGGTCCCAGGTCCTTGAACACGGCGCTCAGGTCGCGCAGTTGTCCGTTGTCATCGATGAGGCCTGGCTTTTCCTTGCCGGGGTTGCCGTAACGCACGAGTTTCATTCAGAGATTCCTTTCAAAGGTGGTGGGAAGTGTATTCAGTGGTGCCGATGCCGCTGCGGACGGCACCGCTCAGATCGTGATGCCGCCGTCGACCGAGAAGGCCTGGCCGGTGGCGAAGATGGCTTCGTCGCTGGCGAGGAACACCACGACCGGCGCGATCTCGTGCGCCTGCGCGAGCCGCCCCATGGGCTGGCGTGCGATGAAGGCCTTGCGCGCCTCGACCGGATCGGCGTTGGCGTTGATGCGTTCGCCCAGCGAGGGCGTGTCGACCGTGCCCGGGCAGACCGCATTGCAGCGCACGCCCTGCAGCACGTAGTCGGCCGCCACGCTCTTGGTCAGGCCCAGCACCGCGGCCTTGGTGGTGCCGTAGACGTTGCGGTTGGGCAGGCCCTTGATGCTCGAGCACACGCTGGCCATGTTGATGATGCTGCCGCCGCCTGCGGCCAGCATGCGCGGCAACACGGCCTGGATGGCCCAGAACTGGGCCCGCACGTTGAGGCGGAACGCGAAGTCGAGGTCGTCGTCGGTGGCATCGAGGATGGTGCCGTTGTGCACCACGCCCGCGCAGTTGAACAGCACGTCGACGGCCGGCATGCGTGCGACCAGCGCCTGGATGGCCGCCTTGTCGAGCACGTCGAGCACCGCGGTCTGCACGTTGGGCGTGCCGGCGTAGCGCTCGAGCAGCGCGGCGTTGACGTCGGTGGCCCAGACCTGGGCGCCTTCGGCGGCCATGGCGAGTGCGGTCGCGCGGCCGATGCCCTGGCCGGCGGCCGTGATGAGGGCCGTTTTTCCTTGAAGTCTCATGCGGTGTCCTGGTGAATGGGGGTGGGGGTGCATCTCGTTCAGGGTTTCGCCCGATGGCGAGTCCCGGATGGCGCACGTATTCTGAATTGGTCTGACCACTTGTCCAATTCTGGACAACCCTTAACTTCCCCCTGTTGATCCATTCGCGCCCGTGCCCCTGCAATCCATCGAGCCCCAGCGTCTCTACCGCCAGATCGCCGACCAGTTGCGCAAGCTGATCGGCGATGGCGAATTCGCCACCGGCGCGCGCCTGCCGGCCGAACGCGACCTGGCGCGCCAGCTGGGCGTGAGCCGGCCGTCGGTGCGCGAGGCGCTGATCGCGCTCGAGGTCGAGGGCTGGGTCGAGGTCCGCACCGGCTCGGGCGTGTACGTTCAAGACCGCGCCCAGCGCAAGCCGGCCCCCGTGGCCAGCGTCGAATGGGGCCCGCTCGAACTGATCCGCGCACGTCGCGTGGTCGAAGGCGAGACCGCCGCGCTGGCCGCGGCACAGGGCCGCCGCAAGGACGTCGACGCGATGACGCGCGCCATCTCGCTGATGCGGGAACTGGCCGGTCGCAACGTGATGCCGCTCGAAGGCGACCGCGCCTTCCACCTGGCCATCGTCGGCGCCTGCGGCAACACGGTATTGCATGAAACGGTGCAAGGCTTCTGGGATTCGCGCAACGGCCCGATATTCACGCGCCTGGGCGGTTACTTCGAGACCTTGCCTTCCTGGCGCTCGGCCATTGCGGAGCACGAGGCGATCCGCGATGCCATCGCCGCGCACGACGCCGATGCCGCACGCGTGGCCATGCACGAACACATGGACAAGTCCCACCAGAGATTCAGCGCGAGCTGGCGCCGCGCGAAGAAGGCCGCTTGATGCGCCAGCAGAAGTTTTCCCCTCTTCCTCATCAGACAACAACGGAGACAAGCCACATGAACCGCATGAACGACAAGAGCAAACGCTGGGTCCTCAAGGCCGTGGCGCTCGGCGCCCTGGCTGCCACGGCCTTCGGTGTCGCCGGCACCGCCAGCGCGCAGACCAAGCTCAAATGGGCCCACGTGTACGAGACCTCGGAGCCCTTCCACAAGTACTCGGTCTGGGCTGCGGAAGAGATCAAGAAGCGCACCAACGGCCGCTACGACATCCAGGTGTTCCCGGCCTCCAGCCTGGGCAAGGAAGCCGACATCAACCAGGGCCTGACCCTGGGCACGGTCGACATGGTGCTGACCGGCGCGAGCTTCGCCGGGCGCAGCTACACGCCGCTCGCCATCTCCTACTTCCCGTTCATCTTCCGCGATGCCGAGCACCAGTTGAAGTACGCCAAGAGCGACGTCTTCAAGGAACTGGCCAAGGGCTACGACGACAAGACCGGCAACCACATCACTGCACTCAACTACTACGGTGCGCGCCACGTGACATCGAGCGCGGCGCGGCCGGTCGCCAAGCCCGAGGACATGAAGGGCCTGAAGATCCGCGTGCCCGACGCACCGGCTTACCTGGCCTTCCCCAAGGCGCTGGGCGCCAACGCCACGCCGATCGCATTCGCCGAGGTCTACCTGGCGCTTCAGAGCGGCACCGTCGATGCGCAGGAGAACCCGCTGCCCACCATCGAGGCCAAGAAATTCTTCGAGGTGCAGAAGAACATCTCGCTGACCGGCCACATCGTCGACTCTCTGCTCACCGTGGTCTCCGGCCAGCTCTGGGGCAAGCTGAGCGCCGACGACAAGAAGGTCTTCACCGAGGTCACGCAGGAAGCCGCCGAGAAGACCGGCCGCGAGATCATCGCGTCGGAAACGCGCCTGGTCGAGGAGTTCAGGAAGCGCGGCAACAACATCATCACGGTCGACAAGAACGCGTTCCGCGATGCGGTGCTGAAGAACACCAAGCCGACGGATCACGGCTACCGCCAACAAGACTACGACCGCATCCTCGCTATTCGTTGACTGGGGTGCAGGACGCTGCCGCGCGCCGCGATCCTGCGTTTGCGATGCTCGACGTACAGGAGTACGTCTGCGCTTCTCAACGCAGGCTTGCGGCGCTCGCGACGCTTCCTGCATCCCCCTTGAGGCTGTAGAGAAAACCGATACCAACACCACAACACGGCGGAGACGCGATGAGCGACAAGTTACTTGGGGATGACGGGGAGTTTCATGTGACCGACGAGGCTGTCGACCTGTCGGGCACGACGGTCGAGGCCTGGGCTGCGCTGGGGATCTTCTGGGCACTGGGGCTGACGGTGCTCTACCAGTTCGTCACGCGCTACGTGCTCAACGATTCGGCGGCGTGGACGGAGGAGATCGCGCGCTACCTGTTGATCGGCGTGGTGTTCGTCGGCGCCTCGATCGGGGTGGCGAAGAACAACCACATCCAGGTCGACTTCTTCTACCGCCACATGCCCGCGCGCATGGGCAAGGTGCTGGGCATCGCGGTCGACGTGCTGCGCACGCTGTTCTTCGTGGCCGCGGTGGTGATGACGGTGCAGATGATGGTCAAGATCGGCAACAACGCCGCCATGACCATCGTCGACCTGCCGATGAACATCGTCTACGGCGTCTGCCTGCTGGGCTTCGTCGCGATGCTGGCGCGCTCGCTGCAGGTGAGCTGGGTGCACTGGCAGCGCGGCTACTGCGTGCTCGAACGCCCCGAGTCCACCATCCAAGACCGCTAGAAATGGGCTCTCCCCCAGTCTTCGCGCACTTCGTGTCGCTTCGCCAACCCCCTTCCGGGGGCAACACCAACGGCCCGGCAAAGCCGGTTCCGCGGTGTTCCGGACTCAATCCCAGAGCGCAGAAATAAAAGACGGTAGTACCTCATGCTCAAGATCGCCTTCCTTCTCTTCATGAGCGTCGGCCTGCCGGTCGCCGTGGCCATGGCCGGCGCCTCGCTGGTCTACATCTACTGGTCGGGCAACCTGCCGCCCTTCGTCGTGATCCACCGCATGGTGAGCGGCATCGACAGCTTTCCGCTGCTGGCCGTGCCCTTCTTCATCCTGGCCGGCAACCTGATGAACAACGCGGGCATCACCAACCGCATCTACAACTTCGCGCTCGCGCTGGTGGGCTGGATGCGCGGCGGGCTGGGCCACGTCAACATCCTGGGCTCGGTGATCTTCTCGGGCATGAGCGGCACGGCCATCGCCGATGCGGCCGGCCTGGGCACGATCGAGATCAAGGCGATGAAGGAACACGGCTACTCGACCGAGTTCGCGGTCGGCGTGACCGCGGCCTCGGCCACGCTGGGCCCGATCATTCCGCCCAGTCTGCCCTTCGTGATCTACGGGATGATGGCCAACGTCTCGGTGGGCGCGCTGTTCATCGCGGGGCTGCTGCCCGGCGTGATCATGACCCTCCTGATGATGCTCACGGTCGCGTACTACGCGCACAAGAACGGCTGGGGCGCCGACGTGAAGCTGGTCTGGCCGCGCGTGATCAAGGCCTTGTTCGAGTTGCTGGTGGTCTGCGGCTGGCCCATGGCGCTGTGGTTCGCGGTCGACACGCTGGGCGCACCCGCGCAACCCGCCGTGCTGATCGCGCTGGTGATCCTGTTCGTGGCCGACAAGGTCTTCAAGTTCGAAGCCGTGCTACCCATCATGACGCCGGTGCTGCTGATCGGCGGCATGGCGACCGGCCTGTTCACCGCCACCGAAGGTGCAATCGCGGCCTGCGTCTGGGCCATGGTGCTGGGCTTCTTCTGGTACCGCACGCTGAAGTGGAAGATGTTCGTGCGGGTGTGCCTCGACACGGTGGAGTCCACCGCGACGGTGCTGTTCATCGTCGCGGCCGCTTCCATCTTCGGCTGGATGCTGACGGCCACCGGCGTGACCGCGGACATCGCGAACTGGGTGCTCAACTTCACCAAGGAACCCTGGCTGTTCCTGCTGCTCGCCAACCTGCTGATGCTGTTCGTCGGCTGCTTCCTCGAGACCACGGCCGCCATCACGATCCTGGTGCCGATCCTGCTGCCCATCTCTACGCAGCTGGGCATCGACCCGGTGCACTTCGGCGTGGTCATGGTGCTGAACCTGATGATCGGCGTGCTGCATCCGCCCATGGGCATGGTGCTGTTCGTGCTGGCCCGCATCGCCAACCTGAGCATCGAGCGCACGACGATGGCGATCCTGCCCTGGCTGGTGCCGCTGCTGCTGAGCCTGGCGCTGATCACCTACTGGCCGGCCACTGTGTTGTGGTTGCCCAAGCTCATGCAGTAACCACCTTCAGTTCTTCTCTCTCAAAACTACGAGCCCCCGATGACCCCATTCATTCGCCTCCACCCATCCGACGACGTGGTGATCGCCCGCAGCCAACTGGTGGGCGGCACGACGGTGGAGAACTTCACCGTGCGCGGCCTGGTCCCGGCCGGCCACAAGGTGGCGGCGCATGCCATCGACGCCGGTGCGCCGGTGCGCCGCTACAACCAGATCATCGGTTTCGCCAGCAAGCCGATCGCCGCGGGCGAGCATGTGCACACGCACAACCTCGACATGGGCCCGGACAAGGGCGACTTCGCCCGCGACTACGCCTATGGGGCCGACGTGAAGCCCGCGCCCGCGCGGCGCGAAGCCAGCTTCATGGGCATCAAGCGCGCCGACGGCCGCGTGGCCACGCGCAACTACATCGGCGTGCTGACCAGCGTGAACTGCTCGGCCACCGCCGCGCGCGCCATCGCCGACCATTTTTCGCGCAAGACCAACCCGCAGGCGCTGGCCGACTTCCCGAACGTCGACGGCATCGTCGCGCTCACCCACGGCACCGGCTGCGGCATGGACACCCAGGGCATGGGCATGCAGATCCTCGAGCGCACGCTCACGGGCTATGCGACGCACCCGAACTTCGCGGCGGTGCTGGTGGTGGGCCTGGGCTGCGAAGCCAACCAGATCAAGGCCTGGCTCGACACCGGGCACCTGGCCGAGGGCGAGAACTTCCGCACATTCAACATCCAGGACACCGGCGGCACGCGCAAGACGGTGGAGAAAGGCGTGGCACTGATCCAGGAGATGCTGCCGCGCGCCAATGCCGTGAAGCGCGAACCCTGCAGCGCCTCGCGCATCACGATCGGCCTGCAGTGCGGCGGTTCCGACGGCTATTCGGGCATCAGCGCCAACCCGGCGCTGGGCGCGGCGGTCGACCTGCTGGTGGCGCATGGCGGCACGGCCATCCTCAGCGAGACGCCCGAGGTCTACGGCGCCGAGCATTTGCTCACGCGCCGCGCGGTGAAGCGCGAAGTCGGCGAGAAGCTGGTGCAGCGCATCAAGTGGTGGGAGCACTACACCGAGATCAACCAGGGCGAGATGAACAACAACCCCTCGCCGGGCAACAAGGCGGGCGGGCTCACCACCATCCTGGAGAAGTCGCTGGGCGCGGTGGCCAAGGGCGGCACCAGCAACCTCGAGGCGGTGTACGAGTACGCCGAGCCGGTGACGGCACATGGCTTCGTCTACATGGACACGCCGGGCTACGACCCGGTGAGCGCCACGGGCCAGGTCGCGGGTGGCGCCAACCTCATCTGCTTCACCACCGGCCGCGGCTCGGCCTACGGCTGCGCGCCTTCGCCGTCGCTCAAGCTCGCGACCAACTCCGCGCTGTGGAAGCGCCAGGAAGAAGACATGGACATCAACTGCGGCGAGATCGTCGAGGGCACGGTGTCGATCCAGGAGATGGGGCAGCGCATCTTCGAGATGGTGCTGGCGACCGCGTCGGGCGAGCCGTCGAAGAGCGAGAAGCATGGGTACGGGCAGAACGAGTTCGTGCCGTGGCAGGTCGGCGCGGTCATGTAGCTCGCCTCCCTTTCTTGCCCCCTCTCCCTCCGGGAGAGGGCGGGGGTGAGGGCCTGCAGCTTCACAAGGTTGCGCCCTTCTCGAAGAAGCCCCCAACCCAGCCTTCCCCCGGAGGGGGAAGGAGAAAAACACCCTAGGAGCTTTTGAATGTCCAGAACCGTTCCCGCCGCAACCCTTCGCCAACAGGTGGCCCAGGTCCTTGTCGCCGCCGGCAGCGCACCCGCCGAGGCCGAGCAGGTCGCGGCCAACCTCGTGCTGGCCAACCTCAGCGGCCATGACTCGCACGGCGTGGGCATGCTGCCGCGCTATGTCGATGCCGTGACCGAGGGCGGGCTGAAGCCGAACACCTCGATCCGGATCAATGCCGACATCGGCACGCTGCTGGCGCTCGACGGCCAGGGCGGCTATGGGCAGGTCGTGGGCGTGCAGGCGATGGAGATGGGCATCGCGCGTGCCAGGCAGCACGGCAGCTGCATCTTCACGCTCGCGCATGCGCACCACCTGGGCCGCATCGGGCATTTCGCGGAGATGGCGACAGCGCAGGGCCTGGTCTCGATGCACTTCGTCAACGTGCTGTCGCGGCCCGTGGTCGCGCCCTGGGGCGGTGGCGACGGACGCTTCGGCACCAACCCCTGCTGCATCGGCGTGCCGCTGGCCGGCGCCGAGCCCTTCATCCTCGATTTCGCGACCAGCCGCGTCGCGCAGGGCAAGATGCGCGTGGCCCACAACAAGGGCGAGCGCATCGCGCCCGGCTATCTCATCGACGAACAGGGTCGGCCCACCGACGACCCCGGCGTGGTGGTGGTGCCGCAAGCAGGCAGCGGAGGGCCCGCGGGCGGGCCGGGCCTGTTCGGCGCGCTCATGACCTTCGGCGAGCACAAGGGCTACGGCATGGCCGTGGCCTGCGAACTGCTGGGCGGCGCGCTCAGCGGCGGCGGCACCTGGCATCGACCGGCGGACACCGCGCGCTCGGTCTTCAACGGCATGCTGACTGTGCTGATCGATCCCGCCAAACTGGGCACGCAGGCCAGCTTCGAACAGGAAGCGCAAGGCTTCGTCGACTGGCTGCGGCAGAGCCCGCCGGGCGCGGGCTTCGACCAGGTGCAGATCGCAGGCGAGCCCGAGCGTGCGGCACGCCTCGCGCGCGAACGCGATGGCGTGGTGGTCGACGATGCGACCTGGGGCGAGATCGTGGCCGCAGGCGCGAAGCTGGGGGTTTCGGTGACGGCTTGATGTCGGCGTCGCATGGCATGCACTTGCATGTCTATGAAGGGCTTCGGAATTTCCTATGGGCATTGCATTGCGCGGTGGATAGCACCGAACCACAATCGGTAGGCAGTCGATAGCCCGATGCTATTTTTAGAAAAGGAACCCTTCCGATGTCCAAGCTCACCACCGCCTTTGGCGCACCCGTCGTCGACAACCAGAACAGCCTGACCGCCGGCCCGCGCGGCCCGCTCCTCTCGCAGGACGTCTGGCTGTTCGAGAAGCTGGCCAACCTCAATCGCGAGGTGATCCCCGAACGTCGCATGCATGCCAAGGGCTCGGGTGCCTTCGGCACCTTCACCGTGACGCACGACATCACGCAGTACACGCGTGCCAAGCTGTTCAGCGCGGTCGGCAAGAAGACCGAGATGTTCGCCCGCTTCACCACGGTGGCCGGCGAACGCGGTGCGGCCGATGCCGAGCGCGACATCCGCGGCTTCGCGCTCAAGTTCTATACCGAGGAAGGCAACTGGGACCTGGTCGGCAACAACACGCCGGTGTTCTTCCTGCGCGATCCGCGCAAGTTCCCCGACCTCAACAAGGCGGTCAAGCGCGACCCGCGCACCAACCTGCGCAGCGCCACCAACAACTGGGACTTCTGGACCAGCCTGCCCGAAGCGCTGCACCAGGTCACGATCGTGATGAGCGACCGCGGGATTCCGTCGAGCTATCGCCACATGCACGGCTTCGGCTCGCACACCTACAGCTTCATCAGTGCGAACAACGAGCGCTTCTGGGTCAAGTTCCACATGAAGACGCAGCAGGGCATCCAGAACCTGACGGACGCCGAGGCGGCCGCGCTCGTCGGCTCCGACCGCGAAAGCCACCAGCGCGATCTGTTCGATGCGATCGAGCGCAAGGACTTCCCGAAGTGGACCGTGTTCGTGCAGGTGATGCCCGAGGCCGATGCCGACACCGTGCCCTACCACCCCTTCGACCTGACCAAGGTCTGGCCCAAGAAGGACTACCCGCTGATCGAGGTCGGCGTGATCGAGCTGAACAAGAACTCCGAGAACTTCTTCGCCGACGTCGAGCAGAGCGCCTTCGCGCCCAACAACCTGGTGCCCGGCATCAGCGTGTCGCCCGACAAGATGCTGCAGGCCCGCCTGTTCGCGTACTCGGATGCTCAGCGCTACCGCCTGGGCGTGAACCACCACCAGATCCCGGTGAACGCAGCGCGTTGCCCGGTGCACAGCAACCACCGCGACGGCGCGATGCGCGTGGACGGCAACTACGGCGGCACGCCGCACTACGAGCCCAACAGCTTCGGGCACTGGCAGGAGCAGCCCGACTACCGCGAGCCGCCGCTGAAGATCAAGGGCGACGCCGACTTCTGGAATTTCCGTGAGGACGATGCCGACTACTACAAGCAGCCCGGCGACCTGTTCCGCCTGATGAGCCCGGCCCAGCAGCAGGTGCTGTTCGAGAACACGGCCCGTGCAATGGGCGATGCGCCGGACTTCATCAAGCAGCGCCACATCGACAACTGCAGCAAGGCCGACCCGGCCTACGGCGCCGGCGTGGCGCAGGCGCTCAAGCAACTGCAGGGCTGAGCGCCGTCGACGCTGTCTTCTTTCAGAGCATCAATTGGACGGCGGCGTCCAGGTGCTCCGAAGGCAGCCGCCGAAAGCCCGAACGCACGAAGCGCTGCAGCCGCCCGACCACGAAGGCGGTGAGCGCGCCGGCACGCACCTGCGCATCGACCGTGGGCATCGCGGAGCCGTCGGCCACCGCGACGTCGCGCAGCACCTGGCGCAGCGTGGCCTCGATCTTGTCGAAGAACTGGTTCATCCGGCTCTGCAGGCGCTCGTTCTCGTAGACCAGCGCATCGCCCACCATGACGCGCGTCATGCCGGGATTCTTCTCAGCGAACTGCACCACCATCGTCACGATGCGCGCGGCCCGCTCGCGGCCCGCGCCATCGCGCTCGGCGATCTGGTTGACCAGCGTGAATACGCTCTGCTCGATGAAGTCGATCAGCCCCTCGAACATCTGCGCCTTGCTGGCGAAGTGCCGATAGAGCGCCGCCTCGCTGACATCGAGCTGTGCCGCCAGCGCGGCCGTGGTCACGCGCTCGGCGCCGGGCCGCTCCAGCATCGCCGCGAGGGTCTGCAGGATCTGCACGCGACGCTCGCCGGGCTTCGGCCGCTTGCGAACGACCGGTGAGGCCTCGGAAAGCGGAGCGGAGTCCCGGGACGGAGGAGCACTGGTCTCTTCGTTTTGCATGGGCGGCGCGCGCATATGTAAAAAAATGATTCTCGCACAAGGTCGTGAGTGCGCGCCAACTGCGCGCCTCGCCTGCGGATGTCCGCGCGTCGCGCAGAATACCCCTTTGACCTCTTTGGACGAACACGCGATGCACAAGAACATCCTGGTGACCGGCGGCGCAGGCTTCATCGGGAGCCATACCTGCGTGGCCTTGATCGAAGCCGGCTATGTGCCGGTGATTCTGGACAACCTCGGCAACAGCGACGTTCGCGTGCTCGACCGGCTGGCACGCATCACCGGCACCACCCCGGTCTTCATCGAAGGCGATGTGCGTGATCGCACTTTGCTCGACCAGGTGTTTCGCACCCACGACATCGCAGGCGTCATCCACTTCGCAGGCCTCAAGGCGGTCGGCGACTCGGTCGCCGACCCAATCACCTACTACGACAACAACGTGCACGGCACCTGGGTGCTGGCCGCGGCGATGCAGGCGGCGGGCGTGAAGACGCTGATCTTCTCGTCGTCGGCCACGGTCTACGGCGAGCCCGAGCGCTCGCCCATTCCCGAAGACGCGCCCTGCCGGCCGGCCAACCCCTATGGCCGCTCCAAGCGCATGGTCGAAGAGGCACTGATCGATCTGCAACTCGCGCAACCGGACTGGCGCATCGCGCTGTTGCGCTATTTCAACCCCGTCGGTGCGCACGAGAGCGGGCTGATCGGCGAACACCCGCAGGGCAAGCCCAACAACCTCATGCCCTTCGTTTGCCAAGTGGCCGTCGGCCTGCGCGACAAGCTGTCGGTGCATGGCGGCGACTACCCCACACCGGACGGCACGGGGGTGCGCGACTATGTGCACGTGATGGATCTGGCCGAAGGCCATGTCGCGGCGCTGCGCCATGCGGAGCAAGCGCCCGGACTGGTCACGCTCAACCTGGGCACGGGCACGGGTGCATCGGTGCTCGATGTCGTCAAGGCCTTCGAGCGCGCCAGCGGGCGGCAGATCGCCTGCGAGATCGGCCCGCGCCGGCCGGGCGACGTGCCGGCCTATTGGGGCGATCCGGCGCTCGCCCAATCCACGCTGGGCTGGCGCGCGCGGCGCGGACTCGATGCGATGTGCGCCGACAGCTGGCGCTGGCAGCAGGCCAATCCCCGCGGCTACGAGCCCTGAATGCCTTCAGCGTGTGACACCGCGGAACCGGCTTCGCCGGGCCGCTGGTGTCGCCCCCGAAAGGGGGAAGGCGAAGCGACACGCAGTGCGCAAGCCCTCGGGGGAGAGCCCATTGCTACCGCGGAACCGGCTTCGCCGGGCCGCGAGTGTCGCCCCCGGTAGGGGGTTGGCGGAGCGACACGCAGTGCGCAAAGCCCCGGGGGGCGAGCCAGTGACACCGCGGAACCGGCTTTGCCGGGCCGCTGGTGTCGCCCCCGGAAGGGGGTTGGCGGAGCGACACGAAGTGCGCGCAGACTGGGGGCGAGCCTATCGTGCCCGGATCATCGTCCCGTAGGCCTGGTCCGTAAGGATTTCCAGCAGCATCGCGTGCGGCACGCGGCCGTCGATGATGTGCACCGCATTCACACCGCTCTTGGCGGCATCGAGCGCGCCCTCGATCTTGGGCAGCATGCCGCCGGAGATGGTGCCGTCGGCAAACAGCTCGTCGATCTCGCGCGCGCTCAGGTCGGTCAGCAGGTTGCCGGCCTTGTCGAGCACGCCCGGCGTGTTGGTCAAGAGCATCAGCTTCTCGGCCTTGAGCACGGTGGCCAGCTTGCCCGCCACGACGTCGGCATTGATGTTGTAGCTCTCGTTCTCCTCGCCGAAGCCGATCGGGCTGATGACGGGGATGAAGGCATCATCCTGCAGCGCCTTCACCACGCTCGGGTCGATCGACACGATCTCGCCCACCTGCCCGACGTCGTGCTGCACGTTGGGATCGTTGCGATCGGCGAGCTTGAGCTTCTGCGCGCGGATCAGCCCGCCGTCGCGTCCGGTCAGGCCCACGGCCTTGCCGCCGGCCTGGTTGATCAGGCCGACGATGTCCTGCTGCACCTCGCCAGCCAGCACCCACTCGACGACCTCCATGGTCTCGGCATCGGTGACCCGCATGCCCTGCACGAAGCTGCCCTTCTTGCCGAGCTTGTTGAGCGCAGCCTCGATCTGAGGGCCGCCGCCATGCACCACCACCGGGTTCATGCCGACCAGCTTGAGCAGCACGACGTCTTCGGCGAAGTCGGCCTGCAGCGCCGGGTCGGTCATGGCGTTGCCACCGTACTTGATGACGATGGTCTTGCCGTGGAACTTGCGGATGTAAGGCAGCGCCTGGGCCAGGATCTCGGCCTTGTCGCGGGGGGGGATGTTGAGGACGGGGGTGGTCATGAGAACAGAAGTTTAGACGTCCGAAGATATTTAGGACGCGGTGTCATGCAGTGCGCGCCGACCAGCTTGCACCAACTCCCGACGCCAGAGCCACAGCGCCATGAAGATTCCGATCGCAAAGCCGCCCAACAACGCCACCAGGCGGGGGCCCGGCCGCTCGGGGCGCCCCAGCGTCGCCGGAGGCGCCACGAAGCTCGCCTTCGTCAGAAAGCGAGACTGGATATCCGAAATATCGGCAAGCATCTGGAAAGCCTGCTGAGACTCGGCATCCGATTTCATCTCCAAGCGAGCAGCAGAGAGGAGACGGGTCATCTCCTTCAGTGTCGTAACACCCGTGTCGGTCTGAACAAGCACGGGCTTCAACGAGTCCAGGATCTTCTGCACAAAACCGTACTGCTCTGCTTCTCGATCGAGTTTGGCCAGGTCTTCTCGAGCCTTGAGCATCTCTGCCTCTGCAGCCACGAGTTGGACAGACGCAGGAAGAAACTTCTCACTCTCCTTCCGAATCTCCACGACTTGGCCCTCGCTCCGCTTCGACGCGTCCGGGTAAAGCGCCAGGATGCGCTTGAAACCATCGATGCGGACCTGCGCCTGTTGCAGAACGAAATGCAGGTGCAACTTCGCTTCAGAAGCGCGATTGAAGAACTGCACGCTCTCTGCATCCCAGCGGGAGACAAGATCCTGAGCGGACTCCCGCACGGCGATGTCCTTGAAGTATTCGCCAAGCCATGTCGCGGACGCTACTGCGGCATCGGCTTCCCGATTCACGAACGAAATTTGCGCGCCCATGTAGACCGCGGGCGAGCGATTCAATGCATCGTCCCGGTCATATACCCGACTTCTAGACGTAAGACGGTCTCGTTTCTGCTCATCCTGCTCCTGTTTCAGCAACACTTCAGGAACGCTCTGGGAGTCCTGGCGACTGATCACAGGCACCGGATCGAGCCATTTTTCCTGAACGACCTTCAGAACGAAAGCATCAGGATTCTCGTCTGGGATGGGGAAAGTTTTGGCGTAACGACGCACGCTCTCGGTCGTTCCAGCAAGTTCCGAGAATCTCTTGTATTCGGCAAATCCCATTTCCATCTTCAGGATACCTTGGGCTTTGTTCCTCAGAAGCGGGCCTCGCCCCAGAGCGCCAAAAATCAGGCCTCCGATCAAAACGGAAAGAATCAAAATCAGTAGTTTTTTTCTAATAGACATACATGCGTCATTTCAAATGAAAGACAATCCACTTAGGCGTCTTAAAACGAATTATTTTCCGATACAACCACACATAGGAAAAACAAAAACCCACAACAAAAGTAAACAGTATGTAGGAATTTGCCCAAAAAATTGACGCCGGAAATATGGCCATGCCACTGAGAAGCCAGAGATATGGCGATGTCATCGAATTACGAAGCGTGCTCCCTAAATTCTCTGAATCAGCGATCATCCAGCGCAAAACGCGGCGATAGATAATGCTGTGAAGGTGAACGCCGTCGGGAGAGCCTGGCGAGACGCGGCGCACGATAACCCGCCGATAAATGGAAAATAGCGTTTCGAAAATTGGATAACTGAACAGAAGTACGGCATACCAAGGAGACACCACCGGATTTCTCAGCACCAGCAAAATGACGCTTTCCGCAAGCATGAAGCCGATAAAATATGCGCCGCCGTCTCCCAGAAAAATAAGGCCTGCGGGAAAGTTCCACACAAAAAAACCAGCAATCGAGCCGATCATGATCAGCGAAATTCCGAGCACCAGCGCGTCGCCCGTCTGAATCGCGATGTAGCCGATGCTTCCGAACATGAGGATGGCAACCATCGAGGAAAGGCCATTGAAACCGTCGATGATGTTGATCGCATTGGCAAGGCCCGCCACCGCGAAACACGTCACGGCCACCGAGATAAATGGAATCGACAGCAGATGAAGATCGATCCAGTCGACGCCCGTCCGGCGCACGACCGCTCCCAGAAGCAAGGCCGCGGCGAGGCCCGCAACCATCGTGGCGCCGAGTCGCGCGAGAACGCCCACCTTCTTGGTCAAATCTTCCACGAAGCCTGCCAAAAAAGCAGGGCTAGCCGCAATGAGTAGCAGCGCAATTTCGAACCAATAGGTGCGGCCCTGGAAAAATGCAGTCAAGAGTCCCGCCAAGCAGGCGAGCATGATCGATATGCCACCAATTCGAGGGACGACCCTTGTGTGGAATTTTTGCGGCCCTGAAAGATCGCTGTCTCCGGAGACACGACCGTGCGACGCCGAGGTTCTCACCACGAAAAGTGTCGCAGCCAGGGAGACAAAAAAACAGATTACTATGAATTGCATCTATGGCCTTTCTCTTCAGCCTCACCGTGCGATGACCCAACGCCTATCCAGACGAGAGAAATCATTTGGCGCTCTGAGGACGTCGAATGAATTGAAGTGACCTGGAAATCAACTTATTAAGGAAAAACTTGAGATAGGAAAACCTCAAGCCCAAGCTCAGCAAGGCCTTCTTCACCTCGACATTTTGCCTCAGGACACCCCGTACGCTGCGGTTTGAAACACCCCCCATTCTCATTTTCACGAGAACTTCAGGAATATAGCGGTAGCTGATCTTCTTCACCTCGAGGAATCGTGCCATCAACTCCACATCGGCCGCCACCGCGTACTCCAGATTGAAGCCGCCGAATCGCTCGTAAACGCTCTTTTTGACGAAGAAAGTGGGATGGGGCGGGCACCAGCCGGCCTCGAACGCTCGGGGCCTGAATTCGGACGACTTCCAGTACCGCACGATCTGCGTCGTATCTTCCTGTCCGACATAACACAGGTCGCCGTAACAACTGTCCGTAGAAGTCGTTTCGAACGCATGAGCGATTTTTTCCAGCACCGTAGGGGATGCATAAAAATCGTCAGCATTGATGAATCCGATGACTTCGCCTGTCGCCAGCGCCAAGCCTTTGTTCATCGCGTCGTAAATACCCTTGTCTGGTTCTGATACAACGCGTGCTACATGCTTTCCCTGTCGGGCGATGACCCCCAGGGTATCGTCCTTTGAGCCCCCATCGATAACAATGTGCTCCACATTCTTGTATGTTTGCGCCGCAACGGATTCGAGCGTGAAGCCAATCGTCGCAGCGCTGTTATAGCAAACCGTAATAATCGAGATTTTCATGACTTTATTTCATTCTTTTGCTGGGCGCAGGTTTCGAGCCGCAAGCCGGCCAAGGAAAGCCCAGCTCAGGGCGACCCGCCACCGGATCATCTGGAGCATGCCCTGTCGGCGCTCAGGGCTGACATTGGCGCCATGCCTTCTGTATTGCAGATAGGGTTTGGATAAGTAATGTGTCTTGCCCAGGGCGCGCCCGATCACCCCAAACCACATGTCATGCATGGGCACCAACGCCGGAATCGGCAATGCAACCGCCAGCACCGAGCGACGAAATGCCATGGCGCAGCCGAGATAGCAGTTCTTCACCAGGGTCTGAAGAACGTCGCCCCTGAAGCCGCCACGCGTCGCCATGAAAGACTGTTCGACGATCGTCCCACGACCGTCGATGATCTGGGCATCCGACAAAACGATCATCACATCCGGTTCCCGATCGAATATCGAAACGAATGCATCCCTTTTCCCCGTGAGCCAGACGTCGTCCTGATCGCAAAGAAAAACAACAGGATTCTTCGCGTATGAGAGTCCACGCTCGAACGTCAACCGGACACCCAGATTGACTTTGTTGGGTGTGACCACGACACGCGGATCTCCCTCGGTCAGCTGAGCAACCAGCTCCCGGGAACCGTCTTTTGAACAATCATCGACAATAATTAGTTCGTCGCCGTCATGAAGTTCGCGCAGCACCGAACTCAACTGCTCTGTCAGATAGGCCGTGCCGTTGTACACCGCCATGACCACCGAGACGGAAGAGCCTTGGACACCATTCATGAGAAAAATCTTTCCATCATCATGTTTAGTTCCCGGGGATTTTTCTTGAAGATCATGCTGCGTGCCGATTCCAGCCAACCACCGCTGACGAAATGGACGCCTTCCCTGGTGCCGATTCGTTCTCGGGATGGCATGGCGCCAGAGGCTGCCATCGCACTTTGTCCACGGGTGCTTGCGCACCGCCCTCGGACAGCTTCCTCAGGGAAAAAACCGCCATGATCACGAATGAAAGTCCAATAGGATTGTTCAAATAAGGATTGGTCGCCGTCTGGACATACACCAGGATGACACCGAAAAAGAAGGCCATCGCCAGACGATACTGAGGCGAGTTTCTCTTCATGCTGGAGAAGTAGTACCAAGACAAGGCGAGCGGCAGCATCCAGAAAGCCAGCGCCAGCGCCCCGATCTTCCACCAGATCGTCAAATAGCTGTTCTCGATGCTCAGGCGCCCGTTGATGAAGGCGCCGAATCCCTCGCCCAGCAGGATAGTCTTCAAGTCGAAGTTCCCCAGCATGAATGCCAGGTCGCCAAAACGGATCGAGTTCGAGATGGCACGCTGCTCGAGCAGATCGGTCCGGCTCAGTGTGGGCAGGTAGACCCAGACGGAAAAGGCCGCGAATGCGATGCAGAGAAACGCGATCGCCAAGGCCTGCCTGCGCCCCATGCGCCAGAGCAGAAGCACAGTCGCGATGGCTGTGGACAGGATGAGGCCCCGTGTCAGCGTCAGGATCAGCGCGGCGACCAGCAGTGCCATGAAGAGCCGCCAGAGCCGCCCTCCCAGCGCCAGGAAGAAAATGACGCCGATACCGAGGTACAGAAAGCCCTTATAGAAGAACAGATTCTCCCCACGGAAGAAAAACTCACCCGTCGAATCGAGGCGCCGATAGAAATCCGGAAAATCGATCAGATTGAAGGCCAGGCCGAAGACCGACAGGATGTAAAACACCGCCAGCACCACCGAACTGAATTTGATGAGATTCGCCGTTCTTTCGATCATTTCCTCGGACCGCAGGACGATGGCGAAGAACGGGACCATGAGCCAGTACAGCAGCGGCGAGACATCGAGGAAAATGTCCCGGATCGGGCCGCCATTCATCAGTCCGAAGATCAGCGCCGGCAAATGCGAGACGGTGAAGCCCAGCAGCAGCAGACATGCCAGCAGAAAACCGTTTCCTCGCACCCGTCCCGAGAGCACGAGCAGGGCCGTGCAGCCCAGGCAGGCCGCGAAAAGGAGCATGCGAGCCGTGATCGGCCCAATCTCGATCAGTCGCCCACCGCCGCCCAGGAAGAGTTCCAAGACGGTGAGCGTATAGAGCCACTCGACGATCGGTATCCGTCCTGACTGTGGCATGACGTCCGGTCCGGTGGTCGGTGCTTGTGGATGGCCGGTCATTGCAGCCCTCCCATGCGCCGGCTGAAGCCATGGCGAATCCCTCGCAGCATCATTTGCAGACTGCGAACCTTCTTCTCGTCCACGAAGACGTTTGCCACCAATCGGATCGACAATGATCCGAGGATCCGGCGGCGCCAGGCCGTCGAGACGTATGTCATCCTGCAGAAATAGACGCTATTTCTGTAGAAGAAGTAGCGCCGTATCGGCGAGTACCTGAAGAAACTCAGCCCCATGAATCGGATGGGCCGTGCATCCGAGAGCGCATGGCCCATTTCGACCTTCGCGCAGCCAAACAGTCGCCCGCCTTGGGCCCGGACGCGGAAAGACCAGTCGGTATCGGTGTAGTCGACGAAGAAACGCTCGTCATACCGCGATTTCGCCCAGGCCTCGATACACACCAGCGTGCCGGAGGTGATCAATGCATCCGTTTCGATCAGGTCGCTCGACGCATCCACGTGCTGCGAGGTTATTTTCCCGTCGACCTCCCTGTAGAACGGAAAATATCTTTTCTCGACTTCTCGCCGATCGAAGAACACCGGTCCGACCGCAGCGCAGTCAATGCCCTGGCCCCGCAGCCTTCGATGCGCCTCTTTCAATCCCGCAATCAGGTCCTTGGGTGGATCGCTGTCCTGATCGAAGGTCGCGACATAGGCCATCCCCGCGTCGCGGGCGCGGACGAAGCCCTCGTTCAAGGCGCGCCCCAAGCCAAGATTCGCTCCCAGTTCGATAAGTTCGACACGCACGCCGTCGGCCTTGGCACGTGCGGCGACCTCGGCGGCCCCGCCGTTGTCGACCAGAAACAGGTGATCGACCTGCGACGACAGCGAGTGCAACAGATTTAGCAGCACCTCGAACTCCGGGAGATACCCCACGACCACGGCCGCGCAGCCGGTCGATGCGGCTCGCGCCTCGTCGAGCGCCATCGTGTCGGAATCGATCACTCCGCCCTCGATTAAATTCAAATTTTCGGCCATGCCTTACCGTCCTGCTTGATACGCAGCCGTGCCGGATTTCCGGGCGACGTACAGAAGTGCGATCAGATCAACGCCGACGCGCAATGTCCAGACGGCGGCTGCGCCGACCAGACCGAACTTCTTCAGGGAGAAAATAATCAAGGGAATATAAAAAATCAGCTCGATCAAGTGAATTTTTGCGGTGACGAAAGAGTTGCCCGCGGCCTGAATGACCGAAAACGGTACGAAGGCAACGCTGTTCAATGCGATGCCCAAGGCCAACACCACTGCGATGACCCAGGACTGATCCGCGAAGTCTTTGCCGAGCCATAGGGTGAGACCCCAGTGCGACAAGACGGCAAGGATCAGGCAGACGGGCAGCATCACCCCCGCGACGATGAAAAGGGAACTTTTGTAAAGCCGTCGCGCCGCATCGGCGTCGCTCGTCAACAACATCGAGAATCTGGGAAACAGCGCCCCCGTCAGGGCAGCGGGAAGTATCAGTACCCGCGCCATGACTTCGGACGGCACCGTGTAATAGGCCACGACAGCCGCGCCCAGCATCGAAGAAATGATGAAGCGGTCTGCACTCACCATCAACGGACCGACGATGTTGGACACCGTCATCCAGGCCCCGAATGAAAAGAGCTCTCGCAGTTTTTTCCGATTGAAAGGAACTTGCTTCCAACCCGCCGGCAGCCGACGGTTCATGAGATGTAAATGCGCGACCATGACGATCAAACGCGAAAGCACGAGACTGGCGATCATGGCCTCGAGCGACGGGGAGATGAACGCCACGCACAGCACCGGCCCCCCAAAATTCGCAACCCCCAGCAGAATACGCAGCGCGTTCACCGTCTTGAAATCTTCGTAGGCTTCCAGCACGCCTCGAAGCCCGGTAGTGATCGTCGTCAAAGGAATCCCGACGGCCGCTATCAACAGTGCGTTGAAAACGGATGCGCGCAGGTTGGCGCTCACGTTCAGCAGGTCGACGCCGGAGAAATAGACAGCGGCTGCCAGCAATGTGCCGCCGCCCACCCCTGCCCAAGCAGTGAACAGCAGTCCGGTCTTGACCAGTATGGGGAGATCCTTTTGATCGGAGGACGCCCGACAGACAGCCACCTGTTGGGTCAGCGCTCGACCCAAACCAAAGTCGAAGAGGCTGAAATAGCCGATCAGTGCCCACACCAGGGTCAAGATGCCCAATGCCTCGACCCCGACATTTCGAAGCAGGTAGGGAATGGCGGCCGCACCGAAGAGCAGCGGAACACCCATGCCGACAAGATTCCATGCGGCATTGCGTTTTATAGACATCGGCCTCCAAGCATCGACTGGAACAGTTCTTTATTTTTTTCAGCCCCGACAGCACATCGGGGTCCGAACCGGTTTGCCTCGACACCTCCGGAAAGCTTCGCCGCGGGAAGGGATCCGCATCGGATCTTTCTCGCTGCACCAGCTGAGTTTCAACGACGGGTCGCTTCGATGGAGCACGCGACGGCGCAAGCATAGCCGCAGCCCTATCCCCCGAACTTTGCGCGCACACGTTCGCTGAGTCACGCGCTGTCAATGTGCGGCGACGCGAAATCGCATCAACCTAACTCGTCGACGACGCTTCGAAGCGTGCCGGCTGCGGAGTCCTTCAGGGAAAGGGTGGGCGTCTCGACGCCGTTCTCCGCCAGCGGCCATTCGATGCCGATCGCCGGGTCATTCCAGGCGATGGATCGCTCGTGCGCCGGCGCGTAGTAGTCGGTGGTCTTGTAGAGGAAATCGGCGGTGTCGGTGAGCACCAGAAAACCGTGCGCGAAGCCTTGTGGAAGCCACAGCTGCTTGCCGTTCTCCTCGCTGAGTTCCACCCCCACCCAGGCGCCGAACGTGGGGGACGACTTGCGGATGTCCACACCGACGTCGTACACCCGGCCGCGGGTGACCCGGACCAGCTTTCCCTGCGGCTGCTGCACCTGGAAGTGCAGTCCACGGAGCACGCTCTTCACGGATCGGGAGTGATTGTCCTGAACGAATTCGACATGACTGCCAACAGCCTCGTCGAAAGCCTTCTGGTTGAAGCTCTCCAGGAAAAAGCCGCGCGCGTCGCCAAACACCTTCGGTTCGATGATCAGCACGTCCGGAATGGCCGTAGGGGTCGCCTTCATGCGCGCACTCCTTCCGCCAGCAAATGGTTCAGGTATTTGCCGTAGCCGCTCTTCTTCAGCGGCGCCGCCAGTTTGGCCAGTTGCTCGCTGTCGATGAACCCGGCACGCCAGGCGATCTCTTCAGGACAAGCGATCTTCAGACCCTGCCGATGCTCCAGCGTGGCGATGAACTGGCCGGCTTCCAGCAAGCTCTCGTGGGTGCCGGTATCCAGCCACGCATAGCCGCGCTGCATGATTTGCACGTTCAGCTGATCGCGCCCCAGATAGGCCTGGTTGACGGCCGTGATCTCGAGCTCGCCACGCGCGCTCGGCTTGACCGCCTTGGCGATGTCCACCACCTGGTTGTCGTAGAAGTACAGGCCCGTGACCGCATAGTTGCTCTTGGGCCGCTCGGGCTTTTCCTCGATGCTGCGGGCCTTGCCCTGCGGGTCGAAGTCGACCACACCGTAGCGCTCCGGGTCGTGCACGTGGTACGCGAAGACGGTGGCGCCCGAGGCTTGCGCGTCGGCACCGCCGAGCAGCTGCGCGAAGTCGTGGCCGTAGAAGATGTTGTCGCCCAGCACCAGCGCGCTGGGCGCATTGCCGAGGAACTGCTCGCCGATCAGGAAAGCCTGGGCCAGGCCGTCGGGACTCGGCTGCACCGCGTACTGCAGGTTCATGCCCCACTGACTGCCGTCGCCCAGCAGTTGCTGGAAGCGCGGCGTGTCCTGCGGCGTGCTGATGATCAGCACGTCGCGGATGCCGCCGAGCATCAAGGTGCTCAGCGGGTAATAGATCATCGGCTTGTCGTAGACGGGCAGCAGCTGCTTGCTCATCGCCAACGTGGCGGGATGCAGCCGGGTGCCGGAGCCGCCGGCGAGGATGATGCCCTTGCGATTTGTCATTTTCTTGGGTCTCGTTCTCAGAGCGTTTCGCGCAGCATGCGGGCCACGCCGACCTGCCAGGGCGGCAGGGTCAGGCCGAAGGTCGACTGCAGCTTGGTGGTGTTCAGGCGCGAGTTGTGCGGGCGCGTCGCGGGCGTCGGGAAGGCACTGGTGGGCACCGGGTCGACCGCCTCGGGGCCGGCCTTGAGGTCGACGCCGGCCGCCTGCGCCTGCGCGATGACGAAGCGCGCGTAGCCGTGCCATGTCGTCTCGCCGCCGGCCACCAGGTGATAAAGACCAGACTTTTGCGGGTCGAGCAGCGTGGCGCGGATCGCATGGGCCGTGACGTCGGCCAGCAGTTCGGCGCCGGTCGGTGCGCCGAACTGGTCGTCAATGACGGTCAGCCGCTCGCGCTCCTTGGCCAGGCGAAGCATGGTCTTGGCGAAGTTGCCGCCACGTGCCGCATAGACCCAGCTGGTGCGGAAGATCAGGTGCCTGGCGCAGTTGCCTGCTACCAGCTGCTCGCCTTCGAGCTTGGTGCGGCCGTAGACGCTCAGCGGCCCGGTGGCGTCGCCCTCTTTCCACGGCGCGCTGCCGCTGCCGTCGAAGACGTAGTCGGTGGAGTAATGCACCATCAGCGCGCCGATCTGCTGCGCGGCCTCGGCGACCACGCCGGGCGAGGTCGCGTTGAGGGTGCGCGCGAAGTCCGCCTCGCTCTCGGCCTTGTCGACGGCCGTGTGCGCAGCCGCATTGACGATGACGTCGGGGCGCACCTTCCGCACGGTCTCGGCCAGTTGTTCTGGGCGGCTGAAATCGGCGTGGAACTCCGTGCTGTCGAAGTCCAGCGCCACCAGCTCACCGAGCGGCGCCAGACTGCGCTGCAACTCCCAACCGACCTGGCCGCCCTTGCCCAGCAGCAGCAGCTTCATGCCGTGGCCTTCGCGTCGTATTGCTTCTCGACCCATTCGCGGTACGCGCCGCTCTGGACGTTGCGCACCCAGTCGCCGTTGGCGAGGTACCAGGCGACGGTCTTGCGGATGCCGCTGTCGAAGGTCTCGGCCGGCTTCCAGCCCAGCTCGCGTTCGAGCTTGCGCGCATCGATCGCGTAGCGGCGGTCGTGGCCCGGGCGGTCGGTCACATAGCTGATCTGCGCCTTGTAGGGCTGGCCGTCGGCACGCGGGCTCAGTTCGTCGAGCAGTGCGCAGACGGTGTGCACGATCTCGATGTTGGGCTTCTCGTTCCAGCCGCCCACGTTGTAGGTCTCGCCGAGCTTGCCGGCTTCGAGCACACGGCGGATGGCGCTGCAATGGTCCTTCACATAGAGCCAGTCGCGCACCTGCATGCCGTCGCCGTACACCGGCAGCGGCTTGCCGGCCAGCGCGTTCACGATCATCAGCGGGATCAGCTTCTCGGGGAAATGGAAGGGCCCGTAGTTGTTGGAGCAGTTGGTGGTCACCACCGGCAGGCCGTAGGTGTGGTGCCAGGCCCGCACCAGATGGTCGCTGGCGGCCTTGCTGGCCGAGTAGGGGCTGTTGGGCTCGTACTTGTGCTCTTCGGTGAAGGCGGCGTCGGTGGCCGACAGCGAACCGTACACCTCGTCGGTGGACACGTGCAGGAAACGGAAGGCGGCCTTCTCGCCAGCAGGCAGTGCGCTCCAGTAACCGCGCACCGACTCGAGCAGGCGAAAGGTGCCCAGCACATTGGTCTGGACGAAGTCCTCCGGCCCGTGGATCGAACGGTCGACGTGCGACTCGGCGGCGAAGTTCAGTATCGCGCGCGGCCGGTGCTCGGCCAGCAGCCGATCGACCAGCGCGCTGTCGCCGATGTCGCCTTGCACGAAAATATGGCGTGCGTCATCCTTGAGCGAAGCCAGCGTCTCTGGATTGCCCGCATAGGTGAGCTTGTCGAGATTGACGATCGGCTCGTCTGCTTGGGCCAGCCAGTCGAGTACGAAGTTGGCGCCGATGAAGCCGGCGCCGCCGGTGACAAGGATCATGTGGGAGAAGCTTCTAGGTCTGATGGATCGGCCGCCTGACGGTCCTTGCCAGGGATTATCCATGGCACATTGCAAGCCCATGACGTTTCGGGCATGGCCGTATCGGATCTGCTGCAGAGGTCGAAACCAGGTGTAGGTGCCATGCCAATGCTTACATCTCGCCTTCTGGCCAAAAAATAGGGGAATACGCCAAATGAGGCACACGATTAGAAACAATCAGGCGCTACAGTAGGCGCACTTTAGTTTTACTTAGTTACATCACTCAGGCCAACGCCCCATTCGGTGTTGCTGCTCCAGGGCTCTCTCAATTTCCGCGAAATACCATGACAAATTCCATACATCCGGTCGTTCTTTGCGGTGGCAGCGGCACGCGGTTGTGGCCGCTGTCGCGGAAATCGCTGCCCAAGCAGTTCGCGCCGCTGATCGACGGCAAGAGCCTGTTGCGCCTGACGCTGGAGCGCCTGCAGGTGCTGAACCAGCGCGTCACCTGCGTGGCGGCCGACGACCACCGCTTTCTCGTGCAGGAAGCCATGGACGCCGCCGGCGTCGGCGGCACCCAGGTGCTCGAGCCCATGGGCCGGAACACGGCGGCCGCCATGGCCGTGGCGGCCCTGCTGGCTGCGCCCGAGGATCTGCTGCTCTTCGCACCGGCTGACCATCACATCCCCGATGCCGCGCTGTTCGCCCAGACGGTGCGATCCGGCATCGACGCCGCGCTGGCCGGCAACATCGTGACCTTCGGCGTGGTGCCGACCTTTCCCAGCACTGCCTACGGCTACATCGAGGCGGGCGCGGCGCTGGCCGGCGCGCCGACCAGCCAGGCGGTGGTGCGCTTCGTCGAAAAGCCCAACGCCGCCACCGCGCAATCGCTGCTGCTCAAGGGCGGCTACTTCTGGAACGCGGGCATCTTCCTGGTCCAGGCCTCCACGCTGATCGCGGCGCTGCGCGAGCACGCGCCGGACATCCTCGCCGCCTGCCAGCAGGCCACGCAGGCCCCGGTCACCGACGGCAGCTTCGTGCGCCTGAACCGTGAGGCCTTCGAGGCCTGCCGCAGCGAAAGCATCGACTACGCCGTGCTCGAGAAACACCGCCAGATCGCCGTCGTGCCCTTCGCCGGCGCCTGGAGCGACGTGGGCAGCTGGAACGCCGTGGCCGAGCTCTACCCGGCCGACGACGACGGCAACCGCCTGAGCGGCATGGCCAGCGCGCTGAATGCGCGCAACACCTTCGTTCACGCGCCGCTGCGCCCCGTGGTGGCGCTGGGCACCGAGGACCTGATCATCGTGGACACGCAGGATGCGGTGCTGGTGGCCAGCGCCGCCTGCGCCGAGCAGGTCAAGGACGTGGTCGCCATGCTGAACCGCGAAGGCCGCAACGAGGCGACCGAGCACCGCCGCGTCGCGCGCCCCTGGGGCGCCTACGACAGCGTCGACAACGGCGAGCGCTTCCAGGTCAAGCGCCTGACCGTCAAGCCCGGTGCCAAGCTGTCGCTGCAGATGCACTATCACCGCGCCGAGCACTGGGTGGTGGTCAAGGGCACGGCCAAGGTCACGCGCGACGAGGAGACCATCCTGGTGCGCGAAAATGAGTCGGTCTACATCCCGTTGGGCACGGTCCATCGGCTGGAGAACCCAGGCAAGACGATGCTCGAAGTCATCGAGGTCCAGTCCGGCAGCTACCTCGGCGAAGACGACATCGTGCGCTTCGACGACACCTATGGCCGAGTCCCCCAACTCGCCGCACGCACAAAATAGGCACCCTATGACCCATAAGAAAGCACTCATCACCGGTATCACCGGCCAGGACGGCTCCTACCTGGCGGAATTCCTGCTGGACAAGGGCTACGAGGTGCACGGCATCAAGCGCCGTGCATCGTCGTTCAACACCGACCGCATCGACCACCTCTACCAGGACCCGCACGAGAAGAACCGCAAGCTGCACCTGCACTACGGCGACCTGACCGACACCAGCAACCTGACGCGCATCGTGCAGCAGGTGCAGCCCGACGAGATCTACAACCTGGGCGCACAGAGCCATGTGGCCGTGAGCTTCGAGGCGCCCGAATACACGGCCGACGTCGATGCCATCGGCACGCTTCGGCTGCTCGAGGCCATCCGCCTGCTGGGAATGCAGGAAAAGACGCGCTTCTACCAGGCCAGCACCAGCGAGCTGTACGGCCTGGTGCAGGAGATTCCGCAGCGCGAGAGCACGCCCTTCTATCCGCGCAGCCCTTACGGCGTGGCCAAGCTCTACGCCTACTGGATCACCAAGAACTACCGCGAGGCCTACGGCATGTACGCCTGCAACGGCGTGCTGTTCAACCACGAGAGCCCGCGCCGCGGCGAGACCTTCGTCACGCGCAAGATCACGCGCGGCCTGTGCAACATCGCGCAGGGCCTGGAAGCCTGCCTGTTCGTCGGCAACCTCGACGCGCTGCGCGACTGGGGCCACGCCAAGGACTATGTGCGCATGCAGTGGATGATGCTGCAGCAGGACAACGCCAAGGACTACGTGATCGCCACCGGCGTGCAGTACAGCGTGCGCGACTTCGTGCGCAAGACCGCGGCCGAGCTGGGCATCACGCTCGACTTCGTCGGCACCGGCGTGGAAGAGAAGGCCGTGGTGCGCAGCGTCGAGGGTGACTCGGCACCGGGCGTGAAGCCGGGCGATGTGGTCGTCTCGGTCGACCCGCGCTACTTCCGTCCCGCCGAGGTCGAGACCCTGCTGGGCGACCCCTCACTGGCCAAGAAGGACCTGGGCTGGATCCCCGAGATCACGCTCGATGAGATGATCAGCGAGATGGTCGCCAACGACCTCGAGGCTTCGCGCCAGCATTCGCTGCTCAAGACCCACGGGTACCGCGTCGCCGTCAGCAAGGAAGACTGAGGAACCACGCCATGGCAACGAAGGACGACGACAAGAAGGCCGACCCGATCAAGGACTCCGCCCAGCAGATCTGGCTGGCCGGCCTGGGTGCCTTCGCCAAGATGCAGCAGGAAGGCAGCAAGGCCTTCGAGGCGCTGGTCAAGGACGGCACCGGCATGCAGAAGAAGACCCAGCAGGCCGCAGAGGAAACGCTGGCCCAGGCCCAGAGCCGCATGGCCGGCCTGGCCAGCGAGCTCGGCACCAAGACCGCCGCCGGCTGGGGCAAGCTCGAGAACATCTTCGAGGAACGGGTCGCGCGTGCGCTGACCCAACTCGGCTACCCTTCCGTCGAGGAGTTCGAGGCCCTGCGCGCGCGGGTCGAGGCCCTCGAAGCCCGGCTCAAGATGACGTCCCCCGAGGCGGACACGACCGAGACGCCGCGGCCGCCGCGCCGCCGCACGCCGCGCAGCGAAGGCTGAGAAGCCCCGCGCCGCGGCGCGGCCTTCCCGCGACCGGCGTCACCCGGGTGGCATCCACTTGCGCTAGAGTGGGGCCAGAGACAAAAAACGGCTGACATCACAAGGCGGATTTATGGCCAAGAAGGCGCCGCGCCGCACTGCCGAGCGCATCCTCGAAGCAGCGCTCGATCTGTTCAATCGTTTCGGTGAGCCGAACGTGTCGACGACGCTCGTGGCCGGCGAACTGAACATCAGTCCCGGCAACCTCTACTACCACTACCCGGCCAAGGACGAGCTGATCAACCGGCTCTACAGCCAGTACGAGGCCGAACTCGACGAACTGCTGCACGCCAGCGAAGGCGTCGGGGATGTCGAAGACGCCTGGTTCTTCATGCACAGCCTGTTCGAGCTGCTGTGGCGCTACCGCTTCCTGTACCGCGACCTGAACGACCTGCTGAGCAAGAACCGGCACCTGGAAACGCAATTCCAGCTGGTGCTGAAGAACAAGGCCGCGGCCATTCGCGTACTGCTGTCGGGCCTGGACCGCGCCGGCCACCTCGACATCGACCCGCGCGAGGTCGACACCCTGGCCCAGAGCATGGTGGTGGTGCTGACCTACTGGCTGAGCTACGAGTACGTGCGCAACCCGCGCGAGGCGCTCGAACCTGCCCATGCCCAGGGCGCCCTGTTGCGCGGCGCCCACCACACGCTGCACCTGCTCACCCCCTACCTTGCACCCGAACAGCGCCGGCATTTGCTGACATTGAGCCGAGCCTACGAAGGCGAAGATGCGGCCCTGACAGCCTAGCGACGACAGAAAAAGAACCGGCCAGCGGACCCGACAACGACGCAGCCAGCACGCGAGACAACACCATGGCCACGCAGGATTTCCAACCCCTCTCCCTGTTGCCCCCGGGCTGTCGCGGCCCCGTGACCGATGCCGGGACGACCCTGCATTGGGTCCCCTTCCCCTATGACGACATGCCGCGCTTCGACCGGCTGAGCCTGCTGACCCAGTGGCCGCGACTGCACGCCGGCCATGCCGGACCGGCCCCGACGCTGCCGCCGCTGGCCGAGGGCTGGGCGATGTACCACAACGGCGAGTTCGCCCAGGCGGCAGCCCTCGGGCTGCAGCTCGGCTCCGAAGGCCTGACGCTGGCCAACCAGGCGACGGCGGTGTATGCCAACTATCTGGAACCGCGCGAGAGTGTCCGGCTCGCCTTGTTCCTGCAGGTGGCCGAGCGGGCCGCCGGCCAGGCCGCGGTCGAGCCCGACAATTGCCACGCGCTGTTCTGGGAGGCCTACGCACTCGGCCGCTACGCCCAGGGCATCAGCGTGGCACGCGCGCTCGCCCAGGGGCTGGGCAGCAAGGTCAAGGGGGTGCTCGAACGGGTGATCGCACTCCAACCCCGGCACGCCGATGCCCATCTGGCGCTGGGCGCCTTCCATGCCGAGGTGATCGACAAGGTCGGCCCGCTGGTCGGACGCATGACCTACGGCGTGCGCGCCGAGACCGCGCTCGCGCTGTTCGAGCGCGGGGTCGCGCTCAACCCTGCATCGGCCAGCGGCTGGATGGAATACGGCCGCGGGCTGCTGATGCTCGAGGGCGAAGCGCGCCTGGCCGACGCGATGGCGCTCTACGAGAAAGCCGCGGCCCTGACGCCGGCCGACGCGCGCGAGCGGCTGGACGTCGAGCTGGCGCGCGCCGGGCTGCACGACTGAGGCTCACTTAAGATGCCCTCCCCTGTTTCCCCGAGTGCCTCTTCATGTCCGACCTGCAATCCCTCTTCGAAGCCGCCCAGGCCAACTCCAAGCTGCTGGCAGAACGCCCCGACAACCCGACGCTGCTGAAGATCTACGGGCTCTTCAAGCAGGCCACCGAGAGCGACAACACGGCCAAGCGTCCCAGCTTCAGCGACGTGGTCGCGCGCGCCAAATGGGACGCCTGGACCGCGCAGAAGGGCCTGTCGGCCGACGAAGCCAAGCAGAAGTACATCGACCTGATCGAATCACTCCGTTGAGCGCTGCGCCGTGAGCGCCGATCCGGCCTGCAATGCCGCATGCCGCTCGGTCTTGGGCAAGGCCGCCAGGCGCCGGACCTCGGCGTAGAAGCGCGGCCATTCGCGGCCCTCGCGCTCGAACAGGGCCTCGAAGCCCGGCACCAGGTCGTCGTAGGCCGCCTGCGCGCCGAAGGCCGCGTTGTTGGCGCGCGCCACCCAACCGTCGTAGGCCGCCTGCCGCTGCGGCGGCCAACCGCTGCGCAGCACGGCGAATTCGGCGCGGAACGCCGCCATCACCTCGCCCTTCTGCACCTCGACCGCGGCCCAGTCCTTGGCCATCGCCTGCGGCGAGCTGTAGACCGCCTGCAGCCGCCGGCGCGTGGCCAGCGTGAGCGCGCGAAACTGCTGGCGCCGCGCGTCGAACTGCGCGTACTCGGTGCGCGCCGCCTCGCTCGCCTGGGTGGCGAGCCAGCGCGCACCGCCGATGCGCTCGACCGCGGTGGCGAAGGACTCGTTGAACGAGGTGTCGTCCGCCACGTACACCAGCTGGTGCGAGAGTTCGTGGAAGATCAGCCGCGCGAGTTCGCCTTCCGGATAACCGATGAAGGTGCTCAGCAGCGGATCGCCGCCGGCCCAGTTGAGCCAGCCGAGCGTCGAGTAGGCGGGCACCGGATACACCGACACCTCCAGCCCCTTGGCGCGCTGGCTCTGCGCCTCGGCCTGCGCCAGCGCTTCGTCGTAGTAGCCGCGGTAGCCCACGCAGCCCGCCACCGGGAAGCACCAGGTCTGCAGCGTCAGCGAATAGGGTGGCGCCGCCACCACGTTCCACACCGCCGCATTGCGGTGCAGATCGGCGTAGCCGGTGTAGCTGCGGTTGTCGGGCAGCCCGAGTTCGGTCACGGCGAAGCGACGGATGCGCTGCGTGAGCTCGAGCTTGGCCCGGAGCGGTGCCGATGTCGTTGGATCGTCCAGCCACTGCGGCACCGGACGCGCCGCGCGCATCACGTCGATGTGGCCGTTGGCCGACTGCCAGTAGTAGCCGAGGTCGGCACAGCCCGCGAGCCCGACCAGCGCGACCGTGCCGGCCGCGACGATCGCTCGCCGCACACGGTTCACGGCACGCGCTCCACCTGCACCAGGCAGTCGTAGAAGGTCGGGCCTCGGCCGATGTCGGTGAGCCGCTGGCTGGTGAGCTCGTTGACGTTGGTGCCGTCGTGGCCCAGCTTGCGCCACCAGATGCCCAGGCCGTGCACCACGCCCGGGCGCGCGCGGCGCGACACCTCGGCGCGGCAGCGGTGCTCGCCGCGCCCATTGAACACCCGCACCATGGCGCCGCTCTCGATGCCGCGCGCCGCGGCGTCGTCGGCATGGATCTCCAGCAGCGGCTCGCCCTCGATGGCGCGCAGGCTGGTCACGTTGACGAAGGTCGAGTTCAGGAAGTTGCGCGCCGGCGGCGAGATCATGGCCAAAGGAAATTCGGTCGAGCTGCCCGCCGGTTCATGGTTGGGAACATGGTCGGGCAGGCCGTCGGCGCCCTGGGCCGCCAGGCGTTCGCTGAAGAACTCGCAACGCCCCGAGGGCGTGGGGAAGTTGCCCTCGGCAAAAGGCGCATCGGGCAAGCGCAGCGTGGTGAAGCCTTGCGCGTGCAGCTGCGCGACGTCGATCGCACCCGGCGCGAACGCGGCACGGCACAGCGCCTCGTCGTCGTCGGCGAAGCAGGGTTCGTCGAAGCCCATGCGCCGCGCGAGTTCGCGGAACACCCAGGCATTGCTGCGCGCCTCGCCGCGCGGTGCCACCGCAGGGCGGTTGAGCAGCACGTCGGTGTGGCCGTAGCTGGTGTGGATGTCCCAGTGCTCGATCTGCACGCTCGCGGGCAGCAGGTAGTCGGCGTAGTCGGCGGTGTCGGTCTGGAACTGCTCGAGCACCACGGTGAACAGGTCTTCGCGCGCGAAGCCCGCCGCCACCTTGGCCGACTCCGGCGCAACGGCCACCGGGTTGCTGTTGTAGACCACCACCGCCTTCACCGGCGCGCCACCCGACAGCGCCTGTGCGTCGCCCGTGAGCGCGTCGCCGATGCAGCTCATGTTGATGGTGCGCGGCCGGCGGCCCGCGAGCAGGTCGGGCCGCTGCAGCGTCGCGCGGTCGATCGGATAGACACCCGAGCTGCTCAGCAGCACGCCGCCGGCCCGGTGCCGCCAGGCGCCCGTCAGCGCGGGCAGGCAGGCCACGGCACGTGCCGCGTTGCCGCCGCCGCGCACGCGCTGCATGCCGTAGTTCAGGCGGATGGCCGCGGGCTTCGTCTGGCCGTAGTCGCGGGCCAGCGCGACGATCTGCGTCTCGGGCACGCCGCAAACCGCCGCGGCGCGTGACGGCGGCCACTGCAGCGCGCGTTCGCGCAGCGCGTCCCAGCCCACGGTGTGGCGTTCGATGTAGTCGTGGTCGAGCCAGTCGTGCACGATGAGCTCGTGCATCAGCGCCAGCGCCAGCGCGCCGTCGGTGCCGGGCAGCAGCGCGATGTGTTCGTCGCACTTGTCGGCCGTCTCGGTCTTGCGCGGGTCGATGCACACCAGGCGCGCGCCGGCGCGCTTTGCCGCCTGGGCATGGCGCCAGAAGTGCAGGTTGCTGGCGATCGAGTTGCTGCCCCAGATCAGGATCAGCTTGGCCTCGGCGAAGAACTCGACCCGCATGCCGACCTTGCCGCCCAGCGTCAGCGCCATCGCCTCGCCGCCCGCGGTCGAGCAGATGGTGCGGTCCAGCAGCGAGGCACCCAGCTTGTGGAAGAAGCGGCGGTCCATCGACTCGCCCTGCACCAGGCCCATGGTGCCCGCATAGCTGTAGGGCAGGACGGTGCTCGCGTCGCCGCCGGCCGTCAGTTGGCGCAAGCGCTCGGCGATGGCGTCCAGCGCCTCGTCCCACGTCACCCGCTCGAACTGCCCCGAGCCCTTGGGCCCGCTGCGTTTCATCGGATGGAGCAGGCGCTCGGGATGCACGCTGCGCTCGAGGTAGCGCGAGACCTTGGTGCACAGCACGCCGCCGGTGTGCGGATGCGCGGGGTTGCCCTGCAGCTTGACGGCCACGCCGTCCTGCACGGTGGTGACCAGCGCGCAGGTGTCGGGGCAATCGTGGGGACAGGCGCCGTGGACGGTGACGGCGGGGGAAGGAACCGAAGGGGGAACCGAGGTGGCGAGCATTCCGCAAGTTTAGGGCCGCCCTTGCACCGCGCCCTCAGCGCCGCAGGTTGCGCTGCTCCGTCGCGGTCAGCTGACTCAGTTTCGCCGCCGGCAGGTCCATCTGGCCCAGCACCTCGAGCGCCTGGCCTGGCGCGCCGGCGCTGCCGCCCCGGCCGGCCGGCGGTTGCGCGCGCGGCGTGCCCTCGGGCGCGTCGCTGCCGAAGCCCAGCACGCGCACGGTGAACACCGAGGGGAGCGCCTGGCGCGCCGCGGCGCGTTCGCGCTGGAGCACCTCTTGCGCCGCCGTCGCGGCCTGCGCGGCCGCGGCGCTCGCATTGGTCAGCGCGCCGATGTTGACCGCCGCGATCACGGGCAATCCGGTGATGTCGCCCTCGCCTTCGATGTTGTCGACGTTGAGCACGTGCAAGGCGGCCAGATTGAGGTTCCCGGCGAAGCGGATGCCGGCATCGCCAGCGTTGATCGTGCCCTTGGGCGCCATCAGGTCGACGTCGCCGTCGCCGACGGTGCCGATGCCGCTTCCGCTCATGTCGGAGCGCTCGGTCACCACGGTCACCCCGTCGACGTCCGTCTTGACGATCGGCTTGGACGGCACGCGCACGGTCTTGGCGCCGCGTCCCGCATCCACGTCGCCGTTGCTCGACCAGATGATCATGTCGCTGCCGCGCTGGGTCGCCTCGGGCACGAAGGCCAGGATGCGCGAACGGTTGACGACCACGCTGTCGTCGGCGAACAGGCCGATGTGGCCACCGGCCAGGGTCACGATGCCCTCGCCGGCCGCCGGGATGCGCGTGAGCGATGCCGCCTGCAGGTGGCCACCCGGCGCCAGCACGTCGATGTCGCCGCCGCGCATGGTGCGCAGCGTCATGCTGTCGGCCAGCACGCTGCCCTTCCAGTCGCTGCCCGGGAACAGGGTCTCGATGGCGGCATAACCGCGGTTGTAGCCGCCATGGACCGGCTCGCCCTTGGCGTCCGGCGTGTTCTGGTTGCGTCCGGCTTCGCGCAGCTCCTGCTGGAACACGCGGCGCGCGAACATCTCCTGTGCCAATGCCGGCAGCGCCCGGAAACGGGCCCAGGCCGCCAGCGGATCGAGCGATTCGCCGGTCATCTCCTTCATGTAGGAAACGAGTCCGCGCTGCACGGTCTTGTCCTGCCCGTTGGCGCGCGTTTCCTGCGCGTCGAGCAGGTAGCGCGGCACCCGTGTGCCGTCGGCCAGCGCGCTCACCAGATGTTCGGGCATCGATGCCACCCGGGTCGGGTCGAGGTAGGCGGCCACGAAGGCGGCGTAGTCCGGGTTCTTGCCCTGCAGGCCGGCCATGACGGTGATCGATGCGCCCTCGTCGGGCAGGTACTTCACCCGGCTGGTTTCTTCAGGGAAGTTGTTCGTGTCCCAGCGCTGGATGTTGCCCTGGCTGATCGCGTTGACGTTGTAGACATCGCGTCCCGCCGACACCAGCAGGCCCCCCGGCCCCTGGATGCCGATGGTGGACGTGGTGTTCGGGTTGTTCATCAGCTGCGGGTCGGAGATGAGACCGATGACGTCCTTGCCGGCGGCCAGCATCGAGGCGTCGTCCGCATGGTTGTTGCGCAGGTCCAGCCGCAGCCCGCGGATGTCTTCGCCGGCGCGCAGCCAGAGCTGTTCGCTGGCCACCAGCTTGCTCGACACGCGGCGCACGATGTCGCCAGAGCGCGCGTAGATCCGGCTGGGCGCGTGGTCGTCTGCCAGCCAGTTCAGTTCGGGGGTGGTGCTTTGCGGAATGCCGAAGGATTGCCCGGTGGTGTCGATCAGCCACGTGCGCAGGCCCGACGTGAAATCCCGCATGGGGTTGAACGGCCGCGGCAGCATGTCCGCCGAGAGGCGCGCCATGACGACCTCGCCCAGGTGCACGTCCTTGTCGGCCAGCACGCGCAGTTCGGTCTGCGCCGACGGCATCATGAACAGCAGGCCGGTGCGCGGCACCCAGTACATCTGGTCGTCGCCCTGCACCGGGTTGTAGCTGCCGATCTCGTTGCTCACCGAGCCGCTGAGCGCGGTCAGGCTGAGCTTCGAGGGATAGGTGTCCTGCCCTTTCAGGTGAGCGATGTCCGCGGTGCCCACCACCAAGTCGCCACCCACCGACCGCAGGTCGACCGCGCTGCGTGCGGTGTAGCCGCTCATGACGCCGCCGTAGATCGGGCTGCTGCCCTGGAAGAAGTTGGTGTAGCGTTGATCGGTCATCAACGGGTCGGCCACCGTGCTCACGTTCAGGTCGCCGCGCGTGGTGACGCCCAGCACGCTGTCGCCGATGGCCAGCACCGGGGCCTGTGCGCCCGAGCCCGCCGTCATTTCTCCGGCCGTGATGTGGCCTTCGCCGCGCCCGATGTAGTACTGGCCGCCACGGATGGCGCCTTCGGCCGTCACGTTCATCGCGCCGCCGTTGCCGAGCATCAGCGTCATGGCCTCGCCCGGCATGCGTCCGCCGCGCACCCGGCCGTGCGTCGGCTGGGCCACCAACAGATCGCTGATGCCGCCACCGGCCTGCACCGTCACGTTGCCGCCGCCCAGCGCACCGACGCCCTGGTTGAACTTGGCGTAGTCCACGAACCAGGTGGCCTGCTCGCCGGGCTGGAACGGCATGTCGACCGTGACCACCTTCGGGTCTTGCGTCAGCGCCATTTCCTTGCGCCCCAAACGCCGCAGCCATTCGCCGAAGAACTGCGCCTCGGCCTCGGGCACCGCCACCGAGCGGATGTCGCCGCCGGTACGCAGTTCCAGATTGCCGCCCTGCACGCCATAGGCTGCCGTGGGCAGCGCCACCGTCCCGATGATGGGATTCCAGCTCGCGCCTTGCAATTCGACCGACGAAGGCACCGTCGTGAAATCGGCCCACACCGTGCTGTCCTTGCGGCCCGCCGTGTAGATGACCGACTCCTTGTGCGCCAGGTCGAGGTCGTGGCCCGCAGCCAGCTGCAGATCGCCCGTGCCGGTGCGCACCAGATAGCCGGCCGTGGCCGTACCGACGACCACGTTGCCACTGCCCGCCGCCAGTTGCGCGGGCTGGCGCACCGACAGCGCGTTCGCCGCCGACAGGTCGGCACCGGCCACCAGCCGCAGGTCCCACGAGGCGGCGTCCTGCAGCACGCCGTTGCGGCCCGCCGCATCGAAGCCATCGCTCAGATTGGCACCGACGACCAGGTTGCCTGCGGCCCGCAGCGTCAGCCCGCCTTCGCGCAGGCCGGTCCCGAAGCTGTCGTGCAGGTTCCAGTCGGTGCCGAGGGTCAGGTCGCCGTTGCTGCGGATCTCGATGCCCGGCATCACGCTCACCTGGCTCAGCCCGAGGCGCCGGGCCACGGCACCTGCGTGGGATGCGAACTGCTGCGCCTCGGCCACGGCCTGTGCCTTGACGGCATCGACCGACGTGCTGTCATACACCGTCACGCCTTCCAGCACCGCCGAACGCGCGCCGGAGACGGTGGCGTTCAGCGCCGTCACCGCGATCTCGTCATGGCCTGCGTTCTGGTGCGCGCGCAGGCGCACGCGGCCGCCCTCGCCGCCGCCGACGTCGATCACGCCGCCCTGCAGGTCGAGTTGCCCCCCACTCGCTTCGAGGGTGACCCGGCCCGAGCCCAGCTCGGCGTCGGTCGCGCCGGCCCGCAGCGAGGCGGCGCTCGCCATGGTCACGCCGCTGCCGCCGGCGACCGCGATGCGCCCGCCATAGGTCGAGCGCGCATCGATGGTGCCGGCCAGCGTCACCCGGCCCTGGTCGGCGCTGAGCCGGAAGTCCTCCACCCGCGTGGTGCCGTCGACGGTCACGTCGCCGCTGCGCACGCGGAAATCGCGCGCGGCGTTGAAGCCCGCCGCATTGAGGCGCGCAGCGAGTGCGCCGAAGTCGGGCAGCTCGGCGATGTTCAGTGCAAAACTTCCGCCCTTGCCACCGGCGCCCGCCTGGGCCAGCAGGTCACCGCTCAGCGACACCGTGCCCGCGCCTGCGGTCTCCACGCTCAGCGTGCCGGCATTGCCGCCACCGGCATGGGCCGCCAGGTGGAGGGCCGAGCCGGCCGCCTGCACGATGTTGCCCTGGCCGGCCTGCAGCGTGATGCGACCTGCATCGGCATAGGCGGCCACGTCGAAGAAGTCCTTGGCGAAGCCGCCGACATCGATGCGCGAGCCTGCCGCCAGGTTCAGGTTGCCGGTCAAGGCATTGAGCGACACGCTGCCGCCGAGCGCCACGATGCGCCCCTCCACACCGACCGAGCCGCCGGTGAGCGACAGCGAGGTGCCCAGGCTGTCCTCGAGTTCGGCGGCCGACGCGGCGCCGGGCGCGTTCGCGAGGTTCAATGCACCGGTGGTCGTCACGGCCTGGCGCGCGCCGCGCTGGCCGGTGAGCACGGGGGTGCGCAGCACGAGATCGATCGCACCCGCATCCAGACTGCCGGTGCCGACGGCCACCACGCGCTGACGGCCGCCGAGTTCGATCGATGCGAATCCGTCGACCCGTTTGTCGCCGCTGCCCAGTCGCAGTTCGTCGGCGGTGAGACGCAGGCTGCCGACGCCGGCGGCGCTGCCGCCCAGGGCTGCTCCGCTGCTGTTGCTCAGCGTCAGCAGGGCGGCGTCCACCACCACGTCACCGCCCTGCCCCGACAGACGCTGCGCATCCAGCACCACGCTGCGAAGACCGGCGCCGCCGAAGTCCACGTTGCCGTGGAAGTCGATGCTGCCGTAGCTGCGCAGGGTGAGTTCGCGCGTGTCGGCCAGTTGCACCAACGACTCGGCACCGAGCACCAGGCCTTCGCTGCCACCGCCCAGCCCGATGCGCCCGGAGGCCACCGACAGCGCTTCGCCGGACAGGCGCGCGCTCGGCGCCAGCGAAGTCGTGCGCGTGGCGTCGATCAGCAGCGATGCGCCGCCAGCCAGCGTGGCGCCCGCGCCGATCTGCATCAGTCCGCCCTGCGCCGTGTCGACCGGCGAGCGCACCACCTGCGCCGTTCCCGCGTTCGACAGCCGCAGCAATGCGCCCCAGTCGCGCGTCGGCGAGACCAGCACGTCGTCCGCGGCGTCGAGCTTGTCGACCACGCCGTCAAAGTTGTCGTCGAGCTGGCCGTCGGGGTCCGCATAGACCGCGGTCTGCTGCGGCTTGACGATGAGGTTGGTGCCGCGGCCATCGGCCTTTCCGACGGCGCGGATGACGCTGCCGTCCGCGACCTTCACCGCATCGGTCGCGACCAGGATGATCTCCGGGCCGCTGAGGGCACTGCCCGCGTCGTTGCGCACCAGGATCTCGCTGGCCTCGATGTCCAGCGCCAGGCCGAGCGCATCGCCGGAACGGGTGCCGCCGACCAGCAGGCTGCCCGCGCCGAAGTTCGAAAGCATGTCCGACGCCAGCACCAGGAAGCCCTCTGCGCGGAGCGCAGACGGATCCTGCCCGGCACCGACGATGGCGATCTTGTTCGCCACGATATCGACCAGGCCGCCGCGGCCGGTCTCGCCGCCCGGCCCCTTGCCGCCCTGCGCCTGCAAGGTGCCGCCGAGCTGCAACTGCTGTGAGGCGCGGAACACCACCGCACCCGCATCCATCGGCAGCCGCGGCGTGACGACGTCGATGCCGGTCAGCCGGTACTGCGTGAGCTTGAAGGCCTCGGACGCGAAGAAGGTGTTGGCATGGGCCTCGTTGTATTCGCTGTACTGGCGCAACTGCGCGCCGTTCATCACCTGCCACCAGCCGCTGTGGGCGTCGGCCGAACCGGCCAGCGCGTTGCCGCCTCGGCCGGCCATCACCACCGAGCCGTCCGACCGTACCGCCGTGCCGGCCAGCGGTGTGCCGAGCGTGGCCGGTGCGCCGGTGGGCAGGACCAGGAAGGCACCCGGCAGCGCCGCGTAGCTGGCCGGCAGCAGCGTGTACCAGCCGGCCGCCAGGCCGTTGCCGCCCGCCAGCCAGAGGCTCTGGCCCAAGCGGGTCGAAACACCGGGGTCCACCGGCGACGCATGGCCGGGCACCACGGCGTAGGCACCCCGCACCGCGAGGATGTCGTGCGAGCCGCCGCTGCCCGGCACGAATTCACGCGCGACCATGTCGCCGCCACCGCGGATGTCGATCACCGATCCGGCAGCCACGTCCACCGAGGCCCCCTGCAGCACCACCCGCTTCTCCGGTGGCGCAGCCATGCCGCGCTCGCCCTCGAGCAGGAACGGATCGGCCCAGTATTCGTTGTTGAGCAGCGTGCCGTAGGGCACCAGCAGGCCATCGCCGGAGACCGACGTGAGGCTGCCCGCACCCAGCACCAGCCGTTCTCCGGCGGCCAGCGTGATCTGCCCGAAAGGCGCGCGCAGCACGCCGTGCTGCGCGATCACCGGTGCCGTCAACGTGAGCGCGCCACCGGCGGACAACGGCGCCACCGGCGTGGCCCCGTTCGAATGCACCTCGATCGAGCGGCTGGCGATGATCTTCGCGTCGACACCGGTCGCCGGGTACGCCTGGCCCACGTCGAGGCGCAATGCGCCGTCGACGTCGAGCGTCGCATCGCGTGCGCCAGTGGTACTGGCCGTGGCGATCGTGAAGCGCAGCGCGTTCGCCGCCAGGGTGTTCTGTGCAAAGCCGCGAATGCTGGCCGGGCCGTAGAGCGCACTGCTATCGCGCCCGCCGTAGACATCGATCACGTCGGCCTGCAATTGCAGGCTGCCCGCCAGTTCGTCCGCGGGCGCGGCCTTGGCGGTCGAGCTCCGGCGTTGCAGCGCGATGTAGGGCGCGACCAGGCTGGCGCCGGCCGACTCGCCCGGCGCGCGGGTGAGCGCGCCATCCACCGTGATCGAGCGTCCGGCACTCAGATGCACATCGCCCAGTTCCACCCGGCCACTGGCCTTGAACGCGAGGTCTGCAAAGCCCCCCGACGCCATCGCGCCGGGACGCACGGTCAGCAGCGAACGCGTCGGCTGGATGGCGCGCAGGTCGATGCCGATGCCGTCGCGGAAACCATCCAGTGCGTCGTCGCCCAGACCGTGGGCCGCGAAGTCGATCGTGCCGCCACCCGTCGGCAAGGCCGCGTCGGTGATCGACACGCCCGCGCGCTGCGAGTTGCTGAGCGCGTCGATGAAGGCCTGCGTCAGCACCATCCGCGGGAAGCCGGGCATGCCGTAGTCTTCCAGCACCTTCGAGAAATCCACGCCGATCACCTGCGACGGATCGCAGAAGCCGACGATGCCGCAGAACTGCTGCACCAGCATCTGCCCGGGGTCGCTCTGCACCGCGGGGTCCGAGTGGACGAGCGACAGCGAACCGCCATGCGCGCCAGCGCCGCCGGCCCGCGCGACCAGGCGGCTTGCGATCAGGCCCTTGCCGGTGATCGCGATGCTGCCGCCATGGCTGGCCACCCACTGACCCATGCTTTCTCGCGGCGGGCCGGACGACACGCTGTCGAGCATGGCGTTCGTGCCCGAGACATCGATCAGCGAACCCGCCTCCAGCGCCAGATCGGCCGCCCTGAGCGTGACGCTCCCGCCGTCGAGCACGCGGCCGACGCGCCGGCCCCGGGCGTCGTGATGGACCACCGCCGCACCGCGCGCCAGCAGGCTCGCACCCTCGGCCAGGCTCAACGTGGTGCCCGCACTCACGGTGATCGCACCGGCCGGCGCCTCGACCGTGCCCCGGACATCGACGGCGACACCGTTCAGCGACAACGTACCGCCGGTGTCGACCCGGACGCTCGCGTCCTGGCCCACCCGCAGATCGCCCTGGCCTGCGGTCGAGAGGCTCAGGGACGCCCGCGCGCGCGTCAACCGCTCCTCGGGCCGCAACTGCGAGGCCGTCAGCAGGTCGCCGAGGCGGCTGCCGCTGGAGATCGCTTCGTGGTCGACGCCGACCATGTCCCAACCGAGCGGCGTGAGCGCGATCTGCGCACCGTCGGCGATGTCGACCGGGCCGGGTACTTCCAGCGACACGGCACGGAAGCCGCGGTTGCCGTAGAGCGTGGTCGGCAGGCGCCACTCGTCGGCCACCGGCTTGCCGCCGATGTTCAGCTTGTCTTCCGCGAGCACCAGCGCGAGCGAGCCGCCCGAGCCGGCCGCGAAGGCCTGGAGGTCCAGCAGGTCGAGGTCCTTGCCGGCCACGCCGTCGAGGCGGATGCTGCCGGCATCGCCCATGTCCAGCTTCTTCTTGCTGCCGTCACGCCAACCCCGGCCACCGCCGGAGACGACGAGGGCCGCAGGGCCCTCGACATGCAGCCTGGACGCTTCCAGCGAGATCGTGCCGCCGTCCTTCACGAACACGTCGACCGCGCGGCCGTCCATCGTCTCGTTGTGCCATTGCCCGCTCATGTCGATGCGAGCGCCCTCCCCCAGCGTCACGCTGCCGCCGACGGACTCCTGGTTGAACAGCGTCACCGAGCCGCCCGCGCTGCGCAAGATGCCGTCGATCCGGAAATCGAGTGACGCGGTATCGCCTGCGCTGGCAAGTACGGCGAACTCTGCCTTGGGCGCCAGCGTCAGTTCCGTGTCCTTGGTCAGAATGAAATTGCCGGTCACATGGAACTGGATGTTGCCCAGGCCGCTGCGTTCCAGCATGCCGGCATCGAACCAGCTGGCGTTCGTGCCGTCCTCACGTCGCCAGCGCGCATCGAGTGCGGTGGCACGCGTGAAGTCCGCGCCCAGCTGCTCGGGCGCATCGGAGATCGTGAGCGCGCCGAGGTTCCATGCCCATTCGGGGTTGCTGCCGCCGCCGAAGCCCCAGATCCCGGCCTTGGCGGTGCCGGCGTCGCCTTGCTGGCGCTCGCCGACGATGGTGCCGCCGGCCATGTCGCCCTCGAGCGCCACGCCCTGCCCCACGTACATCTGCAGCGCACCGGCACCGCGGCCTTCGGTGTAGCCAGTCTCATACGATTTGCCGGACAGCAACGGCGAGACGTAGGTCTCGTTGACATTCCAGCGCACGTGCTCGCTGATGAAGCGCCCGGCAATGCCGTCGTACACCAGGTCCGGAGACGCCCCCGCCATGGTGTGCAGCCGGCCGTCCTGGCTGCGGATCTTGCTGGTGGTGTTCCAGCCGCCGGCGTAGCGCACCGAGCCGCCCGAGATGTCCAGCAGCGAGCCCGCGCGGGTGACCAGATCCCCAGCGGTCTTGAGGTTGATGCTGCCGCCGGCGGTGGAGAGTTCCTGCAGATCGGTCTTGCCCACGCCGATCCAGCCCGAGACGTCGGCCAGCGGCGTGCCCTGCCAGGCACCGGCGTCGCCGCCCCACAGCACGCCCGACATCGGGCCGTACTTGAACACCCCGCTTGCGCGCCGGTCGACGATCAGCTTCTGGCCGCGCAGCCAGCTGTCGCGCAGCAGCGGCGAATCACGCAGCTCGTTGATGCGCAGGTCCACCTCGATGAAGTTGCGCTCGATCGGCACCGACACGCCCTGCAGGCCCGCCGTGCTGACCACCGCGCCGCTGTCGATGTAGATGCGGCTGGTGTCGCTGCTCCGGCCGAAGGAGCCGGGCGTGATCGTCTGCTTGTTGCCGACCACATAGGGCAGCGTGGCCGCCACGATGTCGACGAGGCCCGAGGGCGCCATCGTCAGGCTGCCCGGCCGCAGGTCGACCAGCTTGCCGTACAGGCTGATGGAACCGGGCGTGTAGCGCATGGCCAGGTCGGTGGCCTCGATCTGGTGGGTGTCGCTGGCATCGGGCATGACCAGGGCCACGCTGCCTTCGCCCATGGTCAGCGTTCCGGCCGACCAGCTGGCGGAGCCGTAGTCCATGCCCTCGAAAATGCCCGGACCGCCGAACAACTGGCCCTGCCCCCAGGCGCGCAGCCGGATGCTGCCGTCGCGGTTGTTGAGCGCGGTGCTGGCCGTGAGCACGCCCTGCTGACGCACATCACGCGCCTGCAGCGTGATGTTGCCGCGCTCGGAATTGATCGAGCCGGTGTTCGACACGTTGTAGTCGAGCGCCGCCGCGCGGGCCTCCAGCGCGGGGAGGATCTCGCCGGCCATGCGCGCCTGAAAATCGGGCCAGCCGCCCATCCCATTGTTCACGACCGAATTGATGTTGGAGAAGAGCGTGAGGTAGGGCATCGGCCCCGACACCGCCACGTCGAGTCCGCGCACGCCGTTGATGTCTTCCGACAGCCACACCTGCTCGCCGGCAGCCAGGATGACCTGGCCATCCCGTGCGTTGAGTCGGCCCGCATTGCGCACCTGCGTGCCCAGCAGCATCAGCTTGCCGCCCTTCTCCACCTGAATCTGCGCGCCGGCCTGCACGCTGACGATGCCCGGTGTCGCTGCCGTCGGCGCCCAGGCTTCGGAGCGCTCGAAGTCCCGCGTCATCGTCGGCGCATGGTCGCCGAAGGCCGGCAGCAGCGCGTTGCCCGACCAGGGATGCGCCATGCCCGTCGGGTTGTTGATGCCGCGCATGAACTGTGCGTTGGACAGGGCCAGCGACGAGGCGATCAGCGTGCGCGTGTTCACCTGGCTGCTGCCGTTGAAGACGATGCCGTTGCGGTTGACGAGGTAGACCGCGCCGTCGGCCTGGATCTGGCCGGCGATCTGGCTCGGCTTGCCGCTCGGGTCGTTGATGCGGTTGAGCGCGATCCAGCTGTTGGTACCGTCCTTCTCGTTGCGCCCCTTCGACTGGTCGAACTTCACCGTGGTGTTCCTGCCCACGTTGAAACTCTCCCAGTTCAGGATCGCCTTCTCGTCGGTCTGCTCGATGCCCACCACCGTGCGCCCGCCCGCGGCCGTCTGCACCGGCGCCTTGGCGTTCAACCAGCCGGCCGTGAGGCTGTTGGTGTCGACCTGGAGGCCGCCGTCGACGAGGCCATCGGGCACCACCGCGTTGCCGTTCAACGCCGCCTGCCGCGCCGCTTCCTGGGCCGCCTGCTGCGCCGCGATGCCGCGCGCGGCGAGGTTGAGGTTGTCGAGCGAACGCTGCGCCTGCGCGCTGTCGCGCTGCTGCGTGGGGTTCGTGAGGCTGGTCACCGGCTGGCCATTGGGCAAGCGGCCCGTGGCCTGTGCCGTGCCCTGGATCAGGTTCTTCTGCGCCATCCAGGCCGCGCCGAGCGGGCGTTGCGCATGGGCGCTGCCCACCATGCCCCCGGCGGCCAGCGCCAGCATCAGGGCCTGCACCAGCGGCGTGAGGTGCGGTGCGCCGCGGCCCCCGCGGTGTGACGACGTGGAGGCCCCGGCCGGGTGGTGAATGCGCGTATCCATGGTGATGCCCTCGATGCTTCTTCTGTGAACCGTGCGCCGCGACGAATGAGCGGCACTTGGAACCTAGACCGACGGGCCCGGCCGGATCGGCAAGCTTTTCTTTTGAAGATTTCGTGACAGCGCGGCGGCGCCGGCAGCCGTCAGAACGTGTGAAGGAACCGTCGCGAGCGCCCCGAGCCTGCGTTGAGGAGCGGAGCCGCACTCACGTGCGGTGAGCACCGCAGATGCGGGATCGGGGTGCGCAGCAGGTTCATTCGCACGTTCTCAGCTCAGCAGCACGAGCCCGCCCGGCAGCGAGCGCACACCCAGCCCCAGCGAATGCTGGATCTGCGCGATCGCTCGGTCGAGCGAGGCGATCTGGAAGCGGCCCGTCACCTGCTTGCCGGCCAGTTGCCGGTCGAGCAGCACGACCTGGCCCGCGCGGTAGCGGTTGATCTCGGCCACCACCTCGCCCAGCGGCGTGTCGACGAAGCGCAGGTAGCCCTCGCGCCAAGCCGACAGCCGCGACAGCGCGCCGGCGTCGACCACGCGCGCGGGGCCGAGCCCGCGCGCGTCGTAGACCAGCTGCTGGCCGGCCTCGAGATTGCGCACGCCGGCCGCATGCGCGACCTCGACCCGGCCGGCCAGGCAGCTCACGCAGATGCCCTCGGGCCCGCCGCGCAGTTCGAAGCGCGCGCCGTCGGCGCTCACGCGGCCCTTGTCCGCCTCCACCGTGATGCGGCTGCCCGGCCCCTGCAGGTCGACCGCCGCCTCGCCCGCGATCAGCGCGATGCCGTCGGGCCGCAGCGCGATGCTGGTGCGGGTGTTGAGCTCCACGCGCACGCCGCCGCCGAGCGCGACGCTGCGGCGTTCGCCGATGCCGGTGCGGTGGTCGGCCTGCAGCTCGTCCATCGACGGCCAGAGCCCCAGCGGCGGATGCACGATGGCCGCGGCCGCCGCCGCGGTGGCGAAGCCCAGGCCGCCGCCGATGAACCAGCGGCGCGAGGGCGAGCGCACGACCGTGCGCTGCGGCGCGCGCGCGGCCGACAGCGCACCGGCCGCACCCAGCAGCGACCAGCCGCGCCGCGCCTCGGCCAGCGCGGCCTGGTGCGCGGGGTCGGCCCGGCACCAGCGCCGCAGCGCGTCGCCGTCGGCCGGCGTCATGCGGCCGGCCGCGACGCGGTCCATCCACGCACGGGCCTGGCGCGCGATGGCGTCGCTCGGTGGCGGGGTGGGCAAGGGGCGGGACAGGGTCATGGTCGGAGGGCCGTCCTCACAGGACGGTTGGCGGGCATCGGATCGGCAAACAACAACTCATTCGTCCTTGTGCGGCCGGCGGGCCATGCAGTACTCGTGGGCGCGCTTGAGCTCGAGCCCGATCAGCCGCGCCGACACGCCGAAGCGCGCCGCCGCGGCCTGGTTCGAGAGTTCGTCCACACGCACCGCGAGGAAGATCGCGCGGCGCCGCGGCGGCATGCTGTCGATCACCCGCGACAGCGCCTCGATCTCGTCGCGCGCCGCCGCCAGTTCGTCCGGGCCGGGCGCGGGGTCGACGATCTCGTCCATCAGCGCATCGATCTCGTCGGCGCCCATGTAGCGCCTGTCGCGTTCGATGCGGTCGAGCGCCACGTTGGTCGCCATGCGCATCAGGTAGGCGGCCGGATTGGCGATCGGGCCCAGCGCGTCCTTGCGCTCGTCGAGCCGGACCCAGGTGTCATGCAGCGCGTCGCTGGCCAGGTCGACCGAGCCCAGGCGAAAGGCCAGCCGCCGCTTGAGGTCGTCGTAGCGCTGGGTCAGCAGCTCGCGCAGGGTGGACAGGCTCGCGTGGCTCATGGGGTGCGGTCAGGGCTGCGCCGTGCAGACCGGCGGCGCGTCCGCGGGTTGCGCGCGCAGCAGCACGACGAAGGGCTGGTGCGGGTCGGCCGGCGGCGGCGCGAGGTCGGCCCGCGCCACGGCCGCGACGACGGCCGCATCGCGCCGCGCATCGCCCGTGGTGTCGAGCAGCCGGGCCTGCGCCACGCGTCCGGCGCCGTCGATGTGCACGCGCAGGGCGAGCCGGTAACTCCCGAGGGCGAGGTCTTCGCGCGCGCACAGCGCCCGCAGCAGCGCGGCCTGCACGCGTGCGTTGTCCGGGTTCGCACGGCCCGCGTTCGCCTCGGCTGCCGGGGCCGCGCGCGGAACGGTCGCCGCGGCCGGCTGCAGCACGAAGGCATCGGGCGCCACCGCGCGTGCCTGCAGGCCGCTGCCTTCGAGCAGCCGGTGCAAGGCCTCGGCCGGCGCGTGGCGGCCGCGCAGCGCGGCGCTGCGCCGGCCCTCAACCAGCGCCGAGGCGAAGAAGACCGAGAGGTGGGTGAGCGCGTCGTAGCGCGCCAGCGCTTCGTCGAGCGGCAGCGCGGGCAGGTCGAACAGGGCCTCGGCCACCGGCTCGCCCGTCACGGCGGCGCCGGCCGGCGGCGTGCCGGCGCTCAGCACGGCCATGCAGCCCGCCAGCCACCAATTGCGCGCGCGGTGCGCCATGCTTGCCATGGGGAGTCGTGCGTCCTGCTGTCCATGCCCATCGAGGCGTCGCGCCGCGACAGAATCGCCCGGCGAGCGTGCGCCGCGGATCGTAGGCAGGCGGCATGACCTTTCCGTGACAACGCGGCGGCCGGCGGCCTCCCCGTGCCGACGCCGCTTCAACACTTCGCCTGGCCCACGCGGGCACAGATCGGCACGAAGAGCCGGGTCGCGCCGCGTTGCACCAGCAGTGCCGCGGCACCGTCCGCGACCTCGAGTTCGTTGGCCAGCGTCTCGGCGCTGTCGATCGGCTGGCCGTTGAACGCCAGGATCAGATCGCCGGCCTGCACACCGGCGCGCGATGCGGCCGCGTTCACGCGCTGCACCAGCAGGCCGCCCTCGACGCGCAGCAGCTGCTGTTCGTGCGGCGCCAGCGGCCGCACCGCGAAGCCCAGGCGCGCCGGGGCCGACGGTGCCGCGGGCGCGGGCCGAGGCGCGTCGTAGCCCTCGACCTGCACCTCGATCACGCGCTCGGCACGGTCGCGCCAGACCACCAGCCGCAGCGTGCGGCCGGGCGGCTGGTCGGCGATCAGGCCCAGCGCATCGGCCGCCTGCACCACCTCGCGCCCCTGCACCTGGCGGATCACGTCGCCGGGCCGCAGGCCGCCGCGCTCGGCCGCGCCGCGCGGCGCCACGTCGTTGACCAGCGCGCCGGCGGGCCGTGGCAGGCCGAAGGTGTCGGCCAGCGCCTGCCCGACCTCCTGCACCGACACGCCGATGCGCCCGCGCGTGACGCGGCCGGTGGCGAGCAACTGGTCCTTGATGCGCATCGCGGTGTCGATCGGGATCGCGAAGGACAGACCCTGGTAGCCGCCGCTGCGGCTGTAGATGCGCGAGTTGATGCCGATCACCTCGCCCTGCAGGTTGAACAGCGGGCCGCCCGAATTGCCGGGGTTGATCGGCACGTCGGTCTGCAGGAACTGCATCGCGTCGGCGCCGGGCAGCAGCCGGCCCTTGGCACTGACGATGCCCGCGGTGACCGAGTTGCCGAAGCCGTAGGGCGAGCCGATCGCGACCACGCCGTCGCCCGGCTCGGCGCGCGCCGGGTCGCCGATGCGCACCGTGGGCAGGCCCTTCGCATCGATGCGCAGCAGCGCGATGTCGGAGGCCGCATCGAGCCCCACCACCTGCGCCTTGAATTCGCGCCGGTCGGGCAGCGTCACGCGGATCTGCGTGCCGCGCGCGACCACGTGCGCGTTGGTGAGGATCAGCCCGTCGGACTCGAGGATGAAGCCGGTGCCGAAGCTGCGGGCGTCGGCCGCGGGCTCGGCGCCCGGCAGCCCGCGGTCGCTGTAGCGCCGCGGCGGCGTCGCCTCGCGCTCCACCCCGATGTGCACCACGGCCGGTCCCTGGGCCTTGACCAGCGCCGACAGGCCCGCGACCGGCCAGGGCGAGGCGGCCGACGCGAGCGTGCACACACAGCCCATGCAGACCGCCGCCAGCACGCGGCGCCACCCTCCCACGCGCGAGGCCATGGCGCTCAGGTGGTGGCCGTGAAGCTCAGCGTGAGCTGCAGCACCATGGGCTGGCGCATGTCGCGCGGCGGCGGCTCGCTCAGGGGCTGCGCGGTGAGCAGGGTGCGCAGGTCGGCGTCGGCCTGCGCGTCGCCCAGCGACTCGAAGGCCACCCGCTCGACCCGCCCGTCGGCCGCGACCCAGACCCGCACCACCAGCGGCGGCGGTGGCGGTGCGCCTTCGCGCAGCAGCCGCGCCTGCATCCAGGCATGCAGCCGCTGGACGGCGGCGTCGGCCGGGTCGCTCAGCGTGGACTGCAGCTGGTTGCCGGCCATGTTGGCGTAGCTGATCCAGTGCTGCGGAATCGGCGTCACGGCCAGCGCCGGCGTGCCCGAGGCCGCCAGGCCGAGGCCGACCAGGCCGCAGGCGCGCAGCAGACGGCCCCAGGCGCGGCGCATGGTCGAGAGGGGCGAGACAGGAGAAGAGGTCATGGAGAGGTCCGGGAATCGAATTCGGTCGAGGTCAGCCGCAGAGCACGCCGACGGAGAGCGTCGAGGCACGTGCGGCCGGCGATTGGAGCGCGCCCAGTTGGGCGCTGGTGCTTTGCGAGAAGGCGATGCCGTGCGCCGCCAGGAAGGGCTTGATGGCGGCCACCGACACGGCGCGCACCTGCGTGGCGCCGGTGAGTGGTGCCGTGGACGAGGTGCGGCTCAGCACGTGGCCCGAGGCATGCGGCGCCGCGGCCACGCGCTCGACCACCACCCCCAGCAACAGGCCGTCGGCACCCAGCACCGCGGTGCCGCTGGCGCCCGGCCGCGCGCCGGACAGCAGATGCAGCCCCTCGACGCCGGGCACGGTCATCGCGTTGCTGCGCAGCAGCGCGCGATCGGGCAGGTGCTGCAGCGTCTCGTAGGCTTCGGCGAACACGCCGATGCTGACCGCAGGCAGGGCATCGGCCTGGGCCAGCGTGGCGCTCAGGTAGGGCTTGAGCGTGCTGTGCAGCACGGCCAGGTCGAGCACGGCGTCCACAGCGCGCACGCGGGCCTCGGCCACCTGCGCGCCCTTGATCACGAACAGCGACTTGCAGTGGGCCACCGCGTGCGCGGCCGTGAGCACCTCGCCCTCGGCGTTGAGGAACACGCCGCTGGCGTTGGCCTCGGGCGCGGCTGCATCGGCCATGGCCGGCGCGAGCAGCAGGCATCCCGCCCAGAGGCAAAGGCGCAGCGCGGCGCGCGGGGATCGCAGGAAGGAGGGCATGGCGGCGGTCGGTGCTCGGGTTCGTCGGGCGCGCACCACCCCCTGGCGGTGTGCTGCCCTGATCCAAGACGGAACAGCGCACACGCCACTGTCGTTTGTCACAAAAACTTCATGAAAAAAGAACGGCGCCACCGATCGATGGCGCCGTTCCTTCCGCAACCGCTCAGCGCGGCAGCCGGCGCTGCTCCGCTTCGGTGAGGCGCGCACGCTGCGCCGGGTCGAGTGCACCCTGGCCCAGCAGCTGGAAGGCGCTGTCGGGGTCGTAGCGCACGGCACGCTGCAGGCCGCCGGGCGCAGAACGCGCACCGGTGTCGGCCGGCTCGACCGGCAGCGCCTCGGTGCCGAAGCCCAGCACCCGCACGGTGAACACCGACGGCAGGCTCTGGCGCGCCGCCACGCGTTCGCGCTGCAGCACCTCCTGCGCCGCGCCCGCGGCCTGCGCGGCGGCAGCGCTGGCGTTGCTCAGCGCGCCCACGTTCACCGCCGCGATCGTGGGGATGCCCACCGACTGGCCCTTGACCTGGATGTTGGCCGCGTTCACCACCTGCAAGGCCGCGAGGTTCACGTTGCCCGAGACGCGGATGCCCGCCTCCCCTGCGTCGATGGTGCCCAACGGCGCGATCAGGTCGATGTCACCGGCCGGCACTTCCGGGATCGGCGCCAGCGTCGCGATGCCCGCGCCCGTGCTCGGCACATCCGACGACAGCGTCACGTTGCCCCACTGGTCGTACACGCGCTTGGGTGGCGTGTAGACCACGGTGGTCTTGGAGCCCCGACCCGCGTTGATGTCGCCCTCGGCCGACCAGCCCAGGATGCCGCCTCCGAAGGTGGTCATGATCCGGCTCTGGCCCAGCAGGATGCTGCCCAGCGAATAGATGTGGATGTCGCCCGCGCCCTGGGTCAGCACGCCAGAACTGGCCGGAGGAGCCTCGCCCTCGACGCCGAAGACCTGGCGGCCGCCCGGCGTCATGAACTGGATGTCGCCGCCGAACAGCGTGCGCACGAAGCCGCTGCGCACGATGGTCGTGCTGACGCCGTCGGCGACCGTCGTGCGCGTACCCCGGTACATCGTGAGGTCACCGCGGTAGTCGATCGGCTGGCCGTCCGCGCCAGTCTCGGGGAACAGCGCGGCGATGGCGTTACGCCCGCGCAAGTAGCTGCCGAAGCGCGCGCCGTCCGCATCGTTGTACTCGCGCCCGCCGGCCTGCAGCTCGGCGAAGTAAACCTGCCGCGCAAAGATGCGCTGCTGTTCGGCCGGCAGCGCATCGAAGAAGGCCCGTGCCTCGACCGGCGTGCCCTGGAAGCCATGGCCGTTGTCCTTGTCGGCCAGCCACGCGAGCAGCTCGGCTTCATAGGTCTTCACGACCTTGCCCGGCTGGTTGGCCAGCGGCATGCCACGCAGCGCGCGGTTGGCCGCGTCGAGGTAGCGCGACAGGAAGCCGCTGTAGTCGGCCCCCTTGGCACCCACGCCGGCCAGCATCGCGATGCTGGCGCCTGGCCGCGCATCGCCCGGCACCACCGGCCCCAGGCTGGCCACGCCCGCGCGGTCTTCCATCTGGATGTGGCGCCCAGCGCTGATCTCCAGCGTGCCGGGGCCGGCGATGCTGAAGTTGCCGTAGAGGATGTCGCGACCGGCCGAGACCACCGACACGTCGCTCGGGTCGTTGTGCGCGAACAGGTTGCCCGAGGTCGCATAGGTGGGGCCGAAGCCGAAGCCCGAACTGACGGCCTGGCCGATGGGCGTGCCGCTGCCGACGATGTCGCGCCCGGCCATCATCCAGACTGGCTGCCCGGCCTCGTACCAGGTCTGGCCGGCGCGCGTCGGGTCGTTGGACTGGAATGCGTTGATGCGGCCCGTGGCCACGCCCACCAGGTCGCCGTTCACCGCATAGAAGCGCACGGGTTCGCTGCCATGCTCGCTGCCGGCCGACACGGTGTTGGCCCCGAGCGCGAACAGCGGCCGGCCATCCTCGATGGTGTTGCCGGCGCGGGACAGGTTGCTCACCGCCGTACCGTTCGCCAGCGTGCCCTGGAAGGCCGGATGGAAAGGCGTGGCCATCGCACTCTCGGCCGCGCCCGAGGGGCTCACGGTGAAGCCGCCGCCGTAGATCGAATCGCTGGCGAGGAACTCCAGCAGGCTGTTGGCCGATGGCGCCAGCACCAGTGCGCCGGTCGCCCCTGTCGCCCTGTTCGTGACCATGCTGCCGTAGTAGAGGCTGCCGCTGGCCGCGACCGCGCTCAGGATCGACGGGTAGACGTTCGCCAGGTCGGTCGAGAGCGCCGCGGCGTTGGTCATCTGCGGCGTCAGGTCGCCGCCGGCCGAGAACAGGCGGATGGCGGTGTGCGGCGTCCACAGCGTGAACCAGCTGTCGCCGCTGCCCTGGATGCCGCTGGCGGTGAAGGGCGTGCGGTTTTGCACCACGGCGCGGCCCGCATCGTTGGCGCCCGTCACGACCAGGTCGCCGCGCGTGTTCAGCTGGTAGCCCGCATCGCCCGGCACCAGCAGGATGCCTCCCTGTGTGACCGCGCGCCCGGCCGAGAACGGATCGAGGGCTCGGGTGTCGCGCTCGGACAGCAGGCTCGTGGAATAGCTGAGCGACTGGGTCCCCATCGCGCCGGCCTGCAACTGCACGTCGCCGCGCAGGTTGACAAGCGCGCCGTTGAGCACCGCGTTGGTCTGGATGTTGTCCAACGGATCGAGCGCCAAGGGGTTGAGTGCGCCGCCGACGCGCAGGCTCAGGTCGCCCCCGCCGGTGAGCGCCAGGCTGCCATCGGCCAGCACGCGGCCGGTGCCGCCCACGGCCAGCACCAGGCCCTCGCTGCGCCGGTTGTCCGTGCCGGTGCGGATGGCCGTGCCGCGCTGCGACACGACGCCCGCATCGCCGCCCACGTCCACGCGCAGATCGCCACCGCCCAGCGTGCCGTAGCCGGTGAAGCCGGCCAGGGTGTCGGTGGCGCCGCGCGTCACGTAGCTGCCGAAGTTGATCCACCAGGCCGTGGGCTGGTCACCGCCCGCGCCGATCGCGTTGCCGCTGCCCTGGCGCCACAGCCAGTTGGCGGTGTCGTTGGTCGTCACGCCCGTGTCTTTCGGGTTGGGGCGGTTGACGCCATTCGCGGTGATGGCCTGCGCCACCTCGCCGGTCAGGTTGCCGCCGGCCTGCAGCGTGAGGTTGCCGCCGCCAGCCGGGTACCAGGCGCGCGCCAGACTGTCGGTGCCGCCGTCCACGAGCTTCTCGTAGCCTGCGTTGCCGTCGACCAGCACCTTGCCATTGCTGCCCACGACACGCGGCAGGTTGTACGGGTCACCGGCCTGCGTGGCCTGCGACGAGGCGCCGGCCGTGTAGACGCCGAACAGCGAGTTCATGCCGAGGTCGCCTGCGGCGCGCAGTTCGAGGTCGGCGGCGCCGGTGCGCAGCACGCTGAAGCGGGTGCTGCCGGGCAGGTGTTCGTATTCCGTCACGGCACTGGAGGCGCAATGCAAGGGCAATGCCGAGCAGTAGTTGGCCGCACTCTGCGTCGGGTCGCCGGTGACATCGCGCAGCCACTGGTCGTCGATGGGCTTGCCAGCAACGACCTCCGGCAGTCCGAGCTCGTCGGCCGCGGCCTGCGTCCAGGTGTAGGCAGAGATGGGCGCGCAATAGGCCGCGTTCTCCGCGCACAGCGCCGCGGCGGTCTGGTAGTTACCCCCGCTGAGTTCCTGCGCGATCGCGTCGGTGATCTCCATCCCGGCTTCGAGACCCGGGATGCCGAGCTCGTCGATGGCCTGCTGCGTCCACCCGAACGAGCCCTTGAACGGCAGCGCCTTGGCGAACAGGCCGTAGTGGGTGTCGGCCAGGCGCAGGTCGCCCGCCACCGGGTGCTGCTGCAGCGTGCGCGCATCGGCCGCGCCGAGGTCGGCGCCGGCCACCAGTTGCAACGACCACGATTGCGAGCCTTCCGGCAGCATGGGGGCCGCAGCCCACAGCCGGCCCTCGCCTGCGGGGCGCAGCTCGACCGACTTCGCACCGCCGGGAAGCTTGATGTCGGTGGCCGAGGGCAGCAGCGCACCCACCGGCAAGGTGGTGTTGCGGGCCATCACGTAGCGTGTGCCGGCCCCCGGCAGCACCACGCCCTTGGGCCAGACCATCGCAGCCAGCGTGGCACCTGCCGGCAGGCGCATGCCCGCGTCGAAGCGCGTGCCCTGCGGCAGCGTCACGTTCTCGCCGACGATGCTGCCGGCCGCGTGGAGGACCTGGCCCGAGGCATCGCGCACGTTGGCCGACAGCACCGTGCCGCCCGGCAACTGCATCGCCGCGGCCAGTTCGCTGGACACGGGGATCACCGAACCCGCGCTGAAGGTGTGCGGCTGGATCGGCAGATCGAAGTTGAGGGCCGTGCCCCCCTCGAAGGCGGTGCCGTCCGCCAGCACGATG